>JBFXHR010000024.1:0-40790 GCA_050176815.1 Kiritimatiellia bacterium
GGTCTTCCCCGCTGGCGTCCACCAGCGGCGTCCAGTCCACGCCGTTTGCGGAAGACTCGATCGTGTACCGATGGACCCGGTAGGTCCAATCCCAGTTCAGCACCCGGATCCGCGAGATCGTCTTCGAGGCCTTGAGGTCCAGCTTCAGCGACCCCGGCGGAACGCTCGTCGAATTCACGTAGGCGTAGTTGCTGTTCACGGCGTGGATGCCGTCGATCGCCTGCGCGCCCCGGGATCCACCCGTGACCCTGCCGCCAATGGCCAGATTCGTCCCGGAGTCGCCGTCGAGTTCCGCCGCGGCCATTTCCTGCGGATCCTCGCCGGCGGTGGTCGCCTGGAACGTCGCCGTCCCGTCGTCCGCGTCTTCGTCGTCCGCCGCCGACAGGGTCACCGCCTGCCAGACGCTCCAGTTCGCGGGCGTGAACGTCAGCGATCCGCCGCTCAGGACCGTGAGGTCCGCGTCGCCCGCCGAACGCGAGACCGCCACCGTCGCGTCGTCCGCCGGCGCCCGGCTCAGGCGCACGTAGAAGCGGCCCTGGCCGTTTTCGCGCACCAGCGTCTCCGCCTTCGAGAACTCCACCAGCGGCGGCAAGATCCGTTCGCCGTAGACTTCCCATTCGGCGACGCAGATGCCTTTGTCGACCGAGTTCGTCAGCCCAGTGAACCGCAGGTAGCGGATCGATTCGTCTTCCACCGCCCAGTCGTCCCAGCCCTGGCAGTCCTCTCCGCTGGCGTCGATGAGCGTCGCCCAGGACGTCCCGTCCAGCGAGGACTCGATCGTGTAGCGGTGGCTCCGCTCGTCCCAGTCCCAGTTCAGCAGGCGCACCCGCGAAACCGTCGATTCGGCCTGGAGGTCCAGCGTGAGGGTGCCTTGCGGCGCGTTCGACCAGAACGTGTAGGCGTAGTTGGTGCTGACGGCGTGGACGCCGTCGTTTACTTGCGCCGGCCGGCCCACGCGCGTTCCCGAGGCCACGGTGCCGCCGGAGGCCAGCGCCAGGTTCTCGCCGATGTCGTCGTCCAGCGCCACCGCGTCCACCGTCTGGTCCGCCGTGCCGCTCCCCGACAGCAGGAACGTCGCCGTCTCGTTGGCGCTGTTTCCGTCCGCCGCCGCTTCCAGCGTCACCGGCCTCCATTCGGCCCAGTCCGCCGGATCGAATGTCACGGTCTCGCTCCCCGCCTGCACGGCGATCCCCGCGTCCCCGGAGCTCCGGGTCACGGAGACGGAGACCTCCGCCGACGGCGCCTGGTCCAGCCGCACGTAGAAGCGCCCTTCGCCGTTTTCCCGCACCAGCACGTTCGTCGCCATGATCACCGGCTGCGGCAGCGGCGGCCGCGTGCCGTACACTTCCCACTCGGCGACGCAAATGCCCTTGTTGACCGAGTTCGACAGCCCCGTGAACCGCAGGTAGCGGAGGTTCTGGCTGGAGAAGGCCCAATCGTCCCACCCCTGCCGGTCGGTTCCGCTGGCGTCCAGCAGCGTCGTCCACGCCGTCCCGTTCGTGGAAGACTCGACCGTGTAGCGGTGGTACCGGTTGTCCCAGTCCCAGTTCAGCAGGCGCACCCGCGAAACCGTCGCGCCCTCCCCCAGGTCCATCGTGATGGTGCCCTGCGCGGGGTTCGTCCAGATCGTATAGGCATAGTTGGTGCTGACGGTGGAGACGCCATCGATCGCCCGCGGCAGTGCGCCGGCGCGGAAGCCCGCGATGGCGGCCCCCAGCGCGATGTTCTCGCTGATCCCGTCGTCGTCCAGCGCCGTCGCCTCGATGGAAGCGGATTCCACGCCCGTCCCCGAAACTTCGAACGTGGCCGTCTCGCCGGCGGTATCCCCGTCCGCCGCGGCCTCAAGCGTCACGCGGCGCCACGCAAACCAGTCCGCCGGCTTGAAGACGATGCTCGCCGGGCCCTGCAGCGTGATCTCTTCGTCGCCCGAAACCCGGGCCACGGCGACCGTGACGTTGCCCGGCGGTTCCTGGTTCAACCGCACGAAGAATCGCCCTTCGCCCGCCTCGCGCACGTTTACGCCGTCCTTGTTGACCACAACGGCCAACGCCGGCTCCGTCACGTCGAAGGTGTTGGTCGCGTCCGGCGCCGCATTCCAGTTGGAATCGCCCGTTTGCGCGGCCACGATGCTCACCGTGCCTTCGCCGGTAAAGGTCAATACTCCGCCGTCAATGCTGCCCGGGCCGCTGGCCACGGAGAAATCCACGTCCAGGCCGCTGGTGGCCGTCGCCGACAAAACCACCTCGTTGGTCGTCAGCTGGTTGCCGATGGCCGGAAAATCGATCGTCTGGTCGGCCTTGTCCACCGTCACGCCCACGTTGAAGACCACGGCGTTGTAGTTGGTCGTGTCCGTCGGCGTGAAGGTCACCGACTGGTCCGCCGTGCCTGCATCCGGCGCGGTCGCGGGCGTCGTGAAGGCGAAGGTTCCGCCCACCGAAGCCGCGCCGCCGGTCAAATCCGAATCGGCCAGCGTGTCGCCGTAGACAATGGCCGATGCCGTCGGATTCGTCGTGATGGTCGGGGTCGCCTTGCCGATCACCAGACTCGCGACGTAGTTGTTGCCGGCGTTGCTCAAATAGCTGTCGCCTTGGCTGCTGCCCCAGCTCTTGGCATAGACCGCAACCGCGTAGCTGCCGACGTTGAGCCCCGCGGCAACGTTGTTTTCCGTCGGTTCCAACCCCTGGTAATCGTTGCCGCCTAGATAACTATGCGCCCAGAGGACTTCGGTGAACGACCCGCTGTCGATTTTCCAATAGAAGGCGCCGCCGGTGCGGTCCTGGTTGTCGCTCCAGTACTTCATATCGGCGCCCAAATCCAGCGCCTGGCCGTAGGTGATATTGAAGGTCGATCCGGCAAATTGCGTGCCGAAACCAGGATCGTCCCCAATCCAGTAATAGCCGTCGGCCCCTCCGTTGTTGCTCACCAAGACATAGTCCTGATACCAACCCGTCGCCGCAAACGCCGCACCCGACAGCATCGCCGCCACCGCAAAAACCAGCAATTTCTTCATGGCCCTTCTCCTTCGATTTTTCAAATCACGCCGCATCCCATCGACCTGCCCACCCGCCCTGTTTTCCATGCCGATGGATGGAATTCATCGCCCTATCCGCAAACATCCTTCAATAGAGTCAAAGCTATTCCCCCCGCCTGCCAACTGTCAACGGACTTAATGTTCGTTTCTTGTTACGCTTCGCGTCCCGAAATGCGCTTTGGAATCCAGCCTCAAACAGTCGGAATAATGGAAACACAGGCGCCTCCCCATTCCCCCCTACATTCCCGCCGGCAGGAGCGTCCGCCACTTGGTAATAGAATAGGGTTCCGCCCGCCAGCAACGGATGGCTTCCCGCAACATGGCCTGCGCGAAATTCGGCGCGCGCACGATCAGCACGTTCTCGTCGTTGCGGTCGAAAGCGCCGCCGGAAAAATTGGCCGAACCCAGCACGACGGTCTGGCGATCCAGCACGATGACCTTGTGGTGCAGCAGGACGCCGGGCGACATGCGCACGTTCGCGCCCATGGCCTCCAAGGCCTTCGTGTTCGCGCCCGGATGCGTCGCCATGCCCGAATCCAGCACGATCACCACCCGCACCTGCCGTTCGATGGCCCGCTTCACGGCCTCGGTCATCGCCGGATCGGTGAAGGAAAACGCCATGATGGCGATCTCGTTGGTGGCCCGGTCCATTTCGGCGACGAGCGCGCCGCGCACGTCGTCCTCGGGCGTGAAGAGGTTGTGGACGACGACCCCGCCGACGTTTACTTTGGGATGCGGCGTGGGATAGGCGAAGCGCTTGCCGTGGCGCTTCTCGAAGATTTCCTGCCATTCCTTCTCGTAGTTCTCGGCCAGTTCCCGGCTTTCCAGAACGATGGCGTGGTTGTCGTTGAACCGCGAGCAGTTGCGGGTCAGGTTGTAGGAACCCGTCCAAATGCGCAGGCCGTCGGCGATCATGAACTTGTTGTGCATCAGGCCCGAGCGGTTGTGGGCCAGCGTCAGAATGCCCGCCTTTTCCATCTGCTGCAGGTGGTCGGCCACGGCGTAGGCCTTCGCGGCGTTGTCGTCGGCGATGATCACGCGGACCTTCACCCCGCGCGCGTGGGCGTCCAGCAGGGCCTGGGCGAACTCCGGCAGATCCAGGTCGTAGACGCACACGTCCAGCGTCTGGTCCGCCGAGGCGATGAACGAAACCACCGCCTTTTCCATCGTCGGCGAAGGCCCGAGGAAAAAATACACCGGCACGTCGCCGAACTTCCCCTGCATCACCGAATCCTTGTAGAACGGATCGACGTCGAATTGGAGCATGGACGCCGCGCACGGCCCGGCCCAGAAAAGCCCGGCGGCGACCGACAAAACCCACGTGCGCGCTCGTTTCTTCACGCGGGAACCCTAGCACGGCCCGCTTCCGAAACGAACGGCAAATTTGGACCGGCGCTTCAGATTTCGATGGCGGGCCGCAGGGCGCCGAACGAATCGGGCACGCACGGAATCCATGCCAGGGCCATTTGCTGGATGGCGGTATCGGTCCGGCGCGGCTCGACGCGCACGGTCGCGAGCGAGAGGCCGGCCGGATCGTAGGCTTGCGCCGCCCGCGCGACTTCCCGCTCGGCTTCGGATTCCAGCTCGGCCCGTTGCCGGCGGACGGTTTCCAGCGTTTCGCCGGCCTGCTGGACGTCCAGCTTCTCTTTGCCGCTGCGGGCCATCGAGCCGATGCCCGTCGCGGCGCGGCCCATGCCGCCCGCGCGGCGGCCGAGCAGCACCGACAGCGCGGCGGCGCCGAAGCTGACCATCGTGCCCATGCGCTGGCGCGAAAGCTGGGCCTTCTCGTTCTCGACCTTGGCGGCGGCGCGGCGTTCGCGTTCGGCCAGCCCGTCGAGCTTGGCGGCGTATTTCTTGCGCAGCTTGTCGATCTCCCCGTCGCGCTTCTCGCGCAGGAGCTGGCCGGCGCGGATGCGGAAGTCGCCTTCGCTCTCTCCGGGACGGGCCACGAGCTTGTGCGCGGGCAGGCTGGCCAGCTCCAGCGTGAACGCCTCGGAGAGGAATGCCTTGTAGTCCTTTTCGTGCTGCGCGTAGCGCCGGGCGCCGGCCAGATCCGCCGGAACGCCTTCGTGGGCGGCTCCCGGCAGCGGCTCGCGCCCCTCCCCTTCGGGCGCGGGACGAGTCTCGGTCCAGAGCAGATTCCCTCCGGCCGGATCCGGGAGCACGAGATGCCGCACCGTTTGCCATGCATCCAGCTTCTGCTTCAGATCCACGAAATGGATGCGGGCGGAGGCGAACAGCGCGGGGCGGTAGGTCACCGCCGCGCCGGCGGGCAGATGCGGGGCGCGCAGATAAATCTGGGCGATGGACGACGGCAACACCGTCTTGGCCGCCGCGGCGGAGGACGGCGCGGCGCGGGGCGCCGCCGCCGCGGGGACCGCCGCGGACTTGCGGTCCGCCATCAGTGTCCCCATCTGCGCGGGCGAGAGCGGGCCGCGCAGGTACGACATGCACCAGCGCGATTCCAGCAGGACGGGCGCGTCGTCGTGCACGTTGCGCATCAGGAAAATCCGGCTGCCGAGGTTCGCCATCAGGCGGTCCAGCTCGGCGCGGTCGAGCCCCTCCCCCGCCGCCGCGCTGGTCAGACCCTCGATCACGCGCAGCTTGTCGCGTTCCGTCTGCAGGCGGCCGATGAACCACGTGCCCGTGTTGGAGAGGCCGCGGTAGTCGAGGTCCACCGGATTCTGCGTGGCCAGCACGATGCCGAGGCCGAACGCGCGCGCCTGCTTCAGCAAGGTCAGCATCGGCGTTTTCGAGGGGGGATTGGCCGTGGGCGGGAAGTAGCCGAAGATTTCGTCCATGTAGAGCAGCGCGCGCAGCGACGAGGTGCCCGTCTGGCGGCGCGTCCACGCCAGCACCTCGTTCAGCAGGACCGTCACGAAAAACATCCGCTCGGCGTCCGACAGGTGCGAAATCGAGAGGATCGAAACGCGCGGCCGGCCTTCCGGCGTGTAGAGCAGCCGCTGGACGTCCAGCGGCTCGCCTTCGGTCCACGCCGAGAATCCCGGCGAGGCGGCCAGGTTGTTCAGGCGCATCGCCAGCGCGAAGCGCTCCTTCGCCGGGAAGAACGACTCCAGCGGCAAAACGCCGATCCGGTCGAGGCCCGGCTCCTGCACCGCGTGGATGACGGACATCAGATCGAGGTTGTTCCCGGCGCGCCACTCGCGGTCGACGACGTTCGACAGCAAAATGTGCTCGCGGGACTGGAGGGGATCCGCCTCCACGCCGACGAGCGCCAGCAAACCGGAGACGGCGGCGGAGACGCGGTCGCGCAGCGCCCCCGTGTCGTCGGCGAATCCGGGCGGCGGCGCATCGAGGGAGGACAAGATGGAAAGGGGCAGTCCCGCGCGGGAGCCGGGCGTGTAGATCGCGAAATCGGCGGCCGCTTTCAGCCGGGCGATGCGCGCGCCGTCCTGTCCCCACGACGCCAACCCCTTCGCCCAGCTTTCCGCGGTCTTCGCCGCGAATTCGTCGGGGCCCATCTGCTTGCGCGCGGCCTCGCCTTCGTCCACCCAGGGACGGAAATCGCCGGCGGCGAGATCCGGAAAGGCCAGCAGCAGGTTGCCCATGTCGCCCTTGGGATCGATGACGATGGACGGAATGCCGTCGATCGCCGCCTCTTCGATCAGGCCGATGCCGAGCCCGGTCTTGCCGGACCCCGTCATGCCCACGCATACCGCGTGGGTGGTCAAATCCTTCGCGTCGTAGAGCAACGGCTCTTCCGTCGTTTTCTTCGCCTCGGGATCGTACGTGCGGCCCAGATAGAACACGCCCAGTTTTTCGAAATCCGTCATGGCACAGCTCCTTCCGATATGCGCGGCATTCTACAAAAATCCGGCGGGCGCTTCACAGCACAACTTCTCCCCGGCTTCACATCAGCGACAGCGCGTCCACGCAAGCGTGGATCAACACGCCTTTCGCCGCCTTGTAGGTCTTCAGAAAGGCGCGCAGGACGGGCCCGGCGTCCCTGGACGTGGCCGCGAAGAGCAGGAGCTGGGCGCGGAAGTAGTTCTTCGCCTTGGCCAGCGGCGCGGGCGCGGGGCCGGTCATGCGCACGGACGTCGGCAGCTTCGGCTTCAGCTGTCCGGCGAAGTCTTTGGAGCAGGCGTCCACGGCGGCCTCGTCCTTCCCCTTGAACAGCACCGTCGTCAGGCGCGTGAAAGGCGGATACCGCATCTCGCGGCGGAACTCGATCTCCTGGTCGAAGAACGTCTCGAAATCGGCGGTGCGGGCCGACTGCACGGCGGGATGGAACGGGGCGTAGGTCTGGATGAACACCTCCCCGGACACGTCGCCGCGGCCCGCGCGGCCCGCCACCTGCGTCAGCAACTGGAACGTGCGCTCCGCGGCGCGGAAGTCCGGCATCTGCAGGCTCAAGTCGGCGTGAATCACCCCGACCAGCGTCACGTTCGGGAAATCCAGCCCCTTGGCGATCATCTGCGTGCCGATGAGAATGTCGACGTCGCCGCGCCGGAACGAGCCGAGGATCTTCGCGTGGGCGTCCTTCGCGCCGGTGGTGTCGGAATCCATCCGGGCGACGCGGGCCTTGGGGAAAATCTTCTTCACGGCGGCCTCCACGCGCTGGGTGCCGACGCCGGCCATCTTGACGTTCGGAGCCTTGCACTCGGCATTTCCGCACCGGGCCGGCACGGGACGGACCGAACCGCAGACGTGGCAAATCATGTTTTCCGACGTCTTGTGGTACGTCATCTTGACGCTGCAGTGCGGGCAGGTCTCGACGAAGCCGCAGACGGGGCACATCACCGTCGTGGCGTAGCCGCGCCGGTTCAGGAACAGCATGGTCTGTTCCCCCTGCGCGAGGCGCAGGCGGACGGCTTCGATCAGCTCCTGCGAAAGCAGATGCGCGCCGCCGGCCTTTTCGGCCTCGACGCGCATGTCCACCACGCGCACGGCGGGCATCAGGCGCCGATCCACGCGCTGCGCCATTTTGACGAGCTTGTATTTCCCGGCGCGCGCGTGGCGATAGGATTCGAGCGAAGGCGTGGCGCTGCCGAGCACGACCGCGCAGCCTTCGAGGTGGCCGCGCATGACGGCCACGTCGCGCGCGCTGTAGCGCGGCGATTCGTCCTGCTTGTAGGCGGGCTCGTGCTCCTCGTCCACCACCAGCAGGCCCAACGGGCGCACGGGCGCAAACAGCGCGCTGCGCGCGCCCACGACCACCCGCGCCCGGCCCGCGGCGATCCGCTGCCACTCGTCGTGGCGCTCGCCGTCCGAGAGATGGCTGTGCAGCACGGCGACGGTATCGCCGAAGCGGCCGCGGAACCGCTCGATGGTCTGGGGCGTCAGCGCGATTTCCGGCACGAGGGCGATGGCGCCTTTCCCCGCGTCCAGCGCGGTCTGGATCGCGGCAAGATAGACCTCCGTCTTGCCGCTGCCCGTCACGCCGTGCACCAGCACCGTGCCCGGCTTCGGCGACGCCATTTCCCTGCGGATGGTTTCCAGCGCGGCGACCTGTTCGGCCATCAGCGCCGGAGCGACGGTCGGCAGGATCTTCATCTGCGCGGTCGGGTCGCGCATCCGCACGCCTTTCGCCAGCGAAATCCACCCCTTCTTCTCGAGGCGGCGCAACCCATCCGGCGAGACGCCCGTTTCCTCCGCCAGCGCGGCGGCGGCCATTTCGCGGCGATCCTTCAACAAGGCCCAGGCGGCGGCCTGCTTCGGGCTTTTCTTGGCCAGCGCGGACTCTTCTTCGGCCGAAGGCGCCGCATCCCCGGAAACGCGGGCGACGAGCTGTTCCTTGAATTTCGCGCCGTCGCGGCGCACGGCGGCGGGCAGGATGGCGGCGATGGCGCTCTCGAACGGCGCCGCGTAGTAGTCCGCGATCCAGCGCGCGAGGCGCAGCATCTGCTCGTCGAACAACGGCAAATCGGTCGCGACGGATTCGATGGCTTTCAGGTTCGGAAAATCGGAGCGGTCGGCGAGGCCGACGACGAAGCCGCGCGCGCGGCGGTGGCCAAACGGAACGCGCACCACGCTGCCGATCCGCACGCGACCCGCCAACTCCCCCGGGATGAGATAGTCGAATTCGCGGTCGAGCGCGATTTCGGTGAGGATCTTGGCGACGGCAGGGGGCACGCAGGAACCCCTACATGTCTTTGGTAAGATAGATCACCATGCCGAAAATCCACAGGACCATGGCTGCCGACAAAACCGTGTTCATGGCGGGCAGTATGGCAGACCCGTGCAACCTTGGAAAGCCGGACGGTACCGGCAAGCCGATTCTTTGCAATTGTTTTCGGCCAAGGCCTTCGCCATAGTTGCATTATGAACGCCATGCGTTTGCGCCGAATGGCGCATCTAGCCGTCTTGTGCCTCCTGCCGCTGGCGGGTTGCGTACGCATCCCGATCGAGCCGGGATCCCCTTCCCTTCCGCCGCCGCCGGCGAGGCTTTTGCCAACGCCCGCGCCGCCCCCCCCCCCTCTCGTCCAGCGCCCGGCGCCGCCGCCCGCGCCCCTCCTGCCGCTGGACGTCTTGTTCGCCATCCAGACGCGGCTGGACCGCGCCCACTTTTCACCCGGCGGCATCGATGGCCGCTGGGGATCCAAGAGCGAAAAAGCCCTCGCCGCCTGGCAAAAGAACAGCCGCCGGCCCGCCACCGGAACAATCGACGACTCCGTCCGCGCCGCGCTCGGCGCCACCAACGGCATCATGTCCACCTACGCGGTTTCCGCCGCCGACCACGCCGCGCTTGGGCCATATCCGTCTTCCTGGCTCGAACGCTCGCAGCAGGATCGCATGGGCTACGCCTCCGTCGAGGAACTCGTCGCCGAAAAATTCCATCTCTTCCGCGCCACCCTCCGCCGCCTCAATCCGGACGCCGCCTGGCCCGATCCCCCCGCCGGAACCGTCCTCGCCGTGCCCGACGTGTCGTCCAAGCCCTTGCCGCCGCTGTCCAAGATCGAAATCCGCCTCGGACAAAAGACGCTCCGCGCCTACGACGAAAACGGAAAACTCGTCGCCCAGTTCCCCTGCTCGATCGCGGCGGACAAAGCCAAGCGCCCCGCCGGCGAGACCCTCCGCGTCGTTCTCTGGGCCGAAAACCCCGACTACACCTTCGATCCCGATCTGTTTCCCGAGGTTCCCGAAGCCGCGACCATCGCCAAGAAACTCCGCATTCCCCCCGGGCCCAACAATCCCGTCGGCCTCGCCTGGATCGGCCTCGACCGCCCCGGCTACGGCATCCACGGCACGCCCGCCCCCGAAGACGTCAGCAAGACCGAATCCCACGGGTGCTTCCGCCTGACGAACTGGGACGCCCTCAAGCTGGTGCGCGCCGTGCGCGCAGGCCTCCCCGTCGTCGTCCTGCCCTGATTCGCTACGGCACCGACACCCCGACGCGGTAGGCGCGAAATCCAGCGAAATCCGTTTCGTCCGCCAGCCCCATCGCCGCGCCCGTCCCCGGGCGGCTGGTGACCGACGTCCACCCGCCGGCCACGAGATCGTCGCACGCTTTCAGCGAATACGTGCGGGCCGTGGACGTCGCGATTTCCATCGCCGGGACGTTGGTCGCCACCAGGCCGGCGATCTTGAAGGGCGCGTTGGAACTCGTTGGCGATGCGTCCAGGACGAACTCCTCCCAGTCGGTCGTGCCGTCGCCGTCGAAATCGTTTGTGCCGCCGCCGAACCGGCCCGTTCCCCCGTACCGTTCCTCCCATTCGTCGGCAATTTCGTCGCGGTCCAAATCCGCCCCCAGCCGGCACCACAGCGCCCACGCCGCGTAGGCCTTCAGGTTCGCGTTCAGCGGCTGGCTGTGCGCGGACGAGCAATCGTACCAATCCACGTCCTGCACGTGGGCATCCTGCCATTCCGTCGCCCAGTTGCCGGCGGCCGCGCCACCATTGGTGGCATAATAGTTGCAGGAATCTGAAACACATTCAAAGAAGGCGCCATCCGGATTGTAGTGCTCAATATCATTGAAATCAAAAAGCACCTTGTTGTTTGCCATGCAGTAATCCCGGATGCACTGACATGCCTCCTTTGTTTGTCTGTCAATATACGGATTCATTTCGTCCGGACCTGGCGCATGCCCTGTCATGTATATGAAAACCACATCCGGATAAGACGTTTCAAGACTGGTCATCGGCAGTAAATAATAATTGCTCAGCGTTCCCGCCGCATATTCATCATCCATTTGTCCACACCATGACCACAGGATGACATTCACATCGGCATGGGACGGATCATTGAGATAGGTTACGGTGTTATCATACCATTGGGGATAGTAGCCCACGTCGCCGCCCATGGCGTAATCGTGCAGGTCCAGCGCGCCGCCGCTGCCGCCGTTGTTCCACGCGAAAGCGTCCGCCGGCAGCGCCAAGCCTTTCCCGCCGCCGTTGGCGAAGCCCACCAGACCCGACATGCCGTCCGTCAGCTGGCTCCCGTGCGACGTATGCCCGTAGGCGATATGGAGGGAGGCCTTCGCCCGCTCGATCTGTGCTTGCGTCAACTGCGCGACGTCTACGTTGCGGTGGTCGATCAAAACCGGCGCCGCGCCGCACGCGCCCGCGGCGAGCCACAGCGCCGCGGCCGGAATCCAGAGCCGCGCGTTCATTTCTTCTCCCACGTCGCGGCGGGTTCGTCCCCCGCGATCTGCGGACGACCGAACAGGAACCGCAGCCAGTGCGGCGTCATGCGCGCCCATGCTTCTTCGTTGTGCTCCGCCCAGCTTTCGATGCGCACCGTCAGGTTCTTTTCGGGATAGCCGGCGTTCTTCAGCAAATCCGCCATCTTCAGCGTGCCGTCCAGCAGCTTGGCCTCGAGTTCGCCCGCGCCGCCGCACGACAGGAACAGCCGCAGGTCCGGCAGCCGGTCCCGGTCCGCCTCCACCATGCGGAAACACTCCTGCCCGAAGCGGTCCCCAAAGGCCGGCGACAGGCATGCCGCGCCGAAATAGACGTCCGGCCGTTTCCACGCCGCGTAGAACGAAATCAGCCCGCCCATGCTCGACCCCGCGATCGCCGACCGCTCCGGCTCCGTCCGCCACGTGGCGTCCACCATCGGCTTCAGCTCTTCGATCAGGAACCGCAGGTAGGCGTCGCCCTTTTTCGCCGGCGAATATTCGTCGCCGCGCGCGGCGGTGCAATCGGCGGCCACCACGATGAACGGCTCCAGCTCGCCGTTCAGGATCATGTCCTGGGCGATCTCGTCCACCTGCCAGTCCTTGCCCCACGTGGACGTCGACGGATCGAACACCTGCCGCCCGTCGTGCATGTAGAGCACCGGATAGCGCTTCGTCGGCCGCGCGTCGTAGCCCGGCGGAAACCACACGATCACGTCGCGGTCGTGCTCGAGAAACTTGGAGTGCATCTGCGGCAACCGCCGGTAGTCGCCCGCGATGCCCGGCTTCACCTTCGCCAGGCGGTTGTCTTTCCAGCCCGCCACCCGGATCTCGGCCGTCCCCCCCTCCGAAGGCCGCAACACGTGGTTCGCCATCAGGTTCCCCTGCGCGTCCACTTCTTCCGTCTCCCAGCTCCCGCGCGTCACTTTGAACTCGACCGGCTCCGCCGACCGCAGCGGGAGGACCGCCTCCCACCGGTTGTCGTCCACGCGGGTCATCGGCACCGCGGAGACGTTCCAGCGGCCCAGTTCGTCCGAACTGCCCGTCAGGAACACCTGCTCGCCCACCCCCAGCGATATCGCCGTCTGCACCACCACCAGCATCCGCATCATGGTCCGCTCCTTGCCTGCGGGCGCGCCCGCACGCTCCGTTTATGCCCGAATTCCGCCCTCCTGTAAACGCCGGACCCGTTCTTCCTCATTGCCGCCCCCTCCCCCCTGCGCTAAGATGCCCGAAAATGCACCCGGAGATTTCGCCATGATCCACCCCACCGCCATCGTCGAGCCCGGCGCCCAACTCGGCGCCGACGTCCAGATCGGCCCCCACGCCTACGTCGCGGCCACCGCCCGCCTCGGCGACGGCTGCGTCCTCGCCCCCCACGCGATCGTCCTCGACCACGCCACCCTCGGCGCCCGCTGCAAGGTCCACGCCTGCGCCGTCGTCGGCGATCTGCCCCAGGACCTCTCGTTCAAGGACGAACCCTCCTTCGTCGTCGCCGGCGACGATTGCACGTTCCGCGAAGGTTCCACCGTCCACCGCGGCACCAAGCCCGGCACGACCACCCGCCTCGGCCACCACGTCTTCATGATGGCCAACTCGCACGTCGCCCACAACTGCGAAGTCGGAGACCATGTCGTCATGGCCAACGGCGTCCTGCTGGGCGGCTACGTCTGCGTCGGCGAACGCTGTTTCCTCGGCGGCGGCGCCGCCGTCCACCAGTTCTGCCACGTCGGACGCCTCGCCATGGTCGCCGCCGCGTCCATCGTCACCAAGGACCTTCCGCCGTTTTGCCTCTCCCTGTGCTCCGAAAACAGCCAGGTCGGCGGCCTCAACGTCGTCGGCCTCCGCCGCGCCGGGTTCACGGCCCAGCAGCGGGCCCAAATCAAGCGGTCCTTCGGCACGGTCTACCGTTCGGGCCTCAACGTCACCCAGGCCCGGGAACGCCTCCTCGCCGAAACCGACAACCCCTTCGCCGCCGAATTCGCCGAATTCCTCTCCCGCGCCAAGCGCGGCATCTGCCGCCCCTCCTTCGACTTCTCCGACGACGCCGAATCCGATGCCTGACGCTCCCGCCATCCGCGTGGCCCTCGGCGGCTTCCCCGACTACGAACTCATCGACTCGGGCCGGCGCTGCAAGCTCGAGCGTTTCGGCCCCGTGACCGTCATCCGCGGCGAGCCCAAGGCCTGGTGGAAACCCACCCTCCCTTCCGCCGAATGGGACAAGGCCCAAGCCATCCACGACGAAGACACCGGCTGGGAATTGCGCCCCGGCTGCCCCCGCGAATGGAAACTCCGCTGCGGCGGCCTGACCTTCCTCGCCCGCATTTCGGACACCAGCAAGCATCTCGGCGTCTTTCCCGAACAATCCCCCCACTGGCGCGCGATCCAGCAGGCCGCCGCTCCCGGCGCGCGCCTCCTCAACCTCTTTGGCTACACCGGCGCGGCCACGCTCGTCGGCGCCGCCGCCGGCTGGCAACCCACCCACGTCGACGCCTCCAAGCCCGCCACCGCCTGGGCCCGCGAAAACCAAACGGCCTCCGGGCTCGCCGACCGGCCCATCCGCTGGATCGTCGAAGACGCCGTCAAATACGTCCGCCGCGAAGTCAAGCGCGGTTCCCGCTACGACGGCATCCTGCTCGATCCGCCCGCCTTCGGCCGCGGCCCCGACGGCAACGTCTGGAAGGTCGAGCGCCAGCTCCCCGAACTGCTCGACCTCTGCCGCGAAGCCTTTTCCGAACAGCCGCGCCTGCTGCTCCTCACCACCTACAACGTCGAAGCCTCCGCCCTCATGCTCCGCAACCTCGTCGCCGATCTGATGAAACCCTACGGCGGCCAAATCGAAGCCGGCGAACTCGCCCTGCCCCACTCCTCCGCCCCCGACCGCCTCCTGCCCCTCTCCATCTATGCGCGCTGGACCGCCAAGACCCCCACGGGCTTGCCCCGTGGGTGAATCAGTACCGATGAAAACCCTCCGATCCATCGGCGAAAACGGCCTGCTCCGCGGCATCCTCCTGCGGCTGCCGCAACGCGCCGACACGCTCGTCGGCCCCGGCGACGACTGCGCCGTCGTCCGCGTTTCCGGTTCCTCCGACGACTGGCTGTTCACCACCGATCCCGTCATCGAGCGCCGCCACTTTCTTCCGGAAACCCCCGCGCGACTCGTCGGCCGCAAGGCCATCGCCCGCGCCGTTTCCGACGTCGCCGCCATGGGCGGAACGCCGCTGTGGATCCTCGTCGATCTCGTCGCGCCATCGTCCACGCCCGTCGCCCGCATCCGCGGCCTCTACGCCGGGCTGATCGCCGCCGCGAAGAAGTGGAACCTCGCCATCCTCGGCGGCGACACCGCCGAGGGCGACACGCTCGAATTGCACGTCACCGGCGTCGGCCGCATCCCGCGCGGCGCCGCCGTCCTGCGCTCCGGCGCGCGCGCCGGCGATCTCGTCTACGTCACCGGCGCCCTCGGCGGCGCCTATCTCCCCGGTTGCCGCCACCACCTCCTTTTCGAGCCGCGCCTCGAGGCCGGCCGCTTCCTCGCCGAATCGAAATTCGCCACGGCGATGATGGATCTTTCCGACGGCCTCGCCGCCGATCTCCCGCGCCTGCTCGACGCCTCCAAGCGCGGCGTTCGGCTCGCCGCCGCCGCCATCCCCCTCTCCCGCGCCGCGCGCAAAACGCCGCACCCCCTCCATCACGCCCTCTGCGACGGCGAGGATTTCGAACTCCTGTTCACGGTTTTCCCCCGCAAGCGCGCCCGCTTCGAAGCCGCGTGGAAACGGAAATTCCCGAAACTCCCCGCCACGCGCATCGGCGCCATCCTGTCCAACCCCAAGCAGCGCCTCATTCATCTTTCCGACGGATCCACCGCCCCCTTCCGCTCCGGCGGCTACCAGCATTTTCTCCGGCATGCGCCGCGCGCCTCCGAATCGTGAGTCCGATTGTTCTCGATTTTCTCCCCCGCGAACCGCAGGCTGTATCCGTTGTTTTCCATTCTCGATGCTCAATTCTTAATTCTTAATTTTAAATCCCCCATGTCCTCCCTCGCCTATCCCGTCGAACTCGAAACCCACTGGGTGCAGGTCGCCCAAACCGAAACCCGCGCCACCACCATCCGCGACGTGCTCCGCCGCATGCGGCCGGACATCCAGCGGCTCGCCGACCGCTTCACCGTCGACCGCGCCGCCGCCGAAGCCGCCGCCGCGCCGTATCTCCGCGACACGCGCGCCTGCGCCGCCTACTCCCTCTTCTTCGCCCCCCAGGCCTACGCCCGCCTCGCCCACATTCTCGCCGAACTCCCCCCCCTCCCCGAGACCGCGCAGCCGCTGCGCGTCCTCGATCTCGGCGCCGGCACCGGCGCCGCCGCCTGGGCGCTGCTCGACCATCTCGGCCGCCGCCCCGTCGCGCTGACCGCCTGGGACCACTCCCGCCCCGCGCTCCGCTGCCTGCACGAACTGTTCACCGCGCTGCGCCGCGCCCGCTGGCCCGAAGCCACGCTCCGCACGAATCCGGAAGCGTTGGAAAACTTCGCCGTCTCCTCCGAAAAGTACGACGTCGTCCTCCTCCACTACGTCCTCAACGAACTGTCGCCCGCGGTCCGCCGCACGCTGCTCTCCCGCGCCGCTCGCTCCCTCGCGCCCAACGGGCGGATCATTGTCTGCGAGCCGTTGGTCCACGACGCGGGCGACTACCTGCGCGACTTGCGCGCCTACGCCCTGTCCGATCTCCAGCTCCATATCCTCGCGCCTTGTCCGCACGAACAGGCCTGCCCCCTCGACGGCCCCTGCCACGACGTCCGCACCTGGAAACTTTCCCAAGGCCTCCAGATCCTGAACTCGTCGCTCCACCGCGACCTGCGCCACCTCGCCTACGCCTTCCTCGTCCTCAGTCCCCAAGCGCCCGACGCCGCCCCAATCCTCCGCGCCCGCGTCGTCGGATCGCCCACCCGCGCCAAGGGCCAAACCCTCTGCCCCGCATGCTGTTCCGATGGCCAGATCCACCGCCTCCAGCTCCTCCACCGCGACGTCGACACCGCCGGCCGCAAAGCCCTGCGCCACCTCGAACGCGGCCAAATCCTCCGCCTCGCCGAACTCGTCCCTCTCGGCGATCCCTCCCTCTTCCGCGCCGTTCCCGCTCCGGCTTGAATTGCCGCCGGCTCCATGATAGGATGCTTCCGCTTTCAACAAAGGAGATTCGCCATGAAAAAATTCGCCGGGTTTCTCGCGTTCCTGATGCTGGTCTCCGCCGCCGCCCTCGCCGCGGACGTTGAATGGACGTCCGTCCAGTCCTCCCTCATCGACCGCATCTTTTACGAGGCCGAAACCCAGACCCTCGCCATCCAGATGCACAACAGCTCCGACGTCTTTTACTACGCGGACGTCCCCGCCGCCCTGTACGACGACTTTCTCTCCGCCCCCTCCAAGGGCGCCTTCTACGTCAAGAAGATCAAGGGCCAATTCAAAAGCCGCAAGGAACAGTAGCCCGCGCACCCGCTACTTCGCCGCAAACTCCACGCCGAGGCGTTCGAGCATGGTTCCTTCAGCGAGGGCCAGCGCCGAGAGCTTTTGGTTGTAGTCCGCCAGCGCCGCGATTTCGGCCTTGCGCGCGCTGGTCAGGTCGCGCTGGAGCTGCAGCACGACGAAACTGGTGCTCTTGCCGCTTTCCAGCTTCCGCTCTTCCGCCGCCAGCGCCTGCTCGGCGTAGGCGCGGGCCTCCTTCGTGGCCTGCACCTGCTCCCGGCGCGTCGCGACGGAACTCGCGGCGTTGTCCACCTCCACCAGCGCCGTTTCCTCGAGCTTCCGCAATTCCAGTTTCATCTTTTCGGCCGTGGCCACGCTCTGCGCGTGGCGGGATTTTGCGGCGCGGTTCCCCAGCGGGAAGGCCAGCGTGACGCCCGCCGTCCAATACGGCTCGTCCGCCGCCTCCATCCGGTCGAAAACGTCGCCGCGGCTTTCCTCGTCGCTGGCGGCCACGCCGTAGCTGCCGACGAGATCGAGCGAGGGCAGCGTCTGGTTCCGCTGGTACTTCACCGCGATGCCCTGCCGTTCCAGCGCGAGCCGCGCCTCGCGCAGGTCCGGCCGCAGGTCCAGCGCCCGCTCGCCGCTGGCCGCCGGATCCACCGCGACGGGCTCGGCCGACAGTTTGCCCGCGGCCGCGATCTCCACGTCCCGGAAATTCCGGTGGTCGGCGAACACCAGCGACTTCAACTGGTTCTGCGCCTCGGCGTAGGCTTGCCGCGCCGAGCCCAAAACCGCCCGCGCGGACGCCGCCTGGCTTTCAGCCTGTTTCTCGTCCAAAATCGACATCGCCCCGATCTGCACCTTGCGCCGGTTGTCCTCGTAAAGCTGCGTCGCGAGCCGGACGGCGTCCTCCTGCACGCGGACGTCCTCGCGCGCCTGGATCAGTGCGTACCAGGCCGTCTCGACCTGCGCGAGGACGTCCTGGACCTTGGCTTCGAGCCGCACCGCGGCTTCCGCCGATTGGCCGCGCGCAACGGCAACCTGGTAGCGCGTGCCGTCGGTCCGGAAACCCTTCAACAGCGGCTGCGTCAGCGCAACGCTGGCGCTGCCGGTGCTCCGGTCGAACGGATTGCCCGAACTCGTCCCGTCCGATTCGCCCAGTTTCGCGCCGACCTCGTAGCCCAGCCCGCCCAGCCCCGTCGCCCCGCCCACGGAGACGGCATAGGCGTCGCCGTCCGATTCGTCCAGCAGGCGCCCGGCTTCGTCGTCGGCCGAACCGAGCTTTTCCTCGTGCGTGCGCTTCCCGGAAACCGACAGCTCCGGGTCGTAGCCGCCCTGGGCGGCGCCCACTTCCTGCTTCGCCGTCTCGCGGACGATCTTCTCGATCTTCAGGTCCAGATTGTTTTCCAGCGCCAGCCCGACGCAATCCGCCAGCGTCCACTCGCGGCGCGCCGTCTCCGCCCCCGTCGCCGAAACCGTAAGCATGACCGCCAGCAAGGCCGCTCCCACTTGAAGATTGAACCTTGAATGTTGAATATTGAATATTGAATGCGAATTATTCATACCGCAGCGCCTCGATGGGATCCAATCCCGCCGCCTTGCGCGCCGGGTAGAAACCGAAAAAGATGCCGATGACCGCGCTGAAGACGAACGCCAGCGCCACCGATTCCGCCGAAACCAGCGTGTTCCAGCCCAGCTTCGCCGAGACGATCTTGGCGATGCCTTCGCCGAGTCCGATGCCGATCAGCCCGCCGCCCACGCTCAACACCACCGCCTCCACCAGGAACTGCAGCAGGATGTCGCTGCCCCGCGCGCCCACCGCCATGCGCACGCCGATCTCCCGCGTCCGCTCCGTCACGCTCACCAGCATGATGTTCATGATGCCGATGCCGCCCACCAGCAGCGAGACCCCCGCGATGGCCGCCAGCAGCAGCGTCATCGTTTGGGCCGTCGAGGTGGCCATCTCCATGATTTCCTGCTGGCTGCGCACGTGGAAATCGTCCTCCGCGCCGTCGCGGATCCGGTGCCGCTGCCGCAGCAGCGCCGAGAGCTCTTCCATCACCGTCTCCACCTGTTGCGCGCTTTCCGCCTGCACCGTGATGGACCGGAACGAGTCCGTCCCCGTCAGCCGCACCAGCGCGCTCGACCACGGCACCAGCACCACGTCGTCCTGGTCCGAGCCCATCATGCTCATGCCCTTGGGCTTCAGCAGCCCCACCACCACGTAGGGCGCGTTCTGGATCCGCACGACCTGCCCCACCGGGCTCGCGTCGCCGAACAGATTGGTCGCCACCGTCTGCCCCAGGATCGCCACCTTCGCCGCGCCCTTGACGTCCGCCGCCGTGAAATTCCCGCCTTCGAGGAACTCCCACGCCCGGATCTCGGCGTAATCCTCCCCGGCGCCGTTGACGGTCGTGTTCACGTTCTGGTTGCCGGCCATCACCTGCGCGTTCTTGCGCACGTCGGGCGTGGCCCGGACGACCCCCGGGATTTCCTTCCGGATCGCCTCGTAGTCCTGCCGCGTCAGCGTCGGCGAGCTGCCCCAGCCGCCGCGCACCCCCCCGCGCGAGCCCGCCCCCGACATCACCAGCACCGTGTTCTGCCCGATCTGCGCGATGCTCGACGCCACCTGCTCCTTCGCGCCCGTTCCGATCGCCACCATCGCGATCACCGCCGCCACGCCGATGATGATCCCCAGCATCGTCAGCGCCGACCGCATCAGGTTCCGCCGCAGCGCCCGCAGCGCGATCATCCAGGTCGAGGAAAATTTCACGCCGCGTCCTCCGGCTTCCGGGCTTTCGCGAGTTCGGCGGCGGCGGCGAGGCGGTCCGGCACCACCTGGTCGGAAATGACCTGGCCGTCGCGCATCGTGATTTCGCGCAGGCAATACCGCGCGATGTCCGGCTCGTGCGTCACCATCAGGATCGTCATGCCCTTGCGGTTCAGCTCCTGGAAAATCGCCATGATCTCGAGGCTCGTGCGCGTGTCGAGGTTGCCCGTCGGTTCGTCCGCCAGCAACAGCGCCGGCTCGTTCACCAGCGCGCGCGCGATCGCCACGCGCTGCTGCTGCCCGCCCGAGAGCTGGCTGGGATGGTGATGTGCCCGGTCTGTCAGGCCCACTTGCGCCAGCGCCGCCAGCGACCGCCGGCGCAGCTCGCGCCGCCCGTGGCCATGCGGCGAATACAGCAGCGGCAATTCCACGTTCTCCAGCGCCGACGTGCGCGACAGCAGGTTGAACCCTTGGAACACGAATCCCAGCCGCTGGTTCCGCACCCCCGACAGTTCGCTCTTCGAGAGCGCCCCGACGTCCTCGCCGTCCAGCCAATAGCGCCCACTCGTCGGCCGGTCCAGGCAGCCGATCAGGTTCATCAGCGTGGATTTGCCCGAACCGCTCGCGCCCATCACCGCCACGAATTCGCCCGGCATCACCGTCAGCGTCACCCCGCGCACGGCCTTCACCGCGACCTCGCCGGTCTGGTAGACCTTCTCGATCCCTTCCAGCTGGATGACGGGTTTCGCGTCCATCGCCGGCCGTCTAGTGCCTCATCCCGCGCGGCGGCCGGGGCATGAACGGCGAATTCGATCCGGAGGTCTCCGCCTTTTCCTTCTCCGCCGCCGACTGGACGCCCGTCGCGATCAAAGCCCCTTCGTGCGGACCGGGTTCAAGCGCTTCCGTCCAGGTGCCGTCGCTGATCCCGAGCCGCACCGGCTGCGCCCGCAATCCGCCCGTCTCGTCCGCCACGTAGACCGTCTTGAGCGCGGCGGCGTTCGCCCCCTGGCCTTCGCGACGCTCGCGGCCTTTCCAATCTCCGCGCTGCCGGGCGCCCGCGCCGGCGTCCGCTGGCGGCTCCTCCGCCGAAGCGGCCCCGTCCGGCCGCGACGGCGGCGCGACCGCCGCGCCTTCCGGCGGACGGAACCGCAGCGCCGCGTTCGGCAGGCGCAACGCGTTTTCCCGCTTGGCCGTCACGACCGAGGCATTGGCCGTCATGCCCGGCCGCAGCTTCAGGTCGCCGTTGTCCACGTCCACGATGGCGACGTAGTTCACGACCCCCTGGTTGGTCATGGGGGCGAACCGGACTTGGTTCACGATGCCCGTGAACGTCCGCGTCGGATAGGCGTCCACGGTGAAGGTCACCGTCTGCCCCTCCTCCACCCCGCCCACGTCGGCCTCGGAAATCTGCGCTTCGATGCGCATCCGCCGCAAATCCTGCGCGAGCGTGAACAAGGTCGGCGCGTTCAGGCTCGCCGCCACGGTCTGCCCCACGTCCACCGCCCGCGAAATCACCACGCCGTCCATCGGCGAAAAAATGGTCGTCTTCTCCAGATCCACCCGCACCTTGCTCAGGCTCGCCTGGCGCACCTGCAGGGACGCCTGCGCCTGCGCCATCGTAGCCTCGGCCTGGTCGTAGTCGGCCTGGCTCACCAACTCCAGCGCCCGCAATTCCCCCGCGCGCCGGAAATTCGCTTCGGCCAGTTTCAGCGACGCCTTCGCGCTCTGCAACTCCGCCTCCGCCTGCTCCAGTTCCCGCTCGTAGGTCGAGGCGTCCAGCTTCGCCAGCACCTGCCCGTTCGTCACCGCCGAATTGAAATCCGCGAACAGCTCCGTGATCTTCCCCGACACCTCGCTGCCCACCTGCACCGTCTGCACCGCGCCCAGCGCCCCGTTCGCCGTGACCGTCTGCACGATCTCCCCCCGTTCCAGCGCGACGGTCTTGTAGATCGTCGCGCCGTTCCCGCTCGCGCTCCGGAAATGGCCCCCCCCCCCGACGACGACGGCGGCCGCCGCCAGCGCCAAAAACCACAACGTCCACCGCTTGCTTTTCTTCGTTTGCATTCCGTTCTCCGAGGAGGGGTCTGCACCATGGGTCGATGCGGACGGGGAAAAGGTTACACCCTCCGCCCGCCGCAAGCCACCCCGCAAATCCTCGATTTTCCCCTTTTCATTCCGGCCGCATGCCGTATTTTATCCGTAAAGGCGGCCGCGCGCCGCCCCCAAGGAGAACGCCCATGAAAAAGATCGCCGCCTGTCTCGCCTTGCTGATGCTTGCCGTTTCCGCCGCGTGCGGCGAAGAGGACCGCCCGCCGCCGTCGGCCCGCTTCAGCGCCGGCGCCTACCTCTCCTATTGGAACGCCGAGGATCTCGACGATCTCGACCTCTCCGGCGCGGTGGGCCTCGGATTCGTCGGCCAGTTCCGCTTCCACAAACGGATGGGCGTCGAACTGCGCACGGGCGGCTACGTCGCCGGCGGCGACGAGGACCAATACGTGGAGGGCGAAGGGTGGTACGAAATGGATACGACCCTCGGCATCGTGCCCCTCGAAATCGGTCTCGTCGGCTTTTGGCCCGTCGACGAAGGATTCTGCCTCTACGGCGGGCCCGGCGTCGGCTACTATCTGTTCGACGGCGAAATCCGCGTGTCGGACGGCCCCTGGGACTACGACTACGACCTGGATCTCGACGACGAAGGCGGCTTCTACGTGCTTTTCGGCGCCCGCTTCCAGCCGGTTCCCAACGTCGGCTTCTTCGCGGAAGGCAAATACACCTGGGTCGAGACGTCCATCGACGCCGACGGCTACTTCTACGACGCCGACCTCGACGTCGATTGCGACGGCCTCGGCGTCAATCTCGGCATGATCTTCACCTTCTGATTCCCCGCGCCATGGTCAAGCACGTCGTCGCCTGGCGGCTGAAGGAATCCGCCCTCGGAAACGGCAAGGCCGAAAACGCACGGCAGCTCCGGGACCTGCTCGCGGCCCTGCGCGGGCGCATTCCCGGCCTGGTCCGCCTCGAGGTCGGCCTCGATTTCTCCGCCACGCCGAACAGCGCGGACGTCGTCCTCGTCTCGGAATTCGAGTCGCGCGAAGCCCTCGCCGCCTACCAGATCCATCCCGAACACCGGGCCGTCGTCGACTTCGCCTCCCGGATCGCGGCCGAACGCCGCATCGCCGACTACGAAGCGGATTGAGCCGGCGGCGGGCGCGCCCTAGGCCTCGAGATGGAGCAGGCGGACGCCGCCGCTCCGGCGGATTTGCTGGAAGCAGCCGCCTTCCCGGAGGACGCGCACGACGGGCTCCGCCGCGACCACGCGCGCGCCGCACACGGCGGAAAATCCCAGGTCGAGCGCCTCGCGGCACAGCGGCGCGGAAGGTCCCACCAGCATCTTCCACGCGTCGGGCCGCGCCGCCGCCAGAATCCCGTCGAGGGTGCCGTTGAGCAGCGCGGACGCCGTGACGCACAGCCCGTCGCACCGCGCCAGCCGCGCCGCGCGTTCGGCGGTCATCGCGAATCCGGTCTCCGGATCCTTCTCGAAGACCTCGACGCCGGCCGCGGCGTCCCGCAATTGCGGGATGAACGGAAACCACCCGACGACGCCGACGGTTTGGCCGGCGCCCTTCTCGGCGGCCAGGTCCCCGGCGTTGCGCTCGGCGGTTTTTCCGGCCGGTTCCGGCAGCGACGCGTTCAGCGCCGCCAGCCCCACGCTCCGCGCCAGCGGAAAATCGGAAAAGAGGCCGGCGACGAGTTCGCGCGCGGGGCGCCCGGCCAGCGTGCCGGCCCCGGCCATGCGCTGCGCGTGTTCGCCGTGCGTCGGCCCCGGATCCAGCAGCGTCGCGGCCAGTCCCGTGCCGCCATCGGTCCGCACCGCCGTCCAGTAGGGCCCGATCCAGACGTCGCGGACCAGCGCCTCGTTCCCGGACAGGCGGGCGCACAGGTGGTCGAGAAATCCCATCGGACAATCCTCAGAATCCGTTCATCAGGATGACGGATTCCAGCGGCGGAACCGCGATGTCCCCCGTCCAGCCCGCCGGCCAGCTCGGCGGCGGCTTGCCCGCGGGATGGCGGCGCGGCGCCAGCCCCTTGCGGTTGATTTCGCGCCCGTTGCCGATCATCTTCCAGGCCGTGTCGCCGCCCAGTTCGACGGGGATGCGCTGTTCGCGGACGTCGGCGTTCAGCAGCACCGCAAAGCCGTTGCCCGCGTGGAGCTGCGGCACGTTGACGACGTAGCCCATCAGCTTGGGATTGCGCGGCAGGATCCAGCGGTAATAGCTCTTCGGGGGCCGCTGCGCCACGCGGAACGCGGCGCCCTCGTCGCTCCGCCGCAATTGGATCAGGCCCCGGTAGTAGTCCAGCGCCTGCCGGGCCAGCGGGCGGTCGCGGTCCGTCCAGCGCACGGCGTTGAGCGCGTCCCCGCGGTTGTAGGTGTTGGGAATGCCCCACTTGCTGCGCAGGAATTCCTGCCCTTCGTAGATCATCGCCTTGCCCAGCGAGGTGAACAGGATCGTCGCCGCCAGCCGGTTCAGCGCCACGTCCCGGTCGTTCAGCTTCCGCCCGTCCTGGCCGGGGTTGGAGGTGATCTCGTCGATGTAGGCCATGTCGTCGTGGCTTTCCAGATAGTTCACGGGCTGCAGCGGATTCAGCGCCCAGCTGTTCACGGAACCGAACAGGCTGTTCTGGAGCCAGTCGCGGTTGCCCAGCCCGCGGACGAAATCCTTCGCCGCGTAGCGGAAATCGTTGTTCCAGGCCGACCAGCCCGTGCCGCGCAGCTGGTACTTGTTCTCGCCCCGCCCCGGGCTCCACGGCTCCGAGATCAGAATCGCCTTGGGATTGATCGCCCGCGCCGCGTCGCGGATCGCCAGCATCGTTTCCATGTCGATCAGCTCCGCCAGATCGAGCCGGAACCCGTCCACGTGGAATTCCTCCATGAAGTAGACGACGTTGTCGACGATCAGCTTGCGCATCATGGGCAGCTCGGTCTTCACGTCGTTGCCGCACGCGCTGTGGTTCGAAAAACCCAGGTCGGGGGTCAGCCGGAAATAGGCTTTTTTGTCGATCAGCGCGAACACGTTGGGCCCGCCCACGTGGTTGTAGACCATGTCCAGCACCACGGCAAAGCCCTGGCCGTGCAGGTCGTCGACGAGCTGTTTCAGCTCGTAGTAGGCCGAGCCGGCTTCCGGCGCCTGCGCGTAGCTCGACTCCGGCGCGAAGTAGTAGACCGTCGAGTAGCCCCAGTTGTACGGATCCGTGCCCTCCGAAAACTCGCTGACCGGCAGCAGCTCGACCACGTTCACCCCCATCGCCTTCAGGTGGTCCAGGCCGGTGCCCTCCCCGAGCGTGCCCATGAAGCCGGCGAACTTCCCGCGCGCGGCCGCCGGCGCGCCCGAAGACGGATGCACCGTCATGCCGCGCACGTGGCATTCGTAGATCACCACGTCCTGCGGATCCGGCGTTTGCCAGCCGGCGTCCGTCCACCCCTTGAACCACTGGTTCGTCGCGTCCGGATCCACCACGACCGTCAGCCCGTCCGCGTTCGCCGCCGCCCGCCCGTAGGGATCGCCCACCGTCGCGAAGGAATCGAACCCTTCCGCGTCCCCCTCGGGACCGTCCACCCGGAAGCCGTAGAAGCGGCCGACGTCCAGCCCGCGCATGGAAATCTCCCATACGCCGTCCGCGGGATCCTTCCGCATCCGGTATTGCTCCGCGGGCGGGAACCGCTGGAAGCTCGGCGTCCACGTCACCGCCATGGGCCGGTCGTAGAAGCACAGCCACGCGTGGCGCGCGCGCGGCGCGAACAGCCGGTAGGTCGTGGTGCCGCGCTCCTTGTCCAGCGTCGCGCCCATGGCCTTGTCGCTGCGGATCTTGAAAAACACGCCGTCCGGCGTCGTCAGCACGCCCAGCGGCTTCTCCGCCACTCCGTCGATCTTCAGCACGTAGTTCCGCGTCAGGTCGAGCGGCTCCGTCGTGTGCACGCGGATTTCCGCCCCGCCCGTGCGGAACAGATCCAGCTTCAGGTTCACGCTGCCCTTGCCGTCCGCCAGCGCGTTCGGCGCCGCCGCCGGCGGCGGCAGCCAGTCCGTGCCGTCGACGACGAACTTGAAAACCAAATCCTTTTCGCCCGGCGGCAGGCGCATGCCGTCCAGCTGCACGGTGCCCTCCCACGTCCCTTTCAGGCGCCCGCGCTTCAGGACCCACTGCTTGTTGTTCCCGCCCCCGTCCCAGCCGTTGAAGTTGCCCGCCACCGCGACCTTCGCTCCCCGCGGCGGCTCCAGCCCGTAGACCGCCGGATCGAACAGGAACGTCACCTGCCCCTGCGAAAACAGATAGCCCGTCAGGCGCGCGTCCTCCATCTCCGTCACCACCTCCGTCCACAGCACGGGCACCGGCGGGTCCAGCGTCGCCGTCGGCGCAATCCCCGGGGGCAGGCTCTGCCGGAAAAACACGCGGATCATCTTGAAATCGTCCACCACGGCCCGCTGGATCATCGCCGGCGGCCGCTCGATTTCGCCGTCGAGATTGATGGGCAGAATGCGGTTGTCGCCGCCTTCCCATTCGCCGTTCACGATGAACTTGAACTCGTGCCGCCCCAGCCGCGCCCCCAGCGTGCGCACGTCCAGCTCCCACAGATTCTCGCCCGTCCGCGCCAGCTCGGCGCGCCCCGTCCACGAACTCCAGGTCCCCGCGATCGCCACGTTCGTCACCGCCGCGACTTTTTTCTGCGTGTTGGTGAACGGCGCGGAAGAATCGTAGCGCAGGAACGGCGTCGCCTCGTTGCCCAGCACCGGCCGGTTCGTCGCGCCCTGCGGCTCCTGGCCCCGCGCGAAACCCGCCGCCGCCACCCCGGCGGCAACGGCCAGCAACCTCCACCCTTTGTGCGGAATCGACGCCATACAGGTGGACCGTTATCGCAGAATCCGGCCCCCCCGTCAAAAGATTAGCGCCGAATGCCCGCAGGACAATCCCCCCTGCTTGACCCGTTTCCCGGCGCGGCCTAGACTGCCGCGCGAATGAACATGCGGATTCCCACGTGGACGTGCCTCCTGCTGGGCGCGGGATGGGCGCAGGCGGCGACGCCCGTGCCCATGGCCAGCCAGCCCGGCCTGGCCTATGCGGAAACGTTTGGCGACATCGCGAACTGGGCCGCGGATTTCAGTTCCGGCGCGGGCGCCAACCGTTTCAGCCCGTTGCCGGCCGGCGGCGCGGGAACAATTCCGTCGGCAACTCTCCTGACGACGGCCAGCACCAACTGGGCCAGCGGCAGCACCGGCGGCAAGCAGAAGGGCAGCGGGGCGCTGCTGCTGCTGTCCACCGGGAAGTCCGACAACACGACGTCCGTGGCCGTCGATTTCTTCATGGATTTTTCCGGGGTCGATGCCGGAACGCTGGGCTTCGACTGGGCAACGGTGGACAATCCCACCGGCGATCGCAAGAGTTCGCTGCGGGTCTACGCGAGCGTGGACGGCGCGTCGTTCGCGGAGCTGGCAGCCGCTCAGGTTTTGAACTTCCAGAACGGGACGGTGGCCGGCGGGACCGTGGCGGGCGTGGCTCTGCCGGCAAGCTTCCACAATTGCGCCACCGCCCGGCTGCGGTTCTATTACCACAACGGCATCGGCGGCACGACCGGCAACCGTCCGAAGCTCAGCCTCGACAATCTCGCGGTGACGGCGCGGGCCGCCGGCGGGAATTATCCCACGGTATCCATCACGAATCCAGCCACCGCGAATCTGGAAGTGGATTTCGCGACCTCGAACGCCGTCGTGGCGGGGGTGGCCGGCACGAATACGACGGGGCAATTGGGCTGGACCAATGGCCTGACGGGCGAGCACGGGTGGATCGCGGCCGGGACGAACTGGACCTTATCGGCCATCCGGCTCGCCGTCGGAACCAACGACGTCGCCGTGCGGGGCACCAATGCGGCCGGCGATGCCGCCGTGGCCCGGGCGACGGTCGTCCGCACGCCCCACGTCTATTTCACCGTCATGGCCGCCAATCTCACCGACCGGAGCGAGGCCGACCAGTTCCGCTACATCGCCACGTCCGAGCGGATCTTCCAGGGCTTGCGGCCCGACGTGGTCGCCATCCAGGAATGGCTCGTCACCAACGCGAGCCGGCGGGCGTACGTGGATGCCGTCTTCGGCACGGATTTCGATTTCACCGTCGAGTCGTACAGCGGGGCCGACATCCCCAACGGCATCATCAGCCGCTGGCCGATCGTCGCCTCGGGCGAATGGGCGGACACGCAGGTGGCGTACCGCGATTTCGCGTGGGCCACCATCGACCTGCCGGGCACCCAGGACCTGCACGTGATCAGCGTCCATCTTCAGTCCGGCTCCACCACGACGGACGAGGCCACCCGCAAGAAAGAGGCCGCCATCCTCACCAACCAGATCCGCCGCGCCAACTGGCCCGCCGCCGACTTCATCGTCGTGGCCGGCGATTTCAACGTGCCCAGCCGCAGCGACGATTCGCTACTGACGCTCTCGAACGTCGTCGGCGACAGCCGCCAGCCGGCGGACCAGGCCGGCGACAAGGACACGAACCTGACGCGCGGGGCGCCGTACGACTACGTCCTGCCCAGCCATCTCCTGAACGCGCGCCATGCGACGCTGACGGTCGGCGGCATCGCGTTTCCCGAAGGCATGGTGTTCGACAGCCGAATCTGGAACCCGCCGCCCGCGCCCATCCAGACCAACGATTCCGCCGGAACCGATATGCAGCATCTGGCGGTCATGAAGAAGTTCATCCTGTCCACCTGCGCCGACTGCGACGAGGACGCCATGCCGGACGCGTGGGAAATCGGGAATTTCGGCTCCGTCACCGCCGCGACCGCGCATTCCGATTGGGATGGAGATGGCTTTCCCGACGCGCACGAATACTTGGCGGGGACTCAACCGACCAACCGCGCATCCTCCCTGCACGTGAAAGAACCCCTGGCCCCCACCCAAGGCGCCCATCTCGTCCAGTGGGACAGCGTGCCGGGAAAGCGCTATCGGATCCTGCGCTCCACGAATTTGCTGAACGGCTTCGCGGCCATCCGGACCGGCATCGCCGCGGACGCCCCCGTCAACGTCTTCACCGACCTCCCTCCGCAGAGCCCCACCCTGCTGTACGGCATCGGTCTCGATCCCTGACGCCGGCCGATGGCACCGCCCCAAAAAAAAAGGCCGTGCCATGCCGCGAGCCGCAGGCTCTGCTGCATGGCACCCCCGTCGTGGGTCGCTCTTAAACCATTGGTCGTCTGGCTGAGGGCCGTCTCGATCTTTCGGCAAGACGTAATGTCTGCTTAATCGCCGGAAATCCTGCAGCAGGGAGCGAAGGGTTTGGCAACTTGCCAGCGGGCAGTCGGCGGATCGGAGGCGGCGAGGTGGCTGAAAAGGGCGGTTTGAATAAGTTGCGCCCACTCTCGTCGCGGGTGTAGTCTCAGCCCAGTGAGGCGGTTGGACCACCTGGGTGGATGTAAAGGAGATGCAAATACATGAAAATGCTTGCACGTTTGGTATTTCTGGTTTGCTCTATGGGTTTTTCGGCATTGGGGGAAGATCTGACGATTACCTCGTTTTCGGGAAATGGGACGCTGACATGGGCATACCCGACCAACGGAGTGACAAACTACCGGGTGGAATGGGCATCGCCGGCGGACGGCACCTATACGAATTTCGATGGAGCTGCGGCGATGCTAAACACGATTGTGCCAACGGGCGCGACCATGACCGCCACACTTCCTATCACGGATGCCGAGGTCCAGATGTTCTACTTCTACCGCGTGGTGGCTACGGCGACGAATCCGCCCGCCCCAGCTGGCATGGTGCTGATCCCGGGCGGGACGAACGCTGGAACCAACCCGCTTGTAGATGGGGAAACCTATGGTCCAGCATATTATCCAGCCACCTACAGTCTGACGGTACCCTCATTCTACATGGATAAGCACGAAGTGACGAAGGCGCTGTGGGATGAGGTGTATGCTTGGGCCATTACCAACGGATACGGTTTCGACAACGCCGGGAGTGGCAAGGCTACGAACCATCCCGTGCACACGGTCAATTGGTACGACGCGGTGAAGTGGTGCAACGCCCGAAGCCAGCAGGAGGGTCGTCAGCCGGTCTATACGGTCAACGGGGCCGTGTACATGGCCGGGCAAAGCAACGACGTCGTCCAGACCTCCGCCGTCGGCTACCGGTTGCCGACGGACGTGGAGTGGGAATACGCGGCGCGGGGCGGAGCCGCCAGCCGCCGCTACCCCTGGACCGACAGCGACGAAATCCAGCATGCGCGGGCGAATTACTTCAGTACCAATAGCTTTAGCTACGACACGAGCCCGACGCGGAGATATCACCCGGCATACTCCAATGCGCCAGTACCCTACACCAGCCCGGTGGGTTCTTTCGCGGCCAACGGCTATGGATTGCACGATATGGCGGGGAACGTGTGGGAGAGGTGTTTCGACTGGTACCCGGGCTTCGAGGGCACCTACCGCGTGTTTCGCGGCGGCGGTTTTGACAGCCGCGCCAACGCCTGTCGGGTTGGCCTCCGCTTCTATGGCCGCCCGGACCTCGCTCCCTACTACTCTTATGGCTTCCGGACTGTCTTGCCCCCAGATCAGTAAAATCAGACCTGACGTGAAATTAGCCGACCACCCGCGGCCGAGGCCGCAGGATTCGTTGGCACCCCCAACCGGATTCGAACCGGTGTTACCAGGATGAGAACCTGGCGTCCTAGGCCTCTAGACGATGGGGGCAAAAACGGAGGCACAGAATGCCGCACCCTCCCCGGTTTGGCAACCAAAACTTTGGCGGCGGCGGGCGGCGGTTTTCCCCGGCGGGCCGCGGCGGAAAACGGCCGCGGGGTTCCCTAGATTCCCCCGGCCGGTTTCGCGGCGGCGGGGTCGGGCGGCGGCGGCGCTTCGCCGGCGATCGGCGCGAGGACGAGGCGGAACCCGTTGACCGCGCCGCGCGCGTTGCCGATGTAGCCGTAGAGCGTGTCGGGCTTCATCCGGGTGCTCTGGTAGTCGTCCCACCCGCCGCCCTGCCACCCGCCGAACTGCTTCCACCCGGGCTCCTTCGACGTCGTTTCCCACACGTTGCCGCCCGCGCCGAACAAACCCCACGGATTCTCGCCGCTGAATTCCACCGGGGCGGTCACCGCGAATCCATCCTGGTAGTTCGCGATGAACGGCAAGTCGGTGAATGCCGACGACAGTTCCCCGTCGGCGTAGTTGCCGCGCGTGGGCGGCCACGTCTCGCCCCAGGGATACGTGTGCACGACGCCCGCGCGCGTGTAGGCGATGGCTTCCAGCCGCGACGGCAAGCGGTACCGCCAGCCCTCCGCCAGCTTGCCCGCCGCGCGTTCCCGCTCCGTCAGCCAGGCGGCAAAGGCGACGCAATCGTCGAAATTCACCCGCACCACCGGCTGGCGCGGGCCCTTCATGCTCTTCTCGCGGAATTCGCCGCTGTCGTGCGCGGGATCCATTAGCAGGAATTCCTCGTTGGCGACCTCGTAGCGCCCCACCCACAGGGCCATCGGCGGCACCCACACGAATTGCATCCGGCCCGTCTGCGTCACCCACGGCTGGCCTTCGACCGGCATCGGCGTGGTGGCCTGCAGCGGATCCGGCGCCTGGAGCTTCGGCTCTTCCTTCTTCGGCGCAACCGGCTTGACGATGTCCAGATCGGGCTTCTTTTTCGGCGGCGCTTTGGGCCGGTTCATCCAGGCCACCAGCGCCGGTCCTCCGACCAGTCCGGCGGCGGCGATCGCCGCCGCGAAAACCGCCAGCCCCGCGACGCGGCGGATGCGGCGCCACTCGGCCGGGCTGCGTTTGCGCCGCCCCGCCACCCGCTCGCCGCCCAGCGCCCGCACGAAATCCGAGCAGGACACGAATCGGTTCCGCGGTTTGGGCGCCAGGGCCCGCCGCAAGGCCGCCCGCGCGCCCGGGGGCAGGAAATCGGGCGGGTTTCCGCCGCCATCGCCCTCTGGCGGCGCGCCGGCCAGCAACTCCCAAGCCAGCACCGCCAGCGCATATTGGTCGCTGGCCGAATCCGGCGGCTCGCGCCGATGCAGTTCGGGCGCCTGGTACGGCCCCGTCGAACCGGTCCGGACCGCCGCGCCGCGGAACAGCGTCACGTGCTGGTGCGGCACGAGGCTGAAGTCCGTCACCCGCACCGCGCCGGCGGAATCCAAATAGACGTTCGACGGCTTCAGGTTGCGGTGCACGATCTGCCGGGCATGCGCAAAATCCAGCGCGGCCGCCGCCTGCCGCAGCACGGGCAACGTCTCCTCGAGCGTCCGCCGGCCGTCTGCGCCGTTCCGCGCCCAAGTGCCGACGTCGATGCCCGGCGCGAAATCCCCCACCAGATAGATCTGGTCGCCCATGTAGACCATTTGGCGGATCGCCGCCATGTTCGGATGGATCTGGTCCGAAATCCGCCGGATGCCCGCATGGATCAACGCCAGCGCCGGTTTCGACCGCCGCAAATCCGGCGGCAGCCAGCGCAGGGCGACTTCCGCGCCCGTCGCCCGGTCCAGGCAGCGCCACAATTCCCCCAGTTCGCTCGACCCCAGCACCGCCAGGACTTCGTAGCGGTCCCACAGCACCGTTCCCACCCGATGTTCCTGGCTTCGAATCGGCCCCGGACGATCTTCCGCGTCAGGAACGATCTTGGTCGTCTGGATTGTCACGATGCCCCACTATCCCAATTATTTTGTTGCGGCGCAATCTGGAAACGAAATCGTAATCCAATATTTATCGATCAAGGAACGCCGGAGTCCACCCACACGTCGGGCCACTGGTCGTTGCCGGTATGGAACGACATCCGCGCGGCCGTTTCGGGCGGGGTGCCGATGCGCCACAGGAAAATCTCGTAGTCGGCCGTGTCGTGCTCGTGTCCCTCCCGCGCCGCGCCGAACGCCAGCAGGCCGCCATCGTAGGAAACCCGCGGAAAGTACTCGTGGCTCCACTCGCCGGGCATGTCCAGCAAGGTTTGCATGCCCGTCCCGTCGCGTTCCGTCCGGCAGATCCGGTTTTTCATCCGCCCGCCGTCTTCCACCAGCACCAGCCAGGACCCGCCGGGAACGAACGCCAACTGGCAGCCGCCGGCCACGCGCGTTTCCGCGCCATCCGGCACGGCGACCAGCGACGTGCTCCGCCGCCGCCCCCGGATCGTCGCCGCCAAGCGCCCGCCGCCCGCGGGATCGATCGACGGCCCCGTCCAGACGGTTCCCTCCCGCGGGCCGAGCAAAACGGTTTCCGCGCCCGTTTCCGCGTCCGCCCGGACCACCTCGCGCCCGCCGCGCTGGAACGCCACGGCCTTGCCGTCGCCCGTCCAGCCCGGTTCCGTTCCCCACTCCGCCAGCCGCCGTTCCTGGCCCGTGCGGAGATCCAGCAGCCAAACGTCCCACTCGTCCAGGTTGCGGAACGAGACCCACTCCCGGCGCGACCGTGTAAAGGCCACGCGCGTGCCGTCCGGGGATATTTTCGGCATGCTGTCCACGTGCGGATGTTCCGTCAGGCGCTTCAGGTTTCCCGAGGGCCAGTCCATGCGCACCAGATCGTGCTGGCCGAACATCGTGGAACTCCACACGACGAATCCGTGGCGGCCGCCCCACGCGCCCGCCAGCGCGGCCTTTTCCGCCGCGCCCATTTGCAGGGTTTCTCCGGACCCCGGCGCGTCTTTCGCCCCCGCTTTTTGCTGTGCCCGCCAGCCGAAAACCCCGCCCAGAAACGCCAACGCCGCCAGCAGGCCGATGCCCGCGATCCATCCGGCCTTGGCCCGGCCCGAGCGCGCGGGCGACGCCCCGCCCGCCGCCGGCGGCCGCCGGCCCCACAGCAACCCCAACAGCCCCAGGCCGCCCAGCGAGTAATCCACGATCTGGCTGGCCACGTGGGTGCCCAGCAGGACGATCGCCGCATCCGCCCCCGACACGCCCGACAGGCGCATCGCCCCCGCCCCCGCGGCTTCGTAGCTTCCCAGGCTCAGGAACGTCGGCATCGGCAGCGCCGCGCCGCCCTCGCCGCCGATCAGCCCCACGAGCGTCTGCCACGTCGGCAGCTCCGCCAGCGCCGGCCGCAGCGTCCGCGCCACGCCGTAGAATGCCGCCGCCAGCCCCAGGTATTTCACCGCCCGGATGCCGACCGACAGCGCCGCCGCCTTCCCCAGCACGCCCGCTCCCCGCAATTGCCCGAACGAATCCGACACGTTGTCCATGAATTTTTCCATCCACGCCAGCAGCCACCGCCAGCCCTTGGCCCGGCCCGGCAGGCGCCGCGCCAGCGCCGCCGCCCATGCCGGCCCGCGAAACAACGCCACGCCGCCCACCGCCACCGCGACCAGCACGACGCCGGCCCCCCACAGCAGCGCGACGCGGCCGCCCGCTTCCGCCACGGGCGCCGCCACCGCGAACGCCAGCACCACCGCCAGCGCCAGGAAATCGAACAGCACGCTGACGGTCATCGACGACACGCAATCCGCGCTCTTCACTTTTTCGCCGCGGTTCAGCAGCGCCCAGTACGCCAGTTCCCCGAACCGCGCCGGCAGCATGTCCACGAACATGTTCCGCGCCAGCGTCACGCCGAACATCCGCCCGCGCCCCGGCAGCGGCGCCGCCCCCGCCCCCGCCAGCAACAGGCGGTAGCGCACCGCCCGCAGCCACCCCTGCAGCAGTTGCGCCGCCGCGTACGCCGCCCAGACGCCGAGCCCCATCGCCCCCAGCGCCTGCAGCACCTCGCCCGCCGACGATCCCGCCTCGCGGAACACCAACCACAGGATGCCCGCCGAAACCGCCGCCGAAACCGCGAATCGAAGCGCCATTTTCATGGAACCGTTGTATCCGCGCCGCGCCCGAAAAGAAACTCTTTTCCCGCCGCCCCCCCTCCGCTACCTTTCCCGCCGATGAAAGCTGTCTTCCGGTTTTTCTTCCGCCTCGTCCGCGCCGCGCTGGCCGCGCTCGGACTCTTGATCCTGCTGGCCGCCGCCGCGCAGTTCACCAACCTGCCCTGGCACGCCTACAAGAGCTTCTCCCACGTGCCCGGCGCCATCCGCGAAGCCCCCACCCACGTCCTCGTCATGGGCGGCAGCGGCATCCCCGGCGAATCCGGCCTCTCCCGCACCTTTTTCGGCGCGGAAGCCGCCCGGCGGCATCCCCAGGCCGAGGTGCTGATCGCCCTGCCGCTGGGCACCAACGAATCCTACGCCTCCCGCGCCTACGTCGACGAACTCCGCCTGCGCGGCGTGCCCGCCAAGCGCCTCCGCCTCCTCGCCGGCGGACGCAACACCCGCGAGCAAGCCCTTCGCCTCGCCGAGGCCCTCGCCGGAGAAGCCCGCCCGCCCCTCGTCCTCGTCGTCACCGACCCCAACCACGTCCGCCGCACCGCCGCCTGCATCCGCAAGGCCTTCGCCGACCGGAACGCCGCCGTCCGCCTCGACGCTCTTCCGGCCTTCCAGCTTTCCATCGAAGACCCCCTCGAATGCCTCGCCCAGGAGCTCGACGCCAAGGCCCCCGCCGCCGCGCCCCGCGGCGCCCTCCCCGACGCCGGCTTCTCCCTGCGCTTCCGCTACGACGTCTGGAACAACCTCGGCTACACCCAGGCCGTCCTGCGCGAAACCACCGCGCTCCTCTACTACCGCCTCCGCGGCTGGATCTGAGTTTTACGTGCTACGTACAACTTTTTTACGTACTACGTAAAACGGGCGGAAAAAGTTTACGTACCACGTAAAACTCACCTCAGCGTGGACCAGGTCGCGCCGTCGCGCGCCTTGTAGCGGGCGATCACCCCGGCATCGCCCGTCTTCCGGTACCAGGTCGACGCCGCCAGCGGCGCCTGGAAGCTCAACGCCTTCGTGGGGTCCGGCCGCGGGCCCATGCTCCAGACCGCCCAGGCCAGCGGCGAGTTCGGCGAATCGTCCGCCCGCCCGTCCTCCGCCTGGCACGAGGGAAAATCGCTCGGCACCCACACCGGATAGCGATCGCTCATCCGGGAACCGTTCAGCCAGTAGTTTTCCGGCGCGGCGTACTTGTAGGTGTGGCCCGGGCGGAACGGATCCTCCAGCAGCGTCGACGTCTTCGTCCGCGGATTCTCCGGCAGATACCCGCCGTCCGCCAGCTCCTGCGGCAGTTGCAGAACCTGCTCCGCGTCGATGGCCATGCACGACACCGTCACCGGCGGATAATGCCCGTGGTCCGTGCGGTACGCCTCCAGCGCCACCTCCACCGTCTGCAAATCCGCCGCCGTCCGGCCCACCCGGCCGCGCTCGATCGACGCCAGCAGCGGCGGCGCCGCCAGCGCGGCCAGCACCGCCAGCACCGCCACGGCCACCAGCAGCTCGATCAATGAAAAGCCGGTTTTCAATCGGCCTTCCTCAACCGGTACGCGCGGTTCGTCGGCGCGCCGGCGTCCTCGATCAGGATCGTCTTCGCGGGCAGGGCGTCCACGTTCGTCCACGTGGCCATGCCGTCGTCGGAGCATTCCAAAACGTAGCCCTCGTAGTCCGCCGGGAAGCGCGCGGCCATCCCGCCCGAGGAGGTTCTGACGAAGTCCAGCTCCGGACTGATTTCCTGCACGAACAGCTCGTAGTGCCCTATCCAGTTGGTGCTTTCCTGGTTCAAGATGCCCACCGCCGAGAAATAGGTCGACGTGGATTTCGGCTCGCCCAGATCCGTCAACGGCATCCGCAGCGCCAGCGTCCGCCCCGTGGCGTCCACGGCGATGCACGTCCGGTTCGACCACGCCGCCTGGCCCCAGCCGTTCGTGTCCGCCAGCCGGATGCCGTCGATCCGCACCCGCATGCCCTGCCAATGCTCGCCGCCGGTTTCGCGCGTCTCGTCGAAGATCGCGCTGTCGTCGGGATTCTTCAGTTTCGTCAATGCGATCGCCTCCGCCTGCGGCAGGCCGGCGTTCGCCTGCACCAGGACGACGTCGAAGTCGTTCGAGACCGTGGTGCGGTGCGCCTCGTTGACGTTCCGCTTGCCGTTGTAGAAAACCGCCTTCCGCGCCGTCACCTCCACCAGGTCCCCTTTGCGGAACTTGCGGCCGGCGGCGTCGTACATCACGCGCCGCATTTCGTTGGACCAAGCCGCCTCGCCGTAATGGTCGCCCAGCACGCTCCGTTGCGCCATGTAGAGCGCCGTGCCGCCGCGGTCGTCGGCCTCGATGGTCTGGATGAACAACTGGAATTGCCCTCCGGTCGGTGGAGTCGTCGCCGCCGGATTGAACGCCGGATCGAGCATCTCCTCCGGATCGTTCAGGATCACGCCGCGGATCGCGAAGGGAAAGCTCGTCGGGCTTTCCACCCAGGCGGTATAGCCCGTCGAATCCACGGACTGCAATTCCGCGTGCGTCATGACCGCCGTCTGCGCGGACGCCGCCGCGCAAACGCTCCCCGCCACCGCCGCCAGCCAAATCGTTTTCACGTCAATGCCCTCGTTCGGTCGTCGTGATCGTCAATTTGCCGTGCTTCACGCCGCGCACGGCGGCCAGCCGGTCGGCCAGGGTCCGCACCCGGTCCGCCGGGCCCCGCACCACCAGCGCTTCCAGGCAGTCGTGGTGGCTCAGGTGCACGTGCATCACCGACACGATGAGGCCTTCCGCGTCGTGCTGGAGGTCCGTCAGCTTCGCCTGCAAATTGCGCGCGTGGTGGTCGTAGACCAGGGTGATCGTCCCGGCGATCTCCTGCTTGCCGCGCCGCGACCGATGCTCGACCACCTCCGCCCGCACCAGGTCCGCCACCAGGGCCGAGCGGCTCGCCGCGCCTTTATCGGCCACCAGCCGGTCCAGCTCCGCCGCCAGGCCGTTCGGCAGCGACAGGCTCAGGCGCGTCGCCCCGGCCGCCTCGTCGTTATTACGAATATTCATAATCGTAATACTCGCACGGGGAAGCCCTTTGCGCAAGAAGAATTTGACGGGTGCGCCGCGCCCCCGCTACGCTCTCCGGCATGAACGCCCTGCCCTTGGCCTTTCTGTTCTTCTTCTCTTCCGCGACGAATCCCGACGCGAAATATTTCCTCGACCGGGCCCGCGCCGAGCCCGAAACGCGCATCGAAGACGCCTACAAATGGATCCTCCACGCCGCGCGCGGCAGCGAACACGCCCTCGCCGACGAAGCCGGCGCGCGGAAGGCGCTCGACGAGGAATGGGCCGCGCTCGGCCCGCCGCAAGCGGACGAACCGCTGTGGGTTCCCCTCGCTCCAAAAGGCCGCTTCGGCCGTCTGAATCTCCGCCCCTACCGTGCCCAGGGCGGCGAACCCAAGCCCCTCCTCGATGCCTTCCTCGCCAGCGCGAGATCCTACGACGCCTCCCCCGCCCGTTTCCTCGCCGCCTGGAAAGGCCTTGGCCGCGCCTTGAAACGAAATCCGCAGGGCCATCTGGCGTATTCCGAGTGGAAACGCCTCGACCGGACCGTGCGCCCCCTCGGCTACCCCGCCCTCCACCACAGCCCCGAATTCAAGCAATCCCGCCAACCCGCCTACCGCGTCCTGACCGCCACCCAAGCCCGGCCCTTGATCGAAGCCCTTGCCGGCAAGGGAAAATCAACCGTTTTCCCCTAAAAATCGTTGCCATTCCGCGCCGGGCGAGTAGAGTACGCCCCTAAACGCCCGGCCTGCGGGCGCACCCCGAAAAGTTTAAAAACACAGACAGGAGATCCCACATGTTCCAGATCGAATCCATCCGCGCCCGCGAAATCCTCGATTCCAGAGGCAACCCCACCCTCGAAGCCGACGTCCGCCTGGTCGGCGGCGCCTTCGGCCGCGCGGCCGTGCCCTCCGGCGCCTCCACCGGCGTCAACGAAGCCCTCGAACTGCGCGACGGCGACGCCAAGCGCTACCTCGGCAAGGGCACGCTCAAGGCCGTCAAGAACGTCAACGGCCCCATCGCCAAGGCGCTGATCGGCATGGACGCCCGCGACCAGAAGGCGATCGACGACGCGATGCTCAAGCTCGACGGCACCGAAACCAAGTCCAAGCTCGGCGCCAACGCCATGCTCGGCGTCTCCATGGCCGTGGCCCGCGCCGCCGCCGCCGCCCTCGACATCCCGCTCTACCGCCACCTCGGCGGCCTCAATGCCCACGTCCTGCCCATCCCGATGATGAACGTCATCAACGGCGGCGCCCACTCCGACGCCCCCATCGACGTGCAGGAATTCATGATCGTCCCGCGCGGCGCCAAGTCCTTCGCCGAAGGCCTGCGCATGGGCGCCGAAGTCTTCCATGCCCTCAAGAAGTTCCTCAAGGGCCAGAAGCTCTCCACCGCCGTCGGCGACGAAGGCGGCTTCGCCCCCGGCCTGGCCAGCAATACGGCGGCCCTCGAAGCCCTCGTGGCCGCCATCGCCGCCGCCGGCTACAAGCCCGGCAAGGACGTCTTCATCGCCCTCGACGTCGCCGCCAGCGAACTCTTCGACGAAAAGACGAAGAAATACACCCTCCACAAGAGCGACCAGTCCGTGAAGTCCGCCGCCGACATGGTCGCCATGTACGAAGGCTGGATCAAGAAGTTCCCCATCGTCAGCATCGAGGACGGCCTCGCCGAAGGCGACTGGGACGGCTGGAAGCTCATGACCGAAAAGCTCGGCAAGAAGATCCAACTCGTCGGCGACGATCTGTTCGTCACCAACGTCAAGTTCCTGCAGAAGGGCATCGACCTCGGCGTCGCGAACTCGATCCTGATCAAGGTCAACCAGATCGGCACCGTCTCCGAGACCTTGGCCGCCATCGACCTCGCCAAACGCCACGGCTACACCAACGTGATCAGCCACCGCTCCGGCGAGACCGAGGACGCCTTCATCGCCGACCTCGCCGTCGCCGTCAACGCCGGCCAGATCAAGACCGGCTCGGCCAGCCGCACCGACCGCATCTGCAAGTACAACCAGCTCCTCCGCATCGAAGAGGAACTCGGCTCCGCCGCCGTCTACGGCTGACGGGTTTTCCATAAGCCGTTCGCAACGAAACGAAGCGCCATTCCGCGGAGGTTGACGTGAAGATTGGGCAAATCGTCGCTGGGGCCATCGGAATCGTTCTCGTCGCCGCCGCGGCGGCATACTTCCTGGCCGGACCGAAACCGCCGCCGCCCGCCGCGGAGCCATCTGCGGCGGCGGCGGAAGCGCAATCCGCCGCCGCCCCGGCCGCCCCCAAGGGCCGGGCGGCGCTCGAAGGCGCCGTCGCGGGCGAATGGACCATGGACCTCGACGCCGCCAAGGCGCTCGCCGCCGAAACCGGCCTGCCCCTCTTCCTCAACTTCACCGGCAGCGACTGGTGCGGATGGTGCCGCATGATGGACAAGCAGGTCTTCTCCCAGGAGGCCTGGAAAACCTACGCGAAGAAGAATTTCGTCCTCGTCTGGATCGATTTTCCCCGCGACAAATCCCTCGTGCCGGACGCGTTCGCCGAGCGCAACGCCAAGCTCATGCAGGAATTCGGGGTGGGCGGCTTCCCGACCTACGTCCTGCTCGATTCCGACGGCCACACCCGCCTCGGGCAGGCCGGCGCCTCGCGCGACGCCACCCCGGAACGCTTCATCGCCGAACTCGACGACGCCCTCCTCGCCTCGGACAAGTCCATCGCCGCGCTCAAGGAAAAACTGGCCGACGAGCAGAAGGCCGAACTCGACGCCGCCCGGGAAGCCAAGGACCTCGCGCGCCAAAAGCTCGAAGACTGGATCGGCACCGATCCCGAATCGAACGACGAAAACAACGCCGCCTTCGAAGCCATGCGCGACGAAATCCAGCGCGCCGACGCCGCCTTCCTCGGCCTCCTCAAGTCCCTGAAATAAGTTTTCCCCGCGTTTTACGTACGACGTACAGCTTTTTTACGTCCTACGTAAAATCCGCGAAGAAGTTTTACGTACCGGTGGTGTCTAGGGTGAAGTGCACGAAAGTTCCAAGGCCGAGCCTCGGTTCGATACAATCGAACCTACGCAACCAAAAGGAGGCTGGCCTTGGAATACCGACATCTTACCCTAGAAGAGCGCACCGT
>JBFXHR010000025.1:0-38078 GCA_050176815.1 Kiritimatiellia bacterium
CTAGGGTAAGATGTCGGTATTCCAAGGCCAGCCTCCTTTTGGTTGCGTAGGTTCGATTGTATCGAACCGAGGCTCGGCCTTGGAACTTTCGTGCACTTCACCCTAGACACCACCAGTACGTAAAAATAGTTTACGTGCCACGTAAAATCCGAATCTCCAGAACGGGGCGGCCGATTTCTTGCCGCGCAGAAGTGGGTTTTCATCCCGGAAACGATCGGCGGCATGGGGCGCCAAATCTCTTGCCTGCCGCCGGGGTTCGCCGTAGGGTTTCCTTGGAAGAACGGAGAACCCGCCATGAAACTGCTGGCCGCCTTGGATCTGGCAAGCTCGACGCCCGCCGTGCTGCGCGAGGCCCGCAACTGGGCCCGCCGCCTCTCCGCCGAACTGGTCCTCATCCACGTGGCGGAACCCGATCCCGACTTCGTCGGCTACGGGGCGGGTCCCGAAAGCGTCCGCCTGGCCGTCGCGCACAAGTTCACCCGCGCGCACCGGCAGATCGAGGCGCTCGCCGTGGAGTTGCGCCTGGACGGCATCGACGCCAAGGCGCTGCTCATCCAGGGGTCCACCGCCGAAACGATCCTGCGCGAAGCGGACAACCTTTCCGCGGACGCGATTCTCATGGGAACCCGCGCCCGCGGCGCGATCCACGACCTGATGGTCGGCAGCGTCAGCAAGGAAGTGCTGCGCCATTCCTCGCGCCCCGTCCTGCTGATTCCCCCGCGCGTCGTGTCCTGACGCCCCGCCTTTCGGCTCCCCCTAATTCGATTCGTTCTTGGCTTCCAGCCAACGGACGGCGGCGCTTTCCCGGCGCGCATTCGGCAACGGCGGCCCGCCGGTTTCGTTCCGGGCGCTTTCTTCCGCGGCCATTTTCTCGAGGTATTTCGCCACCTCGCGGTGTCCGAAGGCGGCGGCCCATTTCAGGGGCGTTTGGCCGCTGCCGTCCCGCGCATTCACGTCCGCCCCGTTTTTCACCAGGAATTTCACCACGTCCAGATGCCCGAAGGTGGCCGCCCACCGCAGCGCCGTCTCGCCGTTGGCGTCCCGGGCGTTGACGTCCACGCCCTGGCCCACGAGATATTTCGCGACGTCCAGGTTGCCCGCCGCGCACATCAACGGCGTCCGACCCTTGTCGCTCCGGACGTTCACCTCCGCGCCCTGGGCCACGAGATATTGGACCGCCTCCAGCGAGCCGATGAAGGCCGCCTTCATCAGCGCCGTCTCGCCGTTGACGTCCCGGGCATTCACGTCCGCGCCTTTCGCCACGAAATACCGGAGCACGTCCAGATCGGCGGCCGCCCACATCAGCGGCGTCCGGCCGTAGGAATCCCGGACGTCCACGGCGATGCCTTTTTGCATGAAGCGTTCCGCCAAGGCCAGGTCGCTTTGGTCCGCCGCCTCGTGCAGGTTTGCGCAGCCGGTCCCTAGCGCTCCCACAAGCGCCAACCACCCGGCCATCCGCAACCACCGTTGTTTCCGTCCATTCATAAGCGGGGCAATCTACCGCGGAAATCCCCGCGGATAGATTAAGAACGGGCTAAAAACCGGATAATTTACGATGAGGGCGGCCGGACCGCCCGCCGGCGCTATTCCACGAGAATCCGGTAGAAAACGCGCTCCACGGTCTCGATCGAATCCGTCAGGACATTGACCGGCGGCGTGCCCGCATTGGTCGCCACGCCCTCGTAGGCGTTGGTGGAATCGGACGCGCGCTGCAAGACGTAGCTCTGGCCGATGCCGCTGCTCCAGCGGATGACCGCCTGGTCGGGCGTGCCGGACGGAGCGAGGAACTTCGGAATCTCTTTCAGTTCGGCCAGCTTTTCGTAGACCGCCAGCCGAATCGCATGGTGTCCCGCCGTCGCCGGATGGATGTCGAACGCCGAAAGCGGCGTCCGGACGTAATCCGGGGACAGATGCCCGGCATCCCCCAGTTCCCCGCCATAGGCGTGGTGCAGGAATCCGGAATGCACGTCGACGTGGAAACATCCGTTGCTGGCCGCGACGCCCGCGATCATCTGGTTGCCGGCCGCCACGGCGGCCGAAAGCGTCCGGTAGGCGGCGTAGTCCGGCGGCAGATTGCTGCTGAGGCCATCGAACAAATCGTAGTAGTTCACGACGACGACGTCGGGGACCGGGCTGTTGGCGCGCAGTTTCTGGACGATCGCCGCCAGGTTGGTCCGAAACTCCTCCTTCTCCGCCTCGGTATAGTCGCCGTCGGCCGCATACGCCAGGCCGTCGTTGCCGCCGATGAAGACCACGACCAAGTCCGGATGGTGGTTGGACACGGTCTGCAGATAGGCAGGCTGCGCCCACGCCCAATCCCTGGCGGTCGAGCCGGACACCGAACTGTTGTAGGCGGCGACGTCCGGCCACAGATTGGTCAACGTCGCGGTCGACGCCCCCTGATCGCAGGCCAACTGTCCGAAAAGCATGTGGACCCATCCGTAGGTCCCGCAGCCCGGATTCACCCCCGCCGAAATGCTGTCGCCAACCACGTCGAAGACCTGATAGTCCCGGCCTTCCGCCGGGGAAACCGCCAGCGCCGCCGCCGCCGCCATCCACGCGAAACATTTGCTGCTCTGGCCCATCGGTTCCCTCGCGGATGGTTTCCTATCGGCTCCTGACCCGGTAAAAAGCGGAGGTCGCCGGACCGTTGGTCGCGACCCACACGTGGTTCGACGCGCCCAGCGGAAGCGTTTCGGCTTCCGCCCAATTGGTTTCGCCGGCGGATTCCACCCGCTCTACCGCGTTCGTGGCGTAGATCGGCAGCTCGGAAATCGCCAGATGCACGTGCCCGGTGGCCACCGCCATGCCGTCGATGCGCGCCGGCGCGGCGAGGATTTGCATGCAGCCGTAGGAATCGTTGCCGGCATTGTAGCTGGTGGCCAGCTGTCCACCGGCCACGGTTCCGTAGTAGTATTGCCCGGCGGTTCCGACGATTCCCCGGACCACGTTGGTGCCCCAGCTCCAGTAGTCGGAAAACGTGTTGGTCCACCCGTCGCCCTGCGCGGAAAATCCCACGTAGACGTCCCGAGGCACCTGCAGGTGCATGGGAAAGTCGTACGTGGACACGTCGAACGGATCGGCGGCCGGGACGTTCGTAAACGAGACCGTATGGATCGGCGGGCGGTTCAAGGCGTCGAAAACCCACAGCGTGCAGGTCTGGTTGCCTTTGATGGCCAAGCGCTGGCGGATCGTGCCGACGATGGCGGCGGTTTCGAAATGGACGTCGTCCGCCAAAATGTTCGCGTCCCAGGCGCCCACTACTTCGCCGGGCATTTCGGGAACCTCGTAAATCGACGCGCGGGACGGCGCGTCCCAGCACGCGGCCAGCAGCGCGGCCAAAAGCAAGGTGGATCGAGCGGTCATGAATCTCCTTGGTGCCTGCCATCGGACCATTGGCCCGCCCATTGCACAAGCCCATTTTTTGCCGTTCGAAGCCTCCGGCGAAATTGGACGAAAGATTTTTGGCGCATGTTGGCTCCATCCATGATACGAAAGACAAAACCCCAAAACAGGAGACCTAATGGCCAGACCCAACTACTCGTTTGCCAAGCACCAGAGAGAAATCGCCAAGAAACAGAAAAAAGAAGCGAAACTTCTGCGGAAAGCCGAACTCAAAAAGGAAAAGGCCCAGGCCCACGCGGCGACGCCCCCCGTCCCGCCTCCGGTTCAACCGTAACGCCCCTTTTGCGAACGGCGCCATTCCCCCTGCAAGGCCATAGCCAAAGGGGCGCGCCGCGCCGCACTCCAAAGGGAATGTCCGCGCGGGACGGAAACCCCGCATTCCGACCATCCGTCGGCGGGCGGGGCCCGCCCGCGCTACCTGAAAATCCCCTGCGCGCTCCGCGGCAAAATGGCGGCTACGCCTTTGCGCGAAAGCGCCGAATGAGCTCGTTCGTGGACCCGTCGTGCTTCAGTTCGGAATCCTTGGACTTCAGTTCGGGCAGGATGCGGTTGGCGAGCACCTTGCCGAGCTGCACGCCCCACTGGTCGAACGAGAAGATGTTCCAAATCACGCCCTGCACGAAAATCTTGTGTTCGTAGAGCGCGACGAGCTGCCCGAACGTCTCGGGCGTCAGCGTCTCCGCCAACAGCGTGTTGGTCGGCCGGTTGCCGGGGAAGGTCTTGTGCGGCACGAGCTTCTCGGGCACGCCTTCGGCGCGGCATTCGTCGGCGGTCTTGCCGAATGCGAGCGCCTCGGTCTGGGCAAAGAAGTTGCTCATCAGCTTGGCGTGGTGGTCGCCCACCGGATTGTGGCTCTTGCAGAAGCCGATGAAGTCGCACGGGATCAGCTTGGTCCCTTGGTGGATGAGCTGGTAGAACGCGTGCTGGCCGTTGGTACCGGGCTCGCCCCAGACCACGGGACCCGTCTCGTACGTCACCGGCTTGCCGTTCTTCGTCACGCGCTTGCCGTTGCTCTCCATGTCGCCCTGCTGGAAGTAGGCCGCGAAGCGCGAGAGATACTGGTCGTACGGCAGCAGCGCCGTGCTCTGCGCGCCGAAGAAGTCGCCGTACCAGAGGCCCAGCAGCGCCAGGATCACCGGCGCGTTGCGCTCGAACGGGGCCGTCGCGAAGTGCCGGTCCATCTCGTGGTAGCCGTCGAGCATGCGCAGGAAGTTCTCCGGACCGATCGCGATCATCAGCGGCAGGCCGATGGCGCTGGTCAGCGAGTAGCGTCCGCCGACCCAGTCCCAGAACTCGAACATGTTGGCCGGATCGATGCCGAAGGCCCGCACTTCCCGGGCGGCCGTCGAGACGGCCACGAAGTGCTTCGCCACCGCGGCCGGGTCGCCCAGCTTCTCCAGCAGCCAGGCCTTCGCGGTCTCCGCGTTGGTCATGGTCTCCTGCGTGGTGAAGGTCTTGGAGGCCACGATGAACAGCGTTTCCGCCGCATCGAGGTCGCGCACGGCTTCCACGACGTGCGTACCGTCGACGTTCGAGACGAAGCGCACCGTCAGGTCGCGCTGGCTGTAGGGCTTGAGGGCCTCGTAGGCCATGACGGGCCCCAGATCGCTACCGCCAATGCCGACGTTGACGATATTCCGGATCGGCTTGCCCGTGAACCCGAGCCACTGGCCGGAGCGCACGAGATCGGCGAAGCCGCCCATCTTCTCCAGCACCGCGTTCACGGCCGGCATGACGTCCTTGCGGTCCACGACAATCGGCGTGTTCGACCGGTTGCGCAGCGCGACGTGCAGGACGGGGCGCTTTTCCGTCTCGTTGATCTTCTGGCCGCTGAACATCGCATCGATTTCGCCGCGCAGGTCGGCCATGGGGCACAGGGCCTGCAGGAGCTGCATCGTCTCGGCCGTGGCGAGGTTCTTGGAATAGTCCAGATACCAGCCACCCACCTCGAGGGAGAACGCCTGCGCCCGCGCCGCATCGGCGGCAAACAAGTCCCGCAACGAGGCGCCTTTCATCTGCGCCGCGTGCGCCTTGAGGGCCTTCCATTCCGGGGTCGTGTCGAGTCGTTTGCGGCGGGGCATGGGAAAATCCTCCTGGAGTTTAGGAGTCTAGGAGTTTCGGAGTATGGAATGGAGGCGAAGGGAGCCCGGAATTCCGGCTTTGCTCCTGCACTCCGACACTCCTAGACTCCGACACTCCTTGCCGTCCTACTTCTTCACCTGGATCCGCTTGAAGCGGCCGATCGGCGGCAACTCGCCGACGATGGGCCGGGCGTAGTCGAGGAAGGCCTTCGTGACGTCGCAGCCGTTCGCCGCGATGAATTCGTCGGGCATGTGGCGGGTTTCCTTCGCGACGCTGCGCAGTTCCACGCGCTCGAAATAGACCTGGTACTTCTTGCCCTTCCTGCGGCGGATGGCGATGGACCCGTCCACGTCGGCGCCGGTCGCGCACTTGACCGCCTCGCGGCCCACGGCGAAGGCTTCCTTCGCGTCGTTGGCGGACACCACGCCCGGGAACGAGCGCTGCAGATAGCCGAACGTGTCGGCGCGCACGCGGGTGATGTCGGTCTTGGTTTTGACCAGGGTGGCCAAGGCGTCGCCCAGGGCGCCGGATCCGGACAGCTGCACGTTGCCGTGGCTGTCCACTTCCTTCGAAAAAGCGGCCGCGATCGCCGTGCCCGTGATATCCGAAACGCCTTCCGAGACCGCCACGACGCAGCGACCGTGCTTCTCGACGACGTCCTTGACCTGTTGGGGGAAATTTTCGAGGTCGAAGGGCCGTTCGGGCAGGTAGATCAGGTGCGGGCCGGCGCCCGGATAGGTGCGCGCCAGCGCGGCGGCGGCCGTCAGGAAGCCGGCGTGGCGGCCCATGACGACGTTGATCTTCACGCCCGGCAGCGCGGCGTTGTCCAGATCGTCGCCCATGAACGCCTGCGCCACGAACTTGGCTCCGCTGGCAAAGCCCGGCGTGTGGTCGTTCTCGCGCAGGTCGTTGTCGATGGTTTTCGGAATGTGGAAGCAATGCATTTCGTAGCCAGCCTTCTTGGCCTCTTCGTTGATGATATGCGCGGTCTCGGCCGAGTCGTTGCCGCCAATATAGAAGAAATAGCGGACGTTGTGTTTCTGGAGCTTCTCGAAGATCTTCGCGCAATCGTCCGGCGTGGGCTTCTTGCGGACGGAACCGAGGCCCGACGACGGCGTCTGGGCGACGGCCTTGAGCGTGGCGACGCTTTCGCGGCCCAGATCGATCAGGTCTTCGTTCAGGATGCCCTTGATGCCGTGGAGCGCGCCGTAGATCTTTTTGATCTCCTTGTGCTTCTTGGCCTCCAGCACCGCGCCGATCAGGCTCTGGTTGATGACGACCGTGGGACCGCCGCTCTGGGCGATCAGCATGTTGCCGGCGATTTTCGCGATTTTCTTTGCCATAAAACGATTTTCCTTTTCCGTGGGGGTTGGAGCCACGCCCGCGCATCCAACCAAAACCCCACCCCCCCATGCAAGCCGTTTTCCAATGTAAAACGCTTTTTTCGGCGGTTTTGGCCTTTTCCGGTTGCATCCGCCGCCGCCTTGTGCCATCCTTTGCCGCGTGTGCGTTTTGGCGCCTATTGGCCATTTCTGCATTTGTGGATTTCAAAAAGAAACGGAGCACTCCATGAGCCAAGAGAAGAAGATCGCCATCATCGACGGCAACGAGGCCGCCGCCTACGTCGCGTACAAGACGACGGAAGTCGCCGCCATTTACCCCATCACCCCCTCCTCCAACATGGGCGAGTGGGCCGACCAGTGGGCGTCCGAAGGCCGCCCGAACCTCTGGGGCACCGTCCCGACCGTCGCCGAGATGCAGTCCGAAGGCGGCGCCGCCGGCGCCGTGCACGGCGCGCTGCAGTCCGGCGCGCTGACCACCACCTTCACCGCCTCGCAGGGCCTCCTGCTGATGATCCCCAACATGTACAAGATCGCCGGCGAACTCACCTCGACGGTCTTCCACGTTTCCGCGCGCTCGCTCGCCGCCTCGGCGCTGTCGATTTTCGGCGACCACCAGGACGTGATGGCCTGCCGCCAGATCGGCTGGGCCCTGCTCGCCTCCAACAGCGTGCAGGAAGTGATGGACACCGCGCTGATCGCGCAGGCCGCCACGCTGAAGTCCCGCGTGCCGTTCCTGCACTTCTTCGACGGCTTCCGCACCTCCCACGAAGTCGCCAAGGTCGAACTGCTCGCCGACGAGATCATCCGCGCGATGATCAGCGACCAGCTCATCGCCGACCACCGCGCCCGCGCGCTGAATCCCGAAAAGCCGTTCATCCGCGGCACCGCGCAGAACCCGGACGTCTATTTCCAGGGCCGCGAGGCGGTCAACAAGTTCTACGACGCCTGCCCCGACGTCGTGGCCGCCACGATGGAGGAATTCGGCCAGTTGACGGGCCGGCACTACAAGCCTTTTGATTATATCGGCGCGCCCGACGCCGAGCGCGTCGTCGTGCTGATGGGGTCCTCCGCCGAAGTGGCGCTCGAGACCGTCGAAGCCCTGCAGCAGAAGGGCGAAAAGATCGGCGCCGTCGTCGTGCGCCTGTACCGGCCCTTCTCCGCCAAGTATTTCTTCGCCGCCCTGCCGAAGAGCGCGAAGGCCATCGCCGTCCTCGACCGCACCAAGGAGCCCGGCTCCGACGGCGAGCCGCTCTACAAGGACGTCCTGACCGCCCTCGCGCAGGGCGTCGCGTCCGGAGCCTTCCCCGCCATGCCCAAGGTCGTCGGCGGCCGCTACGGGCTGTCCTCCAAGGAATTCACCCCCGCCATGGCCAAGGCCGTCTTCGACGAGCTCAAGAAGAGCAGCCCCCAGAACGGCTTCACCGTCGGCATCGTGGACGACGTGACGCACCTGAGCCTCGACGTCGATCCGAATTTCCACGCGGAAGGCGAAGGGGTCACCCGCGCGATGTTCTTCGGCCTCGGCGCCGACGGCACCGTGGGCGCGAACAAGAACTCCATCAAGATCATCGGCGAGGAAACCGATTTCGCCGCGCAGGGCTACTTCGTCTACGATTCGAAGAAGTCCGGCTCGCGCACGACCTCGCACCTGCGCTTCGGACCCAAGCCGATCCACAGCCCGTACCTGATCGAAAAGGCCAGTTTCATCGCCTGCCACCAGTACGAGTTCCTCTTCCAGACCGACATCCTGCGTTTCGCCTCCGACGGCGCCGTGTTCCTCCTCAACAGCCCCTTCTCCAAAGACGAGGTTTGGAACAAGCTGCCGAAGAAAGTCCAGGCCCAGATCCTCGAGAAGAAGATCCAGTTCTACAACATCGACGGCTACGACGTCGCCAAGCGCACCGGCATGGGCTCCCGCGTCAACACCATCATGCAGACCTGCTTCTTCGCCATCTCCGGCGTCCTGCCCAAGGACGAGGCCATCGAGAAGATCAAGCATTCCATCAAAAAGACCTACGGCAAGAAGGGCGACGAAATCGTCCAAAAGAACTTCCAGGCCGTGGACGAAACCCTCGCCAACCTGTACCCGATCCCGTACTCCGCCGTGACCTCGACCCTCGAGATCCCGCCGGCCGTCTCCGCCAAGGCCCCCGCCTTCGTCCGGGACGTCACCGCCAAGATCATGGTCGGCGACGGCGACTCCCTGCCCGTTTCCAAGATGCCCGTCGACGGCACGTTCCCCTCCGCCACCACGCGGTGGGAAAAGCGAAACGTCGCCCTCGACGTGCCGATCTGGGACGAAGCCGAGTGCATCCAGTGCGGCACGTGCTCGTTCGTGTGCCCGCACGCCGTCATCCGCGCCAACGAATACGACAAGAAGCTCCTGGAAAAAGCCCCCGCCGGCTTCAAACACGCCCCCGTCCGCGGCAAGGACGACAAGGCCTACACGCTGCAGATCTACGTCGAGGATTGCACGGGCTGCGGCGTCTGCGTGGCCTCCTGCCCCAAGAAAAACAAGGCCGACCCGACCCGCAAGGCCATCAACCTCGGACCCAAGTTGCCGATCGTGGCCCAGGAGCGCGAGAACATCCAGTTCTTCGAGAGCCTGCCGGTCATGGACCGCGCCAAGCTCAACCTCGGCATGGTCAAGGACGTGCAGTACACGATTCCGCTGTTCGAGTTCTCCGGCGCCTGCGCCGGCTGCGGCGAAACCCCGTACCTGAGCCTGCTGAGCAAGCTCTTCGGCGACCGCGCCCTCGTCGCGAACGCCACCGGCTGCTCCTCGATCTACGGCGGCAACCTGCCCACCACCCCGTGGGCCCAGAACCGCGACGGCCGCGGCCCGGCCTGGTCCAACAGCCTGTTCGAAGACGCCGCCGAATTCGGATTCGGGTTCAGCCTCACCTGCACCCAGCAGGCCCATTACGCCAAGCAACTCGTCGAAACCCTCAAGGCCGACGTCGGCGCGGAATTGGCCGACGGCCTCGTCCACGCCGACCAGAAGGACGAAGCCGGCATCGCCGCGCAGCGCGACCGCGTCGCCCAGCTCAAGCAGAAGCTCGCCGGCAATGCCAAGCCCGAAGCCCTGAACCTGCTCTCCGTCGCCGACTACCTCATCCAGAAATCCGTCTGGATCGTGGGCGGCGACGGCTGGGCGTACGACATCGGCTACGGCGGACTCGACCACGTGCTCGCGTCCGGCGCCAACGTGAACGTCCTGGTGCTCGACACCGAGGTGTATTCGAACACCGGCGGCCAGGCTTCGAAGTCCACCCCGCTCGGCGCCGTCGCCAAGTTCGCCGCCGGCGGCAAGCCCGCCTCCAAGAAGGACCTCGCCCTCATGGCGATGGCCTACGACAACGTCTACGTCGCGCGCGTCGCCTTCGGCGCCAACGCCCCGCAGGCGATCAAGGCCTTCAAGGAGGCCGAGGCGCACAACGGCCCGTCGATCATCATCGCCTACTCCCACTGCATCGCGCACGGGATGAAGGAAATGCGCGACGGGCTCGAGCAGCAGAAGAACGCCGTGGCGTCCGGCCACTGGATCCTCTGCCGCCGCGATCCCGCCCTGGCCGCCCAAGGCAAGAATCCGCTGCAGCTCGACAGCAAGGCGCCCTCGATCCCGCTGAAAGACTACGTCTACAACGAGACCCGCTACAAGGTGCTCGTCAAGAACAACCCCGAGGCCGCCGCCCAGTTGCTTGCGCACGCCCAGGCCGACGTCGACCGGGATTGGGCCAAGTACGCCAAAATGGCCGATCTGGCCCCGGCGGCCCCCGCCGCCCCGAAGGCCTAGGCCCGACCGGCGCCCCAGCGCCCCGGAGAAATCCGGGGCGCTTTTCCATGCCCGCCGACCGAATCCGCCTGAAGCAACCTTCAGAATGTCGGTGTGGATTTTTGGCGGGTTCTTGTCTATAGTGCCCAAGATGATTTCTAGGCCTCCAGAATCCGACCGGCAACCGTCGGCCCATCCGCGCGGATTTCCCGAACTCTCGGTCTTGATCCCCGCCTACAACGAGGAAGCCTGCATCGAATCCGTCGTGCGCGAGGCGGCCGGCGTCCTGCGCGGCATGGGACGCCCCTTCGAAATCCTCGTCGTGGACGACGGCTCCACCGACGCCACCCCCGCCCGCTTGAAAGCCCTGCGCGCGGATCTCCCCGAACTGCGCCTCCTGCTTCTGGCCGAGAATTCGGGCCAGAGCGCCGCCCTCGGCGCCGCGTTCCACGCCGCGCGCGGCCCGGTCTTCATCACGCTCGACGCCGACGGCCAGAACGACCCCGCCGACATCCCCGCGCTGGTGGCGCGGATGGACGGCTGCGACCTTTGCTGCGGGTACCGCGCCCATCGGCAGGATACCTGGTCCAAACGCTACGGCAGCCGCCTGGCCAACGCCGCCCGCAACCGCGCGCTGGGCGAGAACATCCGCGATACCGGCTGCACGCTGAAGGCCTTCCGCGCCGAATGGACGCAGTCCCTCCCCATGCAGTTCCGCGGCATGCATCGGTTCCTGCCCGCGCTGATGGCCATGGCCGGCGCCCGCATCGAGGAAATCCCCGTGAACCACCGCCCGCGCGCCGCCGGAAAAAGCAAATATACCAATTGGGGCCGCCTGAAGGAAACCCTCTGGGACCTCTGGGCCGTCCGCTGGATGCAGAAACGCCACCGATCCGTCCGAGCGGAGGAAACCTGATGGAAACGCTGAAACATTTCGCGGACGTTCTCGCCAGTCCCATCGGCATGCTCGGCATGCTGGGCCAAGTCCTTTTCTTTTCCCGATTCCTCGTGCAATGGATCGCCTCGGAAAAGAAAGGCAAATCCACCATCCCGCTCTCGTTCTGGTATCTGTCCATCGGCGGGGGCGGACTGCTGCTCTTCTACGCGATCTGGCGCAAAGACCCCGTCATCACCCTCGGACAGGCCGTCGGCCTCTTCGTCTACGTCCGCAACCTGATGCTGATCCATCGCCACAAAACCGCGCAGGCCGCGGACGCCACCTGAAGGGCATCGCCCATGCGCAGGCCCGCCCTCTGGCATCTCTTCCTGCTCGGCGCCCTCCTCTGGGGCGGCGAATACCTGCGCCGCGACCTGTGGGAACCCGACGAGGCCCGCTACGCCTACGTCGCCCGCGAAATGGCGCAGGACGGCCACTGGCTCGTGCCCCATCGCAGCGGCGAGTACTACGCCCACAAGCCCCCCCTCCTCTTTTGGCTGATCAACCTCGCCTCCCGCGCCACGACCTTGCCCATCGGGCGCCTCCCCGTTCGCCTGCCCGGCTTCTTCGCCGGCATCCTCGCGCTGTGGGCCACGGCGCGGTTGGCCGGACGCTGGGCCGGAGAAAAAGCCGCGTGGCCATCCATCCTGACGCTGTGCACGGCCTATTTGTTCTGGCATGAAATCGGATTCTCCCGAATGGACGGCCCGCTGCTCGGCTGGACCATGGGCGCCCTCGCGCTGTTGTTCCTCAACGACGACGCCCCCTCCCTCTGGCGTCCCGCGCTGGCGTGGTCGTGCATGGGACTGGGCATCCTCACCAAAGGCCCCGTCGGACTCCTCGTCCCCGCCGGCGCCTATGCCGCCGCCCGCCTCGCCGCCGGCGAAGGCCGCCTCCTGAAAAAATCGCATTGGCTCTGGGGCCCAATGATCGCCCTCTCCCTTCCCGCCCTTTGGCTGGGGCTGGCCTGGCTCCAAGGCGCCCCGGACGGCTATTTCCGCGAATTGCTCTTTTCCCAAAACGTCGATCGCGCCGTCGGCGGGGACATCGGCAGCGGCCATGTTCGGCCGCTGTATTATTTCCTCACCACGGTTCCGGCCGATCTTCTGCCATGGACCTTCTGCCTGCCCGCCGCCGCACTGGTTCTTTTCCAAGATTCGACGCGCCGTCTCCTGCTTCGGCGGCTGGGCGGCTGGATCGGGTTTGTTTTCGTCTTTTTCAGCCTCATCGCCTCGAAACGCAACATCTACGTCCTGGGTCTCTTCCCCGCCGCGGCCATTCTGGTCGGCAGCGTCTGGACGGAATTGGATTCCGCGGAATTCCGCTGGGCGCGTTTCGCGCGCGGCGCATTTCTGTTGCTTTTGTCCGTGGCCGGCCCGGCCCTCCTCATCGCCGGCTTCGTTCCCCAACTGCCCATCCCCGGATGGACGCTGTGGCCCGCCGGAGGGGCCGCCACCGCCGGCGCGGTCGTTCTATGGCGCGAAACCCGCCGCGCCGCCGCGCCGCCGCGCTTCTTCCTGGGGGCCGCGATCTCTTTGCTGGCCGTCCAATGGGCCGTTGGATGCTTCATCTATCCCGCCGTCAATCCCCTCAAAACCCCCGTTGAACTCGCCCGCGCCGTCCAGGAACGCCTGCCTCCGGACCGCCCCTTGCTCATTTACAAAATCAACGGCGAAATCCTGGCCTTTTATTCCAACCGCCGCGGCGAAGTCCTGCGAACGCCGGAGGCATTGCACGCGGCCATGGCGCGCGAACAACGAGGTTTTGTCGTCTTCCAGAAGCGCATGTTCGATGCCTGGCCCGCCGACGCGCCCCGCCCCCTCGGCAAGACCCGGGAATTCCGCTCCGGAAGCCGAAACTACGTCTGGCTGGAATTCGATCTCGCCGAACCGGCCGGAAAGGCGGGATCGACGTGACGGCCATAACGGCCCATCTTCCGGACGGAACGCTCCGCGCCATTCGCGCCGCCGGCGAAGGCCTGGAGAAACGGATTGCCAAGGTTCCGGCCCCGCGGAATGCCGCACGCCGGCGAAAGGACCCCCGGCCATGATTCGCGTGCTCAACCGCTACCTGCTTTTGGACTTCCTCAAGAGCTTCTTCCTGGCCGTGACCGTGCTGACCTTCGTAATGTACGTCGGCGCGACGGTGCAGGCCATCGACTACATGTCCCGCGGCATTTCGGGGACGCTGATCATGAAGATCTTCGCCCTCAACATCCCCTTCACGCTCTCGTTCGTGGTCCCAATCAGCGTGCTGACGACGGTACTGCTGCATTTCGGGCGCCTGTCGGCCGACGGGGAGATCACGGCCATGAAATCGTGCGGGGTCAACCTGAGTCAAGTGGCCGCGCCGATCCTGTTTTGCTCGGTGCTGCTCTCGGCCTTCTGCCTCTACCTCAACGCGGAGGTGTCGCCGCGAAGCCATTTCCGCCGCTACCAAATGCTGCGCGAGCTGGGCGAAGAAGATCCGCTGGCCCTGCTGGAGGAAGGCCAGTTCGTGCGCGATTTTCCCGGCGTGCAAATCTACGTCGGCAAGAAATCCGCCACCCGGCTCGAAGACATCACCATCATCCAGTTCGGCGAAAAAGGCGCCACCGCCCAGGTCCTGGCCGAGTCCGGCACGGTGAATTTCGATCCCGAAACCCGCATCATGGACATCGCGCTGAACAAGGTCCGCCTGACGGAATACGACAAGAACGACCCCTCGGACATCGCCAAGGCCCGCGAACTCAGCGCGGAAAGCTACCCGGTCACCCTGGATCTCCGCCAAATGCTCAAAAAGGGCAAGATCAAGAAGAAACCGGCCTCCATGACCTTCACCGAGCTGGTGCATGCCGTCCAAAACGTCCGCCAGGTCTTTCCCGACATCCCGGAGAAGGGCATCCCGCGGATGCGCACCAAGCTGGCGGTGGACGCCAACAAGCGGCTGGCGCTGGCGATTTCATGCTTCTCGTTCACCCTGCTGGGCATCCCGCTGGGCATCCGTTCGCACCGGAAGGAATCGTCCATCGGCATCGGCATGGCGCTGGTGCTGCTGTTCCTGTTCTACCTGTTCATCATTCTCGCCGATTCCCTGCTGGATCGTCCCGAATGGCGCCCCGACATGATTCCGTGGATTCCCGTCGTCGCCAGCCAGATTCTCGGCGGCTGGCTCCTGTACAGGCAACGGTGAAAGGGACGAGTTCCGCCTCGGACACACGTAAGCATGGAGACCTTGGTTCCATCTGGGCATCGGTTCGATTGGAGAGGCTTCCTGCTGGTGATCGGGATCGCCTTTGCCGGCGCGGTTTCGTTCCAAGGCAGCCGGGGACTTTATGAAACCACGGAAGGACGCTATGCGGAATGCGCCCGCGAAACAATGGCCTCGGGGGATTTCGACGATCCGATCCTGAATGGCCAGCCGCATTGGACCAAGCCGCCGCTTACCTACATGGCAATCATGGCCGGCACGCGCGCGTTGGGGAATACGGCATGGGGCGCGCGCGCCTATCTGGTGCTGGCGATGGTTCTGGCAGCAGGAGCCATCTGGCTGGCCGGGACCTCCATCTGGGGCCCGAAAGCCGGGCTCTGGGCGGGGCTTGTTTTTTCGACGTCGCCCTTCATGGCGGGAGCGGCCGGCGTCGTGTCGGCCGATCTGCTGACCACGCTGTGGGTCGCCGCAGCCATGGCCGCGTTTTGGCATGGCTATGCGCGCCGATCCCCGTTTCCGTTGCTCGCCATGTGGGCTTTCCTCGGCCTTGGATTCATGACCAAAGGGCCTCCGGCGCTGCTGGTGCCCGCCGCCTCCCTGCCGGTGGCGGGACTCCTCTTGCGCCGGGCGGGAACCTGGAAAGTCCCCGCCGGACTGCCTTGGGCGGGGCTGGTCCTGTTCCTATTGCTGGGCGCGGGGTGGTACGTAGCCGAAGCCAAGCATACCCCCGGCTTGCTCTCCTACTGGCTTGGCGAAGAACTGGTCGGCCGCAACGTGAGCGGCGAGTTCCATCGGAATCCGGGGCTTCGGTTTGCTTTCACCATGTATCTGCCCATTCTCTTGCTGGGAACGGGCCCCTGGCTGCCGCTGGTTCTCTGGCGCGGACGGCCGCTCAAAAATGGGTGGCCGAAGGACGATGCGCCGGTCTGGTCGAAAGCGGCGGGATGGTCGCTGCTGGCGGGCGTGGCCATTCCCTTCGCGGTGTTTTCGCTCAGCACGTCCAAATTGCCTCTTTATCTGGTGCCCCTGTTCGTGCCCTTGTCGTTGATCTTGGGTCGAAGGATCGACGTTCTGATCGCGCGGGGGCGCCTCCAAGCGCGCACGGCGAGGATCGCAGCCGGGGGTTTTCTGGTGCTCATCGTCGCCGGCAAGGGAATCCTAGCCCACATAGACAAGCCCAAGGACATGACGCGCTTGGCCGCCGCCCTGGAACCCGTGCTCGCCCGCGACGGGAACCCTCCGCTCTACACGGCCACGGGCCGATATTTGAACGGCTTGGAATTCCACCTCGACCGGCGGATCGAATTCATCCAGCCCGAAGAAATTTTCGGCCATATGGCGGATCGGCTGAAGAGCGGCGAAGATCCGCGCTACGTCATGACGAAGCGCAATTGGAAACGGGTGTCCGCCGGGGCCCCCGTCGGGTTGAGGCCGGAATCGCTGGGACGGCATTGGCTTTTCTTGGCGCCGATTGACGTTGCCGGCGGTCCGGAAAACTGACAGTTTCGTTTTTCCTTGCGGGAACCCCGGAAACGGCGTGTCCCGGAAATGCAGGAGGCATATGAAAACACGATATGAAAAATTCCGGCTTCCTCTTTCCCGGGCGGCGACCGCCGCGGCGGTCCTCGTACTTGTCTTCTCGACGAGCCACTGGGATGAAAACGATCCGATGGTGAGTACATGCCTGTTTTTCATCGGCATGGTTCTGGTCGCCGTCGGCTCGTTGGGCCGGATGTGGTGCTCCGTCTACATCGCCGGCTACAAGGACCGGACCTTGATCACGCAAGGCCCTTACTCCATTTGCCGGAATCCCCTCTATTTCTTCAGCACCTTCGGGGCCTTGGGCATTGGATTCTGCACGGAAACGTTCACGTTCCCGCTGGCGGTATTGGTCGTCATGATCTTGTATTACCCGCTCGTCGTCCGGAAGGAGGAGCGGCGCCTCCGGGAGTATTTCGGAAGCGACATGGACGATTACCTGAAACGGGTGCCGGCCTTTTTCCCGAAGTTCTCGTTGTTCTCCGAGCCGGAAACCTACACGGTGAAACCGGCCGCCTATCGACGCCACATGTTCAGCGCCTTGTGGTTCGTCTGGATCGTCGGCCTGATCGAATTGGCCGAGGGGCTAAAGGAAATCGGATGGATCAAGTCGTTTGGATCCATCTATTGATTTCGGGTGCCCTCCCCCCTTTTTTCCTGCACGTCCCGCGAAGAACTCCTGGATTTTCTTATTCGCGCCCGAAACGGACGTATCCCCACCCGACCACTCCCGCCAGCGCCAGCAGGACAAGCCACAACTCCATTTCCGTGGCGGCCGTCACCATGTGCCGTCCCACCGCGCTGACGTAAGGCGCGGCCCCATCGGCATGCGCGGCGAAGGCCGCCGCCTGGGCGGCCTTCCAGCGGCCGCCGGCGGCATCCAGCGCGTTCGGAAAATACGTCTCCAAGATTTGGTTTTCCCGCCAGGCCACGGTGAGATGATCGACGAAACGCTCGGGATCGGACTCCCGGTATTTCCAGCACGTGGCGTGGAAGTGGTTCCGCCGGATCCAATGCGACCACAGTTCGTGCAGGAACGGATCGGCGGAAACCGGATATTTCCTTTGGAATTCCATCGTGCGCGCCAAGGTCCGTTCGCGCGCGAGAATCCCGCCGGCCTCGGCGCCGCGGCCGCGGTCGGCCTGCCGCAGCTCTTCGAGGGTCATGCGGGAAAAGAACGTTCCGATTTCCGGATCGACGTGGCGGTGCCCGAATTCGTTCATCGTGCTTTCTTTGCCGTAGAGATAGCCCAGGACCGGAATCCGGGCCGCCACCCGATCGACCCGGGCCGGCGTGGTGGAGATGGAAACGCCCAGCAGGAACAGCATCAGCCACGCCAGCCCGCAAAGCCGGCGGACGGAGCGCCGCGCCACCGGGCGTTGGATTTGGGATGGACGCATTCCCCGCGCGATGAACGCCAGAAAAAGAGCGCCGGCAAGGACGTTCAGGCGGATGTCGAGGAAATCCCAGAACCGGCCCGGCGTCAGCCACTGGAGGAATTCATCCGCCCAGGCCACCAGCGCCACGCCCAGGAGGGCGATCGGATAGATCAAGGGATCCCCCACGTGGTGCCGCCACGCCCGGAACAGAAGGACGCCCAGCACGCCGTATTCGAAAAAGTGAATGGCCTCCACGGGGGTCTGCAACTGGGTCCGCATCGCCCAAACGGAAATGGCGCCCAGCGCAACCAGTCCTCCCAGACGCCGGAAAATCCGGATTCGCGGCGGCCAGAACAAATCGACCAGCAGGACCGCCATGAACGCCGATCCAATGATCCCCAGTGCGACGGAATATCCCCGCGAACCGACCGCGCCTTCCACGAACGCCTGGATCTTCCGCGCAAACGGGATGGTCAGAAAGATAAGGCCCGTCCAGACCGCCGCGAGCGCCCAAGAACGGCCTCGGCTTTGGAGATCTGGCCGATTACGGAACATGCGTCGCGTTCGCGGGGAAACGGCACTCGAAACAGGCCCCGGGCTTCCCGGGATTGGCCAACGCCAGCTCTCCTCCGTGCACCGCCGCGATCTGCGCCGCCAGCGACAACCCCAGCCCCGCCGCGCCGGCTTCGCCGCCCGGCAGCTGAGAAAAGCGATCGAAGATCTTCCGCGCAAATTCCTCCGGGATGCCCGGTCCACTGTCCGTCACGGCCAGCCGGACGCCGCGGCCCGGCCCCGGAACGACCTCCATCCGGACCTCCCCGCCTTTGGGCGTGTGCCGCAGCGCATTGTCCACCAGATTGCCCAACAGTTCGACCAGCAGCTCTTCGATCCCCGCCACGCGCGTTTCCCGTGCGCCGGCGGCCACAGCCAATTCCACGCCGCGCGCCTCCGCCAGCGGCGCGTAGATTTGCCGGACCTGTTCGACCACGGCGCCCAGGGGGACCGGCGCAAACCGCGCCTTCAGCGCACCGGCTTCCAGTTGGGACAATTGCAGCATTTGCTCGACGGTCCGCGTCAGGCGATCCAACTCGCCCAGCATGGTCTCCAGCGTTTCGCGATAGTCTTCCGCCGAACGCGAACGGCTCAAGGCCACCTCGCCCAGATTGCGCATCGCCGCGATCGGCGTGCGCAACTGGTGCGCCGCGTCGCCGCTGAACCGCTCCAGTTTTTTCAGCGCCCCCGCATAGCCGTCGAACGCCGCGTTCACCGTCTCCGCCAGGACTTTCGTTTCGTCGTCCGGCATCGTCCCGGTCTCGATCCGCTCCTCCCACCGCCCCCCGCGAATGCGCTTCGCCGTCTCGGCGACGGCCTGCAGCGGGCGGGTAATCCGCCGCGACAGGCCCCACGCCACGCCGGCCAGGATCGGCAGCAGCAGCAGCGTCAGCCCCACGCCCTGAACCACCTCTTCGAGACCTTCCCGGAACGATTCGTAGGGATTCGCCCGCCGGTGCGCGTATTCCACCGCCGTGTAGATCGTCGCCTGGCTCGCCACAAACAGCCCCAGCAGCAACAGCAGATAAAGAAACGTCCGCGAGCGGAATTTGACGCTCATGCCGTTTCCTCCGCCAAACGGAAGCCCACGCCCCTCACCGTTTGAATCAGCTTCGCCGCCCGTTCGCCGTCGATTTTTTCCCGCAGGTGCGACAGGTGCACGTCGATCACGTTGTCCAGCGGGGTCAACCGCCGGTTGACCTTCCAGACTTCCCGCGCCAGTTGATCGCGCGACACCGGCTGGCCCCGCCATTGCGCCAACAGGGCCAGCACGTCGAATTCGCGCGCCGTCAAATCCACTTCCCGACCACCTCTGCGCACCTGCCGGCGCACCCGGTCGATTTCCAGATCGCCGATGCGCAACACGTTCTCCTCGGATTGCGAAATGGCCGTTCGCAGCCGGACGCGGATGCGCGCCAGCAGCTCCGCGAAGGCAAAGGGCTTGGTCAAATAGTCGTCCGCGCCCTCCTCCAACCCCGCCACGCGCTCCGGCAAGGTATCGCGCGCCGTCAGGATGATCACCGGCATCCGGTGCCCCTCCCCCCGCACCCGCCGAAGCCAAGCCCGCCCGTCGCCGTCCGGCAGATTCAGGTCCAGCACCACCAGCGCCGGCGCGCCCCGGGCCATCCGCTCGTCCGCCGCCGCCAGCCGGTCGGCCGTCGCGACGGCAAACCCCGCCTCGCCCAGCCCGCGCACCAGGCTTTCGGCCACGTGCGGATCGTCTTCCACCACCAGCAATTCGGCAAATTCCCTGGTTGATTCCTCTCTCATGCTCCAAAACCATCTTAGATTGCCCGCTTTCGAAAGCGAGGACTTTCCGCGCGGACTCCGGCGGCAAGCGCCCCGCCGGAACCTGAACGAATCTTCATCATTCCGGCATCGGTTCCGCCGGACGTCTGGGAGATGCTGGCCCACGCAACCATGAATATTCGAACGCGCTCGAATCGGAAAACCGGAATGGCCTTTGCGGGACTCGCGGGCGGATGCGCCGCCGTGGCGGGCTTGCTCCTCGCCGGACGCATGGCCGACGCCTCCCTGTCCGCCGGTCCCATGCTGCAAAACGCGACCCCGGACGGATTCACCTTGGTGTGGTGGCAAGACGGCGGGGGCGAAGATGAATTGCACGTACGGAGCGGGACGACTCCAGAAGCCATCTTCCCCGCGATCCGGATCGGCAAACGCTACGAGGCCCGAGCCAGCGGGCTGGCGCCCGGGACGGCCTATCGCTACGAAATCCTGCGCCGCGGCGCGAATCCGGAGCCTGACCGTTTGGCCGCCGGGCAGGCCAGCTCGGCCAAACTGCCGGGAGAACCCTTCTCCTTCCTGGTATTCTCCGACTCCGGCGGAGGCCGGAAGCCACAACTTCGTTTGGCGCAAGCCATGGACCAATATCCGTCGGACCTGATTCTGCACTGCGGCGATCTGATCCATGGAAACGGCTCGCGCGGCGATTACGCCGGGCGGTTCTTCCTGCCCAACCAAAACCTCCTCCGCAAGATCCCCTTCTACCCGGTGTTGGGAAATCACGACCTTCGCGAGGACGACGGCCGCGAATTCCTGGGCCAGTTCAGCCTCCCGGCCAACGGGCCGCCGTCGGTTCCGCCGGGACGATGCTATTGGTTCGACTATGGCGATGCGCGTTTCGTCGGCATCGACTCCACCCTCGATCGGAAAACGCTGTCCGACGCGGTGGCGCCCTGGCTGCGCGACGTCCTGCGCCCCGCGGATCGCCGGTGGAAATTCGTCTACTTCCACCATTCCCCTTGGGAAGGCGGCGAACGACCCGCCAACGGCAAAATCTGCGCCGCGCTCGTTCCGACGATCGAAGAAAGCGGAACCGACGTCGTCTTTGGCGGCCACAACCATTTGTACCAGCGAACGCGCCCGATATGGTCGGGACGGGTCGCCCCGTCCAATGGAACCCTCTATGTCACGTCCGGCGCCGGCGGGCGATCCCTGGACAAGGAAATGTACGGTAAATCGCCTCGCCTGGCGGCCTTCGACGACTCGCAGTTCAGTTTCACGTGGATCCACGTGAGCGGCGGCCGGGTCGAAATCGAACAAATCGGCGAACACGACGACGTTCTGGACCGGGTCGCGCTGTAACGGCCCTTCGTCGGCGAAACCCGGATCGCCTGGCGCGCCCTCCCGGAATGCATCGACACCTGAAGCATTATTAAGATGCGTTCAATTGCGGAATTGCTCGAGGCGATACATTGTCTCCAGCATGACCACCGCATGGAAAACCTTGTTCGAAACCGGCCGCATCGCCCGCGCCGCCCTGCGGGAACAGCAGGAATGCATCCGCGAGATCCACGCGCGCCTCGCGCCCCACCTCGCCAGCCCAGCGGACACGCCGGCCGCCTACGAAGTCCGCCCCGCCCCGCGTCCCGACGCCAACCTCGGCTGGCGCAAGAATATCTTCTCCACCCTCTTCCCGTCCGTCTACCACCTGATGGACGTCCCCGCCCCCCGCCGCCTGCTCTATGGCAAACTCATCCACCTCTTCCGCATCTGGGTCACCTCCGCAGACAACCTGCTCGACGGCGAAGACAAGGAAGTCGTCCCCGTTGTCTTCCCCGGCAACGCCCGCGTCATGCGCCAGGTCGTCGCCGTCATGGCCGCCGACCGCGTCCTGGCCGAGATCCTCAACGACGCCGTCGCGGCCGGCACGCTCACCGCCGTCCAGCGCGACGAACTCGCCCGCGAATCCCTCTGCCGCCTGCTGCCCAGCGCCGCGCAGGAAGCCACGGAGGAAGGCGGCATCGCCCACCGGCCGCCGCCCGAGGAAGTCCTCGACGTCATCCACCGCCTGAAGACCGGCCTGCTCTTCAACGTCGCGTTTGTCGGCCCCGAAATCGTCGAACCCCTTGCGTTCGCCCGCACCGCGCGCCTCCGCGCAGGCCTGATGGATTTCGGCCTCGGCTGCCAGGTGCTCGACGACGTCCGCGACATGGCCCGCGATCTCCTCGAGAAGCGCCACAACCTCGTGCTGTCCGTCCTGGCCCACCAAGCGCCCGACCGGCTGGCGGAACTGGCCGCCCGCGTCCAGACCCCGGCCGACCGGATCTACCTCGACGTGCCGCAATATGCCCTGCCCGCCGCGCGCCAAGGCTTCGATTTGATGGCGACCGGCCTGCGCACGCTGGGCGAAGCCGGCCTCGGCTACGACGGCGCACAGGCCGAATCCATGGCCCGCGCCATGTTCCCCGTGCTCGATCTGGAGGGCCTGCCCATTGCCTAAGCGTCTCCATCCCCGTTCGGCCGTCGCCCAGCGCACCGCGGGCATCACGCTCGACCACGCCGCCCCGCTCTACGACTGGCTCGCGCCGCTCATGACCCTCGGCTCGGAACACCGCCTCCACAAGCAGGTCGTCGCGCGCCTCGCCCTCGACCGGCCCGCCGCCGTGCTCGACGTCGGCTGCGGCACCGGCGCCCTCACGCGCCAGATCTACGACGCTCTCCCCGCCAACGCGCCCCGCCGCGTCTGCGGCGTGGACGCCGCCGAGGCCATGATCGCCGTCGCAAACAAGAAAGCCGGCGACCGCCCCGGCCTGGCCTTCGCCGCCGCCCTCGCCGAAGAGCTGCCCTATCCCGACGCCTCGTTCGACCGCGTGCTCTCCACGTTTTTCTTCCACCACTTGGACTACGGCCTCAAGGTGAAAGCCCTCGCCGAAATCGCGCGCGTCCTGCGCCCCGGCGGCCAAGCCGCGATCCTCGACGTCGACGTGCCCTATTCGCTTTTCGGAATAATCTGCGCCTGGTCGGGCTACTGGCTTTTCCACCAGGCCGAGATCGCCGAAAACATCCGCGGCAAGCTGCGCGCCGCCCTCGACGAATCCCCGTGGCGCGGCCGCTGGCAAATCGTTTCGCGCCACTCGGGCTACCTCTCGCTTTTTACAATGGTCAAACCCCAGGAGAAACAACCATGAAAACACGCATCCTCGCCCTTCTCGCGCTTGGCGCCCTGCCCTTCGCCGCCACGGCGCAAGTCCAGCCACCCGCCGATCCCGTTGGAAAGGCCGTTGCCGCCTACTTCGACAAAACGTTCGCCAATCTCAAGGCCGTCGCGGATCGGCAGCCCACCAAGGACACCTTCCGCGCGGCCATGAAGCCCCTCGAAGACGCCACCGACGGCTTTTTCGGCGGATCGTTCATCGACACCGATTTCGTCATCCGCGAGGTCTACCATCCCCGCGACTTCCTCGCCCGCGGCTTCGACCTCAAGAAGGTCAAGCAGCTCGATTATTTCTGGGACCTGATGCGCAAGAATCCCACCCCGCAGCTCAGCGAGCCCGGCCACGGCAGCATCGTCCAGCCGCGCCTCATCGCCATGCGCTATCCCGTCATGAAAGACGGCCAGTTGGCCGCCGTCGTCAGCTTCTTCGTCCGCACGGGCGCCTTCCTCGATGCCGTCGGCCTCGGCGACGCGAAGGGCTACCGCATCACTTGCCGCGGCGTCCTCGCCGAAGAAGACGGCAAGCTGGGCGCCAATGCCAAGCGCGTGACGGTCGCTCTGCCCGCCAACGAGTGGGTCATCGAGTACGCGAAATGAACCTCCTTATCGCCGGCGCCGGCGGCGTGCTCGGCCGCGAACTCGTCCGCCAGGCCCTCGCCCGCGGCGACCACGTCGCCGCCCTGGTCCTGCGCAAGGGCGAACTGCGCGTCATCGAGCATCCCCGCCTGCGGATCATCGAAGCCGACGTCACCAAGCCCGAACAGCTTGCGGGCATCTGCAAAGACATGGAACAAGTCATCTCCTGCATCGGCATCACCCGCCTCAAGGGCAACCTGACCCACGAGTCCGTCGACTACCGCGGCAACCTGAACCTGCTGGAAGAAGCCAAGCGCAGCGGCGTCTCGAAGTTCGGGTTCATCTCGCCCGCCGGCACCGAGCTGGGCTTCGGCCACGCCCCGCTCATCGACGCCAAGTACCGCTTCGAGCAGGCCCTGCAAAAGAGCGGCGTGCCGTGGATCCTCTTCCGCTCGGGCGGGTTCTTCCCCGACCTCGCCGAAATGAAGGCGCTGGCCGCCAAAGGCCCGCTCTACGCCATTGGGAAGGGCGACTCCCGCAGCACTCCCGTGCATATCCCCGACCTGGCCGCCATCATGCTCGACGAAATGGGCAAACAGTCCAACGCCATCGTCGGCGTCGGCGGGCCCGAAGACCTGAACTGGCGCGAAACCTGCGAAGTTTGCTTCGCCGCGCTGGGCCTGCCGCCGCGCATCTCCACCGCCCCCGTTTGGCTGTGCAAGCTGGCCCTCGCCCTCATCCGCCCCTTCAGCTACCGCTACTGGACCATGGGGCGGCTCCTCCTCTTCATGTCCACCCACGACGTCTGCACGCCCAAGCGCGGCACCGTGAAACTCCGCGATTATCTCGCCGGCGGTGGAACCGCCCAACCGGCTAACCCTTCAGCATCGCATTGATGGCGGCGGCGGCCTTGCGGCCTTCGCCCATCGCCAGGATCACGGTCGCCGCGCCCAGCACGATGTCGCCGCCCGCAAAGACGTTGGGCAGGCTCGTGCGTCCGTTTTCGTCCACGACGATGTGGCCGTGCTTGTCCACCGCCAGCCCCGGCGTCGTCTGTTCGATCAGCGGATTCGACTCGTTGCCGATCGCCACGATCACGGCATCGACGCCCATTTGGAATTCGCTGCCCTTGATTTCGACCGGCCTCCGCCGCCCGCTGGCATCCGGCTCGCCCAGCTCGTAGCGCAGGCACTCGATGCCCGTCACGTGGCCGTTCTCGCCCAGGATGCGCTTGGCGTTCTGCAGCATGTGGAACTGCACGCCCTCTTCCCTGGCGTGGGCCACTTCCTCCACGCGCGCGGGCATTTCGACTTCCGTGCGTCGGTAGATCAGGTGGACCTCCTTCGCGCCGAGGCGCAAGGCGGTGCGCGCCGAGTCCATCGCCACGTTGCCCCCGCCCAGTACCGCCACCCGCTGCGCGGCGTGGATCGGCGTCGCCGCGTGCGCCGTGTCGTAGGCCTTCATCAGGTTCGACCGCGTCAGGTACTCGTTCGCCGAATACACGCCCACGAGATTCTCGCCCTCGATATCCATGAATTTCGGCAGTCCCGCCCCCGAGCCCACGAAGACCGCGTCGAACCCGTCCTTCTCGATCAGGCCCGAAATCTTGCGCGTGCGCCCCACCACGAAATTCGTGCGGATCTCCACGCCCATCTTCTGGAGCGTCTCCAGCTCGGCGCGAACGATCGCCTTCGGCAAGCGGAACTCGGGGATGCCGTACACCAGCACGCCGCCCGCCTTGTGGAACGCCTCGAACATCACCACTTCGTGGCCCGCGCGGCGCACGTCCGCCGCCACCGTGATCCCCGCCGGGCCGCTGCCCACCACCGCCACCTTTTTGCCCGTCGGCGGCGCCACCGCCGGCGGGGCCGACGTTCCCTGCGCGCGCTCCCAGTCCGCCGCGTAGCGCTCCAAACGCCCGATCGACACGGCTTTCTCGACGGATTTCAGGCTCTTGCCCACCGTGCAGGGCGCTTGGCACTGCGACTCCTGCGGACAGACCCGGCCGCAAACGGCCGGCAGCAGGCTCGTTTCCTTGATGATCGCAATCGCCTTCGCCGGATTTCCCGCCACCAGCGCCGCGATGAATTGCGGAATCTGGATGCGCACGGGACAGCCCTGCACGCACGGCGCGTTCTTGCATTGCAGGCAGCGCGACGCTTCGACCCGCGCCTGCTCCTCGAAGTAGCCCAGCGCCACTTCCTGCATGTTCCTTGCCCGCGCCAAAGGATCCTGCGTCGGCATGTCCTGCGGCGGAATGGACAGCCGGTCCCGCGGCGTCATGGGCTGCGGCAACGCCTGGATGCGCGCCCATTCCGCGCGCGCGGCGTCCTGCAGCGATTCGGGGGCGTGGAAGCTCATTCCTGCAATCCTTTTTTGACGGCCTCGTCGTGCAGATTGCATCCCGCCGCCGCGATCTTCTCCTGCTCCCGGTACGACCCCAGCCGTTGGATCATCTGGTCGAATTCCACCTGATGCCCGTCGAACTCCGGCCCGTCCACGCAAACGAACTTCGTCTGGCCGCCCACCGTCACGCGGCACCCCCCGCACATCCCCGTGCCGTCGATCATAATCGTGTTCAGGCTGACCACCGTCGGCACCGCGAACGGCTTCGTCGTCAGCGAGCAGAACTTCATCATGACCGGCGGGCCGATGGCCACCGCCAGGTCCGGCTTGGGCGACTGCTCGCACAGTTCCTTCAGCGGCTCGGTCACGAGGCATTTCCGTCCGTACGATCCGTCGTCCGTGCACACAATCACCTCGTCCGCGATTGCCCGCATTTCCTTTTCCAGAATGACCAGTTCCTTTGTCCGCGCCCCGATGATCACGATCAGCTTGTTCCCCGCCTGCTTCATCCCCTGCGCGATCGGATACAGCGGCGCCACGCCGATGCCGCCGCCCACGCACACCACCGTCCCGAAGGTCTCGACGTGCGTCGGACGCCCCAACGGGCCCACCAGATTCGCGATTTTTTCCCCCACCTTCATCTGCGCCAGTAACTTTGTGCTCTTGCCCACCGCCTGGAAGATGAGGGTAATGCTCCCCTCCGCCGCGTCCGCGTCCGCGATCGTCAGCGGAATCCGCTCTCCGAACTCCGTATCCATTTGCAGGATGATGAATTGCCCCGGCTTGCGCTCTTCGGCGATCAACGGCGCCCGAATCCGCATCCGGTACACGTCCTGCGAAAGCTGTTCCCTGGAAAGAATCTGGTTCATTCGCCGTTCTCCTGCCTGCCCGGCAATTTGGGGCGCGATACTACCACACCTCCGCGCCCCGCAAAGAATTTTCCTCCGGTTTCTTGCGGAAACCCGAACAAAAACCGGTTATATTTTCGTGCAGTCCTTGAAAGGAGACGGTCCCATGAAACACGGCATTTTAATCGGAATTTTTCTCGTTGCTTCGCTTCTGACCGGCTGCGGCGACAGTTCGGCCGACGACCTCGCGCTCACGGAGGCCCAGAACGGGGAAACCGTCGCCCTGGAACCAGGCGACATGTTTTCCGTCGAGTTGTCCGGCAACCCCACCACCGGCTACGAATGGACCGTCGTCCGGATCGACGCCGAGTTCCTGCGCCTCGCGGAATCTTCCTACGACTCCGATTCTTCGGCCATCGGCTCCGGCGGCGCCTACGTCTTTCGATTCGAAACCCTGAAGGCCGGCGAAACCACCCTGGCCCTCGCCTACCGCCGCCCGTGGGAGACTACCGCCTCGGATCGCGCCTTTACCCTCGTGGTCGACATCCAGAATCCCTAAAACACCGATCTGGCCACGGATGAACCCTTGAACCGTTCGCGATCGAACCGGCCCACGCCTTGCGTCAATCGCGCAAGAACAGGCTCCGGGGACCGCTGACCTTGCGGTAGGCGACGATCTTGCTCTGGAGAAAATCGGCTTCGGCCCGGGTAATGTCCACCTCCGCGTCGAAACCCGCCGCGATGGCGCCCTGGTTGCCGAGAATTTCGATCCGGGCCTGGTCGAATTGAGACTGGTCGAACGTCCACCGGTCGTCGTACGGGTTGAGGATTTTCACCGCTTGGCGCTTCCGGACGGTGTCTGCAAACCGCTGGACCTGGTTCCGGCTGGAGGTCGCCTTGCGGTGGATCTGGTCGGAAACGGCGGCCTCGTAGACGACTTCCGCCCGGTTTTCGCGCACGTTCCAAATCACGACGTCCAGTTCGCCCAGCGCCCGCCCGGTGTCGTCGTGGTAGGTGAGATTGCACAGCGCCTTGAAGGCGTTGGTGTCCAGCGTGGCGTTGAACTGGATCGCGGCCAGGGTTTCGAGAATGGCGCCGATGCTGCCCCAATGGGGGCCGTCGAGTTCGCGCAATTGCTCGTAGTACTTCTGGACCAGCGGCCGTCGCGCGGGAGCGATGCTTGCCGGCCACGTCGTGATCACGTTCTCCACCACCGTGTATCCGTCCGACCACGGGGATTCTTCCGCCGCGGGCTTTTCCGCCGGGGCTTCCGGATGGTGCCGGAGCAGCACGACGCCGCCGATGGCGGCCAGGAGCAGCGCGGCCGCGGTCGGCGGGATCCACAGCCGGGCCATCGCGCGCGGCGCGGAGGGCGCGGCGATGGGCAGGGAAACGGTCTTGCGAGGAATCGGCGGGTGCGTCCCGCGATCGCCCAGCGGAATGCGAGCGGTCTGCGTCGAGGGCCCCGCGGGCCCCACGCGAATGGTCGTCGTGCGGATCGCGCCGGGCAGCGCCTTGCCCAGCGCGGCCAGCGCCGCCGCAGCAGAGGGAAACCGGTCGTTCGGATCGAACGACAGCGCCTTCATCACCCAGTCGCACAGTTCCGCCGGCAGGTCGGGACGCCACTCGGACAGGGGCTTGACCCGATGTTCGAGATGGCTGGTGATGAGCGCGGGGATGGTGTCGCCTTCGACGGCGTTCTGGCCGGAAAGCATGTAGTAGAACACGCAGCCGACGGCATAGATGTCCGTGCGCGCATCGAGCGGCTGGTGGCGAAGCTGCTCGGGAGCGATGTAGATGATGGACCCGTAAATGGAGGTGTTGCCCTCCAGGCTTTGCACGGTGGGCTGGGTCACGAATCGCGCGAGGCCGAAATCGAGGATCTTGTATTGCCAGGCGCCGCTGGCCAGGCGCGTCCGCATGATGTTCTGCGGCTTGAGATCCCGGTGGATCAGGCCGGCCTGGTGGGCGGCGATCAACGCCTCCAGCGTTTGCTGCGCCGCCTCGGCGAACGCCTCGCGGTCGAACGGCCCCCGCCGGACCGCGCTTTCGAGCGTCTCGCCGTCCACGAACTCGGTGATGACGTACGGCCCCTCTTCGTCCATCCCGAAATCGTGGATCGTGAGGATGTTCGGATGCTGGATCGCGGCCAGCGTCATGGCCTCGCGCCAGAGCCGCTCCGTCCCTTCGGGATCGTCGAGGAGCGGCTCCGGGGCATTCCACCGCTTGACGGCGACGAATCGCTGCAGTTGCGTATCCCACGCCTGAAACACGGCGCCCGATCCGCCCGAGCCAATGGCCTGCCGGATTTCATAGCGGTCGGCGATCAACTTGTTCTGGGGCGCGATCTCCATGTCCTTGGCCGGGGCGTTTCCATTCACGTGCCGATACATTACCAATCCGCCGTTGCCCCGTCGAGTTCGGAACACGTGAAAACGGGACCGGAGCAACGCATCCCGGCCATATGCCCCCCCTTGCGGGCAAAAAAAGTGGTGGCGAGAATCGGGATCGAACCGATGACACACGGATTTTCAGTCCGTTGCTCTACCAGCTGAGCTATCTCGCCACCAAAACTGTTCCGCGTGTATACCGACTTTGGCGGCCCCCTGTCAATCTTGGCCTCCCAAAAACCGTTCAGCGCGAAACGCCAAGGGCGCAACCGTCCGCCATCGCCGTCCACTTGGCGGCCATGCGGAGCATGGAGGGTTCGCTCGTGACTGCGCCGAGGGATCGGATGTCGATCCAGGCCAGATCGTGGGATTCCTCGCCGACCCGGTACGCCTCGCTTCCCGCGGCCCGGAACGCATGGCGAATGTCCCAGTGGAAATGCTCCGGCGCCTCCCCGCGGGCGGGAATCCGGTGGACGTCGACGTCGAAAATGCGGTTTCCCACCGGGACGAGATCGGCCAGGCCGGATTCTTCTTCCGCCTCGCGCCGGGCCACGCGGAAGACGTCGGAATCGCCGTCGGCGTGGCCGCCCAACTGGACCCACATGCCGAGTTTCTTGTGATGCGTGAGCAACACGTGGGTGCCCGCCCGGTTGACCACCCACGCGGAGCCCGTGACGTGGCCGATCTTCAATCCGCGTTCGAAGCAGTCGGGATGGGTCGCGACGAAATCGATGAACCGCTCGACGACGTCCGCTTCGTTTTCCCAGCGGGTCCGATACTCCCGCAGTTGCCGGATGACGCTTTCCCTTCCCGCGCTCATGGCCGCGCATCCAGCAACGCCCAGAAATCGGCCGGAACGGGCGCTTCGAAAACCAGCTCCCGGCCTCCGTCTGGATGGACGATTTTCAGGCGCAAGGCATGCAGGCCCATGCGGCGGCCGGGGGTGCCGTAGCGCGGGTCGCCCACCACGGGGCAGCCCAGCCAAGCCAAATGGGCGCGGATTTGATGCTGCCGCCCCGTTTCCAGCCGGACCCGCACGAGGGACCGCCCGCCCGCGGTGCGTTCGGTTTCGTAATGCGTGAGGGCCGGCTTGGCGTTTGGATGGGCGCCGACGTGCGCGCGATAAACCACGCCATCCAGGCGCAGGGGCTGGTCGATGGTGCCGCGGGCCGGATCCGGGCGGCCTTCCACCACCGCCAGATAGGTTTTCTCGGCGGCGCACCACCCGGCCATGACCGCCTCGCGCGCGTCGCGCGTCGTGGCGAACAGCAAGACGCCCGAGGTGTCGCGGTCGATCCGATGCACGGGCCACAGCCGCACGTCGCGGGCCCCGCGCGACAATTGGCCGCGCAGGATGGCCAAGGCGTGCCGACGGGTTTCCTTGGGAGTGCCCACGGACAACAGCCCGGCGGGCTTGTCGATGGCGACCAGATCGCGATCGGCATACAGGACGTCCAGCGCCAACGTCTCGCGGACGGGCGGCGGGGCGGACGCCGCGATCTCAACGACGTCGCCCGCCGCCAGCGCATGGTCGTGCCGCGCGACGGACGTCCCGTTGACGCGGACGCAGCCCGTTTGCAGGCGCCGTTTGATCGTGTTGCGCGACCAGCCGGTCAAATGCGCCTGGAGAAACGCCAGAAGGCCCGCCGCCTCGTTCACCTGCAATTTGTCCGCCATGGGTCCTTCGTCTGGATCTGAAAGGCGCATGCCCGGCGCCCGCATTTCCAGCCAGCCACCTTGGCAGATCGCCGCCGCAAAGGCGATGTTTTTGGCGGCGTTTCGCTCCGTCCATCTGGACTCATCCCCTGCGATCTCTGCGTTCTTCGATGGGGCTTCTCCGCCTTCACCGCCTCCCTTCCGGTATTGAAAAATCCGCCGGACGTCTCCATATTCGCCGCCGATGCACACGGAATACGAATTCGCGCCCGTCGCCGCGCACGCCCGCCGGGGATTCCCCCCCTTGCTGGTCGTCATGCTTGGGTTCACTTTTTTCTCCGCCAGCATGTGGGCCGGGGCCAATCTCGGCAACGGACTGCGCGCGCGGGAATTCCTGGTCGCCGTTCTGGCCGGCAACCTGCTGCTGGGCGCCTATACGGGCCTGCTCGCGCACATCGCGGCCAAGACGGGGCTTTCCACGCATCTACTCGCCCGCCGCGCGTTCGGCCAAAAGGGCGCCTTCCTGCCCTCGCTGCTGCTGGGCGTGACGCAAGTGGGCTGGTTCGGCGTCGGCGTGGCGATGTTCGCCCTGCCCGTCGCGCAGCTGTTTCCCGGCCTGCCCCGCCTGCCGCTCATCGTCCTGGCCGGCGCGTGCATGACGCTGACGGCGTACTACGGCATCAAGTCCCTGACGATTCTGTCGATCGTCGCCGTGCCGGCCATCGCGCTGCTGGGGTCGGCCTCGATGGCCAAGGCGTTCCACGATTTCGGCGGCCTCGCCGCCTGGTTCGCGATGGAGCCGGACCAGCCCCTCTCGCTGGCCGCCGCCATCGGCATTTGCGTGGGCTCGTTCATTTCCGGCGGCACCCTCACGCCGGACTTCACCCGCTACGCCCGCACTTCGCGCATCTCCGTCTCCGCCACCGTCATCGCCTTCCTGCTGGGCAACTCGCTGATGTTCCTGTTTGGGGCCGTCGCCTCTGCGTTCTACCAGACCAACGACATTTCCGTCGCCCTGATGAAGCAGGGCCTGATCGCCGTCGCCATTCTCGTCCTGGGCTTGAACATCTGGACGACGAACGACAACGCGCTCTACGCCGCCAGCCTCGGTTTCGCCACGTTGGCGAACCGCCCCAAGCGGCAGTTCGTGCTGATCAACGGCGTTCTCGGCACGGTCTTCGCCTTGGCGGCCTACAACCATTTCGTCCCGTGGCTGAATCTCCTCAATCTGATGCTGCCGTCCATCGGCGCGATCCTGATCCTGGACTATTTCGTCGTCCGTCGCCGCGCTCCCGACGCCGCCGTCGACCCCGGCGTCCGCTGGGCGGCGGTTGCCGCGTGGGCGACCGGATTCTGCGCGGCGAAGTTCCTGCCGGGCATTCCGCCGCTCAACACCCTCCTCGCCGCCTCGATCGTTTATCTGCTCCTCGCCCGCCGCCCCCGCCCCGCTTGAACCGCCCATCCAACCCCACCCCGAGCGCCCGCCATGACCAAAACCAAACTCGAACGCTGGGAAAACCGGCTGAAAAAAATCTTCGACGAGATCGACGCCGAATTCGAGGCCGCAGGGGCGTGCCGGAAATTCCGGCGCCATCCGAACCGCCCGCCCGCCGGCACGACCTCCAACCGCGAGGACGACGGCCTTTTCGACCTGGGCGCGGCGTTCACCGTCGGCATCGGCTCCCGGCACGGTCCCGGCTACGTCGTCCAGGCCCGCATCGCCACCCTCGACGACGTCCCGCGAAAAACCCAGGACAAATTCGAAGCCGAAGTCGCCCGCCGCCTGAAGGAAAAACTGCCCCAAGCGTTTCCCGGCGTGAAACTGTTCGTCGACCGCGACGGCCCCGTCTACAAGATCCACGGCGACCTGTCCCTCGGCGCCCCCTGATTTTTACGTAGCACGTAAACCTTTTTCCCGGATTTTACGTAGGACGTAAAAAAAGTTTACGTGCTACGTAAAACCGGATCCCGCGCCGGCCCGCCTACTTCTTTTTCGCGGAGAGGCTTTTCCACGCGTCCGGTTCCTTGCGTTCCAGCGCGACCACCCAGTGGGTGCGGTCGCGGTTGGCCGGCAGCCGGACTTCATATTGCTGCACGAACCCATCCGGCTGGATGACCACCATGACGCTCTTGTCCGGTTCGTCCGTGTCCAGCACTAGGTAGAAATCGGGCGTCACTCCCATTCCCATGAAATTCACCGAGACCATGCCGTCGACGTTGACCCGGGCGGAAAACGGCATGGGCAGCGCAATCGTCTGCCCGCCGATCGGGGTAAACCGCGACTCCAGCAGATCGCCGTGGACGATCTGCCGCTTCACCAGCCCCGTCTTCACGGTTTGCCCGGACGCCTTGACCACCGTGAACCCGCTGGACGACCAGATCAACTCGCCCTCTTGATATCCGATCAGGTAGGGGGCCACGATCATGAACTGGATCCGGCGGATGGGATCCTCGACCGGCTTGTGGCCGGACAGCAGTTCGGTTTCCGCGTCGATCGCGATGAGGCAATACTTCTGGGCGAACTTCCGGAACGCAAAGGCCCCGCCCTCCCGATAGGGATCGTAGCCGCCGAGCTTCAACACCTTGGCCAGATAATCGGGACACCGGTCGGGAATCATTCCCACGGAGGTGGAATGCTCCTCGAACAAGACGTCCTGGACCGTTCCCGCGGCCGGACGGAATCCCAGGCCGACTTTCTGTTCGATCGCCACGAGCCGCCCTTGCTGGTCGTCCGCGGCCAGCAGGCGGCGGTTCGCGCCGTCCCAGCGGACGGTCTCGAGGGTGCCGGGGTAGTCGTACACCAATTGGGCCGTGTCGGTCGTCGGATCCAGCCAGAATACGCCCCCGCCCTCTTCGACCACCAGCGCCGACCCGCCGGGCAGCGCGCACAGGCCTTCGGGCGCGTGGAACGTTCTGCCGGCATGCCAAGTGCGAACGGTATGCGTCCGCAGATCCAGACAGCCGACGGCGCCCGAAACCTCGCAAGCGAAAAACGCCAGGTTCCCATCGGAGGAAAAGCAAGCGGCGGAATAACTGGCCATCGCGTGGTTCATCGGCATCCACCAATCGCCGTCGGCATCCCGATGCAGGACCGCGCCGCGGAACAGGCCGAACAGCCCCTCCTTCCCGACTTCGCCGATGTAGGATTCCATGGTCGAACCGGCAACCAGCAGCTCCCCCCCGGGCCCGACGTCGACGGACTCCCAGGCGAAACGGCTGTTTTCGATGGGAATGGGAATCACCGTTCCGCGCGGAGACGCCGGGGCCTTGCCCCCGATCGGGAAGGAAATCAATCTTCCCCCGGGAACGTCCTCGACCACGTAAAGCGTCCCTTTTCCATCCAGCGCAAGCCCCTCCGGCGACCGCAGGCCCGCGACTTTTTTGGAGACGCCTCCGCGCGTTTCATACAGGGGGGTGGAACCGTCGAACAGCACCTGCTTCGCGCCGTTGCGCTTGATGCAGACGATGGCGGCCGCGTTTTCTTCCGCCACGTAGACGTTTCCGGATTCCGGATCGCAGACGATGCCGTCCGGACCGCGGAGACCCTTGGCCAATTCGGCCACCCTCCCGAAAATGTTTTGCGGATCCGGGTCCTTCTTTTCGGCCTCGTCTCCCGTCGCGATGCCGGCCTTGGCCGACCCGGCCGCGATGAGCAAGGCACAAGCCGCCGAGAACAGAACCCTCCCCCCCCTTCGAACGCATCCAATCCCGCCTTCCGCCCGCTGGCGAACCACCGCGCTCGCGTTCGTTTCGGACCGGATATGGGGGGGGGAAAGCATCCGCCCGACCGTACGTTTTGCCTCGGAAAAAGTCAAACCCGCCGCCCCTTCCGCGGATTTGTGCGGATTTGACGCATCCGTTCGCTTTAGGGTATCCTGATCCACGATGAACGGCACATCCATCCCGATTCCGTGCGGCGACGGCTCCGAGTTCGAGCCGGAAAGGCGTCGTCCATGATTCGACGGCTCGGTAAGTGGACGCTTTGGGCCGCCATCGCCGCGGGGATCTCCAGTCCGCGCGCCGCGGCGGAAACGCGTTACGTATCCCCTTCCGGCCTTCACGTCGCGCCCTTCGCGAACTGGGCGGAAGCCGCCACCAACATCCAATCGGCCATCGACGCGTGCTCGGCCGGCGACGTCGTAATCGTCACGAACGGCACCTATGCGCCGGCGGCCACCGTGCGGGTGACCAACGAGGTCACCCTGGCCTCCCTGAACGGCCGGGATGCGGTCGTCTTGGACGGCGGCGCCATGGCGGCCGGACAGGACGCCGTCTTCCTCCAGTTCGGCGCGCTGGAGGGCTTCACCGTCAGCAACGCCCCCCGCCACGGGATCAAAAGCGAATACGGGGCCATCTACAACTCCCTCGTCACGCATTCGCGGACGAACGGCATCGACAGCTACACGACGCCGCGCGTCGTCGCCCACTCCACGCTGGTCGTCACCAACACGATCGTCCGCAAAAGCGGGGGCATCGGCCTCTACACCTGCGCCGTCGACACCCGCATCGAAGGCTGCACCATCTCGGAGTCGGCCTCCACCGGCGTGTCCTTGCGGCAAAACGACACCACCGGCGTCATCCAGGTCCCGCGGGTCAGCAATTTCCTGATCCGGGCATCCACGGTGTCCAGCAACCTGAACAGCGGCATCATGCTCGCCTTCTTGAATTTCGACGAAAACCTCCCCGACGTCCCGGTGCGGATCGAAGATTGCCTGATCGAGGACAATGCCGGCGTCCGCGGCGGGGGCGTCGCCGACGCCGGAGGCGTCAACACGGACCAATCCTCGGGCGTTCAAATCGCCGGATCCATCATCCGGCGCAACACGGCCAGCGTCTATGGAGGCGGGGCCTACATTCATGGGAGCCGTTCGCCCTCCATCCACCGCTCGATCGTGGACGGCAACGCAGCCACCCTTAGCGGAGGCGGTGTTTTCATGCGGGGTGGGTTGATGCATGATTGCCTGGTGCGGGAAAATACGAGCGCCGCCACGGGCGGCGGCGTCTGGAGCGACCAAGGCATCCTGCGCAACAACACCGTGATTCAAAACGAGGCCGCCCAGGGGGGAGGCACCTCGGGGGGCGCAATCGCCAACTGCATCGTCTACGACAACAAGGCGAACGTGTCCTCCAACGTCTCGGGCGGCAGCGTTTCCTATTCCTGCATGTTCCCTTTGGTTTCCGGCGCGGGCAACGTCTCGGTTCCGCCGGGGCTGGCGGGTTTCGACAATTGGCGGCTGGTCGCGGGGTCCCCCTGCGTCGATGCCGGCAATTTGTGGCTTTCCGAAGGATATTCCGACCTGGACGGTGATCCCCGCATCTGGGGCGGCGGCGTGGACATGGGCTGCGACGAGTTCTATCTCCCCGGATTGGGCGGACCGCTGTCGGTCGCGGTGGAAAGCAGCGCGGACCGCGCGGTGGTCGGCACCCCCATATCCTTCCAATGCGACGTCGCCGGCGCGCCCGAATCCTACGTCTGGACCTTCAGCGACGGATTTGCCGTTTCCAACACGCCGTTCGTGGACCGCTCGTTCGACGCGCCGGGCGTCTACGTCGCCACCGTCGCGGCGTGGAATCCGGACGGAGCCGCGTCCAATTCCGTTTCCGTGGAAATCTTCCCGGGCTATACGAACTACGTCTCGCCGGCGGGCGCGCACCTCTTCCCCTTCACCAACTGGCCGGATGCGGCCACCAACGTCCAGGACGCCATCGCCGCCAACATCCCCGGCGGCGTCGTGCGGGTCGCCGACGGCGTCTACGGCGCAGGCGGCATCGCCCTGGATGGCGGCCCCACCAACCGGATCGCCATTACGAACGTCCTGGACGTCGTCAGCGTAAACGGTCCGGCCCGCACATGGATCGTCGGCCAAGGCCCCTGCGGCGACAGCGCCGTGCGGTGCGCCTACGTGGGGTCGGGCGCGCGACTGGTCGGCTTCACGCTGACCAACGGACACACGCGCGCGGCGGGCGACGCGGACCGGGACCAAAGCGGCGGCGGCGCGTGGTGCGAAGCCGGCGGAACGCTGGAAGATTGCGTCGTGCGGAACAACGCGGCCGCGCAAGCCGGCGGCGGCGTGAAAAACGGACTTGTTCAGCGGTCCGCTTTGTTCGCCAACAGCGCCAGCCAAGGCGGAGGCGCCAGCGACGCCGCGCTGGCGCAGTGCGTCTTGTCCAACAATCTGGCGACGGGAAACGGCGGCGGCGCACACGGCGGTACGCTCGAAAACGCGCTGCTGGTGGACAACCAGGCGGAATACGGCGGAGGGGCCGCGGAGGCCTCGCTCCTGCACGCGACCGTGGCCCACAACCACGCCGCGCAATCCGGAGGCGGCGTCTATCGCGGGGCGGTCAGCAATTCCATTGTCTATTTCAATTCGGCGACCGTGGATTGGCCCAATTACTACAACTCGATCTGCCGTTATTCCTGCACGACGCCCGATCCCCAATCCACCGGCAACGTCACCAACGATCCCCTTTTCGCGGATGCGGCCAACGGCGCATACTTCCTGCGCGGGGATTCGCCGGCCGTGGATTCCGCCGGGCCGGCGGACGTCGGGATGGATTTGCCGGGCATGCCGCGGCCCGCCGCGGGAACGCCGGAAGGCCTCCCGGCGCCGGACATGGGAGCCTACGAGCTGACGCCGATCCACTTCGTCGCGCCCGGCGGCGGCCACGTCTGGCCGTTCCTCACGTGGGCCGATGCCGCCCACGACCTGCAGTCGGCCATCGACGCGGCCGATGCGATGGACGAGGTGCTCGTCTCCAACGGCGTCTACAACGCGGGCGGACGAACGCATCTCGGCGCGCTGACCAACCGCGTCGTCGTGGACAAGGCCATCCGCGTCGCTTCCGTCAACGGCTGCGCCGCCACTTCCATCGAAGGATCCGGCCCGATCGGCGACGCGGCCGTCCGCGGCGTCTATCTCGGCTCCAACGCCTGCCTGGCCGGATTCACGGTCCGCGGCGGCGCCACGCGCGCCGCCGGCGACGCGGCGCTGGACCAGAGCGGCGGCGGCGTCTGGTGCGCCCCCGGCGCCCGGGTTTCCAATTGCGCCGTCGAGTTCAACTCTGCGCAGGCGATCGGCGGCGGCGCGAACGGAGGACGGC
>JBFXHR010000026.1:0-15555 GCA_050176815.1 Kiritimatiellia bacterium
GCGGATGGTCCACCCGGCGCCGATATAGACGCAGGCAAAGACGGCGATGTTGGTGAGCGTAGCCACGTGGCGGAACGGGAGGGCGATGCCCGGGAACGCCGAGAAAATCGCCTCGGTAAACCCGATGACGTACATCGTGACGGCGACGGCCTGGGCGATGTAGAAAAAGATGGCGATGACCCCGCCGAATTCAGGGCCGAGGCTGCGGCTGATCAGGTAGTAGGCGCCGCCGCCCTTGACCCGCATGTTCGTCGAGATGGACGAAATCGAAAGGCCCGTGATCAGCGTGATGGCCTTGGCCCCGGCGAGGATCAGCAACGCGTTCCAGAGGCCGGCGTAGCCCACGACGGTGTTGAACCGCAGGAACATGATGACGCCGAGGATCGTCAGCAGGCTCGGCGTGAAAACTCCGCCGAACGTGCCGAACGCGTAGCCCGTCTGGGTCGGCGGCTTGTTCTTGTCCCCGCTCATTGCGTTGCTTTCTCGAAGGCGGAAAGGAGATTATCCCAAGACGGACGGTTGCGCAAGGAGGCGAAATGTTTGTGGACGAGGCGAAAAATGGGATAGAATCGCGAGTTGCGATCATGAAAGCAGGTGCGGTCCAACCGAACGCATTGAACCCGCCCCCGCCGGGGCCGGCGGAGCGGGCGTATTTGAAGGAAGTCTTCACGCCGGGTGGGCAGGGGCGCGTGCAGGAAGTCGAGGATGCGGCGCGGGCGTGGCTGGCGCTGGCGGCGTCGCGCGCGGCCTCCGGGCCGCTGGTGGTCGTGGCGGAAAGCTCGCTGGCGCTGGAGTTGCTTGGGCAGGATTTGCAGACCTTCGGCGCGGGGGAATCCGCCGCGAAGCTGCCGGCGCTGAACGTGGAGGCGTCGCGGCTGGCGTCGGGCCAGCCCTCGCCCGACGTGAGCGGCGAGCGGCTGAAAACCCTGCAGCGGTGTTTGTCGTGGAAGGGGCGTGGGATCATCGCGACCTGCGTGCAGGCCTTGCTGGAATCGGTGGCCGCGCCGGACCGGATGCGGCAAAGCAGCGAGCGCGTGGCGGCGGGGCAGGAATACGATCTGGACGCGCTGTGCGAGCGGCTGGCCGCGGCGGGCTACGAATTCGAGGTGGAAGTGCTGGCGAAGGGGCAGGCGTCGCGCCGCGGCGGCCTGCTGGACGTGTGGCCGCTGACGGAAGACTGGCCGGCGAGGCTGGAATTCTTCGGCGACGCCCTGGAAAGCATCCGGCGCTTCGATCCGGCCGAGCAGCGGTCGCGCGAGGAAATCCAGGAGCTTTCGATCCCGCCGGCGAGCGAAGAGGCGGACGGCGCGGCCGCGGTCGCGCCGACGGACTATTTTCCGGCGGACGCGTCGTTCCTGTGGCTGGATCCGGACGCGATCCTGCACCACTACGCGATGAGCGCGGAGCTGGCGGGGCGCGGCGGTGCGGACGTTTCGATGGAGCGCGAGTTCGCGAACTGGCGGCTGGGGCTGGCGAAGCAATTCGCTGGCGGCGGCCAGCTCGACGCGGGCGGGAGCGACGGGGCGCGCGATCTGGGCGCGCGGCCGTGCGAAGGGCTCGCCGCGCTTTCCTCGCGGGCGGTGCCGCCGGACGCGCTCGAAAGCGAGCGCCGGAAATGGTTCGAGACGCTGAAATCGCGCGCGGCGGACGGCTGGAAAATCCAGCTGTTTTTCGGCACGGAGGCGGGGGCCCGGCGGTTCGAGGCGGCCTATGGGAAGCCGGCCGGATTCGGCATCCAGTTGGGCGCACTGAGCGGCGGCTTCGAGCTGCCGGGCGCGAAATGGATGGCGGTGGCCGAGGCGGATTTCTACGGCTCGCGCCGGGCGCTGCCGTCGCGCCGCAAGGCGGCGGCCGGTGCGGCGGCGCGCGACGCGACGGGCGAGCGCCTGACCGACTGGACGGATCTGCGCCCCGGCGAGCTCGTGGTGCACATCGACCACGGCATTGGGAAATACCTGGGGCTGTACGAAATCACGTTCGACGGGCAGCTGCAGGAAGCGCTGGCGGTGGAGTACGCCGAGGGCGCGCGGCTGTACGTGCCCACGAGCCAGACGCATTTGCTGAGCCGCTACATCGGCGTGGGGCGGACCAAGCCGCAATTGCATTCCATCGGCGGCAAGCGCTGGATGAAGGAAAAAGTCGCCGCCGAGCGGGCGGCGAGCGACCTGGCGGCGCAGATGCTGGAGACGCAGGCGCGGCGGGCGGCGCTCGACGGGCATGCCTTCGCGAAAGACAACCCGTGGCAGTTCGATTTCGAGCAGGCCTTTCCGTACTCCGAGACCGACGACCAGCTCCGCGCCATCGCCGACGTGAAGCGCGACATGGAGTCCAAGCGGCCGATGGACCGCCTGATCTGCGGCGACGTGGGCTACGGCAAGACCGAAGTCGCGATGCGCGCGGCGTTCAAGGCGGTGATGGACGGCAAGCAGGTCGCGCTGCTGGTGCCGACCACGGTGCTGGCCCAACAGCACTACGAAACCTTCCTGGAGCGCATGGGGCGGTTTCCCGTGGCGGTGGAGATGGTGAGCCGGTTCCGCACGAAATCCGAACAGGCGGCGGTGCTGGCGCGCGTGGCCAAGAAGAAGGTGGACGTGCTGATCGGCACGCACCGCCTGCTGCAGCGCGACGTCAAGTTCGCCGATCTCGGGCTGGTGGTCATCGACGAAGAGCAGCGCTTCGGCGTCGCCGCGAAGGAACACCTCAAGCGCATGCGCGAGATGGTGGACGTGCTGACGCTCTCCGCCACGCCGATCCCGCGGACGCTCTACCTGAGCCTGACGGGCGCGCGCGACATGAGCCTGATCCAGACGCCCCCGCGCGAGCGGCTGGCGATCGAAACCTACATCGCGCAGGACTCCGACGAATTGATCCGCGAGGCGGTGCTGCGGGAAGTGAACCGCGGCGGGCAGGTGTTCGTGCTGCACAACCGCATCCAGACCATCCAGTGGATGCGCGAGCGCCTCGAGCGGCTGCTGCCGGGGATCCGCGTGGGCGTGGGCCACGGACGGATGACGGAAAAGGCGCTGGCGGACGTGATGCACCGGTTCGTGCGCGGGGAATACGACGTGCTGCTGTGCACGACGATCATCGAAAGCGGCGTGGATATTCCGAACGTGAACACCATCCTGATCGACCGCGCGGACCGGTTCGGGATGGCCGACCTGTACCAGCTGCGCGGGCGCGTGGGGCGGAGCAAGAACCAGGCCTACGCCTACCTGCTGCTGCCGCGCCACGGGGCGCTCTTCAACACGGCGCGGCGGCGCATCAGCGCGATCAAGCGGCACACGAGCCTGGGCGCGGGCTTCAAGCTGGCGCTGCGCGACCTGGAAATCCGCGGCGCGGGCAACGTGCTGGGCGCTGCGCAGAGCGGGCATATCGCGGCGGTCGGGTTCGATCTGTACTGCCAGTTGCTGAACCGCACGGTGGCGCGGCTGAAAGGCGAGGCCGAGCGGCCGATCATCGAGGTGGCGGTGCATCTGGACTTCCTGGACCTGACGCCCGATCCGGAGCGCGAGGAGAACGCGGCGGTGATTCCCCGAAAATACGTTGAAGACGAGAGCCAGCGCATCGGGCTGTACCGCAAGTCGGCGGGCATTTCCTTCGAAAGCGAAGTCGATGCCCTGGCCGCGGAGTTCCGCGACCGGTTTGGGCCGCTGCCGGCGCCGGTCCGGCGCCTGCTGGCGATTGCGCGGCTGCGCCTGGTGGCGGCGGGGCTGGGGCTCAAGAGCGTGGCGACGGACGGCGACCGGCTGTTGCTGGGCAAGGGGCGGGACGAATTCCATTTGGTGAATGGCAAGCACATCCGGCTGCACACGCACGGCGCCGACGAGCGCCTAGCCGAGATCGACAAGCGCCTGCGGACGTTGGCGGGCGCGAAAAGCAAGAAGGAGTCTTGAGATGGTGAGTCCCTGGATCACGGGTGCCCTGGGCTGGGCGTTTTTCGGGCCGCTGGGCGGGTTGTTCGGCTACGCCGCGGGGTCGCTGTTCAACGCGGCGCAGCGCGGGAGCGCGGGTAACGCAACGGGCGGTGCCGGGCCGCAGGCGGGCCCCGGCGCGGCGCGGAACGATTTCATCGCGAGCCTGCTGGCGCTGACGGCGGCGATGATGAAGGCCGACGGGCGCGCAACAAAATCCGAGCTGGAGGTGGTGAAGGCCTTTTTCGCGCAGCAGTTCGGGGCGGGCGTTGCGGCGCAAGCGCTGCAGATGCTGCGCGATTTGCTGGACAAGGATATTCCGGTCAGGCCCGTGTGCGCGCAGATCCGGATGAACATGAACTACTCCCAGCGGATGGCGCTGCTGCATTTCCTGTTCAGCCTCGCCCACGCCGACGGCGAGCTGCATCCGGCGGAGGACCGCCTGCTGGCGCGCCTCGCCTCCGAGCTGGGGATCCACGCGGCGGACGTGCGGTCCATCGCGGCGATGTTCGCGCCGAAGGCCGATCCGAACGCCGACTACCGCGTGCTGGAAGTGGCGCCGACCGCGTCGGACGATGAGGTGCGGCGAGCCTACCGGCGGATGTCGATGAAGCACCATCCCGACAAGGTGGCGCATCTCGGGGCCGAGTTCCAGAAAACCGCGACGGAGAAGTTCCAGCGGGTCAACGCCGCCTATGCGGCGATCAAGAAGGCGCGCGGCATGAGTTGAGCGCACGCCGCGCCGGCTTGTGCTATAGTGGACCGCCAAACCATGAGCATGAACCAAACACCCCAGGGCGAGAGAACCCACATCGCGATTTTCGGCCGGCGCAACGCCGGCAAGTCCAGCCTGATCAACGCGCTGACGGGCCAGGAGGTCTCCATCGTCTCGGCGGTGAAGGGCACCACCACCGATCCGGTCCGCAAGGCGATGGAACTGCTGCCGCTCGGGCCCATCGTGATCATCGATACGGCCGGGCTCGACGACGAGGGCGCGCTGGGCGCGATGCGCGTGAAGCGCACGCGCGACGTGCTGAACCAGGCCGACGTCGCGATTCTGGTCGCGGAGGCGGAATCCGGCATCGGCGCTTGCGAGATGGAGCTGATCGAGCGGGTGCGCGCCAAAAAGGTGCCGGTGGTCGTGGTTTTCAACAAGTGCGATCTGGCGGCGCCTTCCGAGGCGGCGCGGAAACAGGCGGCGGAGCAGGCCCAGGCGCCCGTCCACGTGGTGTCGTCCACGACGAAAGAGGGCGTGGAGGAGCTCAAACTGGCCCTGGCGCGGATCGTGCCGGAGGACGAGGGGAAATATCGGATCGTCGGCGATTTGCTCCGGCCGAACGACGTGGTAGTGCTGGTGACGCCGATCGATTCGGCCGCGCCCAAGGGGCGGCTGATCCTGCCGCAGCAGCAGACCGTGCGCGACGCGCTGGAGGCCGGCGCCATCGCGGTGGTGGCGAAGGAGAGCGAACTGCGCGCGGCGCTGGCGAGCCTGGGGCGGAAACCGCGCCTGGTCGTGACCGATTCGCAGGCGTTCGCGCAGGTGTCCGCCGAGGTTCCGGAGGACGTGCCGCTGACCTCGTTTTCCATCCTCTTTGCCCGCTACAAGGGCGATCTCGCGACGCTGGCGCGCGGCGCGAAGGCGGTCGATTCGCTGAAGGACGGCGACCGCGTCCTGATCGCGGAAGGCTGCACGCACCACCGCCAGAAAGACGACATCGGCACGGTGAAAATTCCGCGCTGGCTGAAGCGGCATACGGGCAAGGAACTGGTTTTGGAGCACGCCAGCGGCATGAAATATCCGCGCGATTTGTCCGAATATGCGCTGCTGGTGCATTGCGGCGCCTGCATGCTGAACCGGCGCGAAATGCATGGACGCATTTGGCAGGCCCGGGAGGCCGGCGTGCCGATCGTCAACTACGGCGTGCTGATCGCCTATCTGCACGGCATTCTGCCGCGCTGCCTCGCTCCGTTCCCCGATGCGGCGGCGGAATTGCGGGGAACCTAGGCCGGGATCAGGCGCGGGCCACGATCACCATGCCGTCCTTGCGGGGGGCAGGCGCGGGGATTTCGCCGTCGGGATAGCCGAGGCTGCAGGCCCCGACGCCGACGTATGGGTCTCCGACGCCCCAGCGGCGGAGGAGGTCCTGGCCATTCTCGCTCTCGAACATTTCGCGGGCGCGGTGGATCCAGCAGGAGCCGAGGCCGAGGGCGGCCGCGGCGTTGAACAGGTTTCCCAAGGCGAGGCTGCCGTCTTCCACGGGCGTGGACTTGGTGCTATCGGCGAAGACGAGGATGATCGTGGGCGCGCCGTAGTAGGGATCCATATCCTTGCCGAGCACGGCGGCGTTCATTTTCGCGAGCTTTTCCCGCAGGGCCTTGTCCTGCACCACGACGAACAAGTTGCCTTGCCGCCCGCCGCCGGTGGGTGCGTATTTTCCGGCCTCGAGGATGGTGTTCAGTTCTTCGTCCTTGATCTGCGTGGGTTTGAATTTGCGGATGCTCCGGCGCGTTGTCAAGGTGGCCAGGGTTTCATTCATGGGAAGTGCCTTCCAATCGGGTTGTACGGGCCAGCATAGCGGGAATCGGGGCGATGCCAATTCCAAAACGGGCCGGGATTGCGCGGGAGGCGCGAGGCGTGGTAAAAGGAAGCCCGTTGAATGCCCCGCGGAGGGGCGGAAGGTGCACGACCCATGGCGATGAAATTTTCGGAGAACGCGGACCGGATGGACGTCCGGTACGTGGCGGGGCTGGCGCGGATGGCGCTGTCGGACGAGGAAGCGGCGCAGTTGCAGGGGCAGCTCGACGACATCCTGGCGTTTGTCGGCGAACTGAAGCAGCTGGACGTGTCGGGCGTGTCGGCGACGGACGTGGCGACGGAAACCCGGAACGTCTGGCGCGAGGACGAGCCGGCGGCGGGGCTGGAACGCGGGGCGGCGCTGGCGAACGCGCCTCTGGCGCGGCACGGGCAATTCGTGGTGCCGAAGGTGGTCGAATGAGCGCGGGCCTGTTCGATCTGGGATTTCTGGAGGCGGCGGACGCCCTGGCGAAGACATCGACGTCTTCCGAAGCGCTGACGAAGGCGCTGCTGGAGCGGTCGGAGAAACTGGAACCGGCGCTGAATTCTCTGACGTGGTTCAGCCGGGACGCGGCGCTGGCCGAGGCGCGCGCGGCGGACGCGGCGCGGGCGGCGGGCGACGCGCGGCCGCTGCTGGGCGTGCCGATTGCGATCAAGGATTTGCTGAACGTGAAGGGGCAGCCCTGCACGGCGGGGTCGAACGTCCTGAAGGGCTACGTCGCGCCGTACGACGCGACGGTGATCGCGCGGCTGCGCGCGGCGGGCTGCGTATTCGTGTCGCGCACGAACACGGACGAATTCGCGATGGGCGGCAGCACGGAGACGAGCGCGTACGGCACGACGCGGAATCCGTGGGACGTGGAGCGGGTGCCGGGCGGATCGAGCGGCGGCTCGGCGGCGGCGGTGGCCGCGCGCCTCGCGCCGGCGGCGCTGGCGTCGGACACCGGCGGCAGCATCCGCCAGCCGGCGGCATTTTGCGGCGTGACGGGCTTCAAGCCGACCTACGGGCGGGTGTCGCGCTACGGCTGCACGGCGTTCGCGTCGTCGCTGGATCAGGTCGGCCCGATCGCCCGGAGCGTCGAGGACGCGGCGGCGGTCTACCAGGTCATCGCGGGATTGGATCCGTGCGATTCGACGACGTCGCGCCGGCCGGTGGACGACGCCCTGCCGGCGGTGCGCGCGGCGCGGGATCTGAAGGGCCTGAAGCTGGGCCTGCCGAAGGAGTACTTCGTGGAAGGACTCGATCCGGAAATCGAAAAGCTGACGCGGGCGGCGGTGGAGCAATGCCGCGCGCTGGGGGCGGAGATCGTGGACGTGGACCTGCCGCATTCCAAATACGGCATCGCGTGCTACTACATCCTGGCGCCGGCGGAGGCGTCGGCCAACCTGGCGCGCTACGACGGGGTGCGGTACGGGTTCCGCGCGGACTCGGCGGACGTGCAGGAGATGTACGAGAAGACCCGCGCGCAGGGCTTCGGCGCGGAGGTGAAGCGGCGCGTGATATTGGGCACGTACGTGCTCAGCAGCGGGTTCCACGACGCGTACTATCTGCGGGCGCAGAAGGTGCGCACGCTGATCCGCGGCGATTTCGAGCAGGCGTTTGCCCAGTGCGACGCGATCCTGGGGCCGGTGACGCCGACGGCGGCGTTCCGCGTGGGCGAGAAGAGCGCGGATCCGGTGCAGATGTATCTGGGCGACATTTTTACGGTGAACGTGAATCTGGCGGGCATTTGCGGCTTGAGCGTGCCGTGCGGCTTCACGGAGGCGGGCCTGCCGGCGGGGCTGCACGTCGTCGGACCGGCGTTCGAGGAAGCGCGCATCCTGACCATCGGCGCGGCCTACCAGCACGCGACGGAGTGGCATCGAAAACAGCCGAAAATGTAGGACATCTCTCGCCAAGGACGCAAAGGGCGCCAAGATGCGACAGGTGAAGTTGGAACAATATGGCAACGGCAAGCGAGAATGAGACGGGGAGGGTGGTGGTGGATGCTGCCATTGCCGTTCATCGGGAATTGGGGCCGGGATTGCTGGAGTCCGTCTACGAAGCCGTCTTGGCGGATGAATTGACGGAACGCGGATTGAATGTTGCGAGGCAAGTGTTGATGCCGATTGTTTTCAAAGGCAAGCAAATCGACGATGGATACCGGGCAGACATCGTGGTGAACGGATTGGTCGTAGTGGAGCTGAAATCCATCGAAGCCATCCGAGATGTCCACAAGAAGCAATTGCTGACCTATTTGAAGTTGGGCGGCAAGAAACTGGGGTATCTCCTGAATTTCGGTGAAGCGGTCATGAAAAAGGGCATTGTGCGGATCGTCAACGGCTTGCCGAAAGAGGTCTCTCGCCAAGGACGCGAAGATCGCCAAGAATCGACTGGTTTACCGGGACAGGTCTGAACAAGATGAACAGAATACAATTTGGCAAGAGACGGAAATGTACTCGGGAGGAGAAACGAACATCTTGGCGAACTTGGCGTCCTTTGCGAGAGATGATTTAAAGGATTTATCAATGAATGAATACGTTCCATCCATCGGCTTGGAGGTGCACGTGCAGCTGAAGACGCGCACGAAGATGTTTTGCGCGTGCCCGGCGCATACGGAAGGCGAACCGAACACGGCGGTGTGCCCGGTCTGCCTGGGACTGCCGGGGGCGTTGCCGACGATGAACCGGGAGGCCATCCGCAAGACGGTCAAGGTCGGCCTCATGATCGGCTCGGAGATTTCGCTGCGGAGCACGTTCGACCGGAAGAACTATTTCTATCCAGACATGGCCAAGAACTACCAGATCACGCAGCAGGCGTCGCCGCTGTGCATCGGCGGGGCCGTGGAGATCGAAGTCGGCGGGCAAAAGAAAACCATCCGCGTGAACCACATCCACCAGGAAGAGGACGTGGCGAAGAGCACGCACATGGAAAATTCGACGGAGATCGACTTCAGCCGCGCGGGGACGCCGCTGATGGAGCTGGTGACGGAACCGGATATGGCCAGCCCGGACGAGGCCATCGCGTTTTTGACGGCGCTGAAGGAGATGCTGATCTACGCGGGCATCAGCGACTGCAACCTGGAGATGGGGCACGTGCGCTGCGACGTGAACTCGTCGGTGCGCCCGGCGGGCACGGACAAGCTCGGGGTGAAGACCGAGCTGAAGAACATGAACACGTTCAAGGGCATCCACCGCGCGTTGGAATACGAACTGGAGCGGCAGATGGAAACCCTGCGCGCCGGCGGCAAGCTGGTGCAGGAGACGCGGCGCTGGGACGACGTCGCGGGCATCACCCTGCCCATGCGGTCGAAGGAATACGCGCACGACTACCGCTATTTTCCGGAGCCGGACCTGCCGCCGGTGACGTTGGACGCGGCGACGGTGGAGGCGTGGCGCGCGGAGCTGCCGGAACTGCCGGCGGCAAAACGGGCGCGGTTCGTCTCGGCCTATGGCTTGCCGGAGTACGACGCGGGGGTGCTGACGGCGGATCCGGCCATCGCGGACTATTTCGAGCGCGTGGCGAAAAAATCGGGGAATTTCAAGGCGGCGTCGAACTGGGTGATGGTCGAGCTGCTGCGGGCGCTCGGCGAAAAGGGCCAGGGCATCGCGGATGCGAAGGTCACGCCCGAAGCGCTGTCGGCGCTGATCGCGCTGGCGGACGCGAAGACGATCCACAGCTCGGCGGCGAAAGAGGTCTTCCAGGTCCTGTTCGACCGGGGCGGGGATCCGGCGGCCATCGTGAAGGAAAAGGGCTTGGCGCAGGTCAGCGACACGGGAGCCATCGACGGCTTCGCGGCGCAGGCGATCGCGGCAAACGAGAAGGTGGCGGCGGAATTCCGCGGAGGCAAGGAAGCGGCGCTGATGTTCCTGGTGGGGCAGGTGATGAAGCTCTCCCGCGGCAAGGCCAATCCGCAACTGGCGGCGGAAGCGCTGCGGAAGAGACTGCAGGGCTGATGCGGACCCCGCCGTGGCCGGTGCGGGACGGCCGGCGGTTCGCTAGGCAAGGGCGGCGGCGGCGAGGGACGGGAGCTTGCCGCAGCGGCGCAAGACGGCTTCGATCCGGGCCTTGAGTTTCGCGATCTCCACCGGTTTTTCGATGTATTCTTCGTCGTAGTGGTAGAAACATTCCTTTTTGGTGGAATCGTCCTGCAGGCCGGAGAGCATGATCACGGGGATTTCGGAGAGGGGATAGGCGCTTTTCAGGGTTTTAAGAATGTCGATGCCGTTCATTTTGGGCATGCAGATGTCGAGCAGGATAACGTCGGGATTTCCTTTTTTGGCCATGAGGAGGCCCGTTTTGCCGGAGATGGCGTAGCCCACGACGTATTGGTCGGTGCGTTCCAAGGCCTGCTTGAAGCATTCGCAAAGATTTTCGTCGTCGTCGATGATCAGCACTTTGAATTTCATGGTGGACTCCAGGATGCGGCAAGGGGGCCTTGCACACGATCAAGCGCAATTGTTACGATTATGTTAAGCCCTTGTCAAGGGGGGGCGACGAGAAAATGATTGGCGCGAAAGGGGCAAGACGTCGCCATGGGGGTTGGATGTTCCGGCCCAATGCATTAAGGGGCCCGGAATCTGAACTTCGATCCGTTCAGAGCTCGACGGCGTCGCCGGTGCGGACGAATAGCAGCGTGCAGGCGATCCGTTCCGGCAGGATGGAGAACAGCTTGGCCACGGCCTGTCGGTAGTCTTCCATCTGCGCGCGGTGGCGGGCGGGATCGGGAACGCGGTCGGTCTTGAAATCGAGGACGCGCGCCCGGACGGGCCGGCCCGCGGCGTCTTTTTCTAGATGCAGGCGATCGATCTTGCCCGAGAGCCATTTGCCGCCGAGGATCGCTTCGAAGGCCTGCTCGCGCAGGAGCTCGACGTCGCCCGCGGGCGGCTCGAAGAAGGCGCGGTTGCGGGGATTCTCCAGGACGCCGGCCACGAGCCGGACGTCGGCGGGAGCGGCGTCCGCGAATGCCGGCGTTTCGCCGGGAGCCAGCCAGCCGATCTGCTCGAACAGGGCATGGACGCGCGTGCCGAGGTTGCGGGCGTCCGCGCCTTCGGGGCGGAATGCGCGGCCGTCCTGCCCTTCGCCCCCGGCACGTTCCTGCGAGGCGACGTGCGATTCCAGCGGTTTTTCGGCGGCCGCTTTCGGCAGGTCGCCGAACCGCAGCGGCGCGGCGGCGCCGACCGCCTGCTTTTCGCCGGCGGTTTCTTGTTTCCACCAATCGGCCGGGCCTTTTTCCCAGACGGGGTCTTGGGGGTCGGGTTTCTTGCCGGGCGCGAGGGTATTCTGCAGGACGTTGTCGAGGCGGAGGCTCTTCGACGTTTCGGCGGGGGCGGCGGTGACCAGGTAGAGCGCGCGCTTGGCGCGGGTCATGGCGACGTAGAGGAGCCGGAGTTCTTCGAGGGCCTTGCCTTGGCGGTCGGCGGCGAACTGCGCGGCCAGGGGCGGTTCCGCCTCGATGACGGGGGACTCGGGCGAGGACAGGATCCAGTCCACGGGCGGATTGGGTTCGAGGACGTCCTGTTCGTGGACGAGAAGCGCGGCCTTGCCCTTGGAGGTAATGCCCTTGTCGCCAAGGGCGGGGAGGATGACGACGTCGTACTCGAGGCCCTTGGCCTTGTGCATGGTGAGGATCTGGATATTGGATCCGGTTTCCTCGGCGGGGATGTCCTGGGCCTGCACGAAGGAGACGAACTGAAGCGCGGTGGCATCGGGCTGGCGGTCGAAGTCGGCGGCGCTGGCGATGAGGGTGCGCAGGCGGCCTTGCTCGAGGGGCGCAGCGGAGAGATCCAGCGCCGAGGCGAGTTGGGCGACGAAGCCGGAATAGCCCTGTTCGCGGATGAGGCGGGCCTGGGCGGCGAGATCGGCCGGCGCGAGCGAGACCTTGCCGGCGAGCGGCGACATCTCGACGTGGCGCCGGGCGAGGGTATCGCCGGGGTGTTCGATGAGCTTGGCGAGGGAGAGGATGGCGGGGAGGAGGGCGTTGTCGAGCAGCGGGGAATTGCCGGCCCAGACGGCGCGGATGCCCTTTTGCGCGAGGGCCTCGAGCAGGGCGAGGCCCTGGTCGTTGCCGCGCGCCAAGACGGCGATGGAGCGGCGGTCGAAATCGGGGATGTCCTGCCGGAGTTCTTCCACGAGGTCGGCGGCGCGGGAGATGGGCGTGGGGCCTTCCTCGTCCGGCTTCGCCCGCGGCAAAACATGGAGCGCGACGTGGCCGGCAAGCCGTTCGTTTTTCGGGGTGGCCGCGTGGGGCTGCCATTCGTCGGCCCAGCGCGCGGCGATTTCCCGCCAATCGGCGGCGAGGCCGTCGTCGCCGGGCAGCGGCATGGCGGGCAGGTTGCCGAAGACGGCGTTGACGGCGTCGAGGACGGCGGGGCTGGAGCGCCAGGACTGGACCAGGGGGGGGGCTTCCTCGATGGCGACGTGGCCGGGGCGGTTGTACTTGGCGAGGATGCGGCGGAAGAGACGCGGGTCGCCGCTGCGCCATTCGTAGATGGCCTGCTTGACGTCGCCGACGTAGAACAGGGTGCGGTCGCCGTCGGGATTCTGGACGACTTCGTCGAGGAGGTTCTCGATGACGGCCCATTGGACGAGGGAGGTGTCCTGGAATTCGTCGAGGAGCCAATGGAGGAAGCGGGCGTCGAGGCGGCTGTCGAGCTGGGCGCGGAGATGGGCGGGGGCCTGTCCGGGTGCGAGCATCTGGGCGACGTCGTTGAAGGAGAGCCGGCCGGTGCGGGCGACGTGGCTGCGATGTTCGCGGCCATAGGCGGCAAGGAGCCGATAGAGGCCCTGCGTGCGGACGATCTGCCGGGCCAGGGCCGCGTGGCGGATGGACGCGAACGCGGAGGAAAGCGCGGCCTGGGTTTCGGGGAGGAGGGAAATCGCGCCGCGTCCGAACGGGATGGCGGCGCGGTCGCCGCCGGGCGAAACGAAGGCGGCATAGAGGCGTTTGTTCAGGGCGCCGTCGAAATCGTAGTCGCCGTCGTTTTCCACGCCGCGGAGCGCGGCCACGAACTTCTCCCACGCCTTGCGTTCGGTGGCCGTGCGGAGAGATTCGGCCTGCGCGGCGAGCGCGTCGAAGGCGGCGGGCCAATCGGGGGCGGCGGGGGGGCGGAGGAGGGCGGTGTCGCCGTTCCAGATGCGGGCGGGATCGCCCCAGGCGTTTTTTTCCGGCGCGCGCTGGAGGAGTTCGTATTGGTTCTGGACGAGGCGCGCGATGGAGCCGTAGACGCTTTTCTTTTCCTCGCCGAAAGTGGCGAGCTTGAAGGTCTCCATCAGTTCGCGCTGTTCGTCGGCGGAGAGGGAGGCGCGTTCGAGCAGGTTCTGGAGGATGAGGTTTTCCTCGGGATTTTCGAGCGGCTGCGCGATGGCCAGGTCGGCGCCGATGCCGGCTTCGAGGCGGAAGGGGCGGAGGATCTGGAGGAAGAAGGAATCGAGCGTGCCGATGCGGATCCGGGGGAGGGCGTGGACGAGGCGGCGGAGCGCGGCTTGCGCGGCGGCGCGGTCGGCGAAACCGGCGAGGCGGGCCTCGGCGAGTTCCTGGCCCAAGCCGCGATTTCCCGCATCGGACGCGGCGGCCCTGGCGAGGCGGGTGAGGATGCGCGAGAGGATTTCGCCGGCGGCTTTGCGGGTGAAGGTGAGGGCCACGATGGCGGCGGGCTCGGCGCCGGCGGCGAGCAAGGCGAGGTAGCGGCTGCTGAGGGCGAAGGTCTTGCCGGTGCCGGCGGAGGCCGCGAGCGCCGCGTTGCGGATGGGGCGGAGCGCGCTCATCGGGGCGGCTCCGCGATGAGCGGGGGCTTCCCCGCGAAAAGGAGGGCGAAATCGTCCCGGTCGGGCGGCAGGGTTTCGGGCGGCCAGAACGTGCCCGCCTGGATCGCCGCGATGATGGCGCGCGCGGCGGCGAGGGCGGAGGGATAGAGGTCTTCGCCGTTCTTGGCGGTGAACGCCAGCTCGTGGATGGCGGTTTCGGCGGAGGCCTTGGGAAGGTTGAAGTAGCCGACGGAAATGGAGGATCCCGGATGGAGCTGTCCGTAGACGTAGCGATAGAGCGGCAACTGGAGATCGACCCATTCCTGCTTGCGGGATTGGTAGTGGGTCTCGGCGGGGGTCGATCCGGCATCGGTGGTCTTGTAGTCGAGGATGCGGATGCGGCCGTCGTCGGCGTGGCGATCGACGCGGTCGAGGCGCGCCCGCAGGAGCATGCCGTCGAGTTCGGCCTCGTATTTCTCCTCGGCGGCGACGATGCGCCAGCCGGCGCGCACGGAGGCCGCGTGGACCTCCGCGGCGGCGCGGAGGCGCTGGCGCAGGGAATCGAGCTGCACGAGGACGGCCAGCGGCGGGTGCGAGCCGAATCGTTTTTTCGCGAGGCGATCGAGCTCGGCGAGGAGGAGCCCTTGGATCGCGCCCTCGTCGTCGAGAACGGCGTGCATTTTCAGGAGGCTCAGGGCCTCGTGGGCGAGGGAGCCAAAGCCCATGGGATCGAGCTCGCGCGCGCCGTCGTCTTCGGCGCGCATGCGGAGAATGCGGGAGAGATAGAAGCGGAAGGGGCAAGCCAGATAGGCGCTGAAATCGGTGACGGAGAGGGACGTCGGAATCCGGTCGCGGGGGCAGGCCGGGGGCGCCGCGCGGAAAACGGGCCGGGCGGGCGCGGCGGGGCGCGCCGCGCGCAGGGCGGGGCGGTCGAAAAGGAGCGAAACGCGCGCGGGCAAATCGGCATCGGGGCAGGCCAGCAGGATGCGCGAGGGCAATTGGGGGTCTTGGTTGGCGGCGCGGCGGCTAAAGAGGAAACGGACGCCGCCCGGCGGGCGCGACTCCAGCAGGGTCCGCGCGAGAAACAGATCCCGGGCCAGTCCATCGCGGTTGCCCGCGAGTCCCGTCCGGACGCGGATGGAATCCGGCAAAAAGGCGTCGCCGATGCGCGTTTCCGGCACGATGCCTTCGCGCAGGTCCGCCAGCAGGACTGCCGGCGCGGTCTCCCACTGCACTTCCATCCAGCCGATGGTCTCCCGCGGCGCGGACGGATTGGGCGTGGGAAAGACCCGTTCGCGGGAAATCGCCGCCAGCAGCACGTCCGAGGATTCGTCCGGCCC
>JBFXHR010000026.1:15655-36612 GCA_050176815.1 Kiritimatiellia bacterium
GCCTGGCAGCGGTCGAGCTGGGAAAGAAGATCGTGGGCGTCGTCGATTCCGATCCGTATGCCGAGCCAGTCCTGCGCGTCGGGATGCCGCAGGAAGGCGGCGGCGGACGCGTAATCCCGCCGGCGCCGGAGCGCAAGCCAGGCGGCCAGCAGCCGCCCCGGCGCGGTGGAAGCCAGCAGAACCCCGTTGGGCAGATAGAGCGAAAGGCCGTCGATCCGCAGGCGGCGGGCCAGGGCCTTGGCGTTTTCCGGATCGGGCGTGCAGACGGCCAAGGCGCGGCCGTTCCGTTCCGCTTCGACCAGCAGCGAAACCAGCGCTTCCGTCTCGTCCGGCGCCTGTTCGAAGACGTGGATCTGGCGCTCGGCGAGCGGCAGCGGTTCGTTTTCCCACCCGTCGGGCACGGGCCGCCCCCAGGCATCGAAGCGGGCCGCTTCCGGCTCGGGAGCCAGAAGATGCAGCTCCACCGGGATCGTCGCGGCCAGCGCCTGCAGGCTGCGGATCGCCAGCGCGGAAAAATCGGGCACGAACAGCGCGATTACGCGGGAATAGTGCGCCGGATCCGGCGGCCGCCGCGCCGCTTCCCGGCGGGCCACGAGCGGATCCTTGTGCCCGAGCCGGGCGACGTCCAGCACGAGCCCTTTTTCGAGCTGGGCGATCGCCGCCCAGCGGTCGCGCTCGTCGTCGGGAACCAGCGGCAGCAGGTCGGCGGCCGCGCGGTCGGCCTCCGCCAATTGCCGCCGGACATCCTGGAGTTGCGCGGCGATGCCGAGCGCAAACGGAAAATCCCACGGGACGTTTGCTTCCGGGAAAAGGGCCGGGAGCTTTTCGCGCTGCGCCAGCAGCCGTTTCGCCAGCAGGGCCAGGATCAGGGTGTCGTCCGCCGCTTCGGGCGGCGCAGGCACCAGATGTTCCGGCGTCACGATGGATCCCGACAGAACGGCGGTCCCGCGGGCGGCGGCGGCCCGGGCCAATTCCTCGCGCAGGCGGCGCCCCGCGTGGCGCGTCGGCACCACGATCAGGCACCCGCGCAGATCCAGCGGACCGCTCCCGGTCCAGCCCTGCGTCAGAACGTCCACGGCGGCGGGCAGCGCAGGCGTCGTCCAGCCATGGAAATGTCGGGTGCAACTCACCCGGGAACCGTGACGGAAAAACGGCCCAAAATCAATGCCAACGATGGCGGGAAAGGCGGGGTGGAAATGGCGTGGCCGGGCGGATGTCCCTTCGGAAAACGAGTCGTCTCGCTTTTCCGGTGGATTTGGAGGATAGTAGCGGCCGTCCAATGAACGAACCCAAGCCATCCGTCCGCGCCTTCGGGGCTGGTTTCGATGTCCAGAAGGTGCCGCTGTTCGCCGGTTGCACGGACGCGCAGATCGAGACGCTTGCGCCGTACGTCGAGGCGGCGTCGTATCGGCGCCACGAGGACGTCTATCGCGAAGGGGATGCCGATCCGTGCATCCATATCGTGCGGAAGGGGGAAGTCGCGCTGGAAAAATGCCGCGGCGCGACTCTCGAGCCCATGCGGCTTTCGATCATCCGGCCCGGCGAAACCTTCGGGCTGGGCGAGTTCATGCTGCCGGCCTACCACACGACGGCCACCGCTTTGGCCGATTGCGAACTGCTGCGGATTACCGGTTCGGATTTCCGGCGGCATTTCCTGGCCGTCGAATCCATCCGCGTCCGGGTGCTGACCGAACTTTCCCAGATCGCGAAATTCCTGCTGTTCGCCGTGGTGGCGGGATCCGGGGCCAACATGCTGGCATTCTATCTTCGGCGGCTCTGCCTGGAAAACGCCCGGGAAACCGCCGGAAAATTCCATATTCGGACCAAGGTTCTCCAGCCCGAAATCGCCTCCTTGCTGAACATGAGCCGAGAGCACGTCACCCGCCTGTTTGCCCGGCTTCGCAAGGAAGGGGCGGTCGACTTCAACCGGGGATATCCGATCGTCGACAAGCCCTGGCTCCAAAAGACCGTCACGGACAACGACTTGGCCGATTTCATCGTCTATCGCGACTATCCGCGGTGATCCGCGTCACTGACGGATTTCCGGGCTTCGGCTAGCCTGGGATCCATGAAACTTCTCGACCTCGCATGGCCGTTCGCGGGCAAGGGGCTCTTTGTTCTGGGGGCCGTGTGGGCGGTCTTCGCGATTCTGTTTCCGCGCAATTCGCGCGCCGACACGAGCCTGACGATTCTGGTTACGAACATCCCGTCGGGCTGGGGAACGGCCAACGGAGATTCCATCGCCATCATCGGCACGATGAACGGCTGGGCCCTCGGGAACGGCGTCCCGGTCGAAAACAATTCCCTCCGGTACGTCTTCGGCTCCGTTTCCACGTCCGCCCTGGGTTCCGAATGGATCGACCGGCCCGCCGGCGCCAACCTCGGCTTCCGCTTTGTCGCCGCCGCGGACGCCGCGAATACGCTCATTCGGACCGATTTCCGCTCCAACGACGGCAATTTCCGCCTGGCGATCCAGGAAGGCGCCGCCAACGTCGTCGAGATCGATGCGGGGCCCGTCCGCACGCTGATCGACCAGGCGTCGGCGGTTCGCGTCAACGGCGCGCGCGGGCGGGAGCGCGTGGCCATCGACCGCGCCCGCTTCGCCTTTCCGGGCGGTTTCTGGAAGGCGCTGGTCATGAGCTACGACGACGGACACGTGCAGGACCGCGGCTTGATTCCCATTTTCGACCAGTACGGCATCAAGGGCACCTTCCACCTCTGCTCCGAGTGGCTCGACCAGTCCACGTTCGTCGGGGCCGAGGACGTGCGGACGATCTACGCCAAGCACGAGGTCTCCGGGCACTCCGTCAACCATCCCACCCTGAGCGATCTGGACGACGAAAGCATTCGCTGGCAGGTGGGGCATTGCCGCTGGGTGCTTTCGCAGTTGGCCGGCTACGACACCTGCAGCATGTCGTATCCGATGGGGGGCTACGACACCAACGTGCTCGCGCAGATCGCGGGGCAGGGCATCACCTGTTCCCGCACGGTAGAGGCGACGTTCTCGCTGGACTACCTGCCCGCCGACCCGCTGAAATGGCATCCGACGTGCCACCATGCCAACGCCGCGGCCTTTGCCGACGAGTTCGTCGCCCGCACGCAAGAGCAGATGGCGCTCCTGTTCGTCTGGGGGCACAGCTACGAACTCGACAACGGCTACGTCGACAACAGTTGGGACTACATGGCGTCGCTCTGCCGGAAGCTGGGGCATCGCGGCGACGTCTGGTACGCGGGGATGGAAGAAGTCCGCGCCTATCTCTCCGCGATCCAGGCTCTGGCCTATCCGGCGGAAAACGTCGTCCGCAACCCGTCTTCCTCCATCGCCGTCTGGGCCAAGCCCGCCGCCGCGCTCGTGAAGATCGCCCCCGGCAAGACGGTCACCTGGCCCGCCGGCGGGGTCGCGGCCGCGCCGGCGATTCCCTGCGAAGGCGCCGCGGTTTCCATCGTCTACGATCCCGGAAGCAATGCGCTTTCCCGCGCCGCGAACGTTTCCATCCACGTCGGCCACGACGGCTGGCGGGACGCGCAGGACGTCGCGCTTTCTCCGCAAGGAGACGGCACGTGGGCGTGTTCCTATTCCATCCCGGCCGCCGCCGAATCCATCGAATGGGCCTTTTCCGACGGCGGGAGCGTTTGGGACGACAACGGCGGCCGCGATTGGCGTCTCGCCGTTCGAAGCGCCGCCGCCGGCGCGCCCGCCGCCATCGATTTCGCGGAAGGTTCGCCGATCTTCCTCGCCAAGGACGGATCGGACCAAAACGCCGTCGGCGAGACCGTGGATTTCAATCCGGACGGGCGGAGCGTCGGCACCCTTTCGCAGGGCGGATTCGGCGGGTTCGGCGCGATCCAGGTCAACTACGACGCCGATCATCTTTACCTCGGCGGCACGGGTCTCGACGCGGGCGGAACGAACAACGCCGTCCTGCTGTTCCTGCAGATCGATACGCTTCCGAATCCCGCGGCGACGCTGTGGGACTTCGCCGGCACGCCCTACGGCCTCGATTTCCTGCACAACGCCGTTTTCGATCCCGGCGTGAACGTCGCCATCCTGCTGGGCGACGAATACGGCGACGGCAACTTCATGCACTTCAACCTGGAAAGCGGCGGCGACTTCGGCCAAGGCGCGTTCTACGTCGACGCGGCCGTCCGGCGGTTCATCCCCGTGCCGGGCGTCCGGATTTCGCAATTCGACGGCGCGTCGAACGCGCCGACCGCTTCGCCCGACGACGACGGCGACCGCCAAACGGACCGCTGGGAGATCGCCATTCCCTGGTCCAGCCTGAACGCGTCGCTGGGCGCCGCTTCCGTCGGCTCGTGCCACCTCTCCGGCCTGATTGCCGGCGACGGCGTGTCCGGCAACGACCGCTATCTTTCCGGCAACGTGCTTGGAAGCGCGGCGGCCGAGGCCCTTGACGGCAACTACGGCTTCAACGTCGTCGCGCTCGCGGGACATCGGATTGGCTTGGCCGGCGCCGACTCCGACCGGGACGGCATGCCCGACGTCTGGGAGAACAAGTACCGTTTCGATCCCGCGTTTTCCGGCGATGCCGGCGGCGACGGCGACCGCGACGGCCTCGGCAATCTGGAGGAATACGTCGCCGAAACCGATCCGGAGAACCCGGCGTCGTGCCTCCGGGCGGATGGACGCGTGGAGGGAAGCGGATTCGTCGTGCGCTCCCCGATGTCCACGAACCGCGTGTACACGCTGTATGGCGCGAGCAACCTCGTGGATGCCGCCTGGATCCCCGTTCCGGGCCAGGGGCCGCGGCGCGGGACGGGCGAGGCGGACTTCATGGTGGATGCCCATGCCGCGCCGCAGCGCTATTATCGCCTGCAGGTGAGGATGCCGTGATCCCCGCCGGCCCCGGCGCCGCGGGCGGGGAAATATTTCCCTCGTTCCCCGAAACAGGCCTTTACAGGCCGTTAAAAACGCTTTACCTTTTGTATGGTTTCCAATCGGCGATGGTGGTCGACAAGGAGAAAGGCACAAGCCATGAAGAGGCATTTCCGGGGGTGGGGGGCATTCTTTCTGGTCCTGTTCGCCTGTTTCGCGGGCCGCGTTTCCGGGGGCGAGGCGATTCTCCAGTATTTCAACACGGGCTGGGCCGAGCTGGCGCGGCGGATTCCCGAGCTGGCCGAGGCGGGCTACACGGCGCTGTGGCTGCCGCCGCCGTTCAAGGCCGGCGGCGGCTTGTCCGTCGGCTTCGATACCTACGACCGGTTCGATCTCGGCAGCAAGGACCAGAACGGATCGATCGCCACCAAGTACGGCACCGAAACGGAACTGCTCCATCTGGTCGAGGTGGCGCACCGCTTCGGGCTGCGCGTCTATTTCGACAACGTCATGGCGCACAACGGCGGGCCCATGTCCAGCGGCGCGCCGGGCACGCTCCAGGCCAACGGCTTCGTGCCGGAGGATTTTCATCTCAAGTGGACCTCGGGCACGACGTACGAAAACTGGGGCTGGCCGAACTGGTCGGACGAATGGCAAGTGCTGAACCGGAATCCCTTCGGGCAGGACATCGCGCAGGAGAACGACTACAACACCAGTTTCGGATATACCGAGGGCGACCACTACGGGAAGTGGTCCGGCGTGCGCCATCCCGGGCATCCCGAATACTACCTCGACACCGACCTGCCGCTCGAAGCCGTCGCCGGCGGCACCACGTCCATCGTCTACACCTTCGCGAACAAGGAACCGTTCACGGACGCCAACGCGAACGGCGTCTTCGACTGGACCGACGTGGACGCCGACGGCCAGCACGACGCCGGCGAGGCGAGCGAATCCTTCACGGACACGGGCCTCGATCCCAGCCGCGCGGACCGCCAAACCGCGGCGTGGGGCTACGGCAACGGCCGCTACGACATGGGCAACCCCGTCGCCGAGGACGTGAACGGCATGCTGTTCCGCGCGCTCCGGTGGTTTACGGACCGGGCCCGCGCGGACGGGTTCCGCCTCGACGCCGTGAAGCACGTGCCCGCCTATTTCTTCGGCAAGATGGACAGCCCGAAGGACGGTTCCAACTGGGGCTACGGCGGCCAGGCGCAGGAGCAGTTCAACGTCTCGCGCGGCTTCAGCGACTGGGGCAACCACCGCGACACGGTCTTCAACAACGTCCAGGCGCGCGACGACCTGCTCCTCTACGGCGAGCACCTGGGCGATCCCCCGTGGAAGATGTCCTACGTCGACGCGGGCATGCGCATCGCAAACGACGATTTCCTCAACGCGGTGAAGGGCAACGTCGGCAGCAGCCTCGCGGGCATGGACGATCCCAACTACGCCGTGATCAGTCCCGGCCAGTCCATGCACTACGCCATGAGCCACGACAACAACTACCTGTGGGGCGGCGACCGCGAGCAGGCCCACGCCGTCCTGCTGGCGCGCGAGGGCAAGCCGATCGTCTACACCGACGGCTACAACCAGAGCGGCTCGCCGGATTGGTTCCCCAAGCCGGCGGAAATCCCGTTCCTTGGGCAGTGGGGTCAGGCCTATATCCCGAACCTGCTGGACATCCGCCGCCACTTCGGCTGGGGTTACCAGAGCAGCCGGTGGAGCGCGTGGGACTACACGTCCTGGTCGCGCTACGACCCGGACCTCGGCAACAACGACCACGGCGTGACCTTGGTCTTCATGATGGCCAAGAGCTATATCTCCAGCTGGCCGCTGTGCAACGTCGACGCCGTCTTTCCGGAAGACGCGCGCCTGTTCAACTACTCCTACCACGATGGGCCGTTCAAGGTGAAGGTGAGCGGCGGCAAGATCCGCAACATGGACGACACTTCGATCTACGTCGCGCCGGGCAAGTATTACGCCTTCTCCTGGCGCAACCCGGAAATGCCGCTGGCGTGGGGCGAAGGCCTGGCCGAGGAAATCCAGCCCATCCTGATCTTCGAGGGCGGCCTTCGGGCCGGAAGCGTGACGGTGACCCGCAAGGACGGGCGCGACGGCGATCCGAATTTCAACCCCTACGGCCTCGCCGACACGAACGCCGCCGACTACAGCTACAGTCTGGCCATCCCGCGCGTCACGCAATCCTCCAACCTGGCGTTCGTTGCCCGCGCGGACGGTTCGGCCGAGAACGTCCTCATGAAGCTCGACGGCGGCATCGACCTGAACTCGCAGCTCGATATCGTGGCGCAGGACCCCGGCACGCGCGACAACCCGCCCTCCGTCGCCCAGGACATGTTCCTGGGCTACGAGCAGATGAAATACGTCCGGCGCGTCGCCGAGAAGTTCGCCGCGACGAACGTGGACCGCAACACGATCGGGTCGCCCGGCGCCGAAACCTACGCCTGCACGATCGGTTCCCCCGGCTTCGTCGTCAACGCGGGCGGCGGCCCGAACCGGACCGACGGCCGGACCGTGGCGTTCCATTTCCACGATCCCGCGCAGGACAACCAGATCTCGACGAACCGGCAGTTCGATCCGCCGCCTGAGCTGGCGGCGAGCCAACCCGTGGAGGTCTGGACGAAGATCGGCTACGCCCCGGAGGCGGAGTCCGTTTGGTTGTACTACACGACGAACGGCGTCGATTGGCCCGAAGGCAGCGCCGGCGTGGGCAAGGGCGCGACGATCGCGGTTCCGCTCGCGTTTTCCGCCGATGGCGGCGTCGACGGCGGTCTCACCTCGCAGTGGTGGACCGCCACGCTGCCGGCCATGCCCTCCGGCACCGTCCTGCGCTACAAGATCGGCGCGCACAAGCTCGACGCCGCGAGCGTATTTCCCTGGACCGACGACGACCTCTCCGTGAAGGTCCGCATGGAAACCGTCTTTCAGATCACGAACTTCAACGCGGCCACGGTCCCGTACTATCCGCACAACGACTGGGGGCAAATGGCCGTCGGGCTCCCGGAGGGCTTCCACGTCCTGCGCACGAAGGCGCTCCTCGGCCGCGCCGCGGGCGACGCGCCCATCTACCGCGAGCGCACGCAGACGTTCTACTACGACGCCGCGCGCCCGGCGGGCACCATCCAGCATCCGTCCGCGAACGGCCTGGTCTTGACCGGCTCCACCTACGGGGTCCAGGTGCGCACCGACATGACCGTGGAAGAGGTCTGGTACAAGATCGAAGACATGGACGCGGACAACGACGACGCGGCGACCGGCTCGGCCAACGGCAACAACGCCTGGGCGAAGGCCAACAAGGGCCTCGTGCCCGCGCCCGCGCCCGGCGCCGCCCCGGACCAGCAGTGGGGCTTCAACTACGTGCTCATTCCGACCTCGGGCACCGCCACGATCCACGTCTGCCTGCGGGAACTCACGTCGTCCACCAACCTGGCGCTGGGCGAGGTCGCCGGCCATTTCACCCTGCTGGCCCGGACCGTGGACACCGGCGGCAACGGCGTGCACCTGCTGGTCCACGAACCCGCCGCCGACGGCGCCACCGTCGGCGTCGGCAGCAACCTCGTCGCGTATTTCAGCCAGAGCCTCGGCGACGGCCTCGACGCCAGCCAGCTCGCCCAGTGCTTCGCCATCGAGCTCGACGGCGTCCTCCAGCCGAACGCGAACTATGTCGTCGAAACCAACGCCACCGTGACCGAGCATGCGATCCGCCTGGTCCTGCCCAACCTCCACAACGGCGATCCGGGCTTCCTGCACGTGCTGGGCGTGGCGTTCGCGCGGGACGGTTATCCGACCTTGCTGGCCGAGCGGCTGGCCTATGCCATGGCCGACGACGACAGCAACGACGACGGCATTCCGGACTCCTACGAGCGGCAGTGGGGCCTGCCCGTCGGCAGCCTCGACGCCGCGTCGAACAACGACACCGACGCCTATTCCAACTACGAGGAATACCTCGCCAATACCGACCCGACCGACGGCAACGATTTCCTCGTCGTGGATTCCGCGGCCTGGGTCGCCAACGGCGTGGCCTTGGGCTTCGAGTCGCGCTCCAACCGCAACTACTTCGTTTCGTACGTGGACTCCATGCTCGAAACCAATTGGAATCTCGCGACCCCGCTCACGGATCCGATCGAGGGCACCGGGCAGTCGAACCAATTCATCGACGTCCTGCCGAACCCGACCGGCCGGTTCTACCGCCTGGAAGCGGACGTCCCGGCGCCGTGACGCCCGCCGCGGCCTCGCTGTCCGGATGGACGTGCGCGGAGCCGCGGCCGAAGGATTCGTCGGCGAACGGCGGACGGAAGACGTCCGCCTGGTGCCGCGCCCCGTTTTGAAACCGGCGGCCCGCAAGGGGCGGGTCAGTAGTTGAAAAGGTCGGCCGGCGAATGTTCCTGGCCGGTGGCCGCATTCAAGGCGCGGAGAATTTTGGAGCGGACGTGGGGGGTGAGCCAGCGGCCTTTGCAGGCGCGGGAAACCATCTTGCGGGTGATGTGCTCGCTGGAGGCTTTTACCAGATCGCCGGTCTTGAGGCGGTGTTCGGCCATCAGGCGCGCGATGGGCTGCTCGCCAAGATTGCGTTCAGGATCGGGAGAGGAGTTCATGGGGATCCCCGTTCATCCATTTGCGGGAATCCCCATTATCCCTTTTGCGCGGGGGCGGCCGGCGTCGAGCGGGTGATGGAACGCGCGGATGGCAACGGACGCCGTCGGGCCACCACGAGGTTGGCGGTCCGGTCCACGACGGAGAGCGCGGGGGGCTTCCCGCTCCCCGATGGGTCTTGTTCCACCACGCCGACGTATACGTGTCCGGCTTCCACGACGACGGCGAACGTGCAGGCGACGGCGGACCGGCTGCCGCGTTCGATGGTGAGCCCCAGCTCGTGCGGACCCGGAAGAACGAGGAGATCGTGGCCGGCGAGATACCGCAGATTTCCGCCGTCGATTTCCAAAATCACGCCCAGCTGGATGGTCCCCAGGTCTCCTTTGGGGCGTTCGTCGCCGTCGTAGTACGTATAGGTCATGCACCCGCCGCAAAGAGCCAGAACCAGGGTCAACAAGAGCAAGGCGGACGTTCGTCGTTTCATGATCGCCCACTTTGTGGCCATTCGGCGGACGATGGCAAGTTTAATTGTTCGGAACGGATTAAGGCGGGATCTCGCCCGGCAGCCGCCCGTCCTCGCCATGGGGGGGGGAGGATTGCATCAAATCAATGGGGATGGGGAGTCTCGAGTATCCAGTGGACCCCTTTATGGCGCGAGGCCGATCAGAGGCCCAGGCGGGCGCGGATGTCGCGGACCTGCTGGGCGGGAAGAGGGGCTTGCATGCTGCGGGCGAAAAATTCCTGTCCGCTTCGGCTGTAGAGGAGGTTGAGGAGTTCGCGCACGAGCGGATCGATCCGGCTGGGATCGGCGGCATCCAGATAGAGATAGAGGCTGCGGGTGAGGGGATAGCGGCCGGCGTAGACGTGCTCGGGGGCGGGAGGATAGGCGGGCAGGCCGGTTTGCGGGGCCAGGGCCAAGGTCTTGACGTCGAGGCTGCAGTTCTGGGCATTGAGATAGCCGATGGCGGCGGGGTCGGCCATGACGGCGTACAACACGCCGATGTACATGGTGCCGGGGTCGTTCCGCAGCCGGGGGTCGAAGGGGCCGTCTTGCAGCACGAGCTGCTGGAATAGGCGGGAGGTGCCGGTTTGCGGCGAGCCGCCCCAGAGGGTGATCGGCCGATCCGTCCACGGCCCGTCCAGTCCGAGGTTGTCCCAGGTTTGGATGCGGCGCTCGGCCCCGGCGCGCAGCTCCGTTCCGAAGATGGCGTCGAGCTGCGGAATGGTCAGCGAGTCGATGGGGTTGTCCTTGTGGACGATGACGGGAATGGGGTCGAGGGCGGCGGGGTGTTCGATGACGGGATAGCCCCGGTCGCGGAAGAAGCGTTCGCGGTCGGCCAGGCTCATGGGGATGCTCATCATGCAGATTTTGGTTTGGCCGGCAAGGAAGGGCTGCACGGCTTGGTAGCTGCTCAGGCTGTGGATGGCGTCGCCCCGGGCCAGAGGATGATAGGCGTTGAGCAGGCGCAGCATCTCCAGCACCGCATAGAGCGACGAGGCGGTGAACTGCAGCTGGAGATCGCCCTCGAGGATGGCGGACGTGGGCTCGTAGACGGGATAATCCTCCGCGGCGAACGCCGCCCGGGCGTAGGGGTTCCGCGCGGACACGTCCACGGGCTGTTGCACGGCGCGTTCCGTCCAGTCCACCGCCGGGCCCTGCGGCTGGACGATCTGGGCGGCGGCCTGGACCAGCTCGCTTTCCGCGTTGATGCGCCGATCGAGCTGGAGGGCCAGTTCGTAGGCGTCGCATCCCTCGAGGAGGGGGACTTCGCAGGCGACGGGCGAGAGGACGAGCCCGTAGATGCGGATTTCGCCTTGGAGGCGCCGCAGAACGACCTGGGTGGCCGTGGAATAGCGCGCGAGGTCGAGGATGAAGGTGTCGGTCTTGGCTTCGCGTCCGGCCACGATGATGTTGGAAAACAGGTCGGCGGCGAGGATCCGGTTTTGCGCGTCCCAGAGTTGCACGACGAAGTCGCCGTTGGTGGTTTCCTCGTAGATCATCGTCAGCGCGAGGTCCGCGGCGATGGCGTCACGGTTCAGGCCGAGGATCAGGGCGCCTTGCCCGAAGGGGAGATCGGCGGAGGCGACCCAGGCGCCGGAGGTACCATCGAAGACGCCGTCGGATTGGCGGATGCCGGACAGGCAAGGCGAGGCCCCGGCCAGGACGTCGAGATCCGCGGCGGAGCGCACCGCCTGGAAGTCCACGGCGGCGATGGCCGGGGCCGGGTTGGTCTCGGCGAAGGTGGGAGCGGAGTGCAGGAGCGCGCCCAAGGCAATGAGCTTCCAGAGCGACTTCATGCCTTGAAGGCTAGGCCCGTCCCGCCGGGGGCACAAGCCGAATCCGGTTCGATTGCCATTTGGCGAGGGGGGGCGGGGATCACGGTTCAGCGGTTCACGGTTCAATGATTGGGTCAGGCGGCGATATCCAACGTTCAGGAGAATCCGCGAACGGTGCGCCCGGCCCGTCCCCTTCATACTCCCCGCCAAACCTCTTGCCCGGCCGTGTGCACTCTGCTAGGCCTCGTTCATGAAAATTCATGTCGCCCTCCTGGCTGTTCTCCTCCCGTTTTCCGCTTTCGCCGCGCCGACGCCGGAGGCGATGGACCTCGTCCGAAAATTCGTCGCCGAAGAACTCCACGGAAATCTGGATGCCCTGGCCGACTTCGATTTGGCCACCCTCGCAGGCCACCCGCTCTACGGCGCCCCCGGCCGCACCTTCGACGTCGACGATTGCAATCTCGTCCGCGCCCTGTTCGACGTCCTCTATGCCGAGGCCCTGCCGGGACTGGCCCTGCCGGCCCTCGGGACCGGCCGCGCCTATCGCGGCGACACGCTCAACACCTTCCACACGCTCTTCGGCCGCCCGATTCCCGACCAGCCCGGCCGCTTCGCCGGGCTGGAACGCCATCGGCCGTCCGACGACCTCCGCGCCCGCGCCGCCGCCTTCCACCGCACCTACCACACCCTCGGGAATCTCGCGCCGCTGCCAAACCGCTCTCTGGGACGCAACACGTTCAACACCTATCGCGGCACCCACCCCCAGTGGCGCGATGCCTTCCCCGCCTTTTTGGAGAACCTGCGCCGGGCCCTGCTGGACGATCCCTCCGCCGATCCGACGCTTGGCCAACTCGTCGAACTCAATGCCGAAGCCTTCCGCGAGTTCCGCACGCCGGACGGCCTGGCCCGCTTCGCCCCGCGCCTCGATCTCGACGACTATCTCGATCCCGCCACCGGGCGGCCGATCCCCCATTACGCCCCCAATGCCCACTTCATCCCGCAGAGCGACGCCGCCTACTTCGCCTCCGCCGACCGCTATCTCGCCATCGCACCCGTCCTCATCCAGCGCCGCGCCGTCCGCATGATCGCCCGTCTCCGCCCCCTGCTTCCCGCCGGCGAAACCGGCGCGGATTAGGCGGGGGCGAGGCCGGGACCGAGCCGAAATTCGAATGGGTGACCCTTGACAATGCCCAGGTCAAGATCATCCGCGCCGTGCCGTTGTCCGCGCAAGCTACGGCGCGGAGCGGATGAACATGTGGTCGATATACACCGTGTCCAGCGTTTTTTTGCCGGCGGAGCGATTGGAATCCAGTACCCGGACGTAGACCTTGCCTTTCAGGTTCGAAGGCAGCGCGAAAGACTGGGTTTCGTTGTTGTCCGACGTCTGGGTCGTCGTCAGCATGGCGACGTAGGACACGTTGTTGGTGGAATAGGAAAACGTGAAGTAATCGCTGTCCGCGCTGGAGGTTCGATGCGCCTGCACGTGGAACGTCACCGCCTGGCCGCCGGTCACGTGGAACGTCCAGGTGTGGAGCAGATGGGAATACGCCTTTTTGGCGGCGCCTTTGGACAATACTTCCTTGATGGACTGGTAGACGTTGTCGTCCTTGGCGAGGGCCGCCAAACTGCCGGACACGGTCCCGGCGGACGTGGCTTGCGCCACGGCGTAATCGTCCACGGGTTCGGCCGGCGGCGGCGGCGGCGCCTGGATTCGCATTTCGTCGGCGATGGCGGCCAGCAGGGGCTGGTTGCCGACCGCCTCGGCGTCCTGGCTGAGTTCCCAGATCGCGACGCCGGCCAAACCCAGCGATTGGGCATATTGGACCTTGAGCCGGACCGAAGCCGGATCGTCGAACGGCACGAGGGTTCCCCCGTTCAGCGGAGAAACCAGATAGGGCACTTGGGACACGCCGTCCCAGCGATAGGCGTAGTCGAGATTCGCGGCGTTGCGGTAGAACGTCGGCGTGCCGCCGGTGGCGACGTGGTAGAGCTGCGTGGTTCCCGCGTAGGTCAAGCCATAGAAGGGAATTCCCAAAACCATTTTCTCGTACGGCACGCCGCGCTGCCCGTGGAAATATTCCCGAATGCTTTGATCCGCCGAGCCCGCTTTCAGGGGATCGGCGGGATCGGAGTACAGCGGCGCGTTGTGGCCGGCCCGGCCCGACCACGAACCGTAAAAGCAGTAGGCCATCACGTCGATCCAGTCCACCAGCGGATGGAGCCCGGCCACGTCGAAATATTTGGCCGACCAATCGGTGGGTCCGATGGTCATGGTCAGCAGCAATTGCGGCGCGACTTGGTTCCAGTGTTCGCGGATTTCCCGGACCAGCTGGGTCAGGTTCGTTCCATCCGCGGCGCTGTCGGGAAACTCCCAATCCAGGTCGACGCCGTCGTAGCCGTTGGACAGGCAGAAACCCGTCAGCAGGGAAATGAACCGGGCGCGGGCCGCCGCGCTCGCGGCCATGGGGGCGAAGCCGTCGGAATCGAGCGCGCCGCCAAGCGAAACAAGCAACTTCTTGTCCGCCGCATGGACCCGCTGGGCCAGTTCCGGCACCGGAACCAGGAAGCCTTCGGGATAGGAAATGGATCCATCGGCGTTTGGCCAGGCGAAACAATGGACGACGTGCGTCAGATGCTCCAGCGGAATGGCGGACGGCGGATAACCCCAGCGCCGCCATTCCGGATAGTAGCCGGCTACGATTTGGGCGCCTGCGGCCGGCGCCATCCAAACGGACGCCAACGCGGCCCCCATCCAGATTCCCCGGAAGCATGACCGCCGCGCAAGGCGATGCAAAACAACGAACGGTTTTCTTTTCATGGGGCGACCTCCGCAGGCAGGGATTCGTTTGGAATGGATCGGCTATTCGTCATGGTTTATACGGCAAGGTACCGCACAATCCGCAACCCGCCTCCCGGGCGAGGCGAATTTTTCCGGACAATGCGTTTTTTTTCTTTCTCGCATTTGTACGGCGGACAATGCGGCCATTCCCTATGAACCGGATCGACAGGATTTGGGGCAGGGGAAAGATTAACCGCGAAAAGCACGACAGACACGCATGCCCGCCTGTGGCCCGAAAGAGAACGTTGGGCCCGGACGCCTCTCCGAGGCGTCCGGGCTGTTCGGTTCCGCTGGAGCCGGGGGGCGGTGACCCCGGAATCCGCGGCGGGTCGGGCCAACCCGCAAAAAGAGATTCAATATCCAATAACCAACATCCAATTTCCAATGTCCAATAGCTGCGGACGGACAGGGACGGCTCGCTTGTCCTTCGTAGTCTTGGCGAAGGCGGGCCGAGGCCGGGGCTGTTCGGTTCCTTTGTGGCCGGGGGCGGGTTGGGGGCGCGGAAAAATTGGCGTTAATGTGAACAAGGGAATTCTGATCCGGAGAGGAAGAAGCATCGGGGGTTCTATAGGTGGGGACGAGAGATGGGGTCCAGGAAGCATTTCACCACAGAGAGCACAGAGCTTGCCAAGCCGACGGCATGGGGCACAGAGGGGGCGGGCGGAGTTGGAAGATAAGAAAAAGGGGCCGGAGGAAATGGAGCGGCTCCATTTTCTTCGGCCCGTTTGGTTTCTCCCCAAGATCGAACTCTGTGCGCTCTGTGGTGAAAGGATCGGGGGGGGGGGGGGGGCGCCGGAGGCGCGGGTGGGGGGGGGGGAAAGGTTGGTGGTTAATGGTTGTTGGTTTGTGGTCGGGCCAACAACGAAAAACCTGCTTTGGTTCGGCCAACAACCACCAACCAACAACGAAAAACCAAAAAGGCCAACAACGATCAACCTGCAATGGATCGGCCAACAACCAACAACAAAAAGCCATCCACCAAAAATGCCATCAACCAACAACCAGCATTGGATCGGCCATCAACCATCAACTATCAGCCATCCACCAATCTGGCCATCAACGATCAACCATCAACCACCAACCAATCTGGCCATCAACCACCGGCCATCAACCATGAACCAATCCGAGGAAGGGAGGAAACGGATCCGCTCCGCATTATCAATTATTGGACGGACACCTTTGCGGGCGGCGGACTTGCCGGACGGGGCGGCACGTAGAGGCGGCTGCGGGCGACGTCCAGAATGCCGCCCAGCAGGCGGAGATCGAGGTTGCCGAGGAAGCCGGCCCCGATGAGGTTGGTCTGGCCGATGTCGAACGCGCGGATTTCGGGGTTGGGCACGGTTTGGCCGCCGATCTGCAGGTTCGTGACGCCGGCGACGTACAGGTCGGCGGCGTTCATGGCGACGCCGTCGACGCGCATGGTGGAGAGCGTCAGGGGCACGTGGTGCTCCTCGGCCCAGGACCGGTTGAGGTAGCACCGGGACGTGCCGGTGTCGAGGTGCAGTTCGACGGGCACCCCGTTGACCGAGCCGTCGACGCTCAACTGTTTGTTCACCCGCCGCAGCGGCACGCGGACGTAGCCGCCGCGCTCCAGGCTGGGACCGACGTCTTGCGGCGGCAGGCCGCCCGGGCGCAGGAAAATCCGCTGCCGGGCGTAGTCGATCAGCGCGCCATGCTGTTCCATGTAGTCCAGACCGAGGATGACGTCGGGCCGGTCCCGGGGGTCCTCGATCCGATGGGGAAATATCAGGTTGGTGATGGCGCCCAGGCGGACGCCGTTGGCGACGACGTCGGTGGCCACCGCGACGCGGGCGGCCTGGGACGTTTCGCCGGGAACGTGGACGGTCGCATCCTTCTCCTCGTATGCCAAGTTTAGGCGTTCGGCCATGGAGGCGGTGGCCATCGAAAAATCCGCGCCGGTGTCGGCCATCGCCTGCACCTCGGTTCCGTTGATGTGCAAGGGGATGACGGACTGGGCGTAGTAGTTGAAACGAAACGGCACGGCGGCGTAGCCGTCGCGCTGCATGCGCCGCACGAAACCGTCGGGCGTTGGGCCGGCGGGAACGGATTCCTCGCCGCGGCAAGCGGCGGCCAGAAGGAGCGAGACGAACAACAGCGCCCTTTTCATGCCGCCAGAATGCCAACCGGAAACGGACAGGCCAAGACTAAAACCTGCCGCGCCGCGGCGCAGGGCGAAAAGAGGAAGGCGGGGGTTTTGACAGGATGAACAGGATGGACAGGATTTCGGGCGGGGAGATTTTCACCACAGAGAGCACAGAGTACACAGAGAAGAACCGCGAGGAGGGGTTGGAGGAAATCGCGCGGCGCGATTTACTCCAACCCGTCGGGGGTTTTCCCCCTGTGGGTCGAGAGGGATGGCGGAGGGTGGGGAGAAATGTCAACGGTGTCTTCGCGCCGGAGGCGCGGTTGGGGGGAGGGGAATGGTTGGTGGTTCATGGATGTTGGTTTGTGGTCGGGCCATCAACGATCAACCTGCTTTGGATCGGCCATCAACCATCAACTATCAGCCATCCACCAATCTGGCCATCAACGATCAACCATCAACCACCAACCAATCTGGCCATCAACCACCAACCAGCAACGATTAACCAATCCGGCCATCAACCACCAACCATCAACCATGAACCCATCCGAGGAAGGGAGGAAACGGATCCGCTCCACATTGCCGAGAACACTGGATTGCAGGACGGCCCCCTCCTTGCTTTGGTGGTTTGCGAAGCGGAGAGCGGATGTGGTAATACTGGGGCATGAAGAAGGCGCTGCAGGCGTTGAACGGATTGGAGCGGGATGGCGTGATCGGCCGATATGCGATCGGCGGCGCCATGGGGGCGACCTTCTACGTCGAGCCGTTCACCACCTTCGATCTGGACGTGTTCGTCGTGCTGCCGGAAACGGGCGGGTTGGTGACGCTGGCCCCCCTGTACCGGGAACTCGCCCAGCGCAGTTATCCGGCCCGGGAGGAGTGCGTCATGGTGGAGGGGCTCCCAGTCCAGTTTCTGCCCGCAGGCACGCCCTTGTTGGATGAGGCTTTGGCCCAGGCCCGGGAAGTGCCGTACGAGGACGTCACCACGAGGGTGTTCTCCCCGGAGCATCTCGTCGCCGTGGCCGTGCAGGCCGGTCGGGCGAAGGACCGCCAGCGGGTGCAGATGTTCCTGGATGCCGGCGTGCTGGACCGGAAGCGCCTGGACGAAATCCTGTTGCGCCATGGTTTGATGGAAAGGTTTTCGCAATGGACTCGAAGCGCATAACGGTGGCCGAAGCCCCGGCGGGCAAGGACGCCTATCGGACGAAGCAGCGGAAGCTGTCCTGGCCCGAGAAGGTCAAGGTCGTGATCGAACTCCAGAAGATCGCCAAGCCCATACTCGCGGCGCGTGGGAAATCCGTGACCGTCTGGCCGGAAGACTAAGGCATTCCTCTCGCCAAAGCTTGCCAAGCTGCAGGCGTGGATCGCAAAGGACGAAAAGGGGGCGTTTTTGACAGGATTTACAGGATGGACAGGACTCCGGGCGGGGGGGTGTTCACACGGAGACGCGGAGGCACGGAGGGGAGAGGGGTTAACCACGAAATACACGAAGCACACGAAAAGAATAGTGCAGGGAAGGATTTCACCACAGAGAGCACAGAGCTTGCCACGCCAAAGGCGTGGAGCACAGAGAAGAACCGCGAGGAGGGGTTGGAGGAAATCGCGCGGCGCGATTTACTCCAACCCGTCGGGGGTTTTCCCCCTGAGTGTTGGGAGGGATGACGGGACGATGGGAACATTCGCGTCCCGCGAATGGATTGCCCGTCAGGGCAAGTCCAGACCGGCAAGGGCCGGGCGGGACGAGGGCAAAGCGTTGCCCGAAGCCCACTGTCAATAGACGAGTGCAGAGCCCAAGTCCCGCGGACGCGGGACGCCGGGTGAACGCGAGTTCTATAGCGCCACGCAACGCGTGGCGAACGAGAGAGCAAAGCGAACGGAGTGCCAACGGTGCCTGTTTGACGGTTGAGATAGGAAGAACCGGGTGTGTGTGGGGGGGGCAAGCGCGGGGTGGTGGGCGAAAAGAGGAAGGTAGGATAAAGATCCGCTCCGCAATAGAAATTACAGGACCCTTTACATTATGGGCGACCCATTTACTTACCCCTTAACTTGGTTCGGTATTTTCCCCTCTTCTCAAGAACCAATAAGCGCTGATGACTGGACTCAAGTGATGGCGAGGAAAGGTATTGGATCGCCACTGTCTCCTGCTTACTGAGCTTCGCAAGCATCTTCAGATCAATTCTTTTGAGAACGTCAATAGTGACGGGCCTTTTCGCGTCTGTAAAGACAAGCGCGGATATGAATCGTTGAGCTGTTTTAGAATTCAGGATTTTAGCAAAGAACTCGGCCTCTGACTTAGAGCTGCAGGGAATGAAGTTGCAGGTGTCGTCAACCATTATTGGTTTGCCGCCCGCGCTCCCTACTGCCTGGAAAAGAATATTCTTATATAGCCCTGAAATGGCAACCTTCGCAGGTGTAAACGAGTATTCACCCACGCCAAAAATAGAAAACCGCGCTCGGTTCGCATAGATAGAACTGCCTCTCTTGTCTAGTCGGTCAGAGTGCTCGAGAAGGTAACGCCAAGTCTTTGGCGCAGTATTCTTGATTTCATCCGTCTGGTCAGTAACCCGTCGTTGTGTAAGTAGTACAAATCGTGTCGGTTTTAGTCTGCCGTTCGCTAGATCAGACGACTTTAGCAGAGGGTATATATAGTCGTCTTCTAGTTGGTACCGCTCCCCAAGACCATTTACGAGCGAGCCATTATCTCGTGTAAACTCCATCACATTCGCAGCGTCGTGCTTCACCCCAGACCGCCACTTTCGATACTCTATACCATCTATATCGCGCAAAGCCTGGTAGGCGTCTATATCTGAGACCAAATCTCCGGCGAACAAGCCAAAGGTTTGCAAAGGATCATTAAAAGAAAGAGTGCGATAGATTGTCGCGGTGGATTCTGTCCCCCCGTCGCCCGTATGTGTTAACAGTAAACATGCGTCTACTGACACACTAAATTCAGCAGCGGTGTCGATCAGGTGAAGTGAAGATGGCCCGGCATCAAGCCCATTGAGCCATGCATGTCGAAGAACTTTTCGTGCGGTAGCTGTCTTGCATAGTATGGCGAGAGTAGCAGTTGTTCCCTGAAGCGCCTCGAGCAGCTTGATAAGCATCCATTCGGAAATATCGAAGTTCGCCTTGCCCGTCATTGCTGCGAAACCGCTGTGACCTTGAAAGTTGGACTTTTCGGGGAGATTCTCCCCACCGATGACCCCCATTCCAGCATTGGTAATCCAAGGCGGATTACCGATAATAAGCAGTGGTTCAGGTTGCTTAGATAGGAACACTCGCCAGTTGATGGCGTAGAAGTCACGTTGCTGCACTGTGGCTGAGAAACTTCCGGTTCGCGTAAGAGCGGCCCTCGCCGCTCTGACATAATCGGCGTTCAAGTCAAATCCCCAGTAATTAGGGATTTTGCCGAAAAGCTCGGTAGTTGCCTGCAGAAAGGCGCCAACGCCGCACGTTGGCTCAATTATAGCGCCAAATTGTCTATTCTCTTGTTTGACTAATGCCGCAACGCTCCGCGCCAAAGACAAAGGAGTTTGAAAATCACCATATTCCTTCTTGGGGCTCACGGCAAATAGGCTCCGTCCTTGTCACCAATCAATGCGATTAGGATCTTTAATAAACCGCTTAGCAAAGTTCTTGTGCTTATTGTGTTCCTTTTTCCTATATTTATCATATTCTGCTAAAAATCCTTTGTAGAAATCTCGTTTAGTCTGTTTTATGACTATCTTTAGAGGTCTTTTTTTCTGAATTACACCGTAGCCCTGAGCCTCTATTGAAAGGCAGTCCCAGCTGATTCGTTCAATCGGTATGGGTTTTGTTTCCTTCAATATTATTATTGATTTATTGCTTTCTCTGTAATCAACAAAAATAAAACTAAGTTCTTTTTTGTCCTCATAAACCCATTTATGCATTATTTTTATTGATATCATATTGGGCGAATAATTCTGCTTGTCTACGTTGTTGCTCTTCACGTTTACGGCATGATCTTCAGCTAGCATAAAATCGCCCGTAGCTTTTCTCGTTGTTGTTTTTTTTCTGTATTTCTTTGCAACAAGTCTTTCGATCTTTTTGTATGCGTCCATATTTTACCTTCCAGGATGATTTAGGATTAATTAGAGGGGGCGGTCCTATGGAATGATGTATTCGGCCGATGCGTGGTCCATTCGTTCATTGGACGAGAGGATGATAGTTGTTGGCGGGTTTCGCAAGCCGGGAGGGTAGATTATCCTTTGTAGACATTGGCGTTGTGCCACTCTAGGAATTCGGGGGAGGGTTTGTCGGCGGGGTTGGCGGGG
>JBFXHR010000027.1:0-36281 GCA_050176815.1 Kiritimatiellia bacterium
TTCCGATCTAAGCATGTGATGGTCACCATGGCGACCGAACCGCCAACCGGCAGCCCCGAACAAGGAGTGGATTACGAGCCCAATGACATGTTTGGCAACCAGACGGTCATGGGGAGCCGGCTGGCCTTTAATGGCTTGGATGTCCCGGGGTTGATGCCGGGCCAGACCTACTACTTCACCTTCTATGCCGAGAACTTCTTGTATTACTCCGAGGGGTGGACCGAGTCCTGCACGATGGACCTTCCCCAGGCGCGCAACACCGGCGGCGGCGCGCCAGAGGTTCCAACCGAGGTTTTCCTGGGCGACTCAGGCCTGACCTTCGGCTGCGAGGCCTGGGGAACCCTGGAAGGCCAGTGGGGCCGGGCGCGCATGTGGATGTCCTTACAACCGGACCCGAAAGACTACGGTTTCACCGGCGAGTGGAGCGACTACAGCGATACCGAGCACAAGACATGTGCTTCGCCGTGGGTGTTTGACCAAACGGGCAACTGGTCCTGGGGGATTCAGATGGACTATGGCTCCCCGTATGGCGACGGCTTCTGGTATCTGTCCGACAATCCGTCGTGGCAAGATATGGATCCGCTTGTGTGGGGACCTCCCCCAACAGTGACGGTCCTGCCCCTCAACGATCCGACCAATGCGGCGGGCGCGCGCAGCCTGTTCATGCCGGAGAGCGAAATCGACCTGACCTGGTCGCCGGACGCGCAGGACCACGACGTGATGGTGATGCGCAAGCCGATCACGGGCTCCTGGATCGATACCGAATATATGCAGCGCGGGTTTTTTGATGTCGGCATGACGTATGGCGATTGCACGGTGGTTTGCATGGGTTCCGTTCCGTCCTGCACGGCCGCGGGCCTGGATGCCGCGACATGGTACGATTTCAAGTTCTACTCCGTGAACAACGATTTCTACTCGCCGGGCGTCGAGGTGCGGGCTTCCACCTTGGGGGCAGCCCCCCCGCCGGGCATCAGTTCGAGCGCGCCGCCCACGGGTGACTTCGGCATGAACGAGGGGACGAGCCAGTTGTTCGAAATCTGGGCCGAAGGCAGCAACCTGACCTACGCGTGGACCTGGGACGGGACTGCCGTAGGCGGCGATAGCAGCACGTACACGCATGCGGCGGCATGGGGCGATTCCGGCACGCACACGCTGCAGTGCACCTTGTCGGACGATTTTTGGCCGAACGTCGCGACATCCCAGTGGAACGTGACGATCGCGGATCTGCCGCTCGAAATCGCGACGGACTCCTTGCCCTCGGGCATGGTCGAGGTCCCATACAGCGCCGCCCTGCACGCGACGAACGGGGTGGCTCCCTACGAGTGGATCGGAAATCCTCCCCCCATGGTGGCATGGGGCCACGATGGGGACGGCGAGTGCACGGTGCCGGCCGCGTTGACGAATGTGTTGGCGATCGCCGGGGGGGATAAATACAGCGTGGCGCTGAAGTCCGATGGCACCGTGATGGCGTGGGGGGACAGCGTGAACGGCAAGTGCAACGTTCCGCCGGGGTTGGCGGACGTGGTGGCGATCGAGGCGGGGGATCGTCACGGCGTGGCGCTTCGTTCCGATGGGACGGTCGTTCCGTGGGGCAACAACGCGTTTAATCAGACCAATGTTCCGGCGGGCTTGAGCAACGTGGTGGCGATTGCCAGCAAGGGGTTTCACACCCTGGCGCTGAAATCCGATGGTACCGTGGTCACATGGGGCTACAATTATTATGGCCAATGCAATCAGCCGGCGGGATTGACGGGCGTGGTGGCGGTCGCTGCGGGATATTACCACAGCCTGGCCCTGAAATCCGATGGAACGGTCGTGGCGTGGGGGGGCTGGAACGGCCAGTCCAACGTGCCGGCTGGGTTGACGGACGTAGCGTCCATTGCCGGGAATGGTTATTACAGTCTGGCGCTGAAATCCGATGGCACGGTGGTGGCCTGGGGGAGCCGAACGAACGTGCTGGCCGGTTTGACGGGGGTGGTGGAAATTGCCGCGGGATATGATCACAGTTTGGCGCGGAAGTCCGACGACACGGTCGTGGCGTGGGGCGACAATGGAGAGGGCCAGTGCGATGTGCCGGCGGGGTTGACGGGCGTGGTGGCGATCGCCGGAGGCAGAAATCACAGTTTGGCTCTACGCTCGACCCCTCCCACGTTGCCCGACGGCCTATCGTGCTCCCTCGACGGCGTGGCGTCCGGGACGCCCACCCAGGCTGGGACCCACATCGTTACATTTATTGTTCGGGACAGCGTCGGTACCACCACGAACAAGTCGCTGGAAATCGTGATCCAGCCCAACCTGCCGGTCGCGCCGGTGTCGAGCCCGGCAACGGAGGTGACGACGACGGGTTTCTCGGCGAACTGGAGCGCCTCGGCGAATGCGACGAACTATTTCCTGGATGTGGCGACCGATGGCGAGTTCACGAGCTTCGTGAACGGCTACGAGGATCTGGCCGTTGGGAACATAATGACCGTTTCGGTGACGGGGCTGAATCCGGGGCAGACGTATGACTATCGTGTCCGCGCCCAGAACAGCGCCGGAATCAGCGGGAACTCGGACACGATTCCCGTGACGCTGGCCAAGGCAGACCAGACGATCGACTTCCCGGCGATCGACGGCAAGGTCGCGACGGACGTGGTCGAATTGGCGGCGACGGCGTCGAGCGGCTTGGCGGTGAGTTTTGCCGTGGCCAGCGGCCCGGGCAGCATCGATGGCAACCTGCTGACCTTCTCGGGCGCGGGAGATGTATTGATCGTGGCTTCGCAGGCGGGCAACGGTTCGTGGAACCCGGCGCCGGACGTGACGAACAGCATCAGCGTGGCCAAGGCTGCGGCCGACATAACGCTCGGCGGCCTCTCGCAGATCTATGATGGAAATCCGAAGAGCGCAACGGTGACGACGGTGCCGGCTGGCCTGGCGGTGACGACGACCTATGCCGGGTCGGGCACCGCCCCCAGCGCCATCGGCAGCTACGAGGTGGTCGCCCTCGTCGCGGAAGCCCGGTATGCCGGCGGAACCACCGGCACGCTGGACGTCGTATCGGTAACCAATGTCTTCGTAAATTGGCTGCAGGACGACCAAGGGCAGGATCCCGAGGACCCCGACTTCGCGCCGGACGAGGACCTCGACGGTGATGGAGAAACCACGTGGGAGGAATTCCTGGCGGACACGGATCCCAATGCCTCGAACAGCTGCATGGTTCTTGCCGGCAACTACAGCATCGCGTCCACCAGCCATGGAACCGGCGCGATCCGCATGGAGTTTCCCGCCAGTCCCAACCGGTACTACCAGCTGGAATATTGCACCGACCTGGTCACCCCCGCCGTCGAGGCCGTCAATCTGGGATGGGGCATTCCGGGCATGGCCATCACGAATGATTCCACGGGATCTTGGTACGGCGTCATTCGCGTCCTGTTGCAAGAGCCATAAGTCAGATTCCGCTGGCGAAGACCGACGCGAGGGGCGTGCCAACTACGGTCCGGCCGGCCGGACGAAATGCGTTGGCTTTCTACTTCGGCAATTGCGGCGGGTGGGCGGCGAGGGCGTCGATGGCGGCGTGTTCGGTGTGGTCGAGGCCGATGGGGGACAGGGAGACGTAGCCTTGGCGGAGGGCTTCGAGGTCGGTGCCGCTCCGGTCGCCGTTTTCGAACAGTTCGCCGGTCATCCAGTAGTAGGGATTGCCCCAGGGATCCTCGCGGCGTTCGTATTTTTCGACGAAGCGGGAAGAGCCCATGCGGGTGATGCGGAGGCCGGCGAGCTTTTCATAGGGCACGTTGGGGATGTTGACGTTCCAGAAGATGTCGGGCGCGATGCGCAGCCGGCCGGAGACGACCTGTTGGACGAGGGCGCGGCTGACGCGCGCGGCGGTGTCCCAGTTGGGGTCGTGGAAGGTGTCGAGCGAGAGCGCCATGGAGGGGATGCCCATGATGGGGCCTTCGGTGGCGGCGGAGACGGTGCCGGAGTAGAGCACGCTGATGCCGGCATTGGGACCGAGGTTGATGCCGCTCAAAATGAGATCGGGCTTGGGATCGAGGAGCAGGCTGACGGCCAGCTTGACGCAATCGGCGGGGGTGCCGCTGATGGCGGTGCCGAAGGGCGGCCCGCCAGGGGGCCAGGAGCGGGTGTGGAGCGGCTTGGTCAGCGTGATGCCGTGGCTGATGGCGGACCGTTCGCCGTCGGGCGCGACGACGTGGATTTCGCCGAGGTCCTGGACGGCGCCGTGGAGCGCGTGGATGCCGGGGGCCTGGATGCCGTCGTCGTTGGAAAGGAGGATTCGCATGGGGCGATGATGCCGAAGCCGCCGGGGGATTTCAAGCGGGGAAAGCGCGCGGATTCGTTCGGCGCGGCCGCCGGGTTTTTTGTGTGCAAACGGGGCGGGGATGGGGTATAAAACGGCCGAAACAAGGAGAATCCGCATGAAAGCCATCCATTATCTTCTGGGCTTGGGCCTGTTTCTCGGAATCGCGGCGTTTGGGTTGGCGGTGATCGTGTCTCCCCGCTATCCCGATTTCATCCAGATGGCGGTGGCCTGGGGATCCGATTTGCCGAATTGGGCGAAAGTGGCGGGGGGCCTCGGCGTGGTGGCGTATCTGTTCGCCTATCTGCTGACGGGGCTGGGGTGGCGGCGGCGGGGGGCGTCCATCTCGTTCGAGAACGAGAACGGCACGGTGAGCGTGGATGCGTCGGCGGTGCAGGATTACCTGAACGGGCTGAAGGACGAATTCGCGGCGGTGGCCTGGCTCAAGTCGCGCCTGAACGTGGTGCGCGGCGCGCTGGACGTCGCCTTGACGCTGGGGGTGAAGGACGGCACGCGGATTCCCGAATTGTGCAAGCTGATGCAGGCGCGCGTGCGGGACATCCTCGAGGAGCACCTCGGCACCTGCGATCTGCGGGGCGTTTCCGTGGACGTCCGCGAAATCCGGGCGCGGAAAAAGCCCGCCGGCGGCGAAACGGCCTAGGCGGGACGGGAGGGCGCATGGACTGGGATGCATTTGCCGAAGGGCACTTGGACGCGGCGCACGAGGTGCTGACGAGGCTGCGGCCGGCGATCGAGGCCGTGGCGGCGGGGATGGCGGAGCGCCTGCGGAAGGGCGGCAAGGTGCTGGCGTGCGGCAACGGCGGCAGCGCGGCGGACGCCCAGCATTTCGCGGCGGAGCTGGTGAACCGGTTCCAGCGGGAGCGGCGGCCGTACGCGGCGATCGCGCTGACGACGGACGCGTCCGTGCTGACGTCGATCGCGAACGACTACGATTTCAGCCAGGTGTTTTCCAAGCAGGTCGAGGCGCTGGGCGGGAAGGGCGACGTGCTGCTGGCGATATCGACGAGCGGCCAGGCGGCGAACGTGTGCCGCGCGGCGGAGGCCGCGAAGGCGGCGGGGATGTGGACCGTGGCCTTGTGCGGGGGCACGGGCGGGGCGCTGGCCGGGGTGGCCGACGAAAAGCTGTGCGTGTCCAGTTCGGCGACGACGGCGCGCATCCAGGAAGGGCACGGAATGATCATCCACGCCCTGTGCCAGTTGATCGAGGAAGCGATGGCGGACTAGGGCCCGGGGAAGGGCGTCGGGGATGGATTCCAGAAGCGAGGGAACGGCATGAACCAGAAAACAACTCCGGACGTGGTGGTGGTCGGATCGGTGGCCTTCGACAGCGTGCAGACGCCGAAGGCGGCGCACGAAAAACTGCTCGGCGGCTCGGCCAGCTATACGAGCATCGCCTCGGCGCTGTTCGCCAAAACGGGCGTGGTGGGCGTGGTGGGCGAGGATTTTCCCCGGGAGTATTTCGATATTTTCGAGAAGGCCGGCGTGGACGTGCAGGGGCTCCAGAAGGAAAAGGGCAAGACCTTCCATTGGAGCGGCGTCTACGAGGACAACATGAACAACCGGCGGACGAACTGCACGGACTTGAACGTGTTCGCCGACTTCAACCCGGTGATTCCCGAGGCGTACCGCACGAGCCCGTACCTGTGCCTGGAAAACATCGCCCCGGCGCTGCAGGCGCACGTGCTGGACCAAATGGAGAAGCCGAAGTTCACCGTGCTGGACACGATGGACCTGTGGATCAACACCACGCGCGAGGACCTCATGAACGTGATCGCGCGCGTGGATCTGCTGACGGTGAACGAGCACGAGGCGCGGCACCTGACGGGCAAGGGGTCCCTGCTGAAGGCGGCGCGGAAGATCCTGGACATGGGCCCGACGTACGCGCTGATCAAGAAGGGCGAGCACGGGGCCTTCCTGATGTCGAAGGACGATTTCCTGATCGTGCCCGCCTGGCCGCTGGTGGAGGTGGTGGATCCGACGGGGGCGGGCGACACGTTCGCGGGCGGCCTGCTCGGGACGCTGGCGGCGCTGGGCGGGGTGACGCGCGGGAACCTGCACCAGGCGCTGGTGAACGCGACGGTGACGGCGGCCTACACCTGCGAGGCGTTCAGCGTGGACCGGTTGCGGCAGATCAGCCGCGCGGACCTGGAAGCGCGGGCCTTGGAATTCCGCCGCATGATGCCGTAGCCCGCGCGATCTCCGGAAAAAAGAGGGGCGGCGCAACCCCGGCGGCGGCGGTTTTCGGGGCGCGTTTTACCGGTAAAACCGCGTCGGTTTACCGAATCATTTTACTTGCCTTGTCGAGCGGTCTACCCGAAAATGGCGCCGTAAATCAACCCCAAGGAACTGGCCATGAAGAGACGGACCATCAAGGACATCGCGAAGGAAAGCGGATTTTCGCTCAGCACGGTTTCGCTGGTATTGAACAACCATCCGCGCATCAGCCAGGCGACGCGCGACCGCGTCATGGCGGTGGTGAAGAAGTACAATTTCTTTCCCAACAGCGCGGCGCGCGGGCTGGCGTCGAAATCGAGCAAGACGCTTTCGGTGGTGGTGCCGAACCTGACGCGGGTCTTTTCGGACATCTATCTCGGGGAACTGATTTCGGGCATCTACGAACGGGCGACGTCGCAGGGCTACAAGATCCTGCTGGACATCGCGACCGCGCAGTTCATCAAGACGCAGGAATACACCAAGCTGCTGGCGAGCCGCCGCGCGGACGGCATGCTGTTCATCGCCTCGGACATCCACGCGGACTACCTGAGCGTGTTCGAGGACACCCCGTACCATTTCCTGCTGGTGAACCACGTGTTTCCCGGCAAGAAGCTGAACTACGTGAGCGTGGACTACGCGGCGTCGGCGCGCATCGCGGCGGAGCATCTGCTCGGCCTCGGGCACCGGAAGATCGGCCTGATCGCCGGCACAAACACGTTCACCGGCCTGCAGTTCCGCGACGAGTTCCTGCGGGTTTGCAAGACGTGGCCCGCGGGCGCGGCCAAGGCGTCGTGGGTGGACGGCGGCGAGGAATGGAGCCAGCGCGGCGGCTACGCGGCGGCGGCCAAACTGCTCACGCAGACGCCCGATTTGACGGCCATCATGGCCGCCAACGACCGCATGGCCATCGGCGCGATGCGCTGGCTGGCGGACAACCGGCGCGAGGTGCCCGAACAGGTTTCGGTGATGGGCGTGGACGACATCCAGCTTGCCGCGTACGTGAATCCGGGGCTTTCGACGGTCCGCCACGACCTCTACCAGGTGGGCATCGAATCCTGCAACCGCATCTTGCAGCTCATCAAGGGCGAGATCACGGAATGCAGCGACCTGCTGCCGACCTCGCTGGTGGTGCGCGGCTCGACGGCGCGCGCCAAAGCGAACTAGGGGGCCGCGCGGATCCGCGCGGCGGAATTTTACGTACTACGTAAAACTATGTCTTGTCGTACGTAAAAAAGTTGTACGTCGTACGTAAAACTGGCGCGCGGGGGCTTCAGGACCAGGCGAGCATTTGCTCGATGGCGTGGCGGGCGCGGGCGGCGACGGCGGGATCGATCTTCACGGCGGGGGCCATGTCGCGCAGGCAGAAAAGGACTTTTTCGAGGGTGTTGCGCTTCATGTTGGGGCAGACGGCGAAGGGGGAGACGCGATAGAAGGTCTTGGAGGGGTTGTCTTTCGCCAGGCGGTGGATCAGGCCTTCTTCGGTGGCGACGATGAATTCGGCGGCGGGGTTGTCCTTCACGAATTTGCACATCTGGCCGGTGGACAGGACGCGGTCGGCGACGGCGCGCACGGGCTTGGGGCACTCCGGGTGGGCGAGGGAGAGGGCGGCGGGGTGCGCGGCCTTGAGGTCGAGGATATCCTTGGGATGGATGCGGGCGTGGGTGGGGCAGTAGCCGGGCCAGAGGATCAGTTCGCGGCCGAGGGTTTCGGCGACGACGCTGCCGAGGTGCTGGTCGGGGACGAAGATCACCTCGTCGCTGGCGTAGTGCGCGACGATCTGGGCCGCGTTGCCGGAGGTGCAGCAGCAGTCGCTTTCGGCTTTCACCTCGGCGGTGGAGTTGACGTAGCAGACGACTTTGGCGCCGGGATGCTTCGCCTTGAACTCGCGGAGCTGCGCGCCGGTAATCATGTCGGCCATGGGGCAGCCGGCGCGGGCGTCGGGCATGAGGACGGTTTTGTCCGGATTCAGGATGGCGGCGGTCTCGGCCATGAAATGCACGCCGCAGAAGACGATGACGTCGGCGTCGATTTCGGTGGCCTTGCGCGAGAGCTCGAGGGAATCGCCGGTGAAGTCGGCGGCGTCCTGCACGTCGGGGAGCTGGTAGTTGTGCGCGAGGATGACGGCGTGGCGCTCGGCCTTGAGTTTCTGGATTTCGGCGAGGAGGTTCATGGAGTCAAATCATAGGACGGAATATCCGATAACCAAGTGAAGACTAGAGGGCCTGGACGGCGGCGATGGCGGAGGGGACGTCGATGCCGAAGTACTGCCAGAGTTCGAGGTGGCCCTCGGAGGGGGCGATGCGGGGGTCCGTGATGCCGAGGTGGATCAGCGGAATCTTCTTGCCGTGGGCGGCGCCGCGGACCAGGCCGGCGAAACCGCGGATGCCCTTTTCCGGGGTGCCGATCAGGCCGTCTTCGATCGTGACGATGCCGTCGGGATACTGCTTGAACAGGGCGCCGAGGCGGCCTTCGTCCAGCGGCAGGCCGTTGACGATCCAGGCGTCGGCGGCGATATCCTCGCCGGCCAGCTTGTCGGAGGCCTCCGCCGCGACGAACGCGGTGGCGCCGAAGCCGAGGATGGCTTTCTTGGCGCCGGGCATGGCGCGCAGCTGCGAGACGTCGGTCCACGCGCTGTCCGACGTCCAGAGCGGGGCCTGGGAATCCTGCTGGGCGAGGATGGGGAGGTTGTCGCGGGGGATGCCGAGGATATGGGCGCCGTAGCGCGAGGCCATGTCGCAGATGGCGACGAAGGCGGAGCGGGCGTCGGCGGGGGCGTAGAAGCGGTCGAGGTAGGGCAGGTAGCCGATGGCGAGGTTGATCCAGTCGAGGGACCACCCGGAGAAGTGGTCGCGCCCGGTGCAGGAGCCCACGTGCGAGAGGTGGAAGGCGACGTTGAGGCCTTCGTTCGCGCCGTTGAGATTGCGCTGGTAGCGCCACATTTCGAAGCCTTCGCGGGCGATGCCTTCGAAGAAGGCGGCGAAGGTGGCGAAGACGACGAGTTTGGGATCGGGCGTGGACATGGCGATGCCGTTGGCCATGAAGGTCGCGATTTGCTCCTCGATGGAGAGCTGGAACTGGTGGTCGGCATCGAGCGCCTTGAGCGCCAAATCCACCTTGGTGGAGGGGGCGAGGTCGCAATCGACGACGAAGGTGGCGGCGGGATGGGTTTTGGCGACGAGTTCGTAGGCGACGGCGACGCCGGCGCGGGGCGAAACCCATTTGCCGCCGGCGGCGGGCAGGGAGCTTTCGGCGGAGGCGAGGGCTTCGGCGGGGAGGACGAGGTTGTCGGCGCCGGGGGCGGGCCGGGCGGTCGTGGCGATGGAGACCGGCGGCAGGGCGCGCCAGCGCTGGAGGGCGGTCTGCTGTTCCGGGGAGAACCGGAGCATGGGATTGGCCAGCAGGGCGTCGAGGTCGCGGCCTTTCATATGGCCGTCGTGGTGGGCTTTGCCGCCGCGCAGGCCGTTGACGAGGAAGAGGCATTCCATCATGGAGGGAACGTCGCGGTAGCTCATGAGGCAGCCGGGCAGCCAGACGGGGGTCTCCATGGCCACGCCGTTTTTGGCGGCGAAGGCGGAGAGTTCGTCGGAGATGCCGAAGCGCTGGCCGATCTGGGCGAGGGGGACGTCGTTCTTGCCGGTGGGGAAGATCAGGGTGGGCACGCCGTTGCGGGCGAGGGAGCGGGCTTCGCGCAGGGTTTGCCAAAGGGTGGCGACGTCGTAGAGGGAGGGGGTTTCCAGGATTTGGATGCCGAGGGCCTCGATGACGGGTCGGGGATCGGTTGCGGCGATTTGCGCGGTGGTGCCGGAGAGCTGGATGCCGTTGCGATGCATGACGAAGGTGACGGGGGCCTTGTGGATGCGGGCGGCGTGGAAGCCGTTGAGGGCGTGGCCCGCGAGCCAGCCGGCGTCGCCGCAATGGCAGAGGATCCAGGCGTCGGAACCGTAGGCGGCGCGCTTGCCGAGGGCCTGGCCGACGGCCGTGGCGATCATGACGCCGAGGCGTCCGCCGTTGAGCTGGGTGCCGCCGGGAACCCACGAGACGTGGCCGGGGACGTCGAGGCCGCGGCGGAAGGTATCGACGACGCGGCGGCGGTCGAGAAAGCCCAGGGCGGAGAGGGCGGCATAGTAGCCGATGGACGTGTGGGCGTTTTCAATGGTGAAATCGCGTTCGACGCGGTTCACGAGCGCGAGGGTCAGCAACAGGGGCGGAACCAGGTCGAGGCCGCCGCCCATGTGGTCGACTTCGTTGATCTTGGAAAGGGAGGCGACGGCTTCGATCGCGATCCGGGCGGTCTCGATCTGGAGCGCCTCGAAGAGGGCGACGTCGTCGTCGGAAAGGCGCGGGAGCTCTTCGATGTCGAGCTGGAGGGGGGGGACGGAGGAAACGACTTCGCGGCGCATGTAAAGCGAATCGGCCAAAAGCGTTCGGTTGCGTTCCTGCTGGAGGGTGTCCGGAGAGAATTTGTTTTTCATGATGGGGGCGATTGTGCCGAAAGCCCGCCGGGGAGTCAATCGCGGGTGGCGGGGGTGAAAGGGGACGCAAAAAAAAGCCCGGCAAAAGCCGGGCTTTATCCATCGTTGGGGAAGAGCCTATTCCGCCTTTTCCTCGGCGGCGGGGACGGCTTCCTCGACGGCGGCTTCGGCCGCTTCTTCGGCGGCCGGCTCGATGGCGGCTGCAGCCTCGGCGGCGGCGTCCTTAACCTCTTCGACGGCGGTTTCGACCGCAGCGGCGGCCTCGGCGGCGACTTCCTGGACTTCTTCGACGACCTCTTCCGCGACGGGGGCAGCAGCGTCTTTGACCTCTTCGACGGCGACTTCAACCGCAGCGGGGGCAGCGGCGGCGACTTCCTCGACCGCGGTTTCCGCGGCGGCGGGAGCTTCTTCCTCGGCGTCCAATTGGAGAAGGGTTTCTTCGGCGGGGGGCGGGTCGAAGCGCTGGATGTTGGCGGCGGCGCGGAGGCCGTCGACGTACTCCTTGACCGCGTCCTGCTGCTTCTGGGAGTAGAGGATGTCGCTGATGCGGGTCTTGACCTCGTTGAATTCCAGGGCCTTGGCCGCTTTGTGCTCGGTGACCTTGATGAGGTGGTAGCCGAACTGGGTTTCGACGACGTCGCCGACCGAGCCGGTCGGCTGGGAGAAGGCGGCGTCTTCGAAGGCCGGGACCATCTGGCCGCGGCCGAAGGGGCCCAGATCGCCGCCGGAGGTGGAGCTGGGGCAATCGGAATGGGCCTGGGCGAGTTCGGCGAAATCGGCGCCTTCCTGCAGTTGCTTGCGGAGGCCTTCGATGCGTTCGCGCTTGGCGGTCTTGGCGGCATCGTCGTCGCCGTCTTCGAACTTGATGAGAATGTGGGAGGCGGTCACGGACTCGTCCTGGGCGAAGCCCTCCTTGTTTTCGTCGTAGAAGGCCTGGATTTCCTCGTCGGTGGGCTTGGCGATCGACTCGGCCTTGGCGACGATCATTTTGCGGACGGCCATTTGTTCGCGCATTTCGGCCTCGGTGGTGCCGGTTTCGGCCAGATAGTCGGCGAGGGTGGTGCCTTCGGGCAATTCCCCGGCCATTTCGGATTTGACCTGCTCGAACTCGGAATCGGAGAGGCTGATGCCGGCCTTGGCGACCTCGGCGAGCATGACCTGGCGCATGACCAGTTCCTCGACGATGCGCTCGCGGATGCGGGGCATGGCTTCGGCCATTTGCTCCGGAGGGACGCGCCCGCCCATCTGTTTGCTGAACATGCGGACCACCTTCTGGACGTCGCCTTCGGTGATGTCGTGGTCGCCCACTTTGGCGACGACCTTGAGGGCGTCGGCGGACGGTTCGGCCTCCGTCGTGTCGGCCTCCGGGGCCGCGGGGGCCAAAGCGGCGGCATCCGGGGCGGCCGGCGCGGCGGCTTCGGGCTGGGCGGCGGGGGTGGAGGGTTCGGCGGCGGGTTGGGGCTTGCCGCAGCCCACGAGGGCCAGGCAGAGGGAGAGGGTCGGCATCATCCAATACATCGAATGTTTCACGGGGGATCCTTTCATTGGCGGTTTGGGGTTTCCCAACGGGGTTGCGGCCCCAGGGCCGATTTCAAACGCGCGCATTCTGGGGTTTGGGCGGGGGGTTGTCAATCATGGAGGCGGCGACCTCATGGAGGCGGCGGCGCGGGCGGGGGAATGATTTGCACGGGCATGCGGGAGAGGCGGTCGAACAGGCGGCGGTCGCCGAGGATGGGCCACCAGTCGTAGAGGAAAATCTGGATGGGGCGCCACATGGCGACCCAGCCGCAGATGAGCAGGCCTTCGCGGAAGACGGAGACGGCGGTGTGGGTGCCCGCCCATTTCGCCAGCGCGGCGGCCGCGCTCAACGCGACGCTGAGGAAGGCCAGGCCGATGGCGAGGCTGATCCAGCCGTCGTGGAGGAGTTCCCGCAACCGGAGGCTCGCGAATCCGGCCTGGCGTTTGAAGTGTTCGCGGATGGCTTCGCCGGCGTCGCGGGCGTCCGCGGGCGAGCCGTCGGGTTCGCGGAGATGGACCGCCAGCGCCAAGGGAAGATGGGCGGGGAGCACCTTGGCGCTGCCGACGATGTACTGCTGGGCGTCGTCGTCCAGATCCAGCGCGATGAAGGGCGACGGGTCGAGGGAATCGAAGAGCTGGCGCAGCTTGCGGATGCGCACCTCGATGATGTGGGATTCCAACGGGATTTCGTCGCCGAAAAAGGTTGTTCTTTGCATGGCCTTGGACTCGATTCGCAATCCGATGGTAGTATACTCCGGAGTGTGGAAGCCGGCAAACGGGATCAACGGAAGGACAGGGCCATGGAAAACGGCGGGACAAAAGGCATGACGGCGATGCTCGTTTCCCTTCTGGTTTGGGCGGGGGCGGCCGGATGCGGGCCCCGCCGCGATCCGGCGCAGGACGATCCGAACCGGGAGACGCTGGAGGAAAGCCAGAAACGGTACGAACGCGCCGCCCAAGAGCATGTGATCGGTCACGACCCCACGGGGTTTCCCGTCTATGGCGTGGACGAGGACGGCAAGCCGGTTTACAAGCGGGACAAATAGCCGGCGGCGCCGGGGCGGTTACGGAGACTTGGAAACCGACAGCTCGCCGAGGGTGCGCACGGTGAAGAGTTCCAGCGCGGTTTCGGGGGCGACGGCCGCGCCGCCGGTCATGGCGGCCTGGGCATCCACCGCGGCGTTGAGCCAGCGGAACCAGCGGGCCGGGGGGAAGCGGTCGGCCTGCGCGGCCATCAGGGCCGCGCGGAAGGGGGGCATGATTTTGCGCGGATCGGCGGCGAGGGAGGAGAGGACGGTTTCGCCCTCCGGCGGGACGGACCAGGACAGCTGTTTGTAGTCGCCGCCGGAAATGCGGGCCCATCCGCGCTTGAGGCAGTCGGACAACACGATCATGTCGCGCAGGCGGTTCTGGAGGCTGACGACCAGGCCCACGGGTTCCTCGCCTTGGCCCATCAACCGGTTCATGGTCCGGAGCGTTTCGGGGAGGCTGCCCTTGCAGAAGGCGTCGGCGTATTCCCAGAACTTGCCCTCGCGGACGGGGGCGACCATGAGTTGGACGTCGTCGAGGTCGACGGTCGTGCGGTCCCCGAGATAGAGCGAGAGCTTTTCGATCTCGGCGGCCACCTGCCGGAGATGGTAGCCGGTCCGGCCCAAGAAGGCGTGCAGGACGGACGAGGACATCGACAAGCCCTTTTCCTCCAGCATGCGTTCGACGCGGGGAACGAAATCCGCTTCGGCGTCGCGGTCCTTTTCCGGTTCGTCGAAGGCAAGGACTTCGCCGAGGGACTGGAAGGTCTTGAAGAAGCCGGTGGACTTGTTGACGCGGTCGGTGAGCACGACGAACGATACGCCCGGGGGGAGGCCGGACTTGAGAAGATCCACGAGGCGGGTGGTTTCGGCCTTCACGGATTCGAATTTCCCGGGTTCGGCCAAGGGGTCGAAAAACGGGGCCCCGCGCAAATACACGGTTTTGTTTCCGCCCATGAACGGGAGCGTCAACAGGGCTTCGATGGCGTTGCGCAGGATGCCGCAGACGTTGTCGGCCAGTTTTTCCCCGGACTCGGGCTGGATCGTTTCGAGCCCAAAGGCCTGTTCCGCGGGCGGACAGAGACGGTCCACGACGTCGTCGGCCTTGCGGGTGGCGGAGAGATCGTCGGAACCGTAGACGAGGAAGATCCGCGCGGCGCCTTTCTGGGGCGCCCCGGGCGCGTTTCCGTTGGCCTTGGATTTTTTGGCGGGAGGCATGATCAGCGGACCATGAAGCAGAGCGCGGTGTTTTCGACGTGGCGAAGGCCGCGGAACCGGGCGTCCTGCGACTGGAGCCGGTTGAGGGCGCGGGTGACGCCGGGAAACCAGCGGCTGGCGTAGTCGTGCCAGAGGATCAGGCCGCCGGGCTTGACCATCCGGTAGGCGGCTTCGGTGTCGGAGAGCACGTATTCGTAGCTGTGCGCGCCATCGACGAACATCAGGTCCACTTTTCCGAAGTAGGGCGAAAAATCGAAGGTCCCCGAATCGCCGTAGAGCTGCGCGATTTTGCCGGAGCGGGCCTGCGCGGAAATGCGCGCGCCGGACGAGGGTTTGTCGACGTAGGGTTGGTCGCCCGAAGCCAGGGGCAGGGCGGTCTGGCCGGCGCCGGCGGGCGGCAGGTCGAGGGTATAGCATTGGCCGGCGTCGGGCTGGTTGGCGGCGATGTTTTCCGTGGTGCGCCCGTCGAACGTGCCGATTTCGAAACAGACGGCCGGCTGTCGCTGCCGGACGAACGCGGCGATGATCGCCAGCTCCGTCGGCGTGACGTTGCCGGCGACGTCGGCGATGCGGGAGAGGCGCACGTCGGTTTCGTCGCGGATGATTTCCGAGGCGGCGATTTTCGGGACGGTGGGCGCAGGCGCGGCATTGGGATCTTCGGGTTCGTTTTCGAAGCCGAAATGCTGGCAGAGGGCGTAGAGGAGCGGGCGGTGTTTCCGGGCGAAGACGCCGCCGGCGAAGAAGTAGGCGCAGCCGGCCAGGCTCTGGAAATAGCGCCGCAGGAATAGGGGAAGATCGTTCATGTCCGGAATGTCTCGCGAAAAGGGTTGTAGCAAAACCCGCCGGGCAAGGGAAGCGCGCGGGCGATCAAATCCGGAGGGCGGCGGGACCGTGGGCATTCCAGATTTTCTGGACGAGGCCGGCGATGCGCTCCGTGGAGCTGTCGGGGTTCACTTCGATCCAAACGACGTCGGCCTGGTGCCGGAACCAGGTCATCTGCCGCTTGGCGTATTGGCCGGTGCGAAGCGCGGTTCGGCGGATGGCCTCTTCCTCGGGGATCTTGCCGTCGAGGACCCGTCCCGCCTCTTCGTAGCCGATGGCGTGGCGGGCGGTTTCGGAGAGGGCGGGGAATCGGGCGCGCAGGGCGCGGACTTCCTCGACGAGGCCGTAGGCGAACATTTGGCGGGCGCGGCGGGCGATGCGCGCGCGGAGTTCGTCGGGCGGCAGCAGAAGGCCGGCGACCTTGGGGCGGGGGCGTTCCTCGGCGCCGGGCAGGGGATGGCCGGCGGCCAGCAGCTCGTAGGCGCGGACGACGCGCCGCGGATTTTCCGGGTCGCGCAGGCGGGCGTATTCCGCGGGATTCAGCGCGCGCGCGGCGGCTTGCAGGGCCTCGAGGCCTTCGGCCTGCAGCAGCGCCTCGGCCGCCGCGCGGCGGTCGGGGTCGGAGGGCGCGCTGTCGAGGCCTTCGGTGAGGCATTTGACGTAGAGCCCGGTGCCGCCGACCACGATGGGCATGGCGCCGCACGCGGCGATCGCCGGCGCGGCCGCGCGCATGGCGGCCAGGTAATTCCCGGCGGAAAAGGGCTGGTCGGGGTCGGCGAGGTCGAAGCCGAACGAGGGAACGGCCTGGCGCTCCGCCGCGTCGGGCTTGGCGGTGCCGACGTCCATGCCGCGGTAGACCGTCATGGAATCGGCGGAAAGAATCGGGCGCGGGGGACGCGACTGGAGCGCGAGGTGCAGCGCGACGGCGCTCTTTCCGGAGGCGGTGGGGCCGACGAGAATATGGGCGGGCAGGTTGCTCACGGCCTTATCGGGGCGGTTCCGGCGATGGCCCGCCGGCGGGCGGGGGCTTGGCCAGGAACGTGCCCAGCACGTAGATGCCGACGCCGATGCAAATGGCGGAATCGGCGACGTTGAAGGCGGGAAAATGGGCGCCGCGAAAATGGAAATCGAGGAAATCGACGACGTAGTCGAGGCGGAGGCGGTCGAAGAGGTTGCCGACGATGCCGCCGCACAGCAGGCCGAGGGCGACGCGGTGGAGGCGGCCGGGGGACAACAGGTTGCGGCGGAAGAGAACGAGGGCGGCGAGCATCGCCATGGCCAGAAGCGACAGCGCCAGGTTTTGGCCGCTGAACATGCCCCAGGCGGCGCCGGTATTTCGGATATAGGTGAGGTCGAAAAAGCCGGGAAGGATCGGCACCGATTCGTGCAGCGAAAACGCGGCCCGAACCCATTCCTTGCTGGCCTGGTCGAGCAGGACGATGGCCAGGGCGACGAGCAGCGGAGTCATCTGGACCGGACGGACGGGCGGATCAAGTCATGGAATCCGGCGGCTCGGCGGATTCGGCGGCGTCTTCCGTGGCGAGTTGCTGGAGGGGCAGGGAGCCGCCGAACGGCCGGTATTTGGTGCGGCCGCGCTCGGCGGCGCTCTGGCAGACGAGGCACTTCTTGGCGAACGGCAGGGCCTTCAGCCGGGCCCGCTCGATGGCCTTGCCGCACATTTCGCAGGCGCCGTAGGATCCGTCGTCGATGCGGCGGATGGCGTCTTCGATGTCGTAGATGGATTCCTGGCGGCTGGAGGCGAGATTCAGGGCGAGTTCGCGGTCGAAGTTGTCGGTCCCGTGGTCGGCCATGTGTGTGGAGTGCGAGCTGATGTCGCCGGTGGATTCGACGGGAGAGCGCTTGAGATTGTCGCTGGCGAGGGAGTTGAGGTTGTTCTGGATCAGTTCGAGCTGCTGCTGGAGCTGGGAGCGGAAATGGGCCAGTTCCTCGGCGCGGAACGTGCGGAGGGGTTTGGGGGCGGGGGCGGATTTCGCGGCCGACGCTTTCCGGGCGGCGGGCTTGGCGACGGATTTTTTCGCGGGCGCCTTGCGAAGGGAGGGGCGTTTGGTTGCCGGTTTCCGGGCCGGGTGTGGAGCGGTTTTTTTTCCGGCGGGTTTCCGGGAGGCCTGCTTTTTCAGTGGCTTTTTCGACGTTTTTTTCGCGGCCGCCTTCTTGGCGGCGGGTTTCTGGACCGCTTTCTTCGCGGGACGGGAGGGTTTTGCGGTCTTTTTCTTCGGCATTTTCTTTTTCGTCGCCATGGGGCACCTCTCGGATTGGACTGTACGCCGTCGGAATCCCGGCTTCGACCCGCGGATGCCGACAAGAGTTGCGGTGTTTAGCACGGGGGACGCCGAAACGTCAACGGGAGATATGCGGGAGACCGGCCGGCCGTCGGGATCGGCGAAAATGGGCGAGAATCGGGATTGATTCCGGGGGCGATATTTGAGTCAATGCCCCGCTGTATTTGCGGCGCGGGAAACCGGCGCGCGCACAAGGAGAAATTGTGTACCTGAAAGCACTCGAAATGGTCGGGTTCAAGAGCTTCGCCGAGCGGACGAAGCTGTCGTTCGAACCCGGAATGATGGCGATCGTCGGTCCGAACGGATGCGGCAAAAGCAACGTGTCCGACGCGATCCGCTGGGTGCTGGGCGAGCAAAGCCCGAAGGCGCTGCGCGGCGGCGCGATGACGGACGTGATTTTCAACGGGACGGACGCGGCCAAGCCGCTGGCGATGGCCGAAGTGAGCCTCACGCTGTCCGATTGCGAGGCGGTGCTGGGGACGGAGTACAACGAAGTGACCGTGACCCGCCGCGTGTTCCGCTCGGGCGAAGGGCAATATTTCATCAACAAGGCGCCGTGCCGGCTGAAGGACATCCAGCGGCTGTTCATGGATACCGGCCTCGGGACCAATTCGTACAGCGTGATGGAACAGGGGCGCATCGACCAGATCCTCAGTTCGCGTCCCGACGACCGCCGGGAAGTGTTCGAGGAGGCCAGCGGCATCAGCAAGTACAAGGCCGACAAGAAAGAAGCCCTGCGCAAACTGGAGCACACCGAAGCGAATCTGCTGCGCCTCGGGGACATCATCAAGGAAGTGAAGCGCCAGATCATTTCCCTGCAGCGCCAGGTGGGGAAGGCCAAGCGCTACAAGAGCCTGCAAGACCAGCTGCGCGGGTGCGACGTGTGGCTGGCCAAGGGGCGCCTCGCCGAACTGGACGCCTCGCTGGCGGAATTGGAAGCGGAGCTGAAAACGCACGCGGCGCGGGAAGAGGAACTGCGCGCCGGGGTGGAATCGGCCGAATCCCGCGCCAACGAGTTGCGCCAGAACATGGCCGACGTCGAAGCCCGCATCGCCGCGGCGATGGATGCCGCCGCGGAGGCCGCCGGCGCACTGGCCCGCGCCCGGGAATTGATCCGCACGAACCAGGAACGGGTGCAGGAGCTCGAGGGGCTTTCGCAGCGGGATTCCCGCGAGACGGAAAGCGCCCGCGCCAGCCTCAAGACCCATCGCGACGAACTGGACGCGCTGAAGAAGGATCTGATCGCGGCGACGGACGCCCATGAGACCGCGCGGGTGGAGCTGGAGCGGAAACAGGCCGCGCTCGGCGCCCACGACCAGCAAACCGCGGCCGCGCGCAAGCGCCTGCAGGATCTCCGCACCGAGGCGCTCGATCTCGAAACGCGCTTGTCCCGTTTGCAGAACGAATGGAACGAAATCGAAGCCCGCGAACGGACGGATTTGATCCGCCGCGAGCGGTTTGCCGCCGAGAAGGCCGAGGCCGAACGCGCGGTCGAATCCTACGCCGAGCGCCTGGGCCTGATGGCCGCGCAGCGCGAGCAGAAGCAGGCCGGCGCCGAACAGGCGCAGCGGCAGGTCGGGGATTTGCGCCAATCGCAGGCCGATCGCGTGGAGCAGCTCTCCGCCTTGCAGCGGGAAACGTCCGGATTGGACTCCGAGGCGGCCGCCCGCGAAGCGCAGGTGAATTTGTTGAACCGCAGCCGCGCCGAAGCGCGCGGATTTCCGGCCGGGGCGAAGAAACTGCTGGAGAATGCGCCCGTGCCGGGTGTGGATCCCCAGGACATTCTCGGATCGCTGGCCGAGAAGGTGCGCGCCGACAAGTCCCACAAGCTGGCGCTGGAGGCCGCGCTGCGGTCGTGGCTGGACGCGGTGCTGGTGAAGAATGCATCGGACGCGCTGGACGTCGCGAAGAATCTGCAGGCGGCCCAAGGCGGCGCGGTGCGTCTGCTGGCCGCCGCGGGCGGCGGCGGCGGCGGAACGCCGGAGGGCGCGGGCGAACCCTTGCTCGACCACGTGAAAGCGCCGGCAGAGCTGGCGGGCCTGTTGCGGCGGTTGCTGGGCGCGGTGCGCGTCGTGGCGTCGGCCGCCGACGTGCCGGGGGAAATTCCGGCGGGGCTGGCCTACGTGACGCGCGACGGCATCGTGGCGCGCGGCGACGGCAGCGTGGAATTCTGGGCCCCGGGCGAGAACGAGAGCAATCCGCTGGCCCGCGAGCACCAGTTGGCCGAATGGCGGGAGGATCTGGAACGGCTGCGCCGGGAGGCGGGCGAAAAGCGCGCCCGCGCCGAGGCGCTGCGCCAGGACGAAGTTTCGGCCCGCCAGGCGCTGGCCGAGGCGCAATCCATGCTGGATGGCCATCTGCGCGAGATGGCCTTGGCCGAAGGCGAGATCCGCATGGTGGAGCGCGAGGCCAAGCAGGCCGGCGAACGCGCCGAGACGATCGGATGGGAGCTGGAGGCGCTGGTCCAGAAGACCGGCGCCGGAACCCAGCGGCGCTCGGAGATGGCCGGCGAAATGGAAGGCATCCGGACCCGGCAAGCGGAGGTCCGCGCGCAGACCACGGTCGATTCCGACCAGCTGCGCCAGTTGGAAGACGAACGCAACGCCCTGCTGGATGCGGCGACGGAATGCCGCGTGGCGCTGTCCGGCTACAAGCAGCAACTCGATGGACTGCGGGCCCGGGGCGATCCGCTGGAAGCGCGCATCCGCGAGTTGGAGACGCTGATCGGCGAGCGCGCGGCGGGCATCGATTCCTACCGCGGGCGCATCGAGGCACTGGCGAAGGCCACGGCCGAAGCCGAGGGGCGGATCGGCCCGCTGGAGGCCGAGGGAAGCGCCCGCCAGGTCGAACTGCTCGACGCGCGGACCCAGCGCGAGAGCCGCAACGCCGAACTGGCCAAGAGCGACGCCGATCTGCACGCGAAGCGGACGGAACTGGACGCCGTGCGCGAGCGGCGCAACGGCGTGGATATCCAATTGGCGCGGCAACGCCTGCACCGCCAAAACCTGGTGGAGCGCATGAGCGCGGATTACAGCCTGCAGGCCGCCGACGTGCTCAAGTCGAAGGAGCCGGAGTGGGAAGAGGGCGAGCGGCCCGCCGACCGCGAGGCCCTGGAAACCCTGGTGGCGGAAATCCGCACCAAGATCCAGAGCATGGGCCCGGTGAATCTCGTGGCCATCGAGGAGCACCAGGAACTGGAAGAGCGCTTCGCGTTCCTGAGCCAGCAGAACGACGATTTGGTGAACGCCAAGCAGCAGTTGATGGATTTGATCCGCAAGATCAACGACACGACGACCTCGCTGTTTACCGAGACGTTCAACCAGGTCAACGAGCATTTCCAGGAGCTGTTCAAGCAGTTGTTCGGCGGGGGCAACGCGAAGCTGGTGCTGGTGGACGAGGAAAACGTGCTGGAATCGGGCATCGAGATCATCGCCCGCCCGCCGGGCAAGAAGCTGCAGACCGTTTCGCTGCTCTCCGGCGGAGAGCGCACGCTGACGGCGGTGGCGCTGCTGTTCTCGCTGTTCAAGGTCAAGCCCAGCGCGTTCTGCCTGACGGACGAACTGGACGCGGCGCTGGACGACAGCAACATCGCCCGCTATCTCGAGATGCTGAAGGACTTCCTGCAGGGAACGCAGTTCATCGTCATCACGCACAACCGGCAGACGATCGGATCGGCCGACGCTCTCTACGGCGTGACGATGGAGAAAAAAGGCATTTCGAAGATCGTGTCGGTCAAGTTCCGCGACGAAGCGGGGCCCGCCGCCAAGCCGGCCGCGCCGGAACCGGCCTGATTGGTTTCCCGGCTGTTCATTTGGAAATTGGAGATTGGATGTTGGTTATTGGTCGTTGAGATCGAAAACAACCAGACATCAATATCCAATGTCCAACACTCAATTTCCAATATCCAATAGGCAGGGAACATGGGCGGTGAGGGGCTCGAACCCCCGACATCCACGGTGTAAGCATGGCGCTCTGACCAACTGAGCTAACCGCCCGGAAGCACGCGAACACCATACGGCACGGGGGAGGGAGGCGCAATCCTGTTGTCGCCGGAAACGGGCGGCGGTAGAATGGCGGGCATGAAATCGGCGAACGAAGCGACGGGACTGGACTACCGGCAGCGGATCTGCCGGGCGATGAACTTCATCAGCGCCCATTTGGACCGCGACCCCGCGCTGGAGGAGATCGCGGCGTCGGCGCATTTCTCGCCGTTCCATTTCCACCGGATTTTCAAGGCGGCGACGGGCGAAACGGTGTTTGGATTCCTGCGGCGGCTGCGGCTGGAATGGGCGGCGAACCGGTTGCTGTCGGATCCCCGCGAGGACGTGACGACGGTGGCGCTGGAGTGCGGGTTTTCGAGTTCCCAGAATTTCGCGAAGGCGTTCCGGGCGCGGTTCGGGACGACGCCGTCGGCGTTTCGGCGCAGCAAGCGGGGAAACAAAGCGAGCAAGGCGGGAGAAGCCGTTTCGTTCTTCGTCGGGCAGGATGCGGGCATGGTGAAGCTGGTTTCACCGCAACCCGAAAGGAAAGTCAGGATGAAAGCGGAAATCAAGGAAATGCCGGCGTGGCACGTGGCGTATGCGCGGAAGATGGGACCCTACGGAAAGGCGACGGCCGAGGCGGCGTTCGGCGAGCTGATGCGCTGGGCGGGGCCGCGCGGGCTGATCGGCAAGAGCCCGATGATGGGCATGTATTGGGACAATCCCGAGGTGACGGCGCCGGAGCAGTGCCGGAACGACGCATGCCTCGCGGTGCCGCCGGAAACGAAGGTGGACGCGCCCATCGCCCTGCAGGACATCGCGGGCGGGCCGCATCTGGTCTGCGCGTTCGACGTCCCGGCCACGCAGTTCGGCGCGGCGTGGGAGGAGGCATTCCGGTACCTCGTGGACCAGGGCCTGGAATGCGCCGACCGTCCGTGCTACGAGCTGTACCACGACGATTGCACGGGCAAGACCTGCCGGTTCGACATCTGCATTCCGCTGAAGAAGAAATAAGGCGTGAATCCGCCCGGTGAGGGCACCGGGCCTACATCTTGCAAGCCCCCCTGCGGGTGGCGTCCTGCTGTAGGCCGCGTGCCCTCGCGCGGCGCCGCCCGTTCGGCGCGGTCAATCCACGCTGCAGATGACCTCGGGCCGTTTCAGGTCGTTGAAGATGGCGTTGGCGGCGTTGGCATCCTTGAGGGTGACGACGTGGCCGTCCAGGAAGAGGACGTTGCGGATGCTGGCGCCGTGGTTGTCGTCGGGGCCGATGGGCGGCATGTTGCCGGGAGTGGCGGGGCCGTATTCGCGCTCGTTGGATTCGTCGCAGAGCATGGGGGCGGCGGCGGGGATTTCGCTCGAGCGCATCTGGTGGTAGCCCGAGACGTACATGTAGCTGCAGTTGCCCTGCTGCGATTTGAACGAGGCGATGTCCTTGGCGATGGAGACGGTCGAATTGGCGTCGAGCTTGTCGCTGGGGCAGACCCAGAGGCGCAGGTCGGTGACGTAGCCGTTGGTATAGACCTTCACGACGATGGCCGAGAAGTCCGGGACTTCGGAGAAGGCCCCGTCGGCGGGCGGGAGCGGATTGTAGTGGGGCAACTCGCCGTTGTGTTCCGTGGAATACGCGAGGAAGGATGCGCCGAGCGACCGGAGGTTGTTGGCGCAGGCGGAGCGCCGGGCCATCTCGATGCCCTTCATGGAGGCGGGCACCAGAATGGCGACGAGGATGCCGATGATGGCGATGACGACCAGCAGCTCGATCAGGGTGAAGGCGGATTTCTTGTGCATGGGGTATTCCTTTCGTTGGTCAGGGATTGACGAGGGTGGTCATGAACGCTTTCCAATCGGCCGGCGAATACCAGTTGGTGGCGGAGGAGCCGTTGGTTTGGGCGTTGAAGACCCAGTTGACGCTCTGCGAATAATTGGTCGGGACGACGACGGCGTATTGCCAGACGGTGCCGGTGGTATTGGTCATCGGCCGGGCGGAGCCTTCCGCCCAGCCCGAGTCGTAGCCCAGGTGGATGTTGACGTTGGTGGCGGCGGCGATGGGCGTGCCGGCGACGTCGAGGGCGACGGCAAACAACTGGTCGGGCGTCGGCTGGTCAGGCGTCCAGGTGGCGGGTCCGCCGCGCATGGCCTTGAGGTTGTCGCCGCCGAGCCAGGTATCGCCGTCGCGGAACTTGAATTCGATGGCGGTCCCGCTGGTGCCGTCGGCCAGGGCGATGTCGGCGACCCAATGGCCGTCGCCCAGGAAGGTCATCGGCGTCGCGCCCCAGCCGTTGAAGGCGCCCGTAGCGGCGACGGCGCGCTTGCCCTTGAGATCGCCCTTGTACTGGCTGTAGTGGAGCTGCCAGACGGTGGCGGTGGCGGGGATGAAACTAGGCGCCCAATAGGTGGGCAACGGATCGGGTTCGAGGCCGGCGTAGGGGGCGTAGTACTCCTTGACGGCGGAAATCTGGCCGACGGCGGCGGACCACTGGGCGACGCCGCCGTTGGTGGAAATGCGGGTGGCGCGCAGGCCGTAGTCGGCAAAGCCAACGACGGCATCGAGCAGGTTGGTGCAAATCCTCACGCCGTGGGAGCCTTCGGTCAGGACGTTTTCGAACTGCACGGTCGCGGCCGTGCCGGCGACCGTGACGTCGGTCAGCGCGGGGGCGTTGGACGGCGGCGGGGGCGGGAGGCTTTCGTTGTCCCAGACGAAGGGCTCGATGACGATCTGGGAAGCGTCGTCGGGATCGGCCACGTAGTATTCGACGTTGCTGGAGGGGCTTTCGTAGGGGGATCCGCCGTCGGTCAGCACGTAGTATTTGAAGATGAAGCTGCGGGGCGACCGGCGGGCGGTCCAGTAGGTGTCGCCCAAATAGGGTTCGGTGCCCGGGACTGTCACGGGGAACCAGACCGCCGCGGCGCCGCCGACGAGGGAGTACGGGGAGTTGGTTTCGATCGCGGCGTCGTAGCCGTCGGGGGTGAAGGACCAGAGGCGGGAATAGATGCCGTCGCCGGCGGTGGCGTCGCCGAGGGTGCCGTCGTCGACCAGTTGGATGCCGGCATTGGTCCAGGAGAGATAGGCGCTGTTGTTGGGGTAGTCGCTGGCCGTGCCGCCCGTGTTGTCTCCGGTGGAATTGAAGCCGCGGAGGGGATCGGAGCCCATGACCATGACGCGCGCCAGGCGGTCGCGCCGGCGCATGGAGAGGTCGAGCTGGAAAAGGATTTCGCGGCGGACGCGGACGCCGGCGTCGCCGCGCCGGACATCCTCGAAGAGCAGGTTGTGGGCGGAGGGGACGTTGGTGTCGGCGGGATTTCGCAACGGCGCGGCGGCGGCGCCGAGGTAATCCACGTTGGTCATGGGGACGCCGTTGGTGTTGAGGAGAAGAGGGCGGGCGGCATCGGCGTAATCGGTGAGGCGGATGGCTTCGTAGGTGTTGGTGCCGGAGATGCGGGCGCTGTACTTGTATTTCATCGCGGTGGGCGTGCCGGGGGGGAAGACGATGGTGATGGAAGCCCAGTTGTTGGAGCTCTTGGCCAGCGGGACGGTTTCAAACGGAGGGAAGCCCCATTCGAGCGGAAAGGCGTCGCCGTTGAGGAAGAACGCGTTGGGCTTGGGGTGCGAACTGCTGATGCCCATTCCGGAGTTGGTGTTGACCATGAAGGTCACGGCGACGGACTGCAGGATGCCGTTCGTGGCGGGAACGAGGCAGTATTCGGTCGCGCGGGAATTCAGGGAGGGGTCCTGCACGCCGTCGGCGCGGACGACGAGGAAATTCGTGGCGATGGGGGCGGCGAGTTCCAGCATGGCGCCGCCGGGACCTTGCGCCTGAACCGCGGCCGGCGCCGCGCCGCCGACCGTCCAGTGGGCCGGATCCACGACCGTGTTGGACACCACCGCCTCGCTGAAGACGACGAAGACGTTGGATCCGCCGATGGCGCCGGTGGCGGCGCGGATGTAGGGGGCGTTGACGTCGCCGGCGAGCATGTCGGGGATGCCGTTGGCATCGACGTCCACGACGACGCCCACGTAATCGGCGGAGGTGAGGATGCCGTTGGTGTAGTCCAGGACGCTCTGGTTGGGGATGGAGTCGGGGGAGCTCCAGGCGCTGGCGGGATCGTTGTTGTGGATGCCGGCGAGAAGGTTCAGGGTGGCGCCGCGCGGGACGATTTCGCCGGGCTCGACGGTGCCGAAGCGGGTGCCCGCGTAGAGATCGGCCCACGGGATGCGCACTTCGAAGCCCTTGTGCGGGCAGGCGGTGGCGTCGTTCACGCTGGCCATGTCGATGGGCGTGCCGGCGGGGACGGCGCCGTTGCCGCTGTCGAACAGCGATTCCACGTTGTTGGTGGTCGGCGGCTGTTCGCCGTCGTAGTTCACGCGGATGCAGTTGTTGTAGGTGCCTTCGCTGGCCATCATGTAGTCGAGGCCGAAGCCGCCGGCGCCCACCCACCCGTAGTCGTTGTACTGGATGAAGCTCGGATCGACGTTCGTCCAGTTGGTGGTGGTGGTGGCGCCGGTGCCGGCGCCGGGATCGACGTCGAGGAGGACGACGAGCTTGTTGTTGCTGGCCTGCCACGCCTGGAGGGCGACGTAGACGCCGTTGGAATCCCACGTGACAAAGAGATTGGAAAGGGTGCCGTTGGCGCCCCAGCTGGAGGCGCCGGAAAAACTGCCGCGCAGGTCCGTGGCGTCGTATTCGATGGGCCGGCCGTCGAGGGTCGGGGTATTGGGCGGAGTGGCGAACGCCGCGGCGGACAAGAGGAGCAACGCGCAGAACCCAAGGACCTTTTTCATGATGCCTCCATCGATAGGCGGCACTATACCCCCGAATCCGGCGCGGACAAAAGCGGAAAAACCGGGAGGGCGGGCGCGGCGGGCCGAAGGAATCAGGCGGGCCCGAGGGGGTTGACGATTTTGGAGAGGTAGTTCTCGAGCTCGCGGCCGTACTCGGTGTCCTTGCCGGCGAGGGTGAGCTGCTTGTGGAGCATGGCGAGGCCGGTGCCGCCGACTTCGGCTTCTTCGGCGGTGGCGAAGCGCCCGGCGGGATTGGGATCGAGGAAGCGCTGGAGGAGGACGAGGAACTGGGCGTTGTTGCGGACGTGGTCGGGAAGGATGTCGTAGAGGCGGCCAGGAAGTTCGCGCTTGGCCTTCAGGAGATCGGTCTCGGAGAGGGGCGTCGGGCCGGCGGTGAACAGGCGTTCGCCCCGGAGCATTTCCAGGCCGACGAGGCCGAGGCTGTAGATGTCGGAACGGGACCGGGCGACGCGTTCCTCGTGGATTTCGGGGGCCATGTAGACGGGCGTGCCGAGAAGGAGGGTCATTTTTTCGTCGAGCAGCATGGCCCGGCCGTAGTCGATGAGCTTCACGTAGCCGAGGCGGTCGATCATGACGTTGGCGGGCTTGACGTCGGAGTGCACGAAGCCCATTTCGTGGAGGGTCTCGAGGCCGCGCAGGACTTGGCGGAGGATGTAGAGGGCGATGCCGGGCTGGATCATGATCCGGCCGTGTTCGCGGCGGAAAATGACGTCGGTGAACCGCCGCCATTCCTCGTCGGTGGAACGGGCGCGGACCTGGTCGAGGTGGGTGCCGTCCAGCAGTTCGCGCAGGGAGATGCCGTCGACGACCTCCATCTGGATGTAGCCGATGCCGTTGCTTTCCTCGTAGATTTCGGGGGCGACGAGGGCGGGGTTCTTGACGAGCTGGAGCTTGGAGGTCTGGGCGGCGATGCGGCCCATGTCGGTCCAGTATTTCTTGGCGTTGGAATAGATGGAGGGGTCGAAGAGCTTGATGGCGTGGCGGGTGACGCAGCCGCGCGCGCCTTGGCGGAGGCCGAGGAACACGATGCCCTGGCGGCCGCGGCCGAGCTCGCGGGGAAAGCGGTAGGCGACGGGGTAGTAGATGGCGCGGGCGGCGAGAATGGCGCGGTAGTTGGCGGCGAGCTGGCGGCTGCCGGCGCCGGCGGTCGCCGGGGCGGAAGGCACGAGCTCGCGCAGGATGGAAGGGTCGCCTCCCGCGGTGGTGTCCAGCACGGTGGCGGCGTCGGGATCGGCGCCGGGGACGACTTCCAAAGCGGTCGTGTGGTCGAATATCGGTTTGTTTTCCACGCGAGAGAGTTTACCTGAAGGCGCGCATTTGGCAATATCGGCGGTCCATGCACCCAGCCAAACCATTCGAATCCGCCTCCGCGCGCGAACGGGCCTTCCGCCGGCGGGTCTTTCCGGGGGCAACGGCGGCGGACTGGAACGACTGGCGCTGGCAGCTGCGGAACCGCGCGCGCGCGGCAGCCGCGGTGGCGCGGGCCTTGCCGGATCTTTCGCCGCGGGAACGGCGCGGGTTGGCGGCGCCCGCGGCGTGGCGGATGCCGTTGGCCGTGACGCCGTACTATCTGGAATTGCTGGCGGCGGAAACGCCGGACGGGCCCTTGCGCCGGATCCTGCTTCCCGACGTGCGCGAGGGGCGGACGGCGAAAGGGGAGCGGAACGATCCGCTGGGGGAGGCGGCCCACGAGGTCGCGCCGGGCCTGGTCCGGTCGTATCCGCACAAGGCTCTGTTGTTGGCCACGGGCGATTGCGCGTGCTTCTGCCGCTATTGCACGCGGGCGCGGACGGCCGGGAAATCCGCCTGCGATTTTCCGAAGGCGCTGGCGTGGCTGCGCCAGACGACGGACGTCCGCGACGTGCTGGTGTCGGGCGGCGATCCGCTGACGCTGGGCGGTGCGCGGCTGGAACGGCTGCTGAAGGGGTTGCGGGCGATTCCCCACGTGGAGTTGATCCGCATCGGGACCCGGATCCCGGCGGCCTTGCCGCAACGGGTCACGCCCGCGCTGGCGAAGATGCTGAAGAAATACCGTCCGCTGTGGATGAGCCTGCATTTCGCGCATCCGGACGAGTTGACGCCCCGCGCCGCGGCGGCGTGCGGCCGGTTGCTGGATGCGGGAATCCCGCTGATGAACCAAACGGTGCTGCTGCGGGGAATCAACGACGATCTGGAGACGATGCGGCGGCTGAACGAGGGGCTGTTGAAGATGGGCGTCAAGCCGTATTACCTGCATCAGGGGGACCTGGCGGCCGGCACCGCGCACCTGCGGTCGACCTTCGCCAGGGGGCGGGAGATTTTGCGGGGATTGTGCGGCCGGACAACGGGATACGCGGTTCCCTATTTCATGTGGGACCGTCCGGGCGGGGGCGGAAAAATCCCGGTGGGGCCGGTCTACCGGGTCCGGGCCTCCGGTTCCGAAAAATGATCTCTTCCCGCCGATAAAACGATTGACCTGCGCGGAGCCGCGGCGTAGGTTTTCCATCGTCGGCGTTCCGTGGCGGAGCCCGGCCGGGAGAGCGACCCATGAAGACGACGGCGACGATTTGGCGGGCGGCGGTATGTTGCGGATTCGCGGCGGCGGCCGCGCAGGCAGTGCCGATCCACGTGACGCACCTGTGGCACATGCACCAGCCGATCTACTATCCCTACGAATCGCCCGGCACCATCGACGCCAACGGCCGCTTCAACTTCAGCGTGCAGGGCGTGTGGGACGGCGACCGCATCCAGTGCTACCAGAACTGGCCCGCCGGCGCGGTGGCGAAAGCCTCGGGCCACGGCGCCTCGCAGATGAGCTATTCGGGGTCGCTGGCGGAAAACAACAAGTCGCTCTGGGGCGACTACTCGGGGTGGGGCGGCAACGTCCGCAACGCGCGCAACAACCTGAAGACCAGCTTGGGCAACTCGCGCCTGGACATGGTGGGCATCGCCTACCACCACAGCCTGATGCCGCTGACCAGCGTGGAATCGATGCGCATGCAGATCAAGCTGCACAAGGAACAGTACAAGGAAGCCTGGGCCACGGGCGGAGCCTATTCGAAAGGTTTCTGGCCGCCGGAATGCGCTTTCGACAATTCCATGGTGCCCGCGCTGGTGGAGGAAGGCCTCGACTGGGTCATTGTCGACAACGGCCACCTGTTCCGCACGGCGGAAGACTTCGAGTGGAGCAGCGCCAGTTCCTGCCGGCCCAACAAGGCGGACGTGCGCAACGGCAGCTCGACGAACCTCGCCAGCACGTGGGTGGGCTTGCCCAACGTCTGGGCGCCGACCAAGGTGCTCGCGCCCTGGTCCTACCAGCCGCACTACGTGCGCCACGTGGATCCCGAAAGCGGCGTCGTCCGCAAGATCGTCGCCGTGCCCGCCGGCCGCTACGAAGGCAACGAAAACGGCCGCGGCGGCTACGGCGCCTTCAAGCCCGAGAACGTCTGGGGCGGCCAGATCGCCGCCAACAACGATCCCGCCAAGCCCATGCTCCTGCTGTGCCACAGCGACGGCGACAACTACGGCATGAAGAACTCCGACGCCTGGAACGGCCAGCACCAGGCCTTCGTGGACATGTGCAACGGCAACGCCGACTTCGAATATACCGGCGTGCAGGACTACCTGACGATGTTTCCGCCCAATCCCAACGACGTGATCCACGTCGAGCCCGGCAGCTGGATCGGCATCGACGGCGGCACCCCGTACTATGAAAAATGGCTGTCCTACGAGAACCGCGACGGCGTCATGCCCGACATGTGGTCGTGGAGCGTGCTCGTCGCCGCCCAGAACCGCGTCTTCACCGCCGACGACATGGAAACCCATTACCTCTCAAACGCCGGCGACATCAACGACGTCGAGTGGGGCCTCGGCAACGACACCGCCAAGGCCTGGCATTTCTACCTCAACGGCGAAACGAGCTGCTACTGGTATTGGGACTACGACACGGCCAATCCCTGGGACGGCAACCCGACGCGCGCCTGCAACCTGGCCATCGCCGAGGCCAACAAGGTCATCGCGCGCAATCCCGGCGGCGACAACCGCGGCCCGAGCATCTTCCCGCCGCAGCGCACGCCCTACAATCCCGGCGGCAAGATGTGGAGCGAGACGTCGAACGCCCCGTCCGATTTTGTCGTCTGGACCTTCATCGACGACGTCAGCGGCGTGCAAAGCGCCACGCTCAAGTGGCGCCGGGATCTGGATGGCCAGTGGCCGATGAGTTCGACCGAGAACGAAGTCTTCGCCAAGGGCGACGGCGTGACCGCATGGGAATCGGTGGCCATGGCGAGCGACTACTGGCCGGACAGCAAGGGATCGAACGTTCCCGATCCCGTCAACCGCGCCATGCGCTACCGCGGCACGGTGGCCGGCCAGACCAATTGCCTGATCGACTATTACGTCGAAGCCGTGGACGCCAACGGCAAGACCAACCGCTCGAACATCCTCCACGTGTGGGTGGGCGAGCAGACCGGCGGCACCGGCGGCGAAATCGTGCCGCCCCCGGACGTCTGGCTGCGCGGCACGCATTCCTGGCCGGCCGCCGCCGACGTCACGGACGCCGATCCGATCTATTTCAACGTCGAGGCCGGCCCTTCCGGCACCGTGACGAGCGTGACGCTGGGCTATTATCTCAACGATAACGGGTGGATCCGCACCAACATGGCGGTCAACACCAACTGGGGCTCCGTCGGCGGCCAGTGGTACAACGTCCAGCTCGGGCCGTTCGCGGCCGGCGACGTTTTCAATTACTACGTCGAGGCCACCGACGGGACGACCACCAACTGGGACAACAACGGCGGCGCGAACTACCACGTCGAAGTGGCGGCCAGCGGCGGCGAATCCGACGTCCTCTGGGTCGGCAACGTCGCCCAAACCCCCGCCAACGGCGCCATCGGCGCGGCGGACGAAATCGTCGTTACCTGCGAAAGCTGGCCCATCGGCGCTTCCACCAACGTTGCGCTGGTCTTCAGCGCCGACGGCGGCACCACCTGGGGCACGACGAATTTTGCCAAGGTCGGCGAGACCAACAACAACGACCGCTGGAGCGTCGCGCTCGGGCCCTATCCCGACGGCACCACCGTCCGGTATTGCGTCTCGGGCACGCTGCCCAACGGCACGACGGTGTGGGACAACAACGGCGGCCTGGACTACGAGGCCGTCGTCGGCGCCCTGGCCGCGTTCCGCATCGTGCGCCATACGCCGCAGATCGGCGCCCCCGGCGCGCCGGACAACCCCGGCGACGCCTTCGACTTCGATACCTCCGGCGGCGCGGCGACGACTTCCGGCAGCACCGGGTTCGGCAGCTTCGGCCAGATCTACGTCAATTGCGACGACACCAACCTCTACGTCGGCGGCACCGGCGCGGCCCTGCCCGACGACAGCCAAAACAACGCGGCCGTCGTCTTCCTGAGCACCGACACCGCCGCCGGCAGCGGCAACCTGTGGGCGCTCGACGGCAATCCCAACGGACTGGACAAGCTCCACAACGTCACGTTCCAGGACCCGGTCTTCGTGGCGATCCAGCTGGGCGACGTCTACGGCGACCACGCCAACTCGGCGAATTTCGAGATGTACCAGCCCGGCGGCTTCGACTGGGGCCAGGGCGTCTGGTACGTGGGCGACGGCGCCACCACGTTCTCCGCCGTGAACAACGCCAAGCTGTCGCAGTTCGTCGGCTACGGCCCCGACAGCCGCCTCGCCGCCAACTGGGAATGCGCCGTGCCCCTTTGGACCCTCGGCGTCACGAACGCCACCCAACTGACCAACCTATATGTTTCGGGATTGATCGTGAATTTCCTGGCGCAGGGCAACGACCAGTATATTTCCGGCCGCTACCTGGGCGACAACGCGACGACAACGAACGACCTGCCCGCCTCGGGCAACTTCGAGTTCAGTCTCGTGCATTTGACGGGCACCCGGGCCGCGCCGCCGGCGGCCGCCGACGTCACCCTCGGCGTGCCGAATTCGTGGATCGACGAGTACCTGCTGACGGGTTCGTTCGGGGCGGACAGCCACCACGACGGCGACCCGCATCCGGACCGCGCCGAGTATTTCCTGGGAACCAATCCGAACGAGGATGACGAGCTGCGCATCGAGGAATGGACCGGCAATCGCGTGCGCCTGCGCAAGGTGGGCGGCCAGAAGTGCGACTACATGCTGGAAACCGCCGACCAACTGGATGCCGTCCACGGCAACTGGAACTGGACGACGCGCGCCACGCTGCCGAGCACCAACGGCGAAATCGTGCTGCCGGCCTTCACCGCCTCGAACCTGCTCATCCGCGTGAAGGTCAACGTGCCGGAGTAGAGCGGATTTCTTGGCATTTCAATCACCGGCCATAGTCGCCATTCGAGAGGGGAATGTAGGCCCGGTCCCCTGACCGGGCGGGTTTTCGCCGGGTGAGGGCACCCGGCCTACATCGGGATTCGACGGCTACGGATTATCTGGAATGGCTCTGTCCGGGGCTGTTTTCGGTCGGGCGGGCCCCATGGCCTTGCGCCATGGGGGAGCCCCGCCTTGGCGGGGCAAGCCAACTTTTGCCTTCCGCCTTCGCCGAGGCTTCGGCGGGCAGGCCCACGGCGCAAGGCCGCGGGGGGGGCGATCGGCACCGGCGGGAAATCAGGCCTTGGGCTCTTCCGGATCCAGCGCGCGGGCGGCGTCGAGCAATTCGTCGCGGCGTCCCTCGCCGGAGAGCTTCGCCTTGAACGCCGGGTCGCGCAGGGCGAACGAAATGCGGGAGAGCAGGTGCAGGTGGATCCGGACGTTGGGGGACAGGGGGACGAACAGGATCCGGACCGGCTTGCCGTCCAAGGCGTCGAATTCGATCGGCGTTTCCAAAAAGCACAGGCAAACCATGGGCGTGGCGATTTCCAGCACGGCGGGATTGCGCACGTGGGGCAGGGCGATGCCGTCGCCCACGCCGGTGGACTGGAGCTGTTCCCGGGCCAGCAGGGCCTGGAGCAGAAAATCGCGGTCGACGTGGTCCGGCAGCTTGAGGAGGCCCACGATCGCCCGGAGGACGTCCGCCTTGGCGCCGCCGCCGACGCGGTAATGGATGCCGCCTTCTTGCAGGGCCTGGGCCAAGGTCGGCAGGGGAAGGCGTTCGGGCTCCTGAACGGATTCGCCCATGGAGAAATTAATGCGCTTGGACGTCGCCCAGTCGAACAGCATGGCCCGGTTGATCCGGTATTGGCCCGCCACCCGGTAGGCGGGGAGTCCGCCCGATTGGATCCAGCGATAGACCGTCTTTTCCGCCACGTTCAGCGCTTTCGCCGCATCTTTGACTGTCATTTGCATGGGCTGGATCCTTTCCGGAAAGAACTACGGGACAAATGTAGGCCCCACGTCCGCAAACGTCAATGCGGCGGAAAAATGGGAAGGCGAATCTGCTGCCAGGCTTTGGCGGGGCAAGCCAACTTCGCCTTCCACGGCGCAAGGCCGTGGGGGGGGGGCTGTTTGGACCGGGCGGGCCCCATGGTCTTGCGCCATGGGGGAGCAAACTTGGCTTCCCACGGCACAAGGCCGTGGGGGAGCGAAATCCGCCGCCGACTCCCCCACGCCGCGCTTGAAAAGGAACGGCCATTCAGTTATGTTTCTGCCATGCCGTTCGTCCGGACAGCGCCCGATTTGCGCGAGAAGCTGGGAATCCTCTCGGCCGATGCCCAGTACGACCTGTCGTGCGCGTGTTCGTGCGGATCGGGCGATCCCCGCCGCCGGGGGTTGGACGACCGCTGGCTGTATCCGGTGACGCTGCAGAACGGCGGCCGCAGCCTGATGTTCAAGACGCTCGTTTCCAACGCCTGCGCCAACGACTGCAAGTATTGCCCCCTGCGCGCTGGCCACGACGCCACGCCGCGCTGCTCGCTCTCGCCCGAGGAGATTGTCCGGGCCTATCTGCCGTACTGGAAGTCGGGGCAGGTGATCGGCCTCTTTCTGACCAGCGGGGTGTGCGGAAATCCGGACGCGGCGATGGCGCGGATGCTGGCGACGGCGGAGATCCTGCGCCGCCGCGAGCGCTACCGCGGCATCTTGCACCTCAAGATCATCCCCGGCGCGTCGGATGCGGCCATCGATCGCGCGCTGGCCCTGGCCTCCGGCGTTTCGCTTAACATCGAAACCGCCGGAGAGGCGCACTTCGCGAAGCTGACCGCCCGAAAAGACTATCTGCATTCCATTATCGCTCCGCTGAAACGCATCGCGGCGCTGACCGCGAAGGGCGCGCCCCACGAGCGGGTCAAGACCAGCACCCAGTTCGTCGTCGGCGCCTCGGACGAGACGGACAAGGAAGTCGTGCGCTACATGGGCGGGCTCTACGGGCGGATGGGGATGCACGGCATCTATTTCAGCGCCTACCAGCGCGGGCTGGGGGATCCCTCGCTTCCCGGCGAAAACAGCCCGGCGACGAATTCCGAATTGCTCGCGCGCGAACACCGCCTCTACCAGACGGACTTCCTGCTGCGCAAATACGGCTTCGGCGCCGACGAAATCGGCTTCGACGAGTCCGGAAACCTGCCGCTGGACGTCGATCCCAAGGAATTCTGGGCTCGCCGCCATCCGGAGCGCTTTCCCGTCGACGTGAACCGCGCCGACAAGGCCGAACTGCTGCGCGTGCCGGGGCTGGGGCCGGTCGCCGTCCGGCGCATCCTCAATGCCCGGAAAGCCGGCGGACGGGTCCGAAGCCTGGAAAGCGTCGGCGTGCGCGGCGCCCTCGCCCGCAAGGCCGCCGCCTGGTCGATGTGCTGAACCGGAAAGGCAGGAAAACCAAGTGCTACCGTGGGCTTAATGGTTGTTGGGGTCTACTTTTTTCTCAACCCACCATTTCACGCCGAAATATGCGCCATATGGGAAAATAGCGATGACGTTTATCGCGTGCAAAAGCAGAGAAATCAAAATGTGATTTCGATCCGCCAAGAATTTGCATGCTAAACCCAGGGGGAGGCAGAATAGCAGCGCGGTGATCCAAAATACAGGCAATCGCCAGCTGAACCATAACTTGTAGTAAAGCCTATTGTCGGCCTGCGCCAAGTTGCGGGCCAGTATTCTGCCAATAGTATTCCAGCCTATCCGCCAGGCATTATATACGGATTTTAGCGTCATATTCTTATGAACAGCGTTATTCACCGTACGCCGGGTAGTCAGTTCCAGGCCATTCGGGGACGCCTCGACTAGGCGGATAGTAGGCAATGCGCGGGGGGGGGGTCAATGCGGCATTCCTTTGGGGTCCATGACGAGGCGGAACAAAGGTTCATGAATGTTTTGCCGCGGGAGTAGTCAATTCGCGGAATATGGGGAAACGGAATCAGAGAAAGGCGATTTTAGCCGTTTTGGGGCGAAAAATGGCCTTTTGGAGGCGAAAATCGTCCAAAAATGGCCTAAAAATGGCCGAAAACGGCCCGAAACAGCCGTTTTTAGCGCAGAAGGCGCAACGGGGCGGAAACGTGCTCTCACAGAGACACGGAGGCACGGAGGGGGAAGAAGGCCGCCAAACTTTGTGTCTCTGTGGCTTTGTGCGAGACGGATCGTATCGGGGCACGAAAAAGGCCGGGAGCGGGGGCTCCCGGCCTGGGAAGGCGGAACGAGCGCCTTATTTCTTCTTGTTGGCCTGGATGTAGGCGCGGGCGGCGTCCACCTGGCC
>JBFXHR010000028.1:0-34985 GCA_050176815.1 Kiritimatiellia bacterium
GCTCCCGCAGAACAGCACCGCGTGCGCCGGATCCGTCATCGCCCCCGCGAAATCGAGGCGGTCGAGGCGGAACAGCGCCAGGTCGGCGGCCAGGCCCGGCTTGACCTGCCCGATCTCCGGCTGGCCCAGGATTTCGGCCCCGCCGCGCGTCGCCATGCGGATGACCTTCTGCGGCGGCATGGACGTCACGCCCGTGCCGACGCGGTGCACCAGCAGCGCCGTCTGCATTTCCTTCAGCAAGTTCGACGAATCGTTGCTGGCGCTGCCGTCCACGGCGATGCCCACGCGCACGCCGGCGTCGAGCAGGGCCGGCACGTGGCAGATGCCCGAGCCCAGCCGCAGGTTGCTCACCGGGCAATGCGCCACGCCGCACTTCATCTTCCCGAGGCGGACGATCTCTTCCGGCGTGAACCAGATGCCGTGCGCGTACCACACGTCCGGCCCGACCCACCCCACGCTCTCCATGTATTCCAGCGGGCGCATGCCGATCTTCTGCACGCAGAAATCCTGCTCGTCGTTGGTCTCGCACAGGTGCGTGTGCATGAAGACCTTCTTTTCGCGCGCGAACGTGGCCGTCTCGGCGAGCGATTCGCGCGTGACGGAGAACGGCGAACACGGCGCCAGCACGATCCGCGTCATCGCGAACGGCTTCGGATCGTGGTATTTCGAAATCAGCCGATCGCAGTCCGCAAGGATGTCTTCCCACGACTGCGTCACGTCGTCGGGCGGCAGGCCGCCCTGCGATCGGCCGAGGCTCATGCTTCCGCGCGTGGGATGGAACCGCACGCCGATCCGGCGCGCCTCGTCGATTTCGATATCGAGGAACTCCTGCGGCGCGGACCGGGGGAACACGTAGAAGTGGTCGGTGGTGGTGGTGCAGCCGCTCAGCAGCAGCTCGCCGAGGGCGATCTGCGTGCTGACGCGCACGGCCTCCGGATGCAGCCCGCGCCACACCTCGTAGAGCCACAGCAGCCAGTCGAACAGCTTCGCGTCCTGCACGGCCGGCAAATTGCGCGTCAGCGTCTGGTAGAAATGGTGGTGGGTGTTGACGAAGCCCGGATAGGCCGCGCACCAGCGGCCGTCGATCACGCGCGCGTCCGGCGGCGTCGGCAGGTTCGGGCCGATGGAATGGATCTTGCCGCCCTCGATCAGGACGTCGACGTCGTGCAGGATCCGGTAGTCGTCGTCCACCGTCGCCAAGGTGTGGATATTCGCGATTTTCAGCGTGCTCATCGGGCTACTCCTCGAAAACCATTTTCTTGACCGCGACGCCCGGCACCCGGGAAAGCGCCGAAGCCAGTTCGCCGGCGCGGTCCACGACGTCCAGCAAAATCAGCCCGTTGGGCGAACAGAATCCGCCGCCGGCGTCGTGCAGGCCGACGCGCGTCCGGATGGAACACCCGTAGTCCGACAGGATCTTCTGCACCTTCGCCGTGTGCCGGGTCCGCTGCGAGACGTGCACGCCCAGGATCGTCTTCTTCGCTTTTTTCATGGTTTTCGCGCCTCCAAATCCTTTTGCAGCTCCGGCGAAGCGGCGCAGACCACCTCGCGCGCCCAGCGCCCGGCCTGGCCCGGACGGACCGCCACGGAGGCCCCCGCCGCCTGCGCGATCGCCACGGCCGCCGCGACGTCCCACAGCCAGACGTCTTCCTCCACGTAGGCGTCCAGCCAGCCGCACGCCACGTAGGCGCCCATCAGCGCGGCGGAGCCCAGCATGCGGATTTTCTTGAACGCCTGCACCTGGCGGATGAACTCGCGCAGCGGCGCGTCGTCGAAATCCTGGTGGTGCGGAAATCCGGTCGCCAGCGCGGCCTTGGCCGCCGTTTTCACGCCGGAAACGGCGATGGGCTTTCCGTTGAGCCACGCCCCCCGCCCCACGATGCCCGTGAACAGCTCGTCGTGGAAGAAATTATAGATCGCGCCCAGCACGGGCCGGCCGTCCTCCCACAGGCCCACCGACGAGCAGCACAGCGGCGTTCCGCGCGAATAGTTGAACGTGCCGTCGAGCGGATCCACCACCCACATGCGGGAGGTTTCCGTCGCGCCCCCGTGCTCGCCGCTCTCTTCCGTCAGCACCGGCAACGGCATCCGCTCCTGCAAAATCGCCAAAATGCGCTCCTCGGCAAGCTGGTCGGCCTTGAGCTTGATGTCGTGCCCCGGTTCGCACAGGACTTCGATGGGCCGTTGGCGCAAATCCAGCAGCAGGCGGCCCGCCTCGGCAACGGCCAAAACCGCCACGTCCAGCGCCGCCGGCAGATCCATTGCCGGAAAAGTCACCATGGCGGCACTCTACCCTCCGCCCGCGCCAAGGGTCAAGCGCTTGCGCCGAATCTCCCGGACGCCACGCGCCAAAGCCCGTGGCCTACGCCAGATCCTCGATGTCCCGGGCCTGGCGCTGGAGGTCGGCGAGTTCGCGCCGCCAGAAGTCGGCGCTGCCCCATTCGGCGGACAGGATGCCGCGGCCGCCGTCGGCCCGTTGGCGGGCGCACCACGCGGCATAGTGCAGAAAGCGCATGGCGCGCAACGGCTCGATCAGGCGCGTTTGCGCGTCGTCGTATTCCGCGAACGTATCGTACCCCTCCAGCAGCAGCTCGAACTCCGGCCGCGCCGCGGGCAGGCGGTCCGGCAGCAGCATCCACAGGTCCTGGATGGCGGGGCCCATGGCCATGTCGTCGAAATCGATGGCGTGGAAGCCCTCGCCGGGCCGCCAGAGCAGGTTCATCCGGTGCAGGTCGCCATGCAGCCGCTGCGCCGCGACGCCGTCGAACCGCGGCGCGATGCGGTCGAGGAGCGTTTGCGCCGCGTCGAGATAGCGGTCCTCCACTTCGCGCGGGATCGCCCCGGAACCGCGCAGGAAATCCAGATGCGTGCGCGAGGATTTCCGGGGATCGAGCGCCAGCCGGTTTTCCGCCGGTTTGCGCGCGCCGACCTGGTGGATGCGGCCGATCAGCCGCCCGATCTGCAGCCATTCGTCGCGCGCGGGCTCGTCGCACGGCCGCCCGCCCATGCGCGGGAACAACGCGAAGAAAATCCCGGCCTCTTCGTGCAGCGTGTTTCCCGCCGCGTCCGCGAGGGGCGCGACGACGGGGATTTCGTCGGCCGCCAGTTCGAGCAGGAAGTCCTGCTCGTCCTGCAGGGCGGCGCGGGTCCAGCGCCCGGGACGATAGAACTTGGCGACGAGGAATCCGCCGTCATCGAGGCCGATTTCGTAGACGCGGTTGATGTAGGAGGCCAGCGGACGGCAGATGCCGGAAGCGCGGCGGCCCGAGGCGCGCTCGGCGCGGTCCATCACGGCATCGGGCGTCAGCGCCGCGAAACCGGCGGCTCCGGAGGCGTCGGGCACGGCGCTATCTCGCCAAGCCGGGCAGATTCGGCAAGGCGCCGCCGCCCTGGAACACGTTTTGCGGCAAGGCGGGCGGACGGATTTGCCTCGGGAACAGCGCGCGGAAATCGCGATTGGTGGCCAGCGGCTGGAAGCGCGGATCGCGCAGGATGGCTTCGCGGGCCTGGTCGCCGCCGATGCCGATGGCCTGGCGCGCGGCGTTGACGGCGTCGGCGTCGCGCCGCACGAAGGCATAGGCGGCGGAGAGGTCGAGCCAGACGTCGAGGTTTCCGGTCTCGCGCTTGACGTATTGCTCCAGCGCGTAGATCAGCGCATCCACGCGCTGGTCCTGGGCGAACATTCCGGCGAGCGACAGCATGTACGGGGGGGGCATGGCGGGATCGGACAGCAGGCGCTGGGCCAGGTTCTGGTAGGCGTTGTGCATGCCGGAGGCGCGATAGATCGACACCAGCTCCAAGGCCTCGTCGGGGGACAGGATCTGGGTTTCCTGCTGCTCTTTCTCGATCTCCTTCCGCCGCGAAACCATCCGCTGCGTGCCTTCGATCTGCGCGAGGAACCCCTTGGCGCTCTCGTTCTTGGGATCCGCCTCCGCGAACGCGCGCACCAGCTGGTCGGCGTCCCCGAAGCGCTGCATGTTCATGTACATCTGCGCGAGGCGGAACGTGGCTTCCGGACTCAGCGGATAGAGGTCGATGGACTGCTTGAAGGCGTATTCCGCCTCGCCGTACATGCGCCGGTAGTCGTACACGCCCGCGATGGCGCTGCGCAGCTTCGAGAACGACTTGCGCGCGCAGATGTCGCGGCGGAATTCGGGCTGGTCCAGCAGCCATTTCACGTACCAGCCCCAGAACGCGTGGTCGTTCGCCACCAGCTCCGGATCCAGCCCCGGCAGCGGATCCTTGTTCAGCTTCAGGATGATGCCGTGCGGCGTCAGATACGGATACATCCAGCCGATCACGTAGCTTTCCTCGACGTAGAAGTCGTGCTTGGCCTTGTTCTCCTTGAAGATCAGCTCGGCCAAAATGCCGTTGATGGTCATGACGCCGCCGACGCCCTGCACGCTGACCTTGCCGTTCTCGATCTTGATGTCGGCCCCGGCCTGGATCCGCCCGGCGTTCACGTCGTCGACGTATTTCCGGAACGCCTCGTTGCTGTCCTCCAGCGACGGGATGTAGATGGTGTCGCCGTAGAGGTCGCGCGTGATGTTCATGAACGTGTTGTCGGCCAGCGCGTTCTGGGTGATGAGATAGACGTCGGGGCGGACGTCCGCCGAGTAGATCATGTAGGTCGGCACGAAGCGCCCCGGATCGGTGCCGCCGTAGAAGATGGCGCCTTCCGTCATGGCCGGCGGATAATCGGCGGGGATGGCGTTGGTGTAGGCGCCCCACTGCGTGGCGAATTCCTCCTCGTCGGGATACCAGTACTCGAAATCTTCCCGGATGCCCTTGACGCCCTCGAGCGACCAGTTGCCGAACTGCCAGCCGTAGTGGTGGCCGTGCTGCTCGGCGCCGCCGACGATGCGGAGCTGCTCCTCGTCGTATCCGTTCTGCCACAGGAGGATGCCCGGCAGCAGCAGGCCCGCCAGCATCGCCGGGACCAGGACCCCGCGGCCCAGCATCCGCTCCAGCCACGCCACCGACAGCAGGATGCCGTAGCCCAGCCACAGCGAGTAGAGCGCATGGCTCTGGATGAACTGCACGCGGCCGATGAACAGGTTCTGGATGTCCAGCTGCGGATTCTGGAAAATCAGGAAAATCACGCTGACCGAGAAGAAGCCGACGACGGAGGTGATCAGCCAGCGCTGCTGCGAGACGCCGAGGTCGGAGTCCAGCCGGAGGCGCGAACCGCTGAGCGCCCACCCCAGCGCGATCGCCAGGGGCGGTCCGAACACCACGCCGGCATAGATCGCCTTGCCCGCCTTCGAGAGCGTGCCGGCGAACAGGGCCTTCAGGCTCATCACGTCCACCCACAGCGCGCCCAGCGCCACGACCGCGAGGAATCCCCAGATCATGATCTTCGTTCCCAGCGGATAGTCGCGCAGGTCGGCGATCTGCTTCTTGAGAAACAGCGCGAGCAGCAGGAAGAATCCCCCGCCCGCCAGCAGCAGCACGGGCCCGATCAGCAGGCGGTAGATTTTTTCGAAGCCGGTCCACCCCGTGGCCGTTTCCAGCACGATCAGGGCCGACGACGCCAGCACGAGGCCCAGCGCCGCCGGAAACGCCGAGCGGCGCTTCCCGCCCAGCACCAGCCCCCACGAGCAGAACGGCAGGAAGCCCAGCACCGCCACCGGCAGCGAAAACTGGCTGCGCAAGTCCGACAGGTAGGCGCCGAGCTGCTGGATGAATTTCTCGCTGAAGACGTCCGTCGGTACGATGGCCTCGTACTGCCCGCGCGTCACCGCGTGCATGAAGCCTTCCCAGGTGCGCGGATAGCCCCAGTTCATCGGGGGGTTCTGCTCCGAGGCGAAGGGCAGGTACATGTAGAACGCCACGCCCAGCTCGGCCAGGAGAATCGTCGCGCACACGGTTTTTCCGTGCGGCAGCAGGAACGCCAGCGCGATCGGAATCGCCAGGAACAGGACGTTGTAGACCCAGAACGGCGCCGTGCCAGGCCCCTGGGACCATTTCCACAGGTTGGGATCGAAGCCGGGCGCGGCCTTCGCCGCCTCCGACGCGAACAGCGCCTGGCCCTTGGCCGCGAAGACGAACACCACCCCCACCAGCACCGCCGCGATCGCGAAATCGCGGAACAAGTTGCCATCCTTCAGCACCACGGCCACGGCCAGGGCCAGGCCGAGGAACAGCAGCGTCTGGTGGTTGGTCAGGCCGAGGCCGAACAGGAACGCGGCCAGAAACAGCAGCACGTCGTTCTTCGGCCGGCACATCCACATGTAGATCAGCAGCAAGACCGCCATCTGGAACAGGGCGTTGAGGCTGTACACCTCCACGATCACGCTCTGCGACCACAGCACCGGGCTGAACGCCATCAGCAGCCCGCCCGAAATGCCCGCGACCAGGCACAGCCGGTTTTCGGTGCGGAACCCGATCTTGTCCGTCAGCGCCGGAATGCTGCGCAGGAGGTCCGCGCCCGAACGGCTGACCAGCAGCGCCAGCAGCGCGCACGCCCCCGCCCCCGCCACCGCCGAAGACAGCCCCACCGACCACGCCGGATTGGGATGCCCGTTGTACGTCACCCAGTGGAATATCCACTGGAAAAACCACGTCACCAGGGTCCAGATCGGATAGCCCGGGGGATGCGGCACGCCAAGATAGTCCGACGCCACCGCCAGCTCGCCGGAATCCTCCAGCGTCAGCGTCGGCGCCAGCGTGAAGAAATAAACCGCGAAGGTCGCCAGCAGCACGATCCAGAACGCCCACCAGTCGATGCGGCGGAAGAACGCGCCGGTCAGGTTGTCCAGAAAACCCGCCTGGGCCTGGGCCGCCAGTTTCTCGACCTGTTTTTCGGAAGCTTTCGTCAATGTCATCCCATCCTCATCTCGTCGGGGTCAGCCCTTGAATCTTGAATTTCAAGGGGCACGATTCTGCTTTCAAGGGCTGACCCCGTTTTGCTCCAAACGGGCCAGCCGCGCTTGCAAATCCTTGAGTTGTTCCTTCAGCTTGGGCAGGCCCGCAACGTGGGCGAGAGACTTTCCGAACTCCAGCCGCGGAACCGCCGGGGATCCCAGATACATCTGGCCGCCCGGCAAATCCTTCGGGACGCCGGCCTGCGCGCCGATCACGGCGCCGTCGCCGACCTTCAGGTGCCCGGCGAGACCCGCCTGCCCGGCGCAAATCACGTGCTTGCCCAGCGTGGTGGTGCCCGCGAGCCCCACCTGCGAACACAGCACCGAATGTTCGCCGACGACGCAGTTGTGGGCGATCTGCACGAGGTTGTCCACCTTGGTGCCCTTGCCCACCCGCGTCTGGCCGAAGCGCGCGCGGTCGATCGTCGTGTTCGCGCCGATCTCGACGTCGTCCTCCAGCACGACGATGCCCGTCTGCGGAATCTTGGTGCGCACGCCCTGCGCATCCACCGCGTAGCCGAACCCGTCGCTGCCGACGACAGCGCCGTTGTGCAGGATGACGCGGTCGCCGAGGATGCACCGCTCGCGCACGCCGGCGAACGGATACAACAGGCAATCCTGGCCGATTTTCGCCTCGTGGCCCACGTAGGTCTGCGGATAGAGCGTCGTGCCGTCGCCGATCTCGGCCCCGGCTTCCACCACCGCGAAGGCGCCGACGGAAACGGCCGCGCCCAGCTTGGCCTGCGGCGAAACGAACGCCTGGGGATGCACGCCGCGCGGCAGGACCACGGGCGGCGGCGCAAACAGCGCGCAGGCCGCCGCAAACGCCGCGTCGGCGTCCGCCACGCGCAGCAAGGCGGGTTTCGGCGAGGAAAGGGCCGCATCCTTCGGCACGATCACCGCCGAGGCGCGGCTTTCCGCCGCGTCGGGCCAATAGCGCGGACTTCCCGCGAACGAGACCTGCCCTTCTCCCGCCGCGCGAAGGTCGGCCACGCCATGCAGGACCCTGCCGGGATTTCCTTCCAGCGCGGCCCCCAGTTTCGCCGCCAGTTCGCCGGTCGTCAGCGTAAACACCGCCGTCCTCCGCCTATTCCGCCGCCGCCGGGGCCGCCCCGGCCGGCGCGGCTTTCATCCGCGCGATCAGCTTCTCCGTCACGTCCAGTTCAGGCTTGGAATAGACCATCAGCGGAACCATGTTCATCGTCATTCCCGATCGGTCGAGCACCAGATCGAATCCCTCCGCCTGGCCGAATTCCTCCACGACCTTCATCAGTTCGTCCACGATGCCCTGGCGGGATTTCACCAGCTTCTCGCGCAACTGCTTGAGCTTGGTCTCCTGGGTGCGGCGAATGCGCAGCTGGAATTCCTGCAGCTCGGTCAGCTTTTCCTCGGCCTCGTTCCGCTTGGCCAAACGGGCTTCCTCGGCCAGCAGCGGATTCTTGGACGCTTCGCGCAACTTGGCGACGTCTTCTTCCATTGCCCGGCCTTCGGACACCATCTTCTGCATCTCGGACTCGATGGCGTCCTCGGCCACCTTCAATTCGGCCTCGGCCGCCTGGGTCTTGGGATGCGCCGCAAAGACCTTTTCGAGGTCCACCGTCGCGATTTTCAACTCCGCCGCGCCGGCCGGGACCGCCAGCCCTGCCGCCACCGCCGCCGCCGCCAAAAACGTTCTCAGGTTCATCTTCGTTTCCTTTCTTCCGCGGAAAAAGATTCGCGCGGCATTTTCCACCACGCCCACCCCGTTGGAAAGCCCAAAAACAGGCGGCGTCCGGCCCGGTTTCCCGGCCGCGGCCGCCGCGCGGCCTATTTGCGCAACAGGGCTCCCACCACGACCCCCACGCCGGCCGCCCCCAGCAGCGCGTACGACGTCCTCCACGTCTGCTTGAACGTGAACAGGTTCACCGCCACGTCGCCCTTCGTCATGATCAAGACGACAATGAACGCCGCCAGGATCGCCAAGCCCAGAATCATCGTTTTGCTCATGGGGTCATCCCTTTCGGTTTGGGAGACACTCTTCCACGTTGCCCGCCGTTTTTCACGACATTTTCGCGGCCGCCCGCCCGGTTTCGCCCGGCTTGTCCCCTCCGGCGGGGCGTGATAGGGTGGGTCCGGATTCACGTACCCGTGGCAACCGACTCCATCGAGACCCGTTTGAACTCCGTCCGGCAACGGATGGCCGGCGCGCTGGACGACACCGTCCTGCGCCGCCTGGAAAGCTCCGGGGGATTTTCCGCGGGGCGGGGCAAAATGCTGCGGGCCCGGCTGCTCCTCCGCCTGTCGCCCGCCGGACGCATCCCCGACTCCCTCGCGGTTCCGGCGGCGGCGGCCGTGGAATTGGTCCATGCCGCCAGCCTCCTGCACGACGACGTCATCGACGGTGGCCTCGTCCGCCGCCATGCGCCCGCCTTTTGGAAAGCGCACGGGATTCCCGGCGCCGTCCTGCTCGGCGACCTCATGCTGATGAAAGCGCTCGAGCTGGCGCTGGACGCGGCGGATGCCCGTCTCGTCGGCGAACTCGTGCGGTTTGCCGGCGAAACGTGCAACGCCGAATCGGAACAGGAACTGCTTCTCCGCGGCGGCGAATGGGATTGGGAGGCCTGCCTCGACGTCGACCGCCGGAAAACGGGCGCCCTGTTCGCCTTTGCCGCGGGAACGGCGGGCGGCGACGACGCCCCCCTGCGCCTCGCGCTGCAAGAGGCCGGATACGCGCTGGGAACGGCCTACCAATTGGCGGACGACCTTCTGGACGTCGCCGGCGACGGCCGATCCGCCGGCAAAACCCTTGGCCGCGACCGGGCGCGGCGGATCCATACGGCGGCGACCGCGTTCCCCGGCCGGCCCGCCGAATTGAGGGACCGGGCCCGGGCCTTTCGCGCCCAGGCCGTCGAACCGCTCCGGAAGTGGCCCGCCCTCCACGCCGCGCTGGGCGAATATTGCGCCTTGGACTTCGATCCCGCAGTGGATAAGCTGCTTTCGAATCTCGAGCCCGAGGGACCGGAGGCGACATGAAAGCGTGGATCGTATACGAATCGTTGTGGGGCAACACCGCGGCCATCGCGCGCGCCATCGCCGAAGGCTTCGGGCCGGACGCCCGGGCGGCCTCCACCGCCGAAGCGGCGCCGGACGCGGTTTCGGGCGCCGACCTGATCGTGGCGGGCGCCCCGCTCTTCGCCTTCCGCCTGCCTACCGCCGCCATCCGCGAAACCATCCGGAAAAAATCCTCGTCGTTTCCCGCGCCGCCCAATTTGTCGCATCCCCCGATGCGCGCGTGGCTGGACGCCCTGCCGGCCGGCAAGGGCCGCGCGGCGGCGTTCGAAACCCGCATGTGGTTCTCGCCGGGCGGCGCCACCGGCGCCATCCTCAAGGGCTTGAAAAAGGCGGGCTACGAACCGCGGGCGGGCTCCAAGCGGTTTCGCGTCGCCGGCATGTACGGCCCCCTCAAGCCCGGCGAACTCGAACGCGCCCGCGCGTGGGGCGCGGCCTTGCGGCGAGAAAGGCCGTAGCCTTCCGCTTCCCCGTCAGAAACTGACGCGCCACCCGATCGCCGCGCCGGCGACTTCGGTCGAACCGCCCGCCTCCGGCGAACCCAGCCCGATCGGCGCGGTAACGGCCTGCAGCACGAGGGGCGATTCTTCCGCCATTTGGGCGGCGCGGGCTATGGCGTTATCCTTGTCGGCCTGCGAATAGCGCTCCACGTCCGACCGCAGCGAGACCAAACCGTAGACGACGACCACCGTGACCATCAGGCCGATCGTGATGGCGGCCCCCATCGAATCGTCTCCGGCTTCCGCCGCCTGCGCCGGCGCCGCCGGCAGCGTGGCCCAAACCAACGCGGCGGCCAGCACCGCCGCCATTCCGCTCCATCCGCGCCTCTTCATGCTTGGCCTCCGCTTGTTAAAACGCCCCGAAGAAAATGCTGGTGAACGTGGTGACCGGCGAGGTTTCCCGCATGTCGTCCAACGCCGCGCGGCCTTCGCGCAGCAGCGCCTGGAACTCCAGATACAGCGCCTCGTCCGAGACCAGCTTGCCGAGCGTGCCTTCGCCCTTTTCCATCGATTCCGACATCTTGCGGAACGAGGCGATCGTCGCCGCCAGATCCTCGTAGGCCCGGTCGTCCTCGCCCAGCAGCTTGCCCAGCGTTCCCTCGCCCTTGTTCAGCCGGTCGCTGATGTCCTTCAGGTTCGCCGCGACGGCCTGGGCATCCTCGTACAGCTGCCCGTCGTTCATCAGCTTGCCGAGCGTGCCCTCGCCCTTGGCCAGCTGGTCGCTGACGCCGCGCAGGTTGGCCGCGATCTGCTGGACGTCGGCGTAGACCGCGTCGTCGTGGATCAGCTTGCCCAGCGTGCCTTCACCCTCGCCCAAGCGCGTGGCGATCTTGCGCACCTCGGACATGGTGACCTTGAAATCCTCCAGAATGCCGTCGTTCAGCGCCTGGCGGATGTCCTCGATCGTCCGCGTGGCCGCATCCATCAGGTCGGTCGACGCGGTGCCCTGGAGCAGCTTCGGCGGGGACCGCATCGGTTCGTTTTCGTGGGTGCCCTCGTCGATGTTCAGGAACCGCCCGCCCAGCACGGAGGTGGGCATCACCTCGATCCGGTAGTCTTCCCGCAAATGCACCGGCGTCGTGAGCAGGGCCAGCACGTGCACGCCGTCCGACTTCAGCGCGATCTGCTTGACCTTGCCGACGGTGACGCCGCGGGCGCTGACCGCGTCGCCCACGCGCAGACCCATGGCGTTGTCGAACAGGATTTCCACCGGCCGTTCCTTGCGGAACAGCGAATCCTGGCTCAGCACCACCGTCAGCATGAACAACGCCGCGATGACGGCGAAGCTGAACAGCCCCACCGCGCTCTCGACCAACATCTGCTTCTTGAATTTCATTTTCCAAACGCCTTCCGGACGTCGCGCATGTCCGCAATGCTTTGCGCCTGCAGGAAGTCTCTCACGACGGGATGTTCCGATGCAACGAATTCCTCGGGCGGGGCGCAGACGACGAACCGGCCCTCGTGGAGCATCGCCACGCGCGTGCCGACGTACAGCGCGCTGTACAGGTCGTGCGTCACCACCACGCTGGTCACGCCCAGCCGCTGGCGCAGATCGTCGATCAGCAGGTCGATCTGGCGCGAGATCACCGGATCGAGTCCGGAGGTCGGCTCGTCGTACAGGATGATTTCCGGCTGCGTCACGATGGCCCTCGCCAGCCCCACGCGCTTGCGCATGCCGCCGGAAATGTCCGACGGCATCTTGGCGCCGGCGCCGTCGAGCCCGACCAGGCCGAGCTTCTCCGCGGCCTGCCGGCGGATTTCCTCGTCGGGCAGGTTCGTTTTCTGCCGCAGGGGCAGGCAGACGTTGTCCTCCACGTTCAGCCACTGCAGCAGCGCCGCGCTCTGGAACAGCACGCCGAAGCGGCCCAATATCCGTTCGAGCTCCGCCCCGCCGGCGTCGTTGACGCAGTCTTCCCCCACCCACACCCGCCCCGCGTCCGGCGTCAACAGCCGGATCATGTGCCGCAGGCTCACGCTCTTGCCCGCCCCCGAGCTGCCCACGACCACGAAGGTTTCGCCCTTTTCGATCTCGTAGCTGATGCCGTCCAGCACCGTTTTGGCGCCGAACCGCTTGGTCACGTTCTCGAAGCGGATCATTGGTAGAACATCCTCGTCACGAAATAGCCCACCACCAGGATCAGCAGGAACGAAACGATCACGGTGCGCCGCGTGGAACGGCCCACGCCCACGGCCCCCTCCGTGGTGGTGAAGCCCTGGTAGCACGCCACCGTCACGATGATCAGCCCGAACAGGAACGCCTTGAACAGCCCCACGTAGAGATCCTTGTTCTCCGCGTAGCGGAAGGCGTTGTCGAAATAGGCCTCCGGCGAAATGCCCAGCTGCGTGGAGCCCACGATGGCCCCGCCGAAAATGCCCAGCAGGTTCGTGTAGACCGTCAGCAGGGGCATCATGATCGCCAGCGCCACCAGCCGCGGCATCATCAGGTAGCGCAGCGGGTTGATGCTCATCACGTCCAGCGCGGCGATCTCCTCGCCCACCGCCATCGTCCCCATCTGCGCGGCGATGGCCGATCCCACGCTCGCCGCGACGACCAGCCCCGTCATGAACGGCCCCATTTCGCGCAGCATCGAGATGCACACCAGCGTGCCGATGCTGTTTTCCTGCCCGTAACGGCGAAGTTCCAGCCCCACCTGCAGCGCCAGGATCATCCCCGTGAACAGCGCCACCACGCTCACCACCCCCAGGCTCTTGATGCCCACCAGATAGAGCTGCCGCATCACGTCGTCGCGGTTCTTCCGCGAGAACAGATGCGGCGTCTGCGCCGCCGCCCCCAGCAGCATCAGCAGCGCCTGCCCCGTCCCCTGGCACGCCCCGATGATGCCGCGCCCGGCCGCCGCGAACACGTTCGCGGGCGGATCGGAAATCTGGGGCTCTCTCGTGATCATGGGGGCGCGGCGCCCTTCCCGTCCGGCGGCGCCAGCCGAATCCGGCCCAGCCACAGGAAGCGCACTTGCCGATTTGTAGCCGTTCGGTCGTAGGCCATCAAGCCTTTCAGCACCGACCAGCGGCGGGCCGAATCCGCCGCCGCCCGTTCGTGCCGCCAAAGGGGGAAGAGCGAAAACGCTCGCGCGCCGCCGCCGCGCCGGGTGGCGCGATAGAGCCCCCACAGCGCGTCGAGATCGCCGTCCTCCCCGTGAACGCGGTAATCCAGCACCGTCCACAGCGGCGCCCAGCTCCGCTCCACCGGCGGCGGATGTCCCACCGGCCACAGATCCAGCAGGCGCAGGCGGTAGGTCTTCGCGTCCACGTCGTAGAGGCGCGAATAGAGCGGCCACAGCTTCGTCCGGCTCGCCGTCGCGCGCGGGGCGCCCGCCGGCGCGGCGGCTTCGTCCCGGGCCCCTCGCCGCCCGGCCGGATTGGGATTCTCCGATTGCGTCACGCTGGTCCAGATCGGCGTCACTTGCCAGCGGTTCTGCTTCCGGAAGCCCCACTCGTTCTTCTCGTGGATCACCAGCGGCCAGAGCCAGAACCGCCGTTCCAGCGCCCCGTCCTTGCGCCAGCCGACCAGCGGCCAGAAATACAGCTTCTCCCGCGCGCCCGTCTCCCGCTGGAAAAACGGCCACGGGCAATACGTGCGCGTCATCTGGTCGCCGCGGAGATGCCGGAAGAAGGGGGGCAGGAACATCCAGCCCTTCTGGCTGTTCATATTCACCCGGCCGCACAGGGGGAACAGCACCCAGGCCGTGCCCTCCGCCTTCGGGTGCGCGTAGCGGGCATGCGTCCAGATCGGCCACAGCACCGTGTGTTTCTCGAATTGCCGCCGGTTGAACGAACGGGCGTAAAACGGAAACACCCGGAACTTGTCCAGATGTCCGTCGGGCGTCGTCGTGCGGGAATAGAACGGCCACAGCACGTCCGTGGTCCGCACGTCGTTCACCCGGCTCTGCGCCCACAAGGGCCACAGCGCGAAGCGAAGGCGGTCCTTCCACAGGAAGTTCCGGATTTCGCCGCCGAGCGGAAACAGCGCCGCGTAGCCCTGGCCCTGCTCGTCGCGCCCATGGAACCAGATCGGCAACAGCCAGAAACGATACTGCGACGCCGGATCCGACCGGTCCCGATCGAGGAACCAGGCCAGCAGCGCCCGCCACGATTTTTCGCTTCCGAACGTCCTGCCCGAAGCGATCGGCCAGAGGCAGTCCCACGAAACCCGGTCCTCCGCCGGATCCGCCGCCCGCGCAAACAGCGGACGCGGAAACGCCCGCAGGCTCTTGCCGTCCGGACTCTCGGCCTTCTCCCAGAACGGCCCCGCCGCCCGGAAGCGGTCGTTGCCGTCCGCATCCGCCATCCACGAGGCCAGCGGCCCCCAGTCCGCCTCCGCCACCCGCGGTTCCGCCCCCCCCGCTCCGTTCATCGCGGCCAACAGAACGACCGAACTTTTCCACAGCGTGGAAAAAAGTTTTCCACAGCGAGGAAAACGCCCGACTTGATCATTGGATATTGGACATTGGTTATTGAATATTGAATCTTCCCTCCTCACAGCAACAGCCTCCCCCGGCCCGCCGGGCCGACGAACGTCCCGCCGCGCACCATGATCTCGCCCCGCACCGCCACGACCTCCGGCGCGCCGACGACCTCGAACCCCTCGTACGGATTGTAGTCCGTGTCCAAACTCTGCGTTTTCGCCGATATCGTCCGCCGCGCATTCGGATCCCACACCACGAGGTCCGCGTCGAAGCCCGGCGCAACCGTGCCCTTGCGGCCCCACAGGCCGAAGATTTTCGCGGGATTCTCCGCCGCCACCTCCACGAAGCGCTCCAGGGATATCTTCCCGCCGGCCACGCCCGCCGTGTAGGCCAGCGCCACGCGTTCTTCCACCCCCCCAATGCCGTTGGGGATCTTCGAGAAATCGCCGCGCCCCAGCTCTTTTTGGCCCTTGAAATCGAACGGGCAGTGGTCCGTTCCCAGCGTGTCCACGCGTCCGTCCGCCAGTCCCGCCCACAGCGCGTCCTGGTCGGAGGTCGAGCGCAGCGGGGGCGACAGCACCCACTTCGCGCCCTCGAAATCCGGCCGTTCCGCGTACGACTTGTCCAGCGTCAAATAGTGGATCATCGTTTCGACGTAGAGGTTTTCCAGCTTCCCGCGGAAGCGGTCGGCCATCGAGAGCGCCTCTTCGCAGCTCGCGTGCACGACGTAGGCCTTGGCGCCCGCCGCGGCCGCGAAGGTCAGAAACTGGCACGTGCCCTCGGCCTCGACCATCGGCGGACGGCTCGGTCCGTGCCATTCCGGGCCCGTTTTCCCCTCCGCCAGCAGCTTCCGCTGCAGCGCGGGCACCAGGTCCGCGTTCTCGCAATGCGCCATCACGACCACGCCGTGCGCCGCCGCGAACTCCAGCACCCGGTACAAATCCTCGTCCGAAATCGCCAAGACGGGCTTGTAGGCCAGATAGACCTTCACCGACCGCAGCCCCTTCTCAACGAATTTCTCGAGCTGCTTGCGCGTCTCCCCGTCGAACCGCGTGATCGTCAGGTGCCAGGCGTAGTCGCACGACGCCTTCCCGGCCGCCTGCGCCTCCCACGCCGCCCAGGCTTCGTCGAGGTCTTTTTCCATCCCCGATCCCGCGAAATCCATGATGCACGTCGTGCCGCCCATCAGCGCCGCGCGCGTGCAGTTCGCGTAGTCGGACTTCGCCGCCCCGTTCGGCAACGGCAAATAGGCATGCACGTGCGGATCGACGAATCCCGGGAACACCAGCTTGCCCGCCGCCTCCACCACCGTCGCCCCCGGCGGCGGCGCAAGGCCCTTCTCCACCTTCGCAATCGTCTCCCCCGCGCACCACACGTCCGCGCGGCAGCGGCCCCGTCCCGTCACGACCTCGCCACCGCGGATCAGCAAGCCCATGGCCGGCCCCTATTTCTTCAAGACCTTGGCGATCCGGTTCTTCGCGTCCACCTTCACCACCGTCGCCTTGAACGCCCGCGCCTCGGCGTCTTCCATCGGGGCATAGGCAATGACGATGATCGTGTCGCCCCGGTACGCCAGCCGCGCCGCCGGCCCGTTGAGCATCATCTGCCCCGTGCCGCGCTTGCCGCGGATCACGTAGGTGACGAACCGCTGGCCGTTCTGCAGATTCAGCACCTGGACCTGCTCGCCCGCCAACAGGTCCGCCGCCTCCATCAAGTCCTCGTCGATGGCGATGCTCCCCTCGTAGTCGAGTTCGAGCCCCGTCACCGTCGCGCGGTGGATTTTCGATTTCAGCATGATCCGTTGCATCGCCCGGTCCTTTCCAAAGAAACCGTACTCTATCCCCTCCCCCCCCTCCACATCAAGAACCGAGAATTCCGCGGAAAAGGCCGGGGCGCACCCCAGGCCGAAACGGGGCGGCCGCCGCGGCCGCCCCCCCCCTCCGGAACCCGTTTCCGCTACTCCTGGGTAATCACGGCGGTCGCGAACCCGCCCTCCCCGTCGGTCACCGTGAGCGTGTTGACGCCCGCATTGGTCGCGTTTTGGTAAAGGGCGGTTTCGTTGGCCCCGAAGATTTCGCCCAGCGCGACGGCGCTGACCGACCACGTATAGTTGCTGTCGCCGCCGCTCGCGGTGAAGGTCACCACGCTCACCGCGTCCGCCGACAGGAAAACGGAGGCCGGCGACACGCTCACGTCCGAGGTCGCCTGGGAATCCGAATCGCACCCCGCCGCCAGTCCCAGCCAAACGCATCCCCAACCCAGCGCCAGCCATTTTCCCGCCGTTTTCATGGTTGTTCCTGTTCTCCTGTCGCCTCTCCCGAGGCGGTGATTGGATCCGACCTGCCGTTTCCAGCGCATCTTCATGCAACGCGGGCCGCCGGTCAAGCCCGGCCACGGCCGACTGGTCCCGTTTTCGGGCCTGTTTTTCAAGATGGAGCCGGCGATCGGACTCGAACCGATGACCTGCTGATTACAAATCAGCTGCTCTGCCAACTGAGCTAAGCCGGCGAGAAATCGACCTCGGCGGAGAATCATGCCCCACTCCGGCTTCGAATTCAATCCCCGCCGGATTTCGGCGCGGGGTCCGTTTCCTTGCTTGATTTCAGGACCCAAACCCCTGTTTAATGTGCGCCCTTATGAAAAAGACCTATTCCATCGGATTGATTCCCGGCGACGGGACCGGCCCCGAAGTCACCCGCGAGGCCGTCAAGGTGCTCGACGCGGCGGCCGCGAAGTTCGGCTTCAAGCTGGATTACACCCCCTACGATTTCGGCGGCGAACGCTACCTGAAGACCGGCGAAACCTTGCCGGATTCCGCCATCGAGGAGTTCCGCAAGCACGGCGCGCTGTATCTCGGCGCCATCGGCCATCCCCAGGTCAAGCCGGGCATCCTGGAATGCGGCATTTTGCTCAAAACCCGCTTCGCCCTGGACCAGTATATCAACCTGCGCCCGGTCAAGCTCTACCGCAAGGAAGACTGCCCGCTGAAGGACAAGGAACCCAAGGACGTCGATTTCGTCGTCATCCGCGAAAACACCGGGGGCATCTACACCGGCGTGGGCGGCGCCGTCCAAAAGGGCACGGACCTCGAAGTGGCCACGCAGGTCATGGTCTACAGCCGGCCCGTCGTGGACCGCTGCATGCGCTATGCCTACGAATACGCCCGGCGCCGCAACCGCAAGAAAATGCTCACCCTCGTCCACAAGTGCAACGTCCTCACCCACTGCGGCGACCTCTGGGTCCGTTCGCACAAGGAAATGGGCGACCGCGACTATCCGGACGTGAAGCAGGACTACAACCACGTCGACGCCTGCACGATGTGGTTCGTCAAGCAGCCCGAGTGGTACGACGTGATCGTGACGGAAAACCTCTTCGGCGACATCATCACCGACCTGGCCGCCATCGTCCAGGGCGGGCTCGGCGTCGCCGCCGGCGGCAACATCAATCCGGAAGGCGTCTCGATGTTCGAGTGCATGGGCGGCAGCGCCCCCAAGTACACCGGCAAAAACGTCATCAACCCCATCGCGGCCATTGCCGCGGGCGGCATGATGCTCGACACCCTCGGCGAGACCGAAGCGGCCGCCGCGGTCGACCGGGCCGTCACCGGCGCGCTCAATGGCGGGAAGATCAAGTCCCTCGCCGCCGGCCGCATGGGCCTCGGCACGTCCGGAGTCGGCGATCTCGTCGCCGCCGCGGTCTAACAGCCATTATCACCACAGAGAACACAGAGAAACACAGAGTTTTTATCCTCCGTGAACCTCCGTGAATCTCTGCGAGAGAAACGGCTGTAGGTTTTCCATCCTGTAAATCCTGTTCATCCCGTCTAAAAAGGATCCAGAAAATGAAAAAATACAACGTGTGCATGGTCGGCATCGGCGCGGTCGGGACGGAAATCGTCCGGCTGCTGCGCCAGCGCAACTTCCCGCTGGCCAAGCTGACCGCGTTCGCGACCCGCGAGCGCACCGAGATGATCGACGGCCTGCCGGTCGACGTAAAGGTCGCCACCGGCCCCGAATCGTTCCAGGGCTATGATTTCGCGTTCTTCGCGGGCACCGAGGGCGCCAAGGGCGCCTCGAAGACCCTGGGCTGGGGCGCGGCCGAGGCCGGCTGCTGCGTCGTGGACAACGGCGACGACTTCCGCATGGACCCGCGCGTGCCGCTGTGCATTCCGGAAATCAATCCGGACAGCCTGAAGAACCACCAGAACTTCATCGCCAACCCGAATTGCTCGACGGCGATCGCGCTGATGCCGCTCTACGCCCTGCACCGCGAGGCCAAGATCAAGCGCATCGTGTGCTGCACCTACCAGGCCGTCTCCGGCACCGGCGCCGCCGCCATCCGCGAGCTCGAGAACCAGGTCCGCGCCTGGGCCGAAGGCAAGCCCATGGTCCACGAGGTCTATCCCGCGCAGATCGCGTTCAACGTCATCGCGCAGATCGGCTCCGAAGCCAAGGACCTGCCCGGCTACACCTCCGAAGAAGCCAAGCTCCCCCGCGAAACCCGCAAGATTCTCGGCGACGACTCCATCCAGGCGGTTTCCACCTGCGTGCGCGTCCCCGTGGTCAACGGACACAGCGAGGCCATCCACGTCGAGTTCCACAACCCGATCACCCCCGAGCGCGCCCGCGAGATTCTTTCGCAGACCCCCGGCGTGCAGGTCGTCGACGACTTGTCCAAGTCCGTTTTTCCGACGCCGATCGAGGCTTCCGGCAAGTACGACACCTTCGTCGGCCGCATCCGCGCGGATGCCACGGTTCCGAACGGCCTTTCGCTATTCGTTGCCGGCGACAACATCTGGAAGGGCGCCGCCCAAAACGCCATCCAGATCGCCGAAAAGATGATCGAGCTGGGCCTCAAGTAAGCGGCGGCCCTCCCCGCCTTCGCGACCCCCGGCCGGCTCCGCCGCCCGGGGGTTTCGTTATTTTCTGGTTAAGCCGTCTATTCCGGTTGAATCGCCCCCCCGCCTTTCCATTATAATGCCCCTTAAAGGGCGTACAATGGACGAATGCGTATTATTGAGTATTGCTTATGTGGGTGACGATCTCAGCCATTACGCCCCCCCATGGCCTTGTGTCGTGGGAGGCCAAGTTGGCTCCCCCACCACGCAAGGTGGTGGGGCCCGCCGGAACCAAAACCGAAACGCACTTATCAAAACTCAATAGATCTTAGGGTTCGCCCTACCCCATGACTGCGAAGAGGGCCAGTGGCAGGGCCATCCCGACCCGCCCAGAGGTCGGAATGCGCCGGGCCGGGCGGCTGGCCCCCGGAGAATGGATACGTGTTTCGCGCAAACCGCTCCAATCGCAGATGCGCCAGAACCGCCGGCGCGCGGCATGTTTTGACAGGCGGGGAAAATACGGGTATTTTCCGACCTGATTTTCGATCGGATCAACCAGGAAACGCACATGGCCAACATCTTGATCATCGACGACGACATTGCCGTCCGGGAGTATCTGGCGACCTTGGTCGCGCGCCTGCACCATCGGGCCCTCACCGCCGCCACCTGCGCCGAAGGCCTCGCCCAAATGGCCAGCCCCGACGTCCAGATCGTCATTTCCGACATCTATCTGCCCGACAGCCCGGCCCTCGGCAAGTGGGTCGACCAGCTCAAAGAACATGCCGCCGGCCGCCCCCTCATCCTGATTACCGGCGAACCGTCCGAGGAACTCGCCGCCAAGGCGCAGGGCGGCGCCATCACGGCCTTCCTCACCAAACCCTTCGAACTCGCCTTCATCAAGAGCCTGCTCGCGTCCGCCACGGAAAAAGGCAAGTAGAACGAGCCTCGGGCAGAAGCCCGCCCGGTCGGGGGACCGGGCCTACAGCGATGCGGATGGATGCCTTTCGTTGTAGGCCGGGTGCCCCCACCCGGCGAAAGCCCGCCCGGTCGGGGGACCGGGCCTACAATGTAAAACCATCCGCCGTTCCATGGCGCAAAAAAATCCCCGGTGGCTGCCCACCGGGGATCGCTTTCGCCGTTAGGCGAAGTACTTGTCCCGCGTACGCGGGATTAGGAACGACGGCGACGAATCGCCATCGCCAGCGCGCCCAAGCCCAACAGGCTCATCGTCGCCGGCTCCGGAACCTGCGTGACTTGCTGATCCGTCACAAAGCCAGCACCCGTGACATCTGCGTAACTCTTAGTAGTCGATGTCGGATCTGTCGGAACATATGTCGGGATCAATGCAGTCAAGCCAGATTCGTAGTACCAGGTTCCATTTTCAGGGGTGGACGACTCGAATATGCGCTGATAGACATAGCCGGCCGAATCCCACTCTGTGTCAATATATTTCGCGGGGTCAGATCCTGAATACATCAACCAGTTGTCCCAAGTCGCGCCGTCAGCAACGCCACCGCCTTGGTCGATCGTCCGATAGGCCCAGACATCATCGTCGCCGTACGCATCGGTCGCTCCGGGGATCGAGCCCTCCGGAATCGCATCGATGGCGTCGTTCACACCGGCATAGATGAGCTGCCACAGCACGCTGTTGTTGTCCAGAATGGGCGTAACACCGTCGCTCGCATAGCCCCATGTACCTGCGTTCCAGTTAATACCCACATCGGCAGTGGCGACGGTGGTCGCAACGGCCAAGGCGAAAATCGCCATCAGGAATTTCTTCATGTTTCTTCTCCTTGAGTTTCTTTTTTAAATGGTTACTCGTGAGGCCAGGTGTAGGGCCGGACATTCGTCCAGGACGTGATGCCGGCGGCTTCCTGAAGGAAGAAGCCTTCGCCCGCCAACACCACGCGATTTGACTGGACGGACCCCCACCCCTTGCTGGTCTTGTTGCCGTCCGCCCACTGCTGCAGGACTTCGTCCCAGAAATACACCACAGAATTCACGCTGGCATTCTTGGCCAAATCAGACTCGCCGAACTTGAAGTCCACCGGATAGGGATTGGCCACGGTGCCAAACGCCAAAGAGCCGGGGATGGCGCGAGCCAGAGAAGGATCTTCAGGCACTTCGCCAGTGATCGTCACGTCCACGTCGTAGTTCGTGGCAGGCGGTCCCTGCAGGAAGAAGCCTTCGCCAGCCAACACCACTTTGTTCGATTGGACGGAACCCCATCCCTTGCTGGTCTTGTTGCCGTCCGCCCACTGCTGCAATACTGTATCCCAGAAATAAACCACGGAATTCACCGGCGCTTCCTGGGCAATGGAGGTACGGCCGAAGACGATGTCGGGCTCGGTCATGCTGTTGAGGGGAATGGCCACCATGACGAACTTGCCGTCGGCGGGCAGGGTTTTCTTGATGTAGCCGACGGCGTTGTCGCTCAGGACTTCCTGGGCCGACGCGGCCAAAACGGAAGCGGCCAGCGCTCCGACCATCGCGATCCACAATGTCTTTTTCATTTCCGTTCTCCTGTTTGTTTTAAAATCGTTCGGGCTTCGGATGTCCAGCCCTCTTCTCACTGTCGAAGAAGATACGGGAAAGGGCCCCTAGGTGTCAATACCTATGCGCGGAAAACGGCTGAAATATTTATCGGATTTATCTCCCTGCGGCACAGCATGTTGTGGATTTGCCTCTCCGGGATCGTCGAAACGGGCGGAAAATCCGGGAACAAACCGAAACCATTTGCCGCAGAGAACGCAGAGGACACGGAGGAAAACCGGGGCGTTTCGGAGAGAGAGGGATTCGAACCCCCGTCCCGCTTGCGCGGGATCCGGTTTTCAAGACCGGCGCGTTCGGCCACTCCGCCATCTCTCCATACAAGCCATGCGCGGGACTGTAGCGCGTTCGCACCGGAAATGCCAAGCGGCGAAAACCATTCACCACAGAGAGCACAGAGTCCACAGAGGAGCCGCCGGAATCCGTTGGGTTGCGCCGCAAACCGAAATCCTCGCCCAAAAAGATTTTTCGATCCCCTCTCTGTGCCCCTCTGTGCACTCTGTGGTGAACAGGCTGTTCAGGGCTTCGCGCCGGCAACCCATTCCTTCACCGACGGGACGAGGTAGCGAATGGAGTCGCGGAAGACCAGCAGGATAAACAGCGCAATGATCAGAACCACAACGACGTTGTACAGGGCGTTGACGAACTTGGGGGGCGGCGGACGGCGAGCGATCCATTCGTATAGGCTCATCACGACATGTCCCCCGTCGAGCACCGGAATGGGCAGCAGATTGATGATGGCCAGGTTCACGTTCAGGAACACCGTAAAGCTGATGCCGAGGACGAAGCTGGCTTTGAGCATGAGCCACAGCATCAGGAGAATGAGGATGGGCCCGCCGACGGCGTCGGCGGCGGCGCCGGACGTGGACGGCGTGGCCAGGGCGCGCAGGAACGAGAAAATGGACGTGGCGTGTCCGCGCACCTGCGCCCACGGAGTCGGGTGCGACCGGACCGCGAAATCCAAATCCCCGATGGTATTGAACTGGATGCCGATGAGGTGCCGCTCCAGTTTCGCGTCGTAGGCCGATTCGACTTCGGACGCGACCACCGCGCCGGCGCGAAGGACTTCGATGGGCGCGGGACGCCCGGCGGCCGCTTCCACGAGCTGGCTCAAATGGGCGCGGCTGAACACCTTTTGCCCGTCGAACCGCAAAATCTGGTCGCCGGGTTGCAGGCCGGCGGCGGCGGCGCCGGAACCCGGCGAAACCGCCGCGGCGAAACACGGATCCATGCCTTCGATGCCCGGCAGCATGCGCAGGCCATAGGCGGCTTTCTCCACGCCGATCGACAGGTCCCGCTCCGCCTGGTCCGGCGCGCGGACGCGCAAAAGAACGGCGTCCCCGGGCGCCAAGGCGACCTTCTCCGCGATCTCGGTCCAATTGCGGACGGAGTGGCCGTCGACGGCGGTAATTTCGTCGCCGGGGACCAGCCCCAGCGCCAAGGCGGGACTGTTCGTGGCGATGAAGCCGACGACGCCGTTGCGCTCCTGCAGCGAAGACGGCTTGCCCACGATCCACACGATCGCCGCCAGCAGGAACGCAAAGACGACGTTGCCGGCCGCGCCGGCGACGGACACGACGATCTTCCGCCACGGGGCGACGCGCGGGAGGAAACGATGGTTGTTGGTTGTTGGCCGTTGGTTGTCGGCACCTGAATCCTGAACCCCGTCCCCTGAACTCTTCCCCTCCAGAAACGAGTTCGGATCCATCTGCGGCAGGGCGACGAAGCCGCCGAACGGCAGCCAGCCGATTTGCCAGACCGTGGCGCCGACCTTGCGCTTCCAGACCGCCTTGCCCATGCCGATGGAGAACACGTCGGCCACCAGCCCGAGGGCGCGCGCGGCGAGGAAATGCCCGAGTTCGTGCACGAAAATGCTCGCGCTGAAGAGCAGGAGCATGGCGATTATATAGAGCAATGCCATCATTTGCGGCCTTTGGAAAGGGGACGGAATATCCAATGTCCAATATCCAATATCCAAGGTTCAAGTGAACAGCCGGGCGGCGGCCCTACTTGAAGATTGAATATTGAATATTGAATATTGGACATTGGATATTGGTTATTGGATATTGGTTATTGGACATTGGGTTTCCCGGCTTTGAAAGCAAGCCAGAGGCTATCTTTCACGCCGCCAGCCGCAGGAAGAGGTAGACTCCCGGCGCGGTGAAGAGGATGCTGTCGAGGACGTCGAGGACGCCGCCCATGCCGGGGACGATGCCGCCGGAGTCCTTGACGTTGGCCGCGCGCTTGAAGAGCGATTCGGTCAGGTCGCCGACGACCGCGAAGACGGACAAGACCGCGCCGAGGGGAATGGCGCGGCTCCACGTGAGGCCCAAGGGCGCGAACGAGTCCCGCAACCCCCAGACGAGAAGCGTGCCGGCCAGCGTGCCGACGGCGATGCCGCCGAACACGCCTTCCCACGACTTGCCGGGGGAAATGCGCGGAATCAGCTTGTGGCGGCCGATGGCGCAACCCACCAGATAGGCGCCGATGTCCGTGAACTTGGCGGCGAACACGGCGTAGAGCAGAAGCCAGCGGCCGGGCCAGTAGATGCTTTCCAGCGCCGGCGGCCGGCCGAACAGCAGCAGCTTGGTCAGGAAATTCCACAGCAGGCCGATGTACAGCACGCCGAACAGCGTGCCGCCAATGGTCCGCAGCGGATGCGGATTGTCCTTCTGCGGGAACTGGCGGATGAAAATGCCGATGGTGACCAGGAACAGCACCGGCGCGTCCCACGTGCCGGAATCGCCGCGAACGCCGGAAAACCAGGTGACGAACACCAGCGCCACGCAGCCCAGCGTGCCGTAGCGGTTGAAGTTGGCCACGCCCCCGGCGGCCATGAGCTGGTAGAACTCCAAGGCGATGACCGCCGAGAGGGCGGCGAGGATGAACGGCGCGGCGACGTCCGGCATCAGAAAGAAGACCGTGAAGAGGACGCCGGCGATGGAGAATCCGCTGATGAGGCGGTGCTTGATGGCGGGCAGGTTCACGACGGGGCTCCGTAGCGGCGCCGGCGCCGCGCGTATTCCGCCAGGGCCTTGGCGAAATCGGGCTCGCGGAAATCGGGCCAGAGGGTTTCGGTGAAGTAGAACTCGGAATAGGACAGTTCCCACAGCAGGAAGTTGCTCAGGCGCAGTTCCCCGCTGGTGCGGATCATCAGGTCGGGATCCGGCACGTCGGGCAGGTAGAGGTGGGCCGCGACGGCGGCCTCGTCGATCTGCTCGGGATCGATTTCGCCCGCGCGCACCTTCGCGGCGAGGACGCGCACGGCGTCGACGATCTCGGAGCGCCCGCCGTAGCTCAGCGCCAGGATCAAATGGCCTTTGGAGTAGGTCCGCGTAGCCGCCATGACGCGTTCCAGCTCGGCGCGGACGGCCGCGGGCAGATCCTGGAGGCGGCCGGTCACGCGCAGGCGAACCTGGTTCTCGTGCAGCTCGTGCTCGTCCTTCTTCAGGAAAGTCCTCAACAGGGACATCAGGCCGGAGACCTCGCCTTTGGGCCGGATCCAGTTTTCGGTGCTGAAGGCATAGACGGTCAGGAATTCCACGCCGTGGTCGCGGCAGGCGCGCAGAATGGCGCGCAGCGAGTCCGCCCCGGCGCGGTGCCCGAACAGGCGCGGCCTCCCGCGCCGCTTCGCCCAGCGGCCGTTGCCGTCCATGATGACGGCGACGTGCCGCGGAACGATGGCCGTCTCGGTCCGGCCGCTCACGCCTCTTCTCCCAGGAACAGGGTTTCGGCGCGCCGGGGCCCGAGGGAGAGAATGCCGACGGGCACGCCGGTGACTTCCTCGAGGCGGGCGATGTAGCGCTTGGCGGCGTCGGGCAGATCGGCGAACCGGGCGGCCCCGCGGGTGGACGCCCGCCAGCCGGGCAAGTCCTCGTAGACCGGCTGGCAGCGGGCCACCTCGCGGACGTTCGCCGGAAAATGGCCGATGCGCCGCCCGTCCAATTCGTAGTCCACGCAAATCCTCAGCGTTTCAAAGCCGTCGAGCACGTCGAGCTTGGTCAGCGCCCACTCGTCCACGCCGCAGGTCGCGACGGCGTGGCGGGCGACGACCGCGTCGAACCAGCCGCAGCGGCGCGGGCGGCCGGTGGTGGCGCCGAATTCGCGGCCGACCCGGCGCAGCTCTTCGCCGGCGGCGTCGAACAGTTCCGTGGGGAACGGCCCCTCGCCCACGCGCGTCGTATAGGCCTTCAGCACGCCGACCACGCGGTCCATGCGGTTGGGGGGAATGCCCGAGCCGGTGCAGGCCCCGCCGCTGCCGGCGTTGGAGCTGGTCACGTACGGATACGTGCCGAAATCGATGTCGAGCATGATGCCCTGCGCGCCCTCGAACAGGACGTCCTCGCCGCGCGCCACGGCGTCGCGCAGCAGCGGGATCGTGTCGCACACGAGCGGACGCAGGACCTCCATGGCTTGTTGCGTGGCCGCGAGGACGTCGCCGTAGACGACGACCGGCGCGCCCAAGGCGGCGAGCGCGCGGTTCTTCTCCTCGACGCGCGTCCGGAGCAGCGCGGGGAATTCCGGATCGACCAGGTCGCACATGCGCAGGCCGAACCGCGCGGCCTTGTCGCCGTAGGCCGGGCCGATGCCGCGCTGGGTGGTGCCGATCTGGTCGCCCTTCGCCCGGCGAGCCTCGCCCTGCGCGTCGAGCATCCGGTGGTACGGGAATACCGCGTGGGCGCGGTCGCTGATGAACAGGCGGCCCTCGACCGAGAACCCGCGGGCCACCACGCCCTGGATTTCCTCGACCAGCGCGACGGGATCGAGCACGACGCCGTTGCCGACGACGCAGCGCTTGCCGGCGTGCAGAATGCCCGAGGGCACCAGGTGCAGGACGAAGCGCTCCTCGCCGACTTCGACGGTGTGGCCGGCGTTGTTGCCGCCCTGCGCCCGCACGATCCAGTCCGCGCGCTCGGTCAGCACGTCGATGATCTTGCCTTTGCCTTCGTCGCCCCACTGGGCGCCGATCAAGATGGTGTTGGACATGGGAGCTCCGGGTTCACGGTTCAGGGTTCACGGTTCACGGTTCAAGGCTGGGAGCTTCATTCTGAATTCTGAATTCCGACTCCTGAATTCTATGCTTTGTAGTATTCCCGGTACCATTCCACGAACCGCGCAATGCCGGTTTCCAGCGGCGTGGCGGGGGCGAAACCGACGTCGCGCCGCAGGTCCTCCACGTCGGCGCACGTGGCGGGCACGTCGCCGGGCTGCATCGGCAGATAGTGGCGGACCGCCTTTTTGCCCAGCGCTTCCTCGATGAGGCCGATGAACCGGTCGAGCTCGACGGGGGTGTGGTTGCCGATGTTGTAGACCCGGTACGGCGCGGGGCTCGTGCCGGGGTCGGGCGCGGCGGCATCCCAGTCCGGATCGGGCGCCGCGACGCGGTCGGCGACCCGCACCACGCCCTGCACGATGTCGTCGACGTAGGTGAAGTCGCGGCGCATCTTGCCGTGGTTGAAGACGTCGATGGGTTTTCCCGCGAGGATGGCCTTGGTGAAGAGGAACAAGGCCATGTCGGGCCGTCCCCACGGGCCGTAGACGGTGAAGAACCGCAGGCCGGTCGTCGGCAGGCCGTAGAGATGGGAATAGGTGTGCGCCATCAGCTCGTTGGCCTTTTTCGTGGCGGCGTAGAGCGAGACGGGATGGTCGACGTTGTCGTGCACGGAAAACGGCTGGCGCGCGTTCATGCCGTAGACCGAGCTGCTGGACGCGTAGGCCAGATGCGGGGTCCGCGCGTGGCGGCAGGCCTCCAGCACGTTCAGGAAGCCGACGAGGTTGCTCTGCACGTAGGCGCCGGGATTCGTCAGCGAATAGCGCACGCCCGCCTGCGCGGCCAGATGGATCACCCGGTCGAACGGACGCCCCGCGAACAGCGCGTCCACCGCGGCGGCGTCCTCGAGGGCGCCCTTGACGAAGGTGAACGGCTTGGACGCGCGCAACCGCGCCAGGCGCGCCTCCTTGAGGGACACGTCGTAGTAGTCGTTCACGCTGTCGAAGCCCGTCACGGAGTCGCCGCGCGCCAGCAGGGCCTTGGACACGTGGAAGCCGATGAAGCCGGCCGCGCCTGTCACCAGAACGTTCATGTCAGATCAACTCCCCGGGTTCGCCGCCGCGCGGCGGCCGGCCAAGCAGCCGGTAGGCCGAGGCGGTCGCGGCGCGGCCCTGCGGCGTGCGCGCCAGCAGGCCTTGCTGCATCAGATAGGGCTCGTAGACCTCTTCGATCGTGTCGGGTTCCTCGCCCACCGAAACCGCGATGGTGGAAATGCCGACGGGCCCGCCGCCGAATTTTTCGATGATCGTCGCGAGGATGCGCTTGTCCATCTCGTCGAGGCCGTGGCAGTCCACGTCGAGCATCGCCAGCGCGCGGTCGGCCACCTCGCGGTCGATGCGGTTGCCGGCGCGGACCTGGGCGTAGTCGCGCACCCAGCGCAGGAGGTTGTTGGCGATGCGCGGCGTGCCCCGGGAACGGGCGGCGATCTCCGCCGCGCCGTCGTCCGCGAGATCCGCGTCCAGGATGCGCGCCGACCGCCGGACGACTTCGGCCAGTTCGTCCGCGGCATAGTAGTCGAGGCGGTTGGTCGTGCCGAACCGCGAGCGCAGCGGGGCGCTCAGCAGTCCGCTGCGGGTCGTGGCGCCCACCAGCGTGAAGCGCGGCAGGTTCAGCCGCACGCTGCGGGCGTTCATGCCCTGGTCGAGCACGATGTCGATCGCGAAATCCTCCATCGCCGAATAGAGGTACTCCTCCACGCTCTTCTGGATGCGGTGGATTTCGTCGATGAACAGGACGTCGCCCTTCTCGAGGTTGGTCAGCAGGCCGGCCAAATCGGCGGGCTTGGCCAGGATGGGGCCCGAGGTGGCCTTGACGTTCGCCCCCATCGCCGCCCCCAGGATGTAGGCCAGGGTGGTTTTTCCAAGCCCCGGGGGGCCGCACAGCAGGACGTGGTCCAGCACGTCCCCCCGCCCCTGGGCCGCCGCCACGCTCAATTCGAGCCGTTCGCGGATTTTCGCCTGCCCGACGAAATCGGCGAACCGCCCCGGGCGGAGCGTCAGATCGAACTCCGCATCCGCGCGGTTCAGGGTTTCGGATATGAAATGTTCGGCCATGGGGGATTTTCGTGCCTGGACCGCCATTCAAACAAAAAAGCCCGCGCGACACAAGCGCGGGCAAAAATGGTGCACCCGGAGGGACTCGAACCCACATGCTTTTAAAGGCATAAGAACCTGAATCTTACGTGTCTGCCAATTTCACCACGGGTGCGCCGGTTGTGAAATCGCCGGAACCATACCAGCCCCCCCCTGCCGCGTCAATGGCCCGGCGCCTCTTTTTTTGGCGGCGCGCCGGATTGCCTCCGGCGGCCCCTTGGCGTATGCTGGAAGGCGCTACAGAAAAGGAATGCCCATGAACAAATCCCTGCTTGCCGTCCTGCTCGCGCTGGCGTTCGCCGCCGCGGCTCCCGCGCAGAATCCCGCCCCGGCCACCGTGGAATCGCTCGATCGCGGCGTCCGGTCGCTTTCCGACCAGCTCGCCGAGGCGAAAGACCAGCTCGCCGACCTGCAGAAGCGCGTCGAGGAAATCGAAGGGCGCCTGGGCGAAACCCATCGCCCCGTCTCGGCCTTCGAAACCATCGAGAGCCGCCTCGAAGACGTCGAAGAGGAACTCGAGGACCTGGAACGGCGCTGACCGGTTCCCGCCGATGAAATACCTCGACTACTACGCCGTGCTGGGCGTGCCCCGGACCGCCTCGCCGGACGAAATCAAAAAGGCCTTCCGCAAGCTGGCCCGCCAGTACCATCCCGACGTCAACAAATCGGCCGGCGCGGAAACCCGCTTCAAGGAAATCAACGAAGCCAACGAAGTGCTCTCCGATCCCGAGAAGCGCAAGCGCTTCGACGCGCTCGGACGCAACTGGAAGACCGGCCAGGACTTCACGCCGCCGCCGGGCTGGGGCGGATTCGAAGGGGCCAGCAGCGGCCCGGGCGGCGTCCATTTCGAATTCGGCGGCGCGCCGGGCGGCGATTTCAGCGATTTCTTTTCGGCGCTGTTCGGCGATCTGGGCGGCGCGGGCCGCTCCGCGCGCGGGCGCCGCGGCGGGGCCTCCCCCTTCGCGGGCTTCGGCGGCCCGGCGGCCGACGAAGGCTTCGCCCCCCGCGGGCAGGACTACGAGGCCAACCTCGCGCTCACGCTGGAGGAGTTGCTCAACCGCGAACCCAAAAGCATCACCTTGCAGGTGCCGGAAGCGCATCCCGACGGATCCGTTTCGCGCGCGTCCCGCACCTTCCACGTGCGCATTCCCCCGGGCGCCACCGACGGCACGCGCATCCGGCTTTCCGGACAGGGCGAAGGCGGCGGCAACCTCTACCTGAACCTGCGCGTGGCGCCGCATCCCGTCTTCCAGCTCAACGGCCACGACCTCGACATGGTCTTGCCGATCGCCCCGTGGGAAGCCGTGCTCGGCGCCAAGGTCCACATCCCCACGCTGGAAGGCACCGCGTCGCTGCATATTCCGCCGGGCACGCAGGGCGGCGCGCGCCTCCGCCTCGGCGGCAAGGGATTGCCCGACAAGCGCGGGACGCGCGGCGATCTGTTCGTCAACGTCCGCGTCGCCGTCCCCGACCAACCCACCGCCCGCGAAAAAGCGCTCTTCGAGCAGCTCGCGAAAGAATCCCCTTTCCATCCGCGGCCGCGCTGACCCCGCGTTGACAGCGCCGGCGCGCGCATGGTACGGTCCGCGCCATGGCAAAACGCATGGATATGCCGCGGTTTCTGGCTTGTGCGAGCGCCCTGGCCGGAACGTGCTGGTTCCCGTCCGCTCTTGCCCAATTCCCCGCGGCGCCGGCGCCCGCCCCCTACATCTACGTCGCCCGCGCGCACGTCGTCGAGGTCAAGCGGGCATTCGTCGGTACCGCCACCGCGTCCATTCCGGGCGCCGGCGTCCGCGTCTTCCAGTCGCCCGGTTCCGACGCCGCCGGCGCCGAACGGTTCGAAATCCGCTGGTACGCCAATCCGCCCGGCATCCCCCCCGGCGCCGTCGTCCTGTTCGAATACGTGCAGGACCGCCAAGCCCGCGTCAAAAACCACGCCCTGAGCCTCGCCCAAAAATCGGAAGGCCACGTCCGCTCCGTCGTCGAAATCCCCGCCGACGACGTCCGGCGCGCGGGCCGCGTCCGGGAATGGCGCGTGAGCATCGTCTGGCGCGGCCGCGCCTTGGCCACCCAAACGTCCGGCAACTGGACCGGATAACCCCCCCGTGGCCCCCAACCCTCCAGCCGAAAACCGGATCCTCGCCGCGACGGCGGACAACTGCACCCTGGTGGCGGTGGGCGGCGCGGCGACGTTCAAGCTCGCGCCCGCCTTCAAGCAGGCCACCCAAGCCGCCAAACTGGCCGGCAGCGCCTTGATCGTCGTGGACATGGCCGCCTGCCTCTCCATGGACAGCACCTTCATGGGCGCCATCGCCTCGCTGGGCTTTTCCGCCCGGAAATCCGAGACCCCCCGGCTGGTCTTCATCAACCTGGCCCCCCACGCCGCGGCGCTGCTCAAGGGGCTGGGCGTGGACCGCATCCTCACGATCTATCCCGCCGGAGCGATTCCCCAAGGCCTCGGCGACCTGTCCGACCTCGTGCACAACCTGCGGCCGGTGGAATCCGCCGCCCCCAGCGCCCACGACATGGCGGCCCTGATGTACGACGCCCACGAAACCCTCGCGCGGGTCGATCCCGTCAACCTGCAGCGCTTCAAGGACGTGCTGGCCTTCCTCCGCGAAGACCTCCGCCGCCTCCCGTAGCCGAACAGACGGCGAGATGAAAATTCTGGTCATCCTCGGCCACCCGGACTCCAACAGCTTGAACCATGCGATGGCCCGCGCCGTGCGGGACGACCTGCGGGAAATCGGTCACGCGGTGATCTTCCACGATCTCTGCGAAGAGCGGTTCGATCCCCTGCTCGGCGCGGAGGAAATCCCCGAGCGCGGCCGGATCCCGCCATCGATCCAGACCCATTGCGACGAACTTTGTTCGGCCGACGGAATCGTCGTCGTCCACCCCAACTGGTGGGGACAGCCCCCGGCAATCCTCACGGGCTGGATCGACCGCGTCTTCCGTCCGGGCCTCGCCTACCGGTTTCGGGAAGGAGACTCCGGGAAAGGCGTCCCCGTCGGCCTGCTCCGCGCGCGGGCGGCGGTGGTTTTAAACACGTCGAACACGCAGGAAACGCGCGAGCAACAAGCGTTCGGCGATCCCCTGGACGCCATCTGGCGGCGATGCGTCTTCGACCTCTGCGGCGTCCGGACGTTTCACCGCAGGACGTTCACGGCCGTCGTCGCCAGCACCCGGGAGCAACGGCGCGCCTGGATCGAGGAGGCCACGGCGCTTTGCCGAAAAGCGTTTGGAAAGGATGTGCGCGCCCCGTGAAACGTCGAGCGTCCATCCGGCGCGAAACGCGCGCGTACGACTGGTGGCCGGACCGCGCCGAGTGGTTTGCGCGCAATCAAGGAGAAAACCCGTGAAAACAGTTCGCTGGGCGGTTTGCTTGGGCTTGGCGATTCTTTGGGCGGCCGGCTGCGCCAGCCCGACGCCGGAAAACCGCATCCAGTATTGCTGCGACCAATGCGGGAAACCCTTCGGCAACGCGGCCCACGGCCCGGGGCCCTACGGCGACTTGGCGACGGGCGACCATTCGATCCGGCAACTCGTTTTTTGTTCGCGAAAATGCCAAACGGCCTATCGGGCGGCCCACCGCCCGGCGCCGGACAAGGCCGCGGCGGAAAAACCGGTTCCCCCAATGCCGGTCCAGGAGGGCGACTACGTCCCCGGCGCCCCGATTGCCTGCACCGCTGCGCGGGACGGCTACGTCCTCCTGTCCCTGCGGATCGAGGAGGAAAACGGCGTCCTCAAGGGATACGTCCGCAATGCCTACCCGCCCTATCCGAAAAAGGAATGGGACTTGACCGTCGCCCTGCTGGATGCGCAGGGCCGAACGGTCGCGACCTTCCAAAAAGGGACCGCCAATCCCGGGATGCGCTTCGACGACTGGAATCCCGGCGACCGAGAATACAAGGACTCGTTCGCAATGGCGCAGACCGAGCATGGGGAACCGACGCGGTTCCGGATCGAAATCGAGTCGCTGACGACTTCTTCGCCGAATTCCCCGTAGACGGGCTTCGTCCCCGGCGGATTCCGCGCGGCAGCCACGCCGCGTTTCCCGCGCGGCGGAGGGCGGCCCGGCGGGCCTTGCCATTCCCCCGTCCCGCCGCTATGATTCGCGCCCATGGACCTGAACGCATTCAACCCCTATCTGGACCGCGCGGTATGGACCGGGCGCGGCTACGCCCTGACCGTCGGGACGCTTCTGGCCGCCTTTCTGCTCGCGCTGGGCGGGGCGCTGCTGGCCCGCCTCGTCGCCGGCTTTTTCGGCAAGCGCCTGGCCCAGCGCTTCGCCACCTCGCACTACTCCCGCGAACAGGCCCCCCGCTGGATCTTCTTCGCCGTCTGGAGCCTCTTTCTGCTCGCCGCCCTGCGCGTTCTCGGCGTGCCGCTCACCGTGTTCAACTTCCTCGGCGGCGCCATCGCTCTCGGCTTCGGCTTCGGCGCCCAGAATCTCTGCAGCAACCTCATCAGCGGCGTCATCATCCTGTTTTCCCGCCCGTACCGCGTCGGCGACATCGTCGAGGCCGACCAGCAAACCGGCACCGTCCTCTCCATCGGTTTGCGCGCCACCGAAGTCCGCACCTACGACGGCGTCGATCTCCTCGTCCCCAACAGCTACTTCCTCTCCAACGTCATCGTCAACCGCACCAACTACGAGCGCTCCCTGCGCGGCCTGGTCTCCATCTCCGCCGCCTACGGATCCGACACCCGCCTCGTCGACGAAACCCTGCGCGCGGCCGCCGCCGCCCATCCCGCCGTCATCGGCACCCCCGGCAAGGCCCCGTGGGTCATCTTCGACAACTTCGGCGCCAGCGGCCTTGAGTTCAAGCTCTTCTTCTGGGTGGACACCACCCGCAACAACGTCGCCGCCACCGCCAGCGACGTCCGCCACGCCGTTCTCGCCGCCTTCCGCGAAAAAGGCATCTCCATCCCGTTCCCCCAGCTCGACGTCCACCTTCCCAAGAGCCCATGACGCCCCCCGCGGAACCGGTGCGCCTGATTCCGTTCCCGACTTCTCTGCGGCCGCTTGGCGGTTCGTTTGAACTGCCGGACCCCCCGACCGCCGGCGTGCCGGCCCCCCTCGATCCGCGCGTCTCCAAGGCGCTGCACGAGTTGTTTCCGGGCCTCCACCACGTCGCCCATCTGCAACCCGCACCGGCCATCCACCTCGAATCGGCTCCCGGACCGGCCGAATCCTACCGGCTTCGAATCTCGCCGGAAGGCCTCCGGATCTCCGCCCCCGACGCCGCCGGCTTCTTCTATGCGCTCCAGACCCTCCGCCAGATCCGCGCGCAAAACGGCGCCGCCCTCCCCTGCCTCGAAATCGAGGACGCCCCCGTTTTTCCCCTCCGCGGCTATTACCTCGACGTCAGCCGCGGCCGCGTCCCGCGCCTCGAGATGCTCCAGCGCCGCATCCGCCTCCTCGCCGCCCTCAAAATCAACCATCTCCAGCTCTATTTCGAACACCCCTTCCGTTTCCGGTTCGACCCCGACATCGCCGGCGACAACGACGCCTACGGCGCCGACGACCTGACAGCGCTCGACGCCTGCTGCCGCGAGCATTTCATCGAACTCGTCCCCTCCTTCACCTGTTTCGGGCACATGGGCCGCATTC
>JBFXHR010000029.1:0-31981 GCA_050176815.1 Kiritimatiellia bacterium
GCCGGATGAATGATCAGCGACTTGGCGTCGCCGATGTTCGCGACGTGCGACAGCAGCTTCACCGAGTCGATGAACTTCTTGCCGGCGGCCTTGCCGCCTTGGATGCCAAAGCCCACGAGTCCGCCAAAGCCCTTTTTCAGGTACTTCGACGCGTTCGCATGGCTCGGATCGCCTTCCAAACCGGGATACGTCACCCAGCTCACCAGGGGATGCTGTTTCAGCCAGCGGGCCATGGCCAGCGCGTTTTCCGAATGGCGCTTCTGCCGCAGCGGCAGCGTTTCGAGCCCCAACAGGAATTCGTGCGCGTTGAAGGGGCTCAAGGCCGCGCCCAGATCGCGCAGCAGGGTCAGCCGGATCTTCATGGCCAAAGCGACGTTGCCCAGGCCCGGGACGTTGCCCAGCGCATCCCAGTATTTCAACCCGTGGTAGCTCGGATCCGGCTCCGTGAATTCCGGAAACTTCCCGTTGTTCCATTGGAATTTGCCCGAGTCGACGATCACGCCGCCCACGGACGTGCCGTGGCCACCGATGTATTTCGTGGCCGACGACGCGACGACGTCCGCGCCGTGGTCGAACGGGCGCACGAGGCCGATGCCCACCGTGTTGTCCACCACCAGCGGGATGCCGTTCTCGTGGGCGATGTTCGCCAGGGCGTCGAAATCGGGCACGTCGAGTTTCGGATTGCCGATCGTTTCGGCGTAGATCGCGCGGGTCTTTTCGTTGACGGCCTTGCGGAACGCCGCCGGGTCGCGCGAATCCACGAACCGCGTCGTCCGCCCCAGTTTGGCGAACGTGTTGTGGAGCAGCTGGTAGGTGCCGCCGTACAGATTGTTGCCCGCCACGATTTCGTCGCCCAGGCGCGTGATGGCCAGCAGCGCGTAGGAAATGGCCGCCTGTCCGGAAGCCACGCCCAGCGCCGCCGTCCCGCCTTCGATCGCCGCGACGCGCTGTTCGAACGCATCGGTCGTGGGGTTCATCAGCCGCGTGTAGATGTTGCCGAATTCCTTCAAGGCGAACAAATTCGCCGCATGGTCGGAGTTTTTGAACACGTACGAAGCGGTCTGGTAGATCGGAACCGTCCGCGATCCGGTCGTCGGGTCGGGCTTTTGCCCCGCATGCAGAGATAGGGTGTGAATGCCTTGTTTCATGAACGCTCCTCGGTTGCCGAAATCAATTCCCTTATTTCCTATAAACTTACTTGAATATCCTATGAACCTGCTGTAATGTCAAAATGTTTTCGAAAAATTGGCATCAAGTCAAGGAGGCGCCGTCATGGGTCGCATATATAAGGACAACTCGGAATCGATCGGCAACACCCCGCTGGTGCGCCTGAATCGCGTCGCCCAAGGCGCAAACGCAACCGTTCTGGCGAAGATGGAAGGCCGCAATCCCGCCTACTCCGTCAAATGCCGCATTGGCGCCGCCATGATTTGGGATGCCGAAAAGCACGGCCTGCTCAAGCCCGGGGTCGAAATCGTCGAGCCCACCAGCGGCAACACGGGCATTGCCCTCGCCTACGTCGCGGCCGCCCGCGGCTACAAACTCACGCTGACCATGCCGGAAACCATGAGCATCGAACGCCGCCGCGTCCTGGCCGCCCTCGGCGCCAACCTGGTCCTGACCCCCGGCGTCGAAGGCATGAAAGGCGCGATCCAGCGCGCCGAAGCCCTCGCCGCTTCCGATCCCAAGCGCTACTTCCTTCCCCAGCAGTTCAAGAATCCCGCCAATCCCGCCATCCACGAAAAAACCACCGGGCCGGAAATCTGGACCGATACCGACGGCGGCATCGACGTGCTGGTGGCCGGCGTCGGCACCGGCGGCACCCTTTCCGGCATCTCGCGCTTCATTAAAAAGACAAAGGGCAAAAAGATTCTTTCCGTCGCGGTCGAACCCGCGGAAAGTCCCGTCATTTCCCAGAAACTGGCCGGGCAGGAACTCAAGCCCGGTCCGCACAAGATCCAAGGCATCGGCGCGGGATTCATTCCCGACACGCTGGATTTGTCCCTCGTGGACCGCGTCGAGCAGGTCACCGGCGACGAAGCCATCGACATGGCCCGCCGCCTGGCCAAGGAAGAAGGCATGCTGGTCGGCATCTCCTGCGGCGCCGCCGCGGCCGTCGCCGTCCGCCTCGCCCGCCAGAGCGAATTCGCCGGCCAAACCATCGTCGTCATCCTTCCCGACGCCGCCGAACGCTATCTATCCACTCCCCTCTTCGAAGGCATCGGAAATTAAGGACGAATGGAGGCGATGCGCCGCGACTGGCCGAAACAATCCTCTTGATTTCAATGCGGATTGCTGGAACTCTCCGGCACGAAGTCAAAAGGATCCCATGGCCGGCCCATTTGTTGGAAATACGTCGTCTTCCCCATGCCCTCCGGAACGGGCCGTTGGGGCAGACCGCCCCGCCTGCGGCAGCGGAAAAGCCGCACGGATCGCCCGCCGGACGGCTTACGTTTCCATCGTCCTCCTTGCCCTGGGATTGAGGATCCATTTGGCGGGCATCGCGTATCCCGCCCCGTCCGATTCCCCGCACATCATCGGGCAAGGCGTGCTGTGGGCGCAGGGCGAACCGGGCGCGTTGGCGACGATCTGGCAGGAATTTCCGGTCCTGACGGCCGGCATCGCCTATCGTCTCGGGTGGAACCCCGCCGAAGCCTTGCAGTCCAGCACCGTTTTCTTCGGAACCCTTCTGGTCGGCATGACCATGCTGCTGACACGGCGACTGTTCGATAGCGACGCGGCGGCATGGATCGCCGGGGGCTGGGCCGCCGCCAATCCGGAATTGCTGAGCTACTCCGTCAACTCCATGCCGGAAATCGGATTCGCCGCATGCCTGGTTTCCGCCTATGCCGTCCTGGCGCCCGCCATCCGCGGCCGCGGCCTGAACATGGCCCCCCTTCTGGCCGGCTACGGCTTGTTGGGCCTGGGCATGTATTTCAAGCCGCTGGATTCCCTGACGGCCGTCGCCCTCGCCACCGGCTGGCTGGCGGTCATTTCTTATGCGCAGATCAAAACGGCGTCGGTTCGCTTGCTGGCGGGCCTTTTGCTGTACGCCGCCGTCGTCGCCCCCCATTACGTGCTCCAGAATTCGGCGGCCGGCGCCGAAGGACTTTCGCTGGTCAATCGGGCCGGGGGGCTCGTCTACGGCCATCGGGCCTACGACTCCAAAGTGAACTACAGCCCCGACGGCTTTTACGCGGACGACATCGCGGAATTCCAGCGGCTGGGAACGGTCAAATGGCTCTGGCGCCATCGAACGGAGGTCGGCCAGCGGTATTTTTCCAACGCCTTGAAGTCGCTTCGCATCTACGGCAACGATCTCTTTCCCGGCGCCTTTCGGATCGGCAACGCCTGGTTCATCGCCTTGCTGGCGGCGATCATGCTCGCGGGGCTGGCGGGACCGCGCTGGAGGGTATACGCCTTTCTGTCCCTGGCCGCCATGGCCATCCCGCTGGGCATCAGCTTGAGCTTCGTTTTCGGACGCTGGTTGGCCATCTACGTGCCCCTTTTGATCTCCATGGTTTCCGGATTCCTGGTTTTGTCGCCATCCCTTTGGGCCGCCCCATGGAAGAAAACCGTTTGGCTCGTCCTCGCCGCCGTCCTAATGGTCCATTCCGCGTCGTTGGCAAAAGAGAAACTGGAGGACAAGGCCTGGAACTGGGAAAACCAGCGCGCCATTTCCGGATGGTTGCGGCAAAACTCCCTTCCCGACGAACGCATCATGGCCATCCAGCCCTCCCTGGCGCTGGAGGTGGATCTGGACCATCCCCGCCGCTGGGTCCAGCTCAAGGCGGGAACTCCGGAACGGATCGAAGAATTCGCCCGGGAACGAAACGTGTCCTACGTCGTCCTCTGCGATTCCTTCTATCCGCACTGGCCGGTCAACCAGCTTGTCCGGGGCGGAACGGCTCCGGAGAATTGGGAGCTCGCCCACGACCGGACGTTTTCGCGCGAACACCCCGTCTGGGGCTTCCAGGAAGAAAACTACAGGATCTACAAGCGCCGGCCCCCATCGAACAAGGAATCGACCGCTCCATGAACAAAACCCATCGCCCCTCCCCCTTCGCACCCCGTGGCGCGCCATGATTGCGCCCTCCGTCCGGCTGGGAAAAGGCGTCGTCGTCCATCACCCCGACCTGGTCAATCTGTACGGGTGTGCCATCGGCGACGACTCCCGCGTCGGGACGTTCGTGGAAATCCAGAAGGGCGCCGCCATCGGCGCCCGCTGCAAGATTTCGTCGCATACGTTCATCTGCGAAGGCGTGACCATCGAGGACGAGGTGTTCGTCGGGCACGGGGTGATGTTCATCAACGATCGGCGTCCCCGCGCCACGGCGGACGGCGGGGCCCTCCAGACCGAAGCGGATTGGGAATGCATCCCGACCTGGGTCAAGCGCGGGGCCTCCATCGGCAGCGGCGCGACAATCCTGTGCGGCGTGACCATCGGCGAAAACGCCCTGGTCGGCGCAGGCGCCGTGGTGACGAAAGACGTGCCTCCCGGCGCCGTGGTGGCCGGCGTTCCCGCCCGCCTGTTGGCCCGATCGGGAAAATAAGGGAAACCGAATTCCGAAATTATGAAAACAACCAGCCTGGTCTATATCGCCGCGTGCGCCGTTTTAACGGCCCTCGCCAACCTGCTGCTGCGCCACGGGCTGCTCAAGTCCGGCGGATTGGCCTTGGGATCGGGCTCCTGGCTCGGAGGATGGGCGGCCACCCTGTTGCAGCCCGCCTTTCTCGCGGGGGTCGTGCTGTATGGCCTCGCGGCGGTCGTGTGGTTCTACGCTTTGTCCGTCACGGAAGTCAGCACGGGCTACCCCTTGCTTGTCGGGCTGACGTTCGTGCTGGTCAATCTCGGCGCCGTCGCCCTGTTCCATGAATCGCTGAATCCCCCCAAGCTCGCCGGCATGGCCTTCATCCTGGCGGGCATCTTCCTCGTTGCCCGGGGGGCCTGATTCCTTCTTCCTTTGTGCTCTTTGTGTTCTCTGTGGTAAAACCGGCTTCGGAAAACGAGGTAATGCAATGATCAAGATCGGCGTCATCGGCTACGGATACTGGGGCCCCAATCTGGTCCGCAATTTCTCCGAATGCGGAGTGGCGGAAGTCCGGGCGGTGAGCGATCTCCGTCCCGAGCGGCTCAAACCCGTGGCGGCGCGGTATCCCGCCGTCAAAACGACCGCCAACCATCGGGAATTGCTGGAAGATCCCGGCATCGACGCCGTCGCGATCGCCACCCCGGTCTCCACCCACTACGAGCTGGCCCTGCAGGCCTTGCAGGCCGGGAAGCACGTGCTGGTGGAGAAGCCCTTCACCGCCACGGTCGAGCAAGGCCAGCGCCTGATCGAAGAGGCGGAGCGCCGCAAGCTGACTCTTATGGTGGACCACACCTTCCTGTTCACGCCCGCCGTGCGCAAGATCAAGGAACTGGTGGATGCGGGGGAATTGGGCCAGCTCTACTACTACGATTCCGTCCGGGTGAACCTCGGCCTGTTCCAGCACGACGTGAACGTCCTCTGGGATCTGGCCGTGCACGACCTGTCCATCATGGACTTCATCCTCGGGGCCAGCCCCCAGGCGGTTTCCGCCACCGGCATGGCCCACGTGTCCGGCCAGCCCGAGGACATGGCCTTCCTGACGTGCTACTTCGCCAACAACGTGATCGCCCACTTCCACGTCAATTGGCTGGCCCCCGTCAAGATCCGCCGCACCCTGATCGGCGGCGACCGCAAAATGATCGTTTTCGACGACCTCGAACCCAGCGAAAAAATCAAGGTGTACGACAAGGGCATCACCGTCAACGAGCCGGAAGGCGTCTACCAGATGATGGTGGGATATCGCACCGGCGACATGTGGGCGCCCCAGCTGTCCAACGCCGAGGCCTTGCGCGAAGAGGCCAAGCACTTCGTCGCGTGCGTGGAAAGCGGCAAGCGCCCCTTGACCGATGGCCATGCGGGTCTCGCCGTGGTCCGGATCCTCGAGGCGGCTTCCGTCTCCATCCGCAACCGCGGCCGGCCCGTCGAACTGGCTTAACACCTTCGACCCGCCATTCGCCGCAGAGCGCACAGAAGAACACAAGGGGCGCAAGGGGTTGGATGACTTTGAAACAGTCCCTCGATGCTTGATTCGGGGTCATTCAGAACACCCGACGCAAGGGAAAAATGCAAGAGAACATGCTTTTGATCTCCGGAAAAATCGGGTAGGATGATTTCAAAGATTGGGCACCCATGAAAACCTTGTTGCAACCAGATCTGGCGGCCCGGGAGGTTCGCGCCCGAGAGCGCCGGGCGAGAATCGTGGCCCATCGCGCCGAAAACTTTGGCGACGCGGACCATTGGGACTTGGCGTTTTGGCAACGCAAGACCCCCCAAGCGCGTCTGGCTGCGCTGGTTGCCATCCGCGAAGACGTTGAAAAGGTGGAACAAGCTCGGCGGACCTATGAACGGAATCGCTGACTTCGAGGATCTGCTTGCTCTTTTCCATGAGCACCGGGTCCGATACCTGATTGTGGGTGGACTTGCGTTCATTTTCCATGCCAAGCCGCGTTATACGAAAGACATGGATCTGTGGGTGGAAAACACCGACGAAAACATCGCTCGCGCAAATCTGGCCTTGGCGGAGTATGGAAGCCCCACGCTTCTCGATCTCCATGCCCCGAAGCAAGTCGTGCAAATCGGCATCGAGCCCAATCGCATCGACATTCTGGTGGACATGGAGCCCCTCTCTTTCGCAGACGCGTGGGAAAAGCGGCTTGAATCTCCGTATGGCGGCAGCCCGGCCTGTTGGATCGACATTGAATCCTTGTTGCGAATCAAAAGTGCCATCGACCACCCCCGTCATCAGGAAGACGCCCGTGTGTTGCGCCAAGTCTTGGACCTCCGGTCAAAAATCGGTCCGGAAAAGAGCCCCCCGCCCGGTTGACCGTTCCCCCTCGCAGTCTGTCTCCGGGCGGGATTCGATTGCGCCCGTCCTGTAAAAATCCAGCCACCCCCGATGGACGCTTTCTGGCTTTCCTGTTGTGAAGTGGGGGCACATCTGCGATTTGGTGCATCCCCCCATGTTTCAGGCCGAAAAGGACAGCCACTCGCTAAAGCGTGGACTACATACCAGCTCCGTTCGTAGTCCAGCCTTTAGGCTGGGTTCGTGCACCGAATCGCAGATGCGCCCGTGACGTGTCCCTTGCATCGGTTTCGATTGACAAAGGCCATGCCCGCGATGAGAATCCGCCCATGATTCCGCTCGTTGATCTCAAGTCCCAATATCAAAGCATCAAGCCCGAAATCGATGCCGCCATTGGCCGCGTCCTGGAAACCGGCGCCTTCGCCCTCGGTCCCGCCGTGGCCGATTTCGAGAAGCAATTCGCTCCCTATTGCGGAGTTGCGCACGCCGCCGGCGTGAATTCCGGCACCAGCGCCTTGCACCTCGCCTTGCTGGCCCTGGGCATCGGCCGCGGCGACGAAGTCATTGCGCCGGCCATGACCTTCATCGCGACCGTTTCCGCCGTCGACTACACCGGCGCGCGCCCCGTGCTGATCGACGTCGAGCCCGGCACCTGCACGATGGACCCCGCCCAAATCGAGGCGGCCATCACTCCCCGCACCAAGGCCATCCTGCCGGTGCATCTCTACGGACAATGCGCCGATATGGATCCGATCCTGGCCATCGCGGAAAAGCACGGCATTCCGGTGGTGGAAGATTGCGCCCAGGCGCATGGCGCCGAATACAAGGGCCGCCGCGCCGGCAGCATGGGCGTAATGGGCTGCTACAGCTTCTATCCCGGCAAGAACCTCGGGGCCTATGGCGAAGGCGGCGCGGTCGTGACCGACAATCCCGACTACGACAAGACCATCCGGATGCTGCGCGATTGGGGCTGTCCCCAGCGCTACCACCACGATTTCAAGGGCTTCAACTACCGCCTGGAAGGCATTCAGGGCGCCGTGTTGGGCGTGAAGATGAAGTACATCGAAGGCTGGACGGAAAAGCGCCGCGCCGCGGCGAAACTCTATCGCGAGCAACTGGTCAAGATTCCGGGCATCCGCCTGACGGAGGAGGCCGCCGACCGCCGCCACGTCTACCATATCTTCGCGGTCTTCGTAAAAAACCGCGACGAGGTGGCCCAGCGGATGCAAGCGGCCGGCGTCGGCGTCGGCATCCACTACCCCATCCCGGTCCACCTGCAAAAATGCTTTGCCGAACTGGACTATCAACCCGGTGATTTCCCCGTGTCGGAACAGATCGCTGCCGAAGAACTCTCCCTGCCCATATTCCCCGAGCTGACTTCGGAGCAAATCGAACTAGTAGTGGAAAACTTGGGAAAGGCATCCCAAGCATGATCCATCAGGACCCCTGCGTCTGAGATGCGGAGCCGGATACATCGGTTGCGACTACAACAAGGAAAGACAATGAACCAGCATTACCAAGAGATTTATGATTTCTGGGAGAAACGCGCCGCCTCTGATCGGGAGGGCAAGCTGGTCACGCATCGCGACAAGCATCAGGTCTTCATGGAAATCGATGCCATTCGCCATTTGCTTATGCCGGGTGATCGGTTGCTTGATATTGGTTGTGGCAACGGTTTTTCGACCTCCATTTATGCCGAGGTTTGTGCCGCCGTTAAAGGAATCGACTATTCAGAGGAGATGATCCAGACGGCGCGCAATGTTCATCAAAAAGCCAATTTATCCTTTGATCGGCAAGACGTCCTTGATCTACATGAGAAAGAGGGAGGTTGGGATGTTGTCTCTTGCACGCGGTGCCTGATCAATCTGACCAGTTGGGAGCAGCAACAGGTCGCGCTGCATGAAATGTCGCGGATTCTGGTCCCGGGCGGCAGATTGATATTCGCCGAAGGGATCGCCGATGGGCGGGATAAACTTAACGAATTAAGAGTCTCGGCTGGCCTGAATCCCATGCCTCCTGTATGGCACAATCTCGATTTTGCCGAGACGAAGCTCCATGAGTTTCTCCAGCCGCAGTTCGATTTGGTACAGGAGGTGCGGTTTGGCGTCTATGATGTACTAACGAGGGTGGTATATCCCTCGTCGATTCTTCCCGCAGAACCCCAATATGGGACGCCGTTTCATGATCTGGCGAAGCGGCTGTATTATTCTATGAGCAGTAGCGCGCTCAAGGAATACAGCCGCATGGCGATTTTTGTTTTTGTGAAGAAGGCGTGAGAAGGATCCTTCGCAATTAAGGTAGGGATCGTTGTGCGTGGCGCCCGGCCTGCGCCATAAGGATTAAGAATAGATCATCCATGAGGATTGTGTTTGTAGAGGCGAGTCGGCAAATGCGGGATCTTTCCACCCCGTGCTTTTCGCTGCGGATATCAATATGAGACAAACATTCCTCAGCTTGGTCACGCCCGCATTTAACGAGGCACAAAATCTTTCATGCCTTTATGATCGGATTTGTGCTTCGCTTGATTTGCTGCAAGGGATCGAATGGGAATGGATCGTAGTGGACGACCACTCCCGGGACGGCACATGGGTAGTCCTGCAGGCGCTGGCCGCCAGAGAACCCCGCTTGAAGGCTATCCGGTTGGCCCGGAATTCGGGATCTCACGCGGCGTTCGCCTGCGGGCTGCAGCACGCCCGCGGCGATTGCGCCGCGGTGCTGGCCGCCGATTTGCAGGATCCGCCCGAAACCATCCCCGCCCTGCTGGAAAAGTGGCGGCAGGGCGCGCAAATCGTGTGGGCGGTCCGGGAAGAACGCGAGGGCGAAAGCGCCGCAACCCAAGAGGCTTCCAAAGCGTATTACTGGCTGATGCGCCGGTTCGTCGGAATGGCGGAAACGCCGGCGACCGGCGCGGATTTCTTCCTGTTGGATCGCCGGGTCATGGAGGCCCTCCAGGCGTTCAAGGAGACCAACGTCAGCCTGCTGGCGCTCCTGACCTGGATGGGATTCAAGCAGGATCGGATTTCCTACGTGAAGAAGCCCCGCCTGCATGGCCGATCCGGCTGGAGCTTGGAAAAGAAGCTCAAGCTCGCGGTCGATTCCATCACCTCGTTCACCTACAAGCCCATCCGGTTCATGAGCTATGCCGGTTTCATCGTGGCGCTGGCGGGTTTTCTCTATGCGCTGGTCGTCATCGTCAACCGGATCTTTTTTTCCGCCCCGGTGCCGGGCTATCCCTCGCTGATCGTGGTGATGCTGGTCGTGGGCGGACTGCAGATGATCATGCTGGGCGTCCTGGGCGAATACGTCTGGCGAGCCCTGGACGAGGCCCGCAATCGGCCGCGGTTCATCGTGGAAGACGAAACCGGTCCTGTCGAAAAGAAGTGATGGCGGTGCACATGGATATGAAAGAACAGACGGTCTTGATTACCGGCGGAGCCGGTTTCATCGGTTCGGAACTGGTCCGCCGCGCGGCGGCGGAAGGGGCGCGGGTCCGCATCGTGGACAACCTGGCGAACGGCAAGCGGCGCAACGTCGAGGAAACGCTGTCGGACCGGGTGGAATTCGTCGAAGCGGATATCCGCGATCTGGACCGCATGAAGTCGCTGCTGGGGGGCGTGGACCGGGTGTATCACCTGGCCTGCCTGGGCGTGCGCCATTCGATCCATTCGCCCCGGGAAAACCACGACGTCAACGCGACGGCCACGCTGGATCTGCTGCGCCTGGCCCGCGAGGCGGGGGCGAAGCGCTTCGTGTACGTGTCCAGTTCGGAAATCTACGGCACGGCCCATCAAGCGCCCATCACCGAAGAAACCCCGGCCTTCCCGCATACCGTGTACGGCGCATCCAAGCTGGCGGGCGACTGCTACGCGCGCGCCTACTGGGACACCTATCGCTTTCCGACCACGGTGGTCCGCCCCTTCAATTCCTACGGTCCGCGCTGCCACCACGAAGGCGACAGCGGGGAAGTCATTCCCAAATTCATTTTGCGGTCGCTCGCGGGCCAGCCGCTGATCGTGTTCGGCGACGGCCGGCAAACGCGCGATTTCATGTTCGTGGAGGAAACCGCCCATTGGATCCTGCAGGCGGGGTTGCGGGAGGAACTGGTCGGCCAAACGGTCAATCTGGGGTCCGGTAAGGAAATCGCCATCGGCGATCTGGCCCGGAAGGTTCTGGATATCGTCGGCCGTCCGAACGGCACCATTCGGCATGAAGCTCCCCGCCCAGGAGACGTCCTGCGGCTTTGGGCCGATACCGGTCGGTTGGCCCGCCTGCTGGATTTCCGGTCCCGCATTGGGCTGGACGAAGGATTGCGCAAATTGCTGGCTTGGTACACCCAATCGGGCAAGCCGCCGGAAGAACTGTTGAAAGACGAAGTGGTCCGCAACTGGGAAAACCCGGGCCGGACCCCTTGAAACCGGCCGTCCCGAACGGCCGTTCTGACAATGCCGAAAGGAACGATGTGAACATCCCGTTTGCCAAACCGTGGTTGGGCGCCGAAGAAGAACAGGCCGCCGTGCGGGCCATCCGCTCCGGCTGGGTCTCCCAAGGCCCCGAAGCCGACGCCTTCGAACGCGAATTTGCGGCCTATACCGGTGCCGCCCACGCCTGCGCGGTCTCGAGCGCCACCACGGCCCTGCACTTGGCGCTGAAGGCGATCGGCGTCCGGGCGGGCGACGAGGTCATCACCGTCAGCCATTCGTTCCTAGCCACCGCCAATTGCATCCGCTACATGGACGCCATTCCGGTGTTCGTCGATATCGAGCGCCTGACCTACAACATGGATACCCACCTCATCGAAGCGGCGATCACCCCCAAGACGAAGGCGATCCTGTGCGTGCACCAGATCGGCATGCCTTGCGACCTCGCCGCGATTCTGGCCGTGGCTATGCGCCACGGGCTGAAGGTGGTGGAAGACGCCGCGGCGGCGATCGGCAGCGAAATCCTTTGGAAAGGCCAGTGGGAAAAAATCGGCCGGGCCCACGGAGACGTCACCTGTTTTTCCTTCCATGCGCGGAAAATCATCACCACCGGCGACGGCGGAATGATCACAACCAACAACCCCGAATACGACGCCCAGTTCCGGCGTTGGCGCTGCCACGGCATGAGCATGTCTTCCGACGCGCGGCACGGCGCGAAAACCGTCGCGTTCGAGGAATACGTCGAACTGGGCTATAATTATCGCCTCACCGACATCCAGGCGTCCGTGGGCCGCGAGCAAATGAAAAAACTGCCCGAGATCGTCCGCCGTCGCCGGAAACTGGCCGCCCGCTACCACCAGCTCTTAAGCGGCATTCCCGAATTGGGGCTCCCGGTCGAACCGGAATGGGCGCGTTCCAACTGGCAGTCCTATTGCGTTTTGTTGCCCGAGCGGGCGGATCAATTGACGGTCATGCAGCGCATGCTGGATCAAGGCGTGGCGACCCGTCGCGGCGTGCACACGTCGCACATGGAGCCCGCATACGAAATCGAACCGTGGGAATGCGGCGCCGATCGGAAAGCCTGCGGCTGCGCGCCGCGGCGCTGCCGTCGGCTGCCGGAAAGCGAGCGAGCGCGCCTATGGGGCCTGGAATTGCCCATTTTCCCGCAGATGGACGACGCGGATCAAGATCGCGTCGTCCAGGTTCTGGCGGAGGCCTTGCGGAGTCCTTAAGCGGTCCGCCGCGCCGCCAACATCATCGGGGCTTCCAGACATCCCGAATGGCCGCCAGCACTTCCGCCGTTGCCACCGCCTTCATGCAGGCGCGGTCGTGGCGGCAGATTTCGCGGTAATCCCAGTAAATGCAGCCCTCGCAGCGTTCCGCTTTGCGGATGTGGCGGTGGAGCGCGCCTTTCGGCGCCCATTTGCCCGGGCTCGTCGGGCCCCAGACCGAAACCGTGGGCACGTTCAGCGCCGCCGCCAGATGCAAAAGTCCACCGTCGTTGCCGATGAACAAACGGGCCCGCTCCATGACCGCCGCCAGCAAGGGAAGCGGAGTCTTTCCGATCCAGTTGAAATCGTTTGCGCGAAAAGCCGGAACCAGCGATTCTTCTCCCGGACCGCCCACCCACGCGACTTGGCATCCGTTGTCGGTGGCCAGCCATTGCGCCGTTTCGCCAAAGCGCTCCGGCAACCAGTTTTTTCCGGTCCAGCCCGATCCCGGCGCAATCAGCGCCAGCGGACGCGTCAAGTCCACCCTCTCGGACTGCAGAAAACCATCCGCCGCTTTCCGCTCTTCCGGGTTCACCTCATATTCCAGGCGATCGGCCTTGGCTTCGATCCCCAAGGATTTCAGCAATCCGCACAGCGCATCCGCTTCGTAGCGATCCTTTTCATAAGGCTGGACGATGGTTTCGATTTCTTCCCGCACGCGCGGGGGGCGGCGATCCCCGATGCCAACCCAGAGCCGCGGGACGATCGCATTGGCCAAGAACCGCCCCACCCCATCCATCGGCCCGATGAAGACGTCCACGCCTTCCTTGCGCAAATCCATCGCCATCCGCCACTGGTGCCTGGCGCTTTGCCGCCATTCCCGTTTCCCGCGCGCGTATTGCGGCAGATTTGGACCCCATGTCCGGACGTCGTCCACGCATGGGGCATATCGTCGCGCCAGCGACTCGCTCCAAGGCCCGACCAGCCAGATGACTTTCGCCTCCGGCTGGCCTTGCCTCAGCGCCTTCAGCATCGGCACCGCATGGAGAAGGTCTCCCAGATGGCCGGGGGAATAGACCGCAAGGGCCGCCGCGCGCGGTCGCGGCGGAGTCGCGGGCAACCGGCGGGCGATTCCGTCCAGAAGGAGATACCGCAGTGGCGTGCCGCGCGTCATCGCCGGGAATAGAAAGGGTCCGGAGGCGCGCCGGACAATCCATCGGCCCGGCCCCGGGAAAGGGCTCTCCAGCACAGATCCTCCGGAGCATGCCGAACGGCCGATGCGAACCATTTTTTAAGCCGTTGCCGCCCGGTCGGATTTTTCAACGGCAACGGCGTTTTCCAGCCCCGATGGACCATCAACCGCTCGGTGGAATACTGGCTCATGTAGAGCAAGCGAAGCATGTAGTTCAATTCCAATCGGGCTCCCGGAACAACGTGCGTGAAACGCAGCTCGCCCGATCTTCCGATCGCATAGCCTTGATCCATGGTGCAGATGGCCATGTCCAATTCCTCGCCCCCGCTCAGCACGCTGCCCGATCGGCCGAAACCGAGAGCGACAGGGTCGCCGCGAATGGATTCGGCATAGCGCATGGCGATTTCCCGGCGAATGGCCATTCCGGCTCCGACCGGAAACCAGGGCCCCCAGCGCCGTTGCACCCGCGCATACATCAGACTGTGCCCAAACCCAGGGGGCGGGATGTCCAGATGATATTGCCGAAGGGACTTCGTCAGCCATACCGGCGGAGTCGTTTCGTATTCCGCCCGTCCATAGCCGCCTACGGCGCCCAAAAACGGATGTTCCCGGAAAATCTTGAGCGCTTGGGCCAAATAATCCGCATCCAACAGGCTGTCGTCGTCCACAAACACCAGAATGTCGCCGCGCGCCTCGGCAATGCCTTTCAATCGGGCATGCGTCAATCCCACGGTCTCTTCGCGAACGACGCGGCCGCCGGGATGCCATCCCAGCTCGACGCGGCCGGCGAGCTCCGGAATCGAGGCATTGTCGACGCCCATGAATTCCCATCGGTCCTTGGAAAGCGTTTGGGCATCCAAGGAAGACAGGACGCGCCGCAATCGCGGCAAGTCCGGATTATGGGCGCAAAGAATGGCGGAAATATCCATATGGTGGTCTTCAGCGGGTTTGATTTCCTTGCCCTTTACAACGGACGGGCGCCGGAGCGATGCGAACCCATTGCATTGGATAAGGGTTGCAAAATCCGCCTTCCTTGGCAAAATGTTTCTTCCCAAATGCGCAGGTTCGCCGGCAAATTCATTCTCTCCTTCGGCCTGAGCCTCGTCCTCGCCTACGTGGCCTTGCTGCCGCAGTTCTACCTGATCTACGAGCGGGGCAATCGGCTGGCCTTGGGATGGTCGATCCCGTCCCGAACCGGCGTTTTGCTTGCGATTGGATTGCTGGGCTCCATCTATGCGGCGATTTGGGCCGGCTTGCGTTTCGCCGCCGGGCGGGCGGACCGGGTCCAAACCCGCGTGGATGCCAAACGCTTGGCATTCGACGCCGCCATCTGGGCCATGGCGGCGATCGCGCTTCGAACCTTGATGGCGTTGGCCCGCGCGTCAGAGCAACTGCCCCCGTCGATTCTGAATGCCATCGACGCCGGACCGGCCAAGCTCGCGGCCTACGCCATCGTCCCGGCGGCGTTGTTCTGGTTCTGCAGAAGCCGTTTTGAGAAAGCCGTATTGGGCGCGTTCCGGATCTTGTCCATCGTATTCGCCCTCTTTCTCGCGCAGCTCTTCCTGTGGGACACGGCCGTCCGCTCGGACGGCCTCGATTCCCTCTCGCCGCAAGGGAACCCAAGCGATGCGAGAAACAGCCTGTATATCTTCCTTTTCGACGAATGGGACTACGAGGCGACGTTCGGCGATTCCCGCTTTTCCATGGCCCAGATGCCCCACCTCGCGGAGTTGCTTTCGCATTCCACTTTTTACCGGAACGCGTTCAGTCCAGGCGTCGAAACCACCGTGTCCATCCCCCGTTTTCTGTTCCAGCCGGACGAACGCATCCGAAACTACTCGTATCCAGACCTGCGCGACCTGGTCAAAGACAACCAGCTGGGCGCCCTGAACCTGGATTCGATCTTCGATTTCTCCAGCAACCACTTCAAGTGCGTCACGGGCTTTTATTTGCCTTACCGCGACCTGCTGGGCCCGAAGGTCGATCGCTTCGTGCCGATCTACGACGACGCCGCCCGCTATTCGCCTGGCGAAATCGCGCAAGGCCTGCTGGGGTCGCAATTGGCCTTCCTGAACAAATGGGGCATCCGGCCTCCCCTGCGCCATTTCCGCCCCTTCGACGCCTCCGGATGGACGGCCGTCGCCCAAGAAAACCAGCGCCGCATGCGCCCGATGCTGGAGTCGATCCTGTCGAGGCTGCCATCCCCCAGCATTTCCTTTTTCCATTTGTTCCTTCCGCATCCCCCCACGTTCGTGAACCGGGACTGGACGCCGCGGCCATATGAGTCCTGTTTTGGCCGCGACGCCTATTGGGAAGGCGTATACGCCATCGACGCCCTGGTCGGGGATATCGCGCGCATCTTGAAAGCGCGCGGCGAGTACGACGCATCGCTCGTCGTCCTTCTTTCCGACCATGCGCTCAAGGAAGAGTACGGCCGCCCCTTTGAAGAAATCGACACGGGAATCCTCATTCCGGAAAAACACGTGCCCCTGATCGTCAAATACCCCGGACAACGCCGGCCGGGAAATTCCACCGATCCGGTTCTGCTGGCCGATTTGCACCCCCTGTTCAAGGATTTCCTCGCCCATCCCGGAAAAGTGGAAGCGTGGACGGCGCGCGGGAACGCCGGCGGCGGAATCCACGCGTTCTACGCCCCGGATCCGCCCTGACCCGCCGCCGGATGCCGTCCACGCGCATGGAGATCGCCCGGGTTTTCGCCGCCCCGCTCCTCTTCGGACTTTCCCCGGCGGCGCAAAGCGCATAGGATATGCGCCTGTGAGCTCTGGACAGGAACCCGCGCCCGCGAAATGCCGACCTTGGGGCCGGCGGTTCGCGGCGTTTGTTTTGTTGGCCATCCGCCATTCGTCCAGCTGGATTCTGCGCCTCGCCTTCCTTCTCCTGTTTCTGGCGATCGTTCTCTTCGCCTATCTGCACCTGGTCGGATTCCCCGCCTATTTCACGGATCTGTTTCTCGACCGGATGGCCCGGCAGGGCTACTTCCTGCAAATCGAGCGCCTGACGCTGGAAATCGACCGCGGCCTCGTGGCCCGCAATCCGCGGCTTTTCATCGCGGCAGACGCGCCGAAGCCTTTCCTGCAGGCCGAGGAACTCGCGGTGGCCGCCAATCCCCTTCCCTGGATCCGCCATCGGCAGGTCGAGCCGGTCCTCTCCATCGTGAACGGTTCGTTGCGCGCGGATCTGGGCCGGGGACGCTTCGGCACCCGCCAGGGGTCGAGGGAGATCGCGGTGGAACGGATCCATCTGCGGTTCAGCGCAACCGGGCGCGAAGTGGTCCTGCGGGAATTTTCGGCCGATTTCCTCGACATCCATTTCCGGGGCCGCGGGATGGTTTATCCGTCCGCCAAGGCCCGGACGCCGGCCGGCAACCCCTTGGCGGCCGCCATCGCGGCCATTGAGAATGCCCCCGACTGGGCGCTGCAAATCGTGGAGCAGGCCAACCAAATTTCCTTCAACGAACCGCCGACCGCGGATTTTTCTTTTTCCATCCGCCCCGATCGGCCGCAGGCCCACTCGGTGGCCTTCCGCCTGAACAACTCGTCCGGAGGCCAAATCCGCGGCGTATCGTTCGACCGGTTTCTCGTGGACGTCGCCTGGAAAGACCGGCGTCTCCTGTTGCCGGATCTTCAAATCCACAAGGGCCGCGGACTGCTCGGCCTTTCCGGATGGTACGCCCTGAGCAACCAAATGGTGCAGGCCCATTTGCTCAACACGCTTCCGCCCGACACGTTCCTGGATCTCTTGCCGCCCCGCCTCCAGGCCTCCGCGTCCACGGTCGTCACCAACTATCGCTTCCCGCTGCGCCTGGAACTCCAAGTGGGCCCCGCGCCATGGACGGAAGCGGCGGAACACGTTTCGGGGCGCCTGTCTTTCGCCCAGGCCAAGGTCCACGACGTGCGCATCGACCGCCTGGAAGCCCAATTCTCCCGCGATAAAAACGAGGTGCGCATCGAAAAGGCCACGCTCCAAATGCCCTCTCCCGCGGAGGCCGATCCCAGCCGCCTCGAGATCGCCCCGGCGACCTACGATCTGGCCAGCCACCGCTTCGAAGCGCGCGTGCAGGGCACGCTCGATCCGCACGCCTTGAAGCCGGCCATGACCCCGAACATGCGCAACGTCGTCGAATGGTTCGGCATCCGGGAACCCGTCGCGGCGAACCTGATGGTCGGCGGCGTGGCCGGGAACCCCGCCATCTACTGCTACGGTCCGGTGCAGGCGAAGAACCTCGCGATCCAGGGCGTCGCCGTGTCTTCCCTGCAGGGCCGACTCGACATCACCAACGAGGTCATGCACGTCGCGGGCGCCACCCTGGTCCGGCCGGAAGGCGCCGCCCGCGGCGACGTCCACATGGCCTTTTCCAACCAAACGCTGCGCCTCGAAGGCGTGGAAAGCACGCTCGATCCGCGCGCCGTTGCCCAGATGATCGGCCCGGCGGTGGCCCAGTTCATGGAGCCCTTCCATTTGAACGTCCCGACCCGCCTGGAAGTCGACGGGCTTCTGGACTACTGCAATTTCTCGCTGAACCAGCTCCATGCCCGCGTCGACGCCCATCGCTTTGGCTTCGACCGGTGGGAGGCCGACCGCGCGGAATTCGAGCTGTTCGTCCTGGGTCGGCGATTGCGGTTCACCAACGCCGTGGCCACCGCCTACGGAGGCCGGTTCGCCGGCCACGGCGCGCTCTACCCCGTCGCCGGCGATTCGAACTGGCGCTACGAAGTGGATTTCGCCGCCACCAACGTCGACATGACCAATCTCTTGTTCGCCGCCACCGGCGTTCCATCGGAAAAACTCAGCGGCACGCTGGACGGCGCCGCCGCCATCGGAGGCTACGTCGGAAAGGGGACCGGCACGAACGTCTCCGGCCGCGGATATGCGAACGTCCGCAACGGGAAATTGTTCGAAACCCGGCTGTTCCAGTATCTTTCGGATCTGCTCAAGAAAATCCTTCCCGATTTCACGATGTTGGCCCAGACCGAGGCCGTGGGCCGTTTCACGATCGCGAATGGCCGGCTGACGTCCCGCGACATCCAGCTGCAGGGGACCGTCTTCAGTGTCAAGGCCTCCGGCGACTACGCGTTCGGTGGCGCCCTCGACTATCGGGTCGAAGTCCAATTGCTGCGCGGCGGACCGATCGCCGCCATCGTGCGGCTCGCCACCCTGCCCGTCACCCGCCTGCTCGAATTCCGCCTGACCGGCACGTTCGACGATCCTCGCTGGAGCCCCGTCAACCTCAATCCCGCCGAACTGTTCTCCGGCGAATCCCCCCCCCCGTAGGCGTTGCCGCCATTGGTTCCCGCGGCGGGGAATTTCAAGCCAGCGTCGCCCAGACCAGGAGGCTCAAGACGATGCGATACCAGCCAAACCCCTCGAAGGTATGGTGCGAAATGAGCCGCATGAGCCAGCGGATGGACGCCCATGCGACGACGAACGAAACGGACAGCCCGACGGCGTAGGGCACCAGATCCGACCGCTGCAGGGAACTCCATCCCTTGAAAAGGTCGTACGCGCCCGCCAGCAGCAATACCGGAACGGCCGCGAAAAACGAATATTCCGCCGCCGTCTTCCGCCCCAGCCCCATCAGCCGCCCGCCCAGGATCGTCGCCATCGAGCGCGACGTGCCCGGCACCATGGCGATGCACTGGAAAAGCCCGACGCCCAGCGCGCGCTTCCAGCCCAACGCATCCACGCCGCCTTCGTCGTGCGAAGGCAGCCAGCGTTCCAGCGCGATCATTGCCGCGCCGCCGGCGCCGAGGGTCATTGCGATCGTCCCCGGCGTGAACAGCCTCGCTTTGATCGCATCGTGGAAAAGGAGGCCGAAGACCATTGCCGGAAGCGTCGTCAGGAAGAGCCAGAACCATCCGCGGAATCCCGAAAATCCTACGGAATTCCGGAAGTCCGCCAGCCGCCAAAAGCGGCGGCGGTATTCCACCAGCACCGCCAGCATGGCGCCAGACTGGATCACCACTTCGAAGCTCTCGTGGAAGGAGGTGCCCAGCCCCTTTTCCGCCAGGATGAGATGGCCCGTGGAGGAGACCGGAAGATATTCCGTGATCCCCTCCACCACGCCCATCAGCGCGGCCATCGCCCATATCGGTAAATCGCACATATTCCACCTGAATCGAAGGGGCAAGTCTATCGCTCCCGAATTCCGCGCGCAAGCTCTTCTAAGAACCTTGACCGTCTCCGGCCCCTTGCGTAATGTTCCCGCCATGTTCAATTCCTCTCGAAAAGCCGGTTGGCGCGGGGGCTTGGCGTTGCTTCTCTTGTGCAGCGGAATGGCCGTTCCGGCGGAGGCCGAGGCCTCCGCCAAGCCCTACGTGGAAACCATGCCCAAGCGCGGGTTCCACCTGATTGTCCGGCCCAAGGAACAAACGCCGGCCGCCCAATGGGAATACGTGCAGAAGCTCGACCGGCTCGGCAAGGATCGCGCGGCGTCCCGGCAGGCCCTCGCGCTTCGGATCTTCTGGCCGAACGCCCCGGAAGCCCCCGGAGCCCAATGGTTCCATGCCCGCCTGCTCGAGCGCCGGAAACGCCTCCAGGCCGCGTTCGATGCCTACCAGCATTTGGTGGACCACTACGCGGGGCGGTTCGAATTCAACGAGACCATTGAACGGCAAATGCAGATCGCCAAGACGATCATGGCGACCCGGAAAGGAAAATTCCTCTTCTTGCCTGGATTCGCGGCGCCCGAACGCGCCATTCCGCTGTTCGAGAAAATCGTCGCCAGCGCGCCGGAATGGACCGGGTCGGCCGAGGCCTATTACCTGATCGGGGTCGCCCACCAGAAAATATACGAATACGATCTGGCCATCGATGCTTTCTTCACCGCCCTGAATCGATTTCCCGACAGCGAATTCGCCGTCCGTGCGGCCTATGCCCAGGCCCAATGCCACCTCCGGATGTCCGAGGATGCTCCCAACGACGGCCGCGCCCTCGAAACCGCCTGGGCCGCCTGCGCGCTTTTCCTCCAGCGCTATCCCGATTCCGAACACCGCGCCGCCATCGAGTCCGACCTGGCCCGGCTGCGCGCGCGGCAGGCCGACAACGCCTATGCCCGCGCCCGCTACTACGACCGCATCCTGCGCAAGCCGGAATCGGCCCTCATCGAGTATCGGGCGTTCGCCGCGCTGTTTCCCCATGCCGCCCAAACCCCCGACGTCCGCCGCCGCATCGAAGAACTCTCGCCTTCCACGGAGAAATAGCATGAATCGACTGTTCGCCCTGTTTGCCGCCGCCCTCGTTCTGCTGCCGTCCGCCGGATGCGTCAACTACCGCCTCGGTTCCATGCTCCCCCCCGATATCGCCACCGTCTACATGCCGACGTGCGTCAACCAAACGTCCGAACCCCTCATCGAGCAAGACGTGACCCGGGAAATCCTCTCCGAAATCCAGATGGATGGATCCATGCGCGTCGCCGGCGCCGACGTCGCCGATGCCATCCTCGACGTCACCCTCGACCGGTTCTGGCTCGATCCGGTCGCCTACGTCTCGGGCCAGAGCTCCACCGCCAACCAGTACCGCATGAACATCCGCGCTTCCTTCGTTCTGCGCCGGCGCGCGGACAATTCGGTTGTCGTCGAATCCCCCAACCTCGTCGGCTGGTACGATTTCGATTTCACCGGCGACATGACCTCCTCCAAGGCCACGGCCCTGCGCCCCGCCGCCAAGGATCTCGGCCGCCGCATCGTCGACTCCATCGTCCAATATTGGCCGTAGGGATCCCTCCGTGCCCGCCCCGCGCATCATCCCCTGCCTCGACATCGCCGGCGGGCGCGTCGTCAAAGGCGTCCGGTTCGTCGATCTGCGCGACGCCGGCGATCCGGTCGCCGTCGCCCAAGCCTATGAATCCCAAGGCGCCGACGAACTGGCGTTTCTCGACATCACGGCATCCAGCGACGAACGCGACACTCTGGTCGAGGTCGTCCGCGCCGTCGCGCGCCAGGTCTTCATGCCGCTGACCGTCGGCGGCGGCATCCGCACGCCCGCCGACGTCCGCCGCATGCTGCAGGCCGGCGCCGACAAGATCTCCCTCAACACGGCCGCCATCCTCAATCCGAGTCTCGTCGACGACGCCTCCCGGCAATTCGGTTCCCAATGCATCGTGCTGGCCATCGACGCCCGCCGCAACGCCGACGGCCGCCCCGGCTGGACCGTCTATACCCACGGCGGCCGCCATCCCACCTCGCTCGACGCCGTCCAATGGGCCCGCGAGGGCGTGCGCCGCGGCGCCGGGGAAATCCTCCTCACCAGCATGGACCGCGACGGCACCAAGGACGGCTACGACCTCGCGCTGACCCGCGCCGTCGCCGATGCCGTTCCCGTCCCCGTCATCGCGTCCGGCGGCGTCGGCACGCTCGAACACCTTTGCGCCGGCATCCTCGAAGGCCACGCCGACGCCGTGCTCGCCGCCTCGATCTTCCATTTCGGCGAGTTTACCGTTTCCCAGGCCAAGGCCTATCTCGCGCAACGCGGCATCGAGGTTCGCACGCCCTTTGGCGCGCCTCCCTCCCTCTCCCCGAAAGGAATCCCCGCATGAAAGAACTCGAAGAAGGCACCGCCCTCGCCCTGGATTTCGGCAAATTGGCCAAGGCGGCCGCCGCCTGTCCCGGCATCATTCCCGTCGCGGTCCAGCACGCCGACACCCGCGAGATCATCCTGATCGCCTATACCAACGAACTTGCCATGAAAAAGGCCATCGCCGAACGCACGGCCATTTTCTGGAGCACGTCCCGCAACGAGCTGTGGGAGAAAGGCAAAACCTCCGGCGAAACCTTCGATCTCCTCGAAGTCCGGGTCAACTGCGAGCAAAACTCGCTCGTCTACGTCGTGCGCCCCCGCCGCGGCGGCATCTGCCACACGAAAAACCAACAAGGCCAACCCCGCAACTGCTATTATCGGCGTCTCGACTTCGAAACCGGGCGTCTCGTCCATCTGGATCCTTGACCCATGACGACGCACTCCGACAAAGCGCCCCAACCGGACGATCCGCTGCGCACCGCCGCCAACCGGCGCATCTTTGTGTTCGTGGCCGTATTCACTCTTCTGCTCGTCGGCGCCATTGCGCTGGTCATGCGCGAGGAAAAACGCCGCAGCCTGTTGATTCGGCCAACGCCCACCCTGCCTCTGCCCGCGCCCGAAGCGGTTCCCGCTCCGCCGGTGCCCGCCCCTTCCACCGCGCCGGCGCCGCCCCCCCCGTCTTCCGGCGCCCTTCGGGAATCCGAGCAAATGGAAGAAGCCCTCGCCGCCTATCGGTCGGCCGAGGAAATGCTCCTCGCCCAGCGTTTCGACCAAGCCGAAGAACGGGCCCTGGCCGCCTTGCGCGCCTTTCCCAAAATGGCTTCCGCCCAGCGACTTCTCGGCCTCGTCTATCTTCAGCAAGGCCGCATCGATCTGGCCATCAACCAACTCGAGGCCTCCTTGCGCAACGAACCCTTCCATCCGCAGGCCCTCACCGACCTCTCCGTCGCCTATTTGCAGAACCGAAATCCCGGCGTCGCCCTCGAACTCATCGAGACGTGCCGCCGCCTCCATCCCGACTACAAGCCCGCCGTCCTGCAACACGGGCTCATTCTGCTGAGCCAACCCGACTTCGAACGGGCCATCGAAGTCCTCCGCGAAGCCATCGAGGCGTTTCCCCGACTGCCCGGGCCGCGCAACAACCTCGCCGTGGCCCTGGCCCGCTCCGGCGACCGCGCCGGCGCCCGCGAACAGCTCGCCAGCCTTCTGGACATCGCGCCCGATAACTTTTCCGCCCTCTTCAACATGGGCGCCCTCTACGCGCAGGAAACCAACGCCCCCGCCGCCATCCCCTGGCTGCAACGCGCCATGGAACGCATGAATCCCGCCCAATTCCAGACCTACCTCAACGACCCCGACCTGGCCCCCATCCGCGCCACCCCCGAATTCAAGCAGTTCCTGCAGAATCTCGACCCCGTCTTCCCCGGGCCGAAGCCGGGGCCTTAACCCCCATTGGAAATGGGTTGTCGGGATTGGGCTTCCCAACCCCGTTCCCCCTCCTGCCCATTCTACGGCATCGGATTTCCGATCCACATGTCGCGGTTGGCTCCCCCCAGATCCCCGCCCTGCGACCAAAGATAATAGGTCACAAACGAGCTGGTCCGATAATTGTAGTCCATGCCCCAGGGATCCACCATGTTCGACAGCGAATGCTTGGCGTCCGTCAAGGCCACCGCCAAATCCGCTTTCTCGGACGGCACGCGGCCGTACTGCATCTGATAGTCGGTGATGAACCCCTGGATCTGGTTGATTTCCGCCTCCGCCTTTTTCCGCGCCGCCGTCTTTTGCGCGTTGCCCGCCAATCCGAGAATCAACGAGGCCAGCAGCGCGATGATCGCGATCACCGTCAAGACTTCCACCAACGTAAACCCGGCCCGATTCGATCGCTTCATGGCATCTCTCCTCTTTCTGCATTTACTTTGCCCCATCTCCCCGCCGGAATCAACCCCTCTTCCGGCGCCGGCGGACGAGGATTGCGCTTGAAAGCTCGCCCCTTTTGCCCGACATTCTTGGACGTTGAACCTGCAAAACGAAGGAATCCAACCATGGCAACCCATAAACGTACCAGCGACATGGTGTTCAAAGGCCCCGAACGCGCCCCGCACCGCTCCCTTTTCTACGCGCTCGGCCTCACCGCCGAAGAAATGAAACGCCCCCTCATCGGCGTCGTTTCCGCCTTCAACGAGATCATTCCCGGCCACGTCCATCTCGACAAAATCGCCGAAGCCGTCAAGGCCGGCGTCCGCATGGCCGGCGGCACGCCCATCCTCGTGCCCGCCATCGGCGTCTGCGACGGCATCGCCATGGGCCACCCCGGCATGTGCTATTCCCTGCCCTCCCGCGAATTGATCGCCGATTCCGTCGAAACCATGGCGCTCGCGCATTGTTTCGACGCGCTGGTGCTCATCCCCAACTGCGACAAGATCATCCCCGGCATGCTCATGGCCGCCGCGCGCACCAACATCCCGTCCATCGTCGTCAGCGGCGGCCCCATGCTCGCCGGCGATCTGGACGGGAGGCATCTAAGCCTGTCGAACATGTTCGAAGCGGTCGGCGCCTGCAAGGCCGGCAAAATGGGCCTGAAGGAATTGGCCGATTACGAGGAAACCGCCTGTCCGGGCTGCGGCTCGTGTTCCGGCATGTTCACGGCGAATTCCATGAATTGCCTCACCGAAGCCATCGGTATGGGACTGCCGGGCAACGGCACCATCCCGGCCGTGGCCGGCGCCCGCATGCGCCTGGCCAAAACGGCCGGCATGCAGATCATGCAGGTCCTTGAAAAGAACCTGCGCCCGCGCGACGTCATGACTTCCGAGGCGTTCACCAACGCCCTGCGCGTCGACATGGCGCTCGGCTGCTCCACCAACAGCGTCCTGCACCTGACCGCCATCGCCCACGAGGCGGGCGTGCCCATGTCCCTGGACCGCATCAACGCCATCAGCGCCTGCACGCCGAACCTTTGCCGCCTGAATCCCGCCGGCCCGGACCACATCCAGGACCTGCACCTCGCCGGCGGCATCCCCGCCGTCATGAAGGAACTGGCCAAGGCCAAGCTGCTGAACGTCAAACTGATCACGGTGACGTGCAAGACGGTCGCCCAGAACATCGCCGGCGCGTCCAACCGCAATCCCAAGGTCCTGCGTCCCGTCAAAGACGCCTACAGCCCCACCGGCGGCATCGCGGTCCTCAAAGGCAACGTCGCCCCGCGCGGATGCGTCGTCAAACGCTCCGCCGTCGCCCCCGAAATGCTCGTCAAAACCTGCACCGCCCGCGTGTTCGACAGCGAAGAACAGTCTATCGCGGCCATCTACGCCGGAAAGATCAAGCGGGGCGACGTCGTCGTCATCCGTTACGAAGGGCCCAAGGGCGGCCCCGGCATGCGGGAGATGCTCTCGCCCACCTCCGCGCTCGCGGGCATGGGCTTGGACAAGGACGTCGCGCTCATCACGGACGGACGGTTCAGCGGCGCCACGCGCGGCTCGGCCATCGGCCACGTCGCGCCCGAAGCCGCCGACGGCGGCCCCATCGCCCTCGTGAAGAACGGCGACAAGATCGCCATCGACATCCCCGCCGGCAAGATCAACTTGCTGGTTTCCGCCCAAGAGCTGAAAGCCCGCGCCGCGAGGCTCAAGCCCTTCAAGCCCCGCGTCAAGACCGGCTGGCTTTCCCGCTACCAGCGCCTCGTCGGCCCCGCCGACATCGGCGCGGTCCTGCAGTAAAGCCAGGAAATGCTTCCCGAGGCGGCGCGGTTTCGCGCCGCCTCTTTTTCGTCTTCCCGCTTGCGGGCCCGGTTTGGCGACATTATGCTGGAAGCAGAAAAGGACCTTCGCGCCAACCATGCATTATCTGGACGAAAGCCATATTTTCCTTTTTCTGGCGCAGCTGTTCGTGATCCTGCTGTGCGCGCGCGGTCTCGGCGAACTCTTCCGCCGCTGGAAACAGCCTGCGCTGACGGCCGAGCTTCTCGTGGGCATAGCGCTCGGCCCAACGGTCTTGGGGCGCTTCTTCCCGGCGTTCCACGGCAGTCTCTTCCCGGCCGACGCCATCCAGCAGGGCATGCTGGAAACCGTCGCGTGGCTCGGGGTCCTCTTCCTCCTGCTCGATACCGGGCTGGAAATCGATTTCTCCATCGCCTGGCGCCAGCGCGGCAGCGCGTTGGCCATCGCGCTGTCCGACATCGCCATCCCCATGGTCGTCGCCTTCGTCCCCGTGATGTTCCTGCCCGACCGCTTCCTGGCCCATCCGGAGCAGCGCATCCTCTTCGGCTTGTTCATGGCCACCGTCATGACCATCAGCGCCATGCCCGTCGCCGCCCGCGGTCTCCACGACCTGAACCTCCTCAAGACCGATCTCGGCTTCCTCACCATGTCGGCCCTCGCCGTCAACGACATCATCGGGTGGGTGCTTTTCGCCATCATCCTCGGCCTCTTCCTCCAGACGTCCATCGCCCTCGCCCCGATCCTCCTCGTCTTCGCCGGCACCATCGGCTTCTCCGTCCTCGCCCTCACCCTGGGCCGCCCGTTCTCCGCCCGCATCTTCGACGCCCTCAAGGCGCGGCAATTTCCCGAACCCGCCAGTTCGCTGACCGTCACCGTCCTGCTGGGCCTGCTTTTCGGAGGCATCACCCAGAAACTGGGGGTCCACGCCTTGTTCGGCTTTTTCCTGGCCGGCGTCGTCGCCGGCGAAGCCAAGAGTCTTTCCGAGGACACCCGCCGCGTCATCAACCAGATGGTCTACGCTCTTTTCGTCCCCCTGTTCTTCGCCAACATCGGCCTCAAAATCGATTTCGCCGCGAACTTCCATCTCGGCTTGGTCGTCCTGATCTCCGCGGTGGGCATCGCCGGCCGCTACCTCGGCGCGTGGTTCGGCGTGACGATTGCCCGCGTGCCGCGCGTGAACCGCGACCTCATTTCCATCGCCCACACCCCCGGCGGCATGATGGAAATCGTCGTCGCCCTCCTCGCCCTCGAGGCCGGACTGGTTACGCCGCCGGTGTTCGTGGCCATCGTCTTCAGCGCCGTCTTCTCCTCCGTCGTCATGGGCCCCTGGATGACCCGTTCCCTCGCTCGCCGCCGCGCGGTCTCGCCCTTGCAGTTCCTCGACGAAAGCGCCATCCTGGCCGCTCTGCCCGCCGCGGCCACGCGCACCGACGTGCTCCGGCGGCTATCCGCCAAGGTCGCCCAGCGTTCCGACACCCCGGCGGAGGAACCCATCGCCCGCGCCGTCCTGGACCGCGAACGGGAATTCGGCACCGGCATCGGCGGCGGCGTCGCCATCCCCCACGTCCGCCTCGCCGCGCTCCGCGACCCCGTCTTGGCCTATGCCCATTCCGCGGAGGGCCTCGATTGGGACGCCCCCGACGCCGAACCCGTCCACCACGTCTTTTTCCTCGTCAGCGCCGCCGGCGCCGAAGACGTCCATGTCCAGATCCTCGCCCAGATCGCCCGCGCCATGGCCAAACCCGAAAACCGAGCCCGTCTGGCCGCCGCCGCGGATGCCCACGAAATGTTCCTCTCCCTTCAGTCCGCCTTGGGCGTTTCGCCGGGCGCGGCATAGCCCGGCGCCCCCGCCAGCATGCCGCACGCGGCATGGATATCCTGCCCCCCACTGTATCGTCGCGCCACAGGCATTTTCAGATGCTTCCGCAGCGCATCGCGGAACGCATTCAACTCATCGGCCGAAGGCGGCTGGAACCGCCCCGTGGCATCGTTTACGTCGATCAGATCCAGCGTAATCGGCACCCCCCGCGTTACTTCCGCCAGTTGGATCGCATCTTCCTCGCGCACGTTGACCCCTGAAATCATCGTCCACGCCAGCGTCGCGCGCCGCCCGGATGCCGCATGGTATTCGCGGATCGCCTCCATCAATTCCGGCAGCGGATGCGTTCCTTCCAACGGCATCAGTTCCCGTCTCCGGACCGGATCCGCGCTCGTCAGCGAGACGATGAGCCGGAACGGCAGCCGATCCGCCGTGAATCGCCGGATGCCCGGCGCCACTCCGGCCGTCGAGAGGCTGATGGCCTTGGCCGAAACCGCCATTCCGCAAGGCTCGGAAAGGATTTTGGCCGCGCGCACCACCGCCTCGTAGTTCAGCATCGGTTCGCCCATCCCCATGAACACCGCCCCGCGCACCGGATGCTCCGAATCCGCCTGGATGCGCACGACCTGGTCCACCATTTCCCAGGCCGACAAATTCCGGACGAACCCCATCCGCCCCGTCGCGCAAAACGCGCAACCCATCGCGCAACCCACTTGCGAGCTGACGCACACGACGTATTTTTCGTTTCCCGCCCGATGCAACAGCGGGATCCGAACCGCCTCGAACGGCTCCGGACCTTCTCCCCGGAACAGGTATTTTGCAAAACCGTCCCGCGCGGAAATCCTCTTGTCCACAAGGACCAGGCGGGGCAACCAGACCTCCCGGCGAATTCGATCCAACAACGCCGCCGATACCTCCGGAAGTCGTTTGGGAATTTCATCGCGCCGCACCGCCGCCGCCTGCAGGCGCCGCGCCAGCCGCAACGAGACGCCCAGCGGCGCCAGCGCCGCATGCAAGTCCCCGGCCGTTAGGTTTTTCAGCAGGATCGGCATGTCGGCCCGCATCCTAGATGAACCCGTCCATTCGCAAAAGCGCGGAATTGCCAGGCGGAATTGCCAGGCAAAGGCGGGGCTTGACCCGCTTCACGTCCTTTCGCACAATGCCGCACGAAATATTTCATAGGCGGGTGTAGCTCAATGGTAGAGCTCCAGCCTTCCAAGCTGGCCACGTGGGTTCGATTCCCATCACCCGCTCCATTCTTTCCTTTGGGCATTTTCGGCGACGGATCGCCACGGTTCGGCGAATTCCACCACGACGCGCGGCACGGCTTTTCCAAGAAACCTCAACGGGGGCACTCCCGCACGGACAGACGGGGCTTGCGAGGCGGGCGGCGGGGCGGAACGGGCAAGGCCACAGGCGGGCGGCGCGAAACGGGCGGAATTCGATTCGCCGTTGATGGGCACGGGCTTGGAGGTACGGCAGGGAACGGCGGCGGCGGTCGGATCGGTCCCGTCGGCGCGTGGGGCGAAGCCGCCGCGCCGAGCACTCTCCCGCCCCTCGGGCGGCTCTGCTTCCGAGCCGTTCGGACACGCGCGGGCTGTTCGCTTTTCGTCCTCGCTCGGGGGTTCCAATCGCAGGTTCGAGCCAGCGATTTTGAGAAAATCGCGGATTCCGGCGAGGTCGTCCGAAAAACTCAGTTTTTCGGCCATATTTGCGCGGTTTACGAAGGCGCGGGCAGGTTCGAGCCAAACAGCACCCTTCGCCTGGATGTGGGCGATTTTCTCCTTGGCGTCGGCCTTGTCGCGCAATAAGCCCTCCTTGCGCGCGGCGTATTCCTCCCGCGCCAAGGAGCCTTCCAGATAGATGTCCAGCAGCCGATTCAACCGCGCTTCGGTGTCGGCCAGCCGCGCTTGCTCGCGGGCCAACCCCTCCGCCGATGCGGTGCGCTCGTCCTTCTCCCATGCGTCGATGATGCTGTTGACCACCGCCGCGCCCTCGTCTGAGAGCGACACGGAGCGGGTGATTGCCCGAAGTTCATCCGCGAAAACCTCCTCGCGGATGAACTTCAAATCGCAGGGACGGCCCATCTTTTTCGTGCAGCGATAATAGGCGTGGCCCTTCTGGCGCTCCGCCGTGATCGCGCCGCCGCACACCCCGCAGGCAAAAAGCCCGAGAAGGGGGAAGCCATCGCTCCGCTTCTCGCGCTCAGGTCCGCTGCGCCGCTTGTGGATGCGCTGCACCTGCTCGAAAAGACTGTTGGGCACGATGGGCGGGTGCGCGCCATCGTAGATTTCCCCCTGATATTTGAACATCCCCACATAAAACGGATCGGTCAGCAGCGTGGACATGCGATTGGGGCGGATGTCCTTGCCGTTCAGGCTGGTCAACCCCCATTCCTGCGCCAGCCCGCAAAGGTCGCTCGCGCTGTAGCGGTCGGACGCGTAGGACTCGAACAGACGGCGCACCAGCGGCGCTTTCGACTCGTCCACGATCACGGTATGCGCCTTGGTGTCGTTCAAATAGCCGACGGGGGCGCGGCTCGGATACTCGCCCCGACGCAACTTCTGGCGGATGCCGCGCCACACATTTTCCGTGAGGTTTTCCACATAATATTGCGACTGGCCGAACGCGATATTGAGCATGAACTTGCCCTGCGGCGTGTTCTCAAACCAGAAAGTCGGGAATTTCAGCGCTTTCAGGTGGCCCGTGGAAAGCAGATGCACGATCCGCCCGCCGTCCACCGCATTACGCGCCAAGCGGTCGGGATGCCACGAAATGACGCCCTCCGCATGGCCGCGCTCGATCTCCTTGACCATTTTATCGAAGACGGGCCGCCCCGGGGCCTTCGCGGACATCGACTCGACGAATTCGCGGATGATCTGGATGCCGTCTTTCTTTGCCAATTCGCGCAGTTCGTCCAGTTGGCTTTCAATCGAAAGCATCTGGCGGTCGTCCTCGTCGGTGGACTTGCGGGCATAGAGGAAAAAGTTCATGGCCGGCCCCCTTTCTTGGCTTTCTTGGCCATCGTCTTGGATGCGCGCACGATCTTGCCAAAGGTCGCGACATCGGGCGGGGCCAGCTTCTTCAACAGCAAATGCTCGCCATCCGTGACGATGAACATTTTAGAGCCTGCCTTGAGATTCAGGAATTTGCACAACCGGCTGGGAATCGTGAACTGCCCCCGCGAAGTAATGCTGGCAATGTCGATCATCATGGCGCACCTCCATCTTGCAAGGAATGCTTGCAAGATGAAATTACACCTGGGGGGAGGGGTGGTCAAATATTTGTTCGGGGAATTTTGTGCGGGGATCGGGGGGCGGAGCGGCGGAAAGCGGGCCGCCCCGCGCGCCGTGTGAGGAACGAACGCCAAGCGCGGGTTGTGGACCGCTTCCGCCGCCGGGGATTTCGGCTGTTCGCGCGTGTCCGAACGGCTCGGAAGCAGAGCCGCCCGAGGGGCGGGAGAGTGCTCGGCGCGGCGGCTTCGCCCCACGCGCCGACGGGACCGATCCGACCGCCGCCGCCGTTCCCTGCCGTACCTCCAAGCCCGTGCCCATCAACGGCGAATCGAATTCCGCCCGTTTCGCGCCGCCCGCCTGTGGCCTTGCCCGTTCCGCACCGCCGCCCGCCTCGCAAGCCCCGTCTGTCCGTGCGGGTGTGCCCCCGTTGAGGTTTCTTGGAAAAGCCGTGCCGCGCGTCGTGGTGGAATTCGCCGAACCGTGGCGATCCGTCGCCGAAAATGCCCAAAGGAAAGAATGGAGCCGGGTAGCGGAAGCTGTCCGAACTCACTTTGACCCCGAGTATGCCAAGCGCGCGCAGAAGTAAAAGCCCATAATCTTTCCCCCTTTGCGCGGCCTTGCCTTCCCCCCTGCGCCGCTTCCCCCCTTGCGCCCGACCTTCCTTTCCCCCCTCTGCCGCGACCTCCTCAAGCCCCCCTTAGGCCGCTCCGCTTCCCCCCCTTTGCGCGGCTTCCCCCCGTACGCGCCTGCCGCGCCGCTAAGCTGACCCTCGCTCCGCTTCGCGTCGCTCGGGGATAGCCGCCCCCGCTTCGGCCACGGCCCCGCCGCTGACGCGGCTGGGCGCGGCCTGCGCAGGGGGCGGCTGTCCTCGCCTCGCCAGCACGCCTGCGGCGTGCTTGGCGGGCTGCGGGTGGAACTCGCTCGCGGTGCGCTCGCTCGCCACGCGGGCCTGTGCCC
>JBFXHR010000030.1:0-31705 GCA_050176815.1 Kiritimatiellia bacterium
GGACTCAATACTCCAGGGCCATCGAGCCTATTCACCTGAAGTGGAAAAATGAGATTAAAAAAATGAGCGAACAATCGGGTCCAGGGTACCCGCCACAAAGTGTCGGGTCCCCTGACCCGTGACGTTCGACGGAAGAAATGATTATGCACGCATTGGCACATTTCCGATACACGGCCATAATCGCTGGTGTTTGCATCGCATTTTCCGCCTCGCCCGTTTTATCCTTCGACATCCCTTGGATTACGCTTGAAGACGTCAGTCTGAATCCAACCAGCTTTTATGTTTCCATCAACGTCACTAATACTTGGTCAAATTTTTATTATGCTTTGGAGGCATACGAAGGAGAGCCCGTTGGTCCCACTGGCGGGTTTGCGCGTGTCATCGTATCCGATTGGTTGGAAGGGACCGGCTCATACTTGATCTTACATGACACGTCTGCGCCCTTGTCTAAATCTGGGCGCACATATAACGCAGCCATTACTCCGGAAATCGGGGGAGAATATATCCTCGGTCCAAACGAAGTGTATGCGCCCTACCCCTTTTTCACATCGCCCGACATTTCCGCGATCGCGTCCGTGCCAACCAATGCCGGCCACGTGCTGGCCATCACGTATGGCGAGGGACTGTATACCAATACGACTTACGTTCCGGCCGACGCCGCTGCGGGATTCCTTCGAATCAAGGGAACAAACAACATCCCCACGAACGCGGTTGTCGAGCACGGCACGGCCCCCAACGCGTGGAATACGAAATAGTTCCAGGTTTCGATTTCATAATATGATCTTTGGCCTCACCTCCCCGCATTGGAAGCGGATTCCCTGGATTTTTCCCTCCCCCGTTTTTCCTCCGTGCCTCCGTGTCTCCGTGAGAACCGGCTGTCCCCGCCCCCCATTCGTGTCCATCCGTGGTTGACCTTCTCCTCCTTGGCGTTTCGGCCGGTTTGCGGTACGCTTTCCTCGAAACCAAGGAGGCTTCCATGCTGACGGGCAGTTGCTATTGCGGAAAAGTGCGCTACGAGAGCGCGGGGAAGATCCTGATCTTTGCGAACTGCCATTGTCCGGACTGCCGGAAATTTTCCGGCTCCGCGTTTTCGTCGGTCCTGGCCGTGGAGGAAAGCGGCTTCAAGGTCGTGGCCGGCGCGGACCATCTGGTGGCCTACAACTCCTCGCCCGGCAAATTCCGTTCGTTCTGCAAGACCTGCGGCTGCCATCTGTTCGCGCGCGCCGAGCAGCGGCCGGGCATGGTGCTGATCCGGGCGGGCTCGCTGGACGTCGATCCCCGGATGCAGCCCCAGTGCCACATCTGGGTGAGCATGAAAGCCCCCTGGCACGAGATTTGCGATTCCGCGGCGCAATTTCCCGAAGGCTTGCCCAAAAAGTAGGCTTTCGGCCCCCCCCCCGACGAGGTCGTCGGGGGCTCCAAAATCACGGATTCTGCGGCTGTTTGGAGCCGGGACGCTTGTCCGCCAAAGCCTCGGCGGCGGCGGGACCCCGTCCCGGTCGGCTAATCGTCAATCCTCTTTATAAACCGGCCAATTCCGGATTGATCCTCCCGCCCCATAAGCCCATTCTTCCGTTGCGCCGACGAAACGAATCCGAAAATGGAGCCACCATGCGAACGCTGAAGTTGAGCAAGGCCTTCACCCTGATCGAGCCGGGACCGGTCGTCCTGGTGACCACCTGCGACGGCCGAAAAAACAACGTCATGACCATCACCTGGACGATGGTGCTGGATTTCACCCCGCGGTTCGCCCTGGCCACCGGCGCGTGGAACTACTCGTTCCGGGCCCTCGACAAAACCCGCGAGTGCGTCCTCGCCATCCCCGGCGCGGACCTGCTGGATACTGCGGTGGGCATCGGCACTTGCTCGGGCGCGGACGTCGATAAATTCGCGCGGTTCCATCTCACCCCCGTCCCGGCCAAAATCGTCCGGGCGCCCCTGATCCAGGAATGCCTGGCGAACGTCGAGTGCAAGGTCGTCGAGATCGTGCGGCGGCACGACATCGTCGTGCTGGAGGCGGTGGCCGCGCACGTTTCCACCGGCCGGAAGGAAACCCGCATCCTCCACGCGGTCGGCGACGGCACGTTCGTCGCGGATGGCCGGCGGCTGGACCGCCGGAAGGCCATGGCCTCCAAGCTTCCTCCCGGCGTGTAGCCTCGCCCCTGCCGGCCCCTTTCGCGCGCGCGCAGCGCGATTGACAGCGCCGCGATTTGCGCTCTATCGTTTCGCCATGGCTCAACCGCGCGCGAAATGGAATCCCCTCGGCTTCGCGCTGCTGGTCTTCGCCGCCGCCCTTCTCGTCCGCCTGCCGTACCTGGGCCGCGCGGCGCTGTGGGGCGACGAAATCCTCTTCGTCCGCTACATGGCCGACGTGGCGCAGTCCCCGTGGCAGACGTTCCTCGGCTACTGGCAGCACTGCATCGATTTCGGCCAACTGCCGCTGGGCGGAGTGGTTTTGAACGCCTGGATGCGCGCCGTCGGCCGGTTCGTGCCCGACGTGGCGCACCACGCGTTCGCGCTGCGGCTCCCGGGCGCGCTGGCGGGCGCGCTGGCCGTCGTCGGCGGATTCCTCCTCGGACGGCGCCTGGTGCGGCCCGAAATCAACTGCGTGGCGACAGCCATGGCCGCGTTCTTTTTCTTTCCGACGTACTATTCGCGCGAAGCCTACTGCTATCCCTACGTCCTGCTCTGCGCCGCCTTCGCCCTCCTGTTTTTCCACAAAACCCTTTTCGGCGAAAACCGCACCCGCGCATCCGCCGCGGCGCTGCTCCTGGGGTCGGCCGCGCTGGGATGGACCCACTTCGGCTGCAGCGTGCTGCTGGCCGCCATGGGCGCCGCCGCCGGAATCCTGTGGCTTTGGAACGCGCGGAACGGCCGTCCGCTCCCCGCCCGCCGCGCCGCGGCCGCGACGGCCGCGTGCGTCCTGGCGGGCTTGGCGGCGGCGCCGTATTGGGCGCGCATCCTGCTCGGCGACAGCCCGCACGTCGCCATGGAATCGCCCTATTCCCTGTTCCGCATTTTGAACGACGGAGTCGCCAAGTTTTTCCTCGGCGACCGCCTGCTTCCCGCCGCGCTGGCGTGGGGGCTGTTCGCGGCCGGCCTGGCCGCGCTGGCGCGCCGCCGGGACGAGCCCGTTCCCGCCCGCGTCGTGGTCGGCCTGGTCGTGGCGACCGCGCTGGGGCTGGCGATCCTCGCCCGCAAATCCCAGTACAACTCGGTCCGCTACTTCGCGATGCTGGCGCCGCTCGTCTATCTGGTTTTCGCGCAGGGCCTGTGGACGGCCTCCCGCGCCCTCGCCCGGCTATTCCGCCGCGAAAATGCCGCACGCACGCTGTTTTACGTCCTCGCCGCCGCCGCCGCCGCGGTCCACCTCGGCCTCTTCCTGCCGGCAACGTACCGCCTGGAGGAAAAGGGCATTCCCTACGCCACCACCGCCCGCTGGCTCAACGACAACGCCATTCCCGGTTCGCCCTACTTCTTCGATTGCGGGGGATTCGACCAGCGCTACGTCCCCGGCTACTACGCCACCCCCGGCCGGATCCCGACCGTCGACATCGCCGGCAACGGCCCCGGCTTCCTGGACGACGTCCGCGATATCCAGCGCCGGCTCATGCGGCGGTTTCCCGTTTCCTATTACGTCCGGGATCCCGCCGCCCCCTGGGACGAAGCCGACCGCTTCTACCGCAACGCCGTCGAATCCCGCAACCCCTCGCTGGAAAAACTCCGCCGCTACGGCATCGCCCCCGTCGCCGACACCCGCAACGCCAACGCCGACGTCCGCGAAATCCTCTACAACACGCGCGACGACGCGATCGCCATGGCCCGGGAAGCCGGAAGCCCCGTCTTCGTCGACTACCCCGGCTTCCGCTGCGCGCCCGTCGTGCCCAACGTCTATGGCCGCGTCGTCGACGGCCGCGAGGCGGAGTTGGTCGTCCTCAATCTGCGCGAGACGCCCCTCCACGGCGCCCTCCGGATCGCGGGCGCCATCTCCTCGACGAACGCGCAATCGGCGGCGCGCCTCGCGCTGCCGTCGGGCGAGACCGAGGAAACGACCCTGCCCTGCGGGAAAATCTGGACCTGGGAAACGGCCGCTTTCCGCCTGCCGGAAGGCTCGAACCGCCTCGCCCTGGCCGTGGCCGACCCCGCCGCGGACAAACTGCTCGTCCTGGACGTCCACTTCGTCGAACGCCCGACGCCGACGGCGACGCCGCATGCCCCGGACGGGCTTGACCGCCCTTCCCGCACGTGGGAGTAATGGCGGCGGATCCATGCGCCTGTATGTTTTCATAACCGGATTGATCCTGATGGCTACTTCCGCCCCGGCCCAAACGCCCCGCCGCGTCGCCTGCATCGGCGACAGCATCACCTACGGCGACAAAATCCCCGACCGCGACGCGCGGTCGTATCCCGCCGTTCTCCAGCGCCTCTCCCAGGGCCGCTTCGAGGTCGGCAATTTCGGCGTCAACGGCGCGACCGCGCTGCGGATCCCGTTCCGGTCCTGGAGCGATTCCCGCGCGTGCCGCGAAGCCATCGACTTCGCCCCCGACGTGGCCGTCGTCATGCTGGGCATCAACGACCTCGCGTACGCCGGCCCCGCCGCCGGCTATTCCGCCGCCTTGCGCGACGTCGTCGTCCGGTTCCAAAACCTGCCTTCCCGCCCGCGCCTGTACCTCTGCACCCTCACGCCCATCGCGCCGGAAGAACAACAGCGCGACGCGAACCGCGCCATCCGGGACGAGATGAACCCCGCCATCCGCGCCGTCGCCGCCGAAACCGGCGCCGGCCTCGTCGACGTCTCGGCCGCTTTTCCCAATCGCCTCGAACTCCTTCCCGACGGCCTCCATCCCAGCCCCGAGGGCGCCGAACTCATCGCCCGGACCGTTTTCGCCGCGCTCGAGGCCCCGGCGGCGGCCCCGCCGCAGATCCAGCCCGCGCCGATCGACGGGCCCGTCGACGCGTCCATCCGCAACGAAGCCCGCGCCGCGATCGCCCGCGCCGAACGATGGCTCGAAACCCACCCGCCGCCGGCCGACCTCCCGGAGCCGCCCGCCCTCGAAGAAACCGCCCCGTTCCTTCCGCTGCTGGCCGGTCCGCCCTCCGGCGCGAACGGATATCCCTACGCCACGTTCGCGGCGCTGGCGGCCGCCCTCGACCGCGCGGGAGAGGAAACCGTGTTTCCCGGCGACGGCCGCCCCGTCGCCTGGCGGAAAGCCCTCCTCCGCCAGCTCGTCCAGCGGCAGCGCATCGACGCCCAAGGCGGCGGTTTCTGGAGCCGGCCCGACGGCGAAGACGAAGACGCGTCCGAGAGCGCCCGCTCGACCGCCTACGCCCTGCGGGCCCTCGCCATCGCCTTGGGCGAGTAGCCTTTTTTGCTGGTTTCCGCCGCCCCCCTTCGGCACATTGGAGGCATCATGCGTCCGGACCCCCTGAAAATTTCCGCCTGCGTCACCGCCGGCAACGAAGAGGGCAAGATCGCCGCCTGCCTGGCCAGCCTGGCCTGGTGCGACGAGGTGATCGTCGTCGATTCCTTCAGCCAGGACAAGACGTACGAGATTTCCAAACAATACACGCCCCACGTCTACCAGCACGTCTGGGAAGGCTACATCGCCCAGAAGAACTTCATCCGCACCCTCGTCAACTGCCCCTGGATCCTGTTCGTGGACGCCGACGAAGTCGTCTCCGACGAACTCCGCGCCGAAATCGAGCGCGCGTTCGAACAAGGCCCCGGCGAAACCGCCGGCTACCGGTTTCCGCGCATGGTCTTCTACCTCGGCAAGTGGATCCGCCACGGCGAGTGGTATCCCGACATCAAGCTCCGGCTTTTCCGCAAGGACCGCGGCCACAGCGCAGGCCAGGAACCCCACGACCGCGTCGTCGTCGACGGCCCCGTCCAAACCCTGCGCGCCCCCCTCTACCACTTCACCTACGACAATCTCGCCGACCACATCAACACCATCAACCGGTTCTCCTCCATCTCCGCCGGCGAAAAAATGTCCCGCGGCGGCAAGTTCCGCTGGTGCGATCTCATCGTCCGCCCGCCCTTCCGCTTCTTCAAATCCTACGTCCTCAAGCGCGGATTCCTCGACGGCCGCCAGGGCTTCATCATCGCCCTGATGTCCGCGTTCGGCGTTTTCGTCAAATACGCCAAACTCATGGAACTGTGGATCCAGCACCGCCAGCCCAAGAACGGCGCACCCCGCCATGGCTGATCTTGGCTGGCAATCGCACGGCCCGTGGCGATTCCTCGCCGCCCCCGGCCGGGACCTCCCCGGCTTCGGCGAAACCCTCTCCCAGCTCTCTTTCCTCATCGAAAGGAAATCCGAGCGGCTGGCCCCGCCCGGCCGCCACCGCGTCGACCGCCTCGATCTGCCCTGCGGCGGCGAGACCCTCGACGCCGTCGTCAAGACCTACGGCGTCCAGTCCGCCTGGCGCGACCGCCTCGCGCGGGAAACCGGTTCCAAGGCCGAGCGCGCCTTCCGCAACGCCCTCCGGCTCCGCGCCGCCGGCATCGGCACCCCGGCGCCCATCGCCGTCGCCGAACGCTGGGAGGGCCACCGCCTCCGCGAAGCCCGCTTCGTCGCCGCCTACGTCCCCGACCTCTCCAACTTCCGCGACGAACTCGACCGCCTCTACTCCCGCGCGCCCCGCTGCGCCCCCCTCATGGACCTCTTGCAGGGCGTCGCCGACGCCGTCCGCGCCTTCCACGACGCCGGCCTCCTCCACCGCGACCTCGGCAACCAGAACGTCGGCCTCCGGCGCGACCCGGAGGCGCCCGCCGCGCCGTGGAGCGTCTACTTCCTCGACCTCAACCGCGCGCAGCGCGCCGAAAACCCCACGCCCGCCCAGCGCGGCGCCGACCTGGCCCGCCTCGATCTTCCCTCCGATTTCCTCCGCGTCTTCCACGCCATGTACTTCCGCGGCCATGCCCCGCCGCCGGAATTCGCCGCCGCCGAACGCCGGGCCCGCGCCGCCTTCGACCGCCATACGGCCCTGCGCCCCTTCCGGCATCCCTTCCGCGAAGCCCGCGTCCGCCGCGCCGGAAAAACGGACGCCCCCCCCCTCCGCGGGCGCGAGATCTGGATCTGGGACGACCGCTCCGCGCAGGCCATTCCCGCCTACGCTTCGAAGGACCGCCGGAAGCTCCTGCCCGCTTCCAACGTCGCCGCCGCCCTGCGCTCCGCCGCGAAAAAAGGACTCGCCATCCGCCGCGCCTACGGCGAACTCCGCGCGCAATCCTTCCAAGCCCCCGTTTCCTTCGACGGCGCCATCGGCATGACCCTCGACGCCGAGCCCGCCACGTGGTCCCGCCAGCTCGAATTCCTCACGCAGCTCGAAGGCCCGAAAAAGCTCCCCCTCCTCCTCCGCCTCTACCACCACCAGCATCCGGACGCCTGGCACTGGACGCTTGACCAGGCCCTGCACCTCCACCGCCAGGGACATTCCGTCGCCCTCGCCCTCGTGCAGGACCGCCGCGCCATCCGCGAACCCAAGGGATGGCGCCAAATGGTCACCCTGGCCTTCGACCGGGCCCACGTCTTCGCCGACTTCTTCGAGATCGGCCACGCCGTCAACCGCAGCAAATGGGGCGTCTGGGATTTCCGCGAATACCTCCGCCTGCTCGATCCCGTGCGCGCCAGCCTCATCCAGTACCCCGAGGCCAAGATCGTCGGCCCCGCCTGCATCGACTTCGAACCCCACGCCCTCGGCGCCCTGCTCGATCTCCTGCCCCGCGGCCTGTCTTTCCGCGCCCTCTCCCACCACCTCTACGTCGACCGCCGCGGCGCGCCCGAGAATTTCCAGGGCCCCTTCGACACGGCCGGAAAATGCGCCTTGCTGCGCGCCTATGCCCGCGCCTACGGATTCGCCGACGACCGCCTGGTCGTCAGCGAAGTCAACTGGCCGCTCCTCGGCACCGGCGCCTGGTCGCCCGTCAATTCCCCCTACGAAACCCTCGACCCGCGCACCCACGATCCCTCCGTCGACGAAGAAACCTACGCCGCCTACCTGGCCCGCTACCTGCTCCTTTCCATCGCCTCCGGCCACGTCTCGCGCGTCTACTGGTGGCGGCTCGCCGCCCGCGGATTCGGCCTCGTCGACGATTCCGATCCCGCCGCCTGGAGGCCCCGCCCCGCGTTCTTCGCGCTGCAGGCGCTGCTGCAAAAACTCGACGGCGCCGCGTTCGCGAACAAGCCGGAAACGCCCCCGGGCGAATTCGCCCTCGAATTCAACCGGCCCGGCGGCGCGCCCTTCGCCGCGCGCTGGACCCTGTCCTCTTCGCCTACGTTTTCCTGAACAGGAACACGCGCGGATTTCCGCTCGCCCGCGCCTCGAATCCGAACGCGCCGCAAATCCACTCCATCGTCTCCCGCCGGTAGAAGGCCACGTGCGTTTCGTCGCTGGCGTAGCCCCACGCGGCGAACGAGGCGAGATCCTCCCATGGAGCCGTCATCGCCACGAGCCACCCGCCGGGCTTGAGCAGCGCCGCCATCTTCGCCCAGTCTTGCGCCGGACGGAAAAAGTGCTCGACCACCTCCGTGGCGAACAGGAAATCGAACGGCCCTTCCGGCGGCGCGGGAAAGAAATAGGGATCGTAGTTCTCGCACCGCAGGCCCGCTTCGGCCAGCAGTCCGCACAGGGTCGGCGTGTGGCCGCAGCCGTAGTCCAGCCCGCGCATGGCCGGATCCAGCAGCGGCCGCGCGGGCTCCACGGCCTGCCGCAAAAACGCCACGTAGCCCGCGTCGCCGGGCCCGTTGCGGTGCGAGGCGTAGCGCGCCTTTTCGGCGGCCGGGGCCGGCAGGAATTCATCCTCCACGAACATCAGCCCGCAACGCCCGCAGACGCGATGGCGGCGCCGGCGGACGTCGACCGCGCCCGCGAACGGCCCCGGAGCGCCGCACAACGGACAGGCCTCTTCCCGCGCCGGCGTCAATCCGATCCCCCCGCCACCCGCGCCAGGTAAATGCCGTTCGACGTCTTTTCCCCCAGCAGCGGATTGTCGAAAACCACCGCATGCCCCTCGGCGTGGCCGAAGACGTTCCTCAAACGCCCCAGAAACGCCTCCTCCGGATCGTCGTTGGACCACAGCGCGAACGCGCCGCCGGGCTTGAGAAACCCTTGCAGCCGGCGCAAGCCGGCCTCCGAATAGAAATCGGCGTGGGCCCCGCTCAAATGGTGCGTCGGCGTGTGGTCGACGTCCAGCAGCACCGCGTCCCACCGGCGGCCGGGCCGCGCCGGATCGAATCCCGTTCCGCGCGCCAGCGCGAAAAAATCGGCGGGGAGAAATTCGCAGCGCGGATCCGCGGACAGCTCGCGCCCGTTGGGAACCAGCCCGCGCCGATGCCAGTCGATCACCGGCTCCAGGGCCTCGACCACCATCAGCCGCGCCGTCTGCGGAAACGCCAGCGCCGCCGCCGCCGTATAGCCCAGCCCCAGGCCGCCCACCACGACGTCCCAATCGCCGCCCGCCAACGCGCCCAGCCCCAGCCGCGCCAGTTCCGTTTCCGCCACGTGGAACAAGCTCGACATCAGGTAATCGCCGTTCAGCTTCACCTCGTAGGCTTCTGCGCCGTCCAACGCCAGCACGCGGCGGCGCTGCAAGACCAGCTCGCCGAGACGGGTCGAACGCCAATCCAATTCTTCAAAGGCCGGATTCGTCATGGATTCCACCGTACCACGCCGGCGCCCCGCCGGCCATCCCCCAATCGTTCCGGGCTTGCGCCCCGACGGGTCTTTCTGCGATTTTTCCGGGCATGAACGACGATGGCTCCACCTCCCTGCCCGGCGGCCTGCGCATCGGCAAGTCGGATCCGCTGGTTTGCGCGCTGGGCGCGCTGGACGAACTCAACGCGGCGCTGGGTCTCCTGCGGGCGGCGATTCCCGGAACGCCGGAGGCCGGCCGGATCGAATCCATCCAGCGCGACGTGGGCGCCGTCGGCGGCGAATGGGCCGCGGGAAGCCCCCGGCTGGATCCGGAGGCCATCGCCGGACTCGAGCGCGAAACCGCGCGGCTGGACGCCCTCCTGCCGCCCGCGCGCGGATTCGTCCGGCCCGGCGCGAACGAATCGTCCGCCCGCGCGCACTGGGCCCGCGCCGTCTGCCGCCGCGCCGAACGCGAAGGCGTCCGCGCCCGGGACCGATATCCGGACCGCGTCTCCGCGCCGACCCTGGCCTTCCTCAACCGCCTGTCCGGGCTCCTTTTTTCGCTGGCGCGTTTCCTGGAAACCCGCGCCTGATTCCCCGCCGCGACCCGGACGGCGATGGCCCCGCATTCTGTTGTTGCATCTTCGGCTTTCTGGGATAGCATCCCCCCTTCATTCAACCGGAGAATTTTGCCGTGCATCGATCTGTCCTGAACATCCTCGCCGCCGTTGGTCTGGGAACCGCTTTTTCCGCATCCGCCCAAGTCGTCGTGTCCAAGTCCGCCGCCGACAAGGTCGGCGTGAACCTGTCGGGCATCCAGGTTTCCGGCGGCGCCGCCACGGCCGCGTTCCAGACCCTCGAAAACAACCTCGACCGGTCGGGCTGGATGGGCGTCGCGGCGCCCGGCGCCGCCGCCATCTTCGTCCAGGGCACCCTGTCCGAGTCGGGGGGCCAAGTCTCGTTTTCCTGCACGGCGACGGATGCCGCCGGCCGGACCTACCTCAGCGCCACCTATGCCCAGCCCGTCGCCCAAGCCGTCTATCTGGCCCACCAGGCCGCCAACGACATCGTCGTCAAAACCACCGGCAAGCCGACCTATTTCCTGGCCCGGCTGGCGATGATCGGCGCCAAGGCCGGCGCCAAGGAACTCTATCTCGCCGACTCCAGCGCGCAGCTCATCCATCAAGTCACCCAGGACCGGCTCGCCCTCAAGCCCCGCTGGAGCCCCGACAACCGGTTCATCTCCTACACGTCCTACCTCATGAAATTCCCCGACGTCTACACCATCGACGTGGCCAGCGGCGCCCGGAACCGGGCCGCCTTCTATCCCGGAGTCAATTCCGGCGGCGCCATCGCGCCCGACGGCCGGTCCATGGCCCTCATCCTCTCCAAAGACGGCAATCCCGACCTGTACGTCAAGGATCTGCCCACCGGCCGGCTGACCCGCCTGACCAACACCCCGCGGGCCACCGAAGGCTCCCCCTCCTGGTCTCCCGACGGCTCCCGCATCGTCTACGTCTCCGACCTCCCCGGCAGCCCCCAGCTCTACGTCGTCTCCCGCTCCGGCGGCGCGCCCGAACGCCTCACCTACCGCGGCTCCCAGAACGCCGCCCCCGACTGGGGCGCCAACGGCCTCATCGCCTACCAAACCCTCGTCGGCGGCAAGTTCCAGATCGCCGTCATGGATCCCGCCAGCAAGCAGGAAAAACACGTCACCCCCTTCGACGCCGCCTACGAGGATCCCTCCTGGGCGCCGGACGGCCGGCACCTCGCCGCCGCCCGCTCCGTCAACTACAGCTATTCCGTTTACCTTCTTGACAGCATGGGAGACAAACCCGTAGCGTTGACAAGATCGGGTGATTGGACCGCTCCCGCGTGGAGCCGTTGACCCCCATCGGACCCGGAATTTAGAAAAAAAACAGGAGAATCGGACACATGACACGCCGCTGGATGACTGTATTGATGGTGTTGCTCGCCCTCGCCATGCTGGGCACGACGGGCTGCATCAAGAAAAAGAAAAAACTGCCCTTGGGCACCGAAACGGGCCTCGTCGACGACCGGGTCATCATCGGCTACGGCCCCAATGGCGAGCCCATCTACGCCGACGCGCAGGCCGGCCTCCCGGGCCGCGAAGGCGCGGAAATCGGCATCGGCCAGTTCGAAGCGGTCTATTTCGACTACGACAGCCCGCAGCTGAATCCCTCCGAGCAGGGCAAGATCGACGCGGTCGTCGCCTATCTGCAGCAGAATCCCACCCAGGGCGTCATCGTCGAAGGCCACTGCGACGAGCGCGGCAGCAACGAATACAACCTCGCGCTCGGCGAGCGCCGCTCCCTCGCGGTGCGCGCCGCCATGATCTCGAGCGGCATCGACAGCGCGCGCGTCCAGACCCGCAGCTACGGCGAAGAACGCGCCGTCGCCTTCGGGCACGACGAATCCGCCTGGCGCCTGAACCGCCGCGCCGAATTCATCCTCACCCAGATGTAGGCCCCCCCCCGGCCCCCGCGCCGGCAACGAAACCGCCCGACCCTTCCGGATCGGGCGGTTTTCTTATGGGCGGTTTCATATATTCGCATCCGTTGACCAAGACCGGCACGGGGTCGTGCCGGCTCCAAACAGCCGCTGAATGCTTGCCTTTGGAGCCCCCGACGACCCCGTCGGGGGATGATCAGCGGCGACGTCACTCGGCCATTTGCCCTAGCGTCGCTGCGCCGCGCTTTCGAGCTGCGCGCGCCAAGCGGTTTGCAGCCGCCGGCCGGCGTAATGCCGCCAGGCGGTTTTGAATTTGCGCAGCTGCGCCGCGCGGCGCTTCCTCAGCGACCGCCGCACCGCGGCCCGCGCCGACCCCGTCGGCAGTTCCTTCGTGAATTCCAGCGCGCTGTCGCAGTCGTGCACCTTGCCCAGCGCCGCCTGCGCCTTCGTGATCCATTTCCCCGCGCGCACGCAATCGCGCCCGAGCCACGGCGCGAAGAATTCCGCCAAATAGCGCATCCGCCGGCCCGCCCGACGCAGGTCGTGCGCCGGTCCCTTCGAAAAATTCCCCACGCGCCGGTAGCGATCCTCGATCAGTCCGCGCACCGCCAGCATCCGGCGGGCCGCGAAGCTCTCGCGCGCCGGCGCTTGCTTGCCGCGCCCCGGCGGCCGACGCCGCAGGAATTCCCGCACCATCCCTTTCGTCCGCCGGAACATCCCGCACGTCAGCGCCTCCGCCGCCGCGCGCGTCCGCGCCCGCTTCAGATCCGCCAGCACCGCCCGGCCGTCGCGAACCGCGATCTCCTTCCCGCCGTCCGCCTTCACCATCCCGCGGAACAGCCCGATCCACACGTCCAGGTCCCGGGCGTCCCCCATCCGGTCGCACACCTTCGACGCGCGCTCGTCCAGCGATTCCAGGAAATCCGGCGCCAGCTTCCCGAACGTCCGCGCCAGGCTCCGCATCCGCCGCAGCGCCACGCGGATGTCGTGCAGGGCCCGGACCGATCCCCGCGCCGCGCGCGGCTCGTTCTTCGCCACCACCGCGAACTGTTCGGCCAACAGGCGCCGCAGCGCCTCGTCGGCGGTTTCCGCGCGCCGCGGACGCGCTTTCGGGGTCGCTCGGCGGGACGCCATCTCAGGCCTGCTTCTTCGGCTCCGCCGGGCGCTGCGGCTCGAACACGGGCGCCTGCTGCCGCGCGGCTTCCGCGACCCGCTCTTCCGCGCGCCGCTGGAACGTCTCCTGGGCGCGCAGCGCCGGATGCCGGGCATCCGGCTGCCGCCGCGCGTAGGAACCGTCGGGCATCAGTTGCCACGACTGCTTCGTGTCCGCCAGGCAGGTTTCGAGGATCCGCGACAGCTTGTCCGCGCTCGCCGCGTCCTCCACGGGCACCATCAGCTCGATGCGCCGGTCGAGGTTGCGCGGCATCCAGTCCGCGCTCGAGATGAACAGCTTGGGATCGCCGCCGTTGTGGAAGCGGAAAATGCGCGCGTGCTCCAGATAGCGGTCCACGATGCTGGTCGCCCGAACGTTTTCGCTCCGCCCCTTCGCGCCCGGCCGCAGGCAGCAGATGCCGCGCACGTTCAGGCGGATCTTCACGCCGGCCTGCGACGCCTTGTACAGCGCCTCGATCAGCTCCGGGTCCTCCAGCGAATTCATTTTCGCCTCGATCGCCGCCGCCTCCCCCTGCCGGCGCCGCTCCGCCTCGCCCTCGATCAGCTCCAGCAGGCGCGGCCGGATGCCCAGCGGCGCCGCTTCGATTTTCCGGAACTTCGCCAGCTGCGAATAGCCCGTGATGGCGTTGAAGAACGCGGAGGCGTCCGCGCCGTAGTCCTCGGCGCAGGTCATGAAGCTCACGTCGGAATACAGGCGCGCGCTCTTCTCGTTGTAGTTGCCGGTGCCGAAGTGGACGTAGCGCGCCACGCCGGCCGGCTCGCGCCGCACCACCACGCAGATTTTCGCGTGCGTCTTGTAGCCCTTCACGCCGTAGATCACCTGCGCGCCCGTCCGCGCCAGCGCGTCGGCCCAGTCGATGTTGCGCGCCTCGTCGAAGCGCGCCTTCAGCTCGATCAGCGCCGTCACGTGCTTGCCGCGCTCCGCCGCGCGCATCAGCGCGGCCACCACCGGGCTGTTGTCGCTCACCCGGTACAGCACCTGCTTGATCGCCAGCACGTTGGGATCGTCCGCCGCCGCCTGCAGCAGCCGCAGCACGGGATCGTAGCTCTCGTACGGATGCAGCAGCAGCAGGTTCCCGCGCTTCAAGACGTCGAACATCGACTCCGCCGCCGGCGCTTCGGGCGCCGCCTGCGGCGTCCACGGCTCGATCTTCAGCGCGTCGGTTCCCGCCAGGCTCGCCAGGCGGAAGAACGCCGCCAGGTCCAGCGGCCCGGGCACCGCGTACGTGTCCGCGTCCTCCACCTTCAGCGCCGCGCGCAAAAACGCCTGCGCGTCCTTCGAGGCGCCCCGCTCGATCTCGAGCCGGACGCAGTCGCTTTCCTGCCGTTCGGTCAGCACTTCGCGCATCTGCGCCAGCAAATCGCCCGCCAGGTCCTCGCGCACGCCCATGTCCGCGTTGCGCGTGATGCGGAACGCCGCGCATTCCTCCACGCGCACGCCCGGAAACAGCCGCCCCACGTAGGCGCGCAGGACGTCCTCCAGCAGCACGTACGCGAACCCGGCCTCGCCCGGCAGCGTCAAGAACCGCGCCAGCCCCTTCGGCACCGCCACCAGCGCGTGCCGCGCCCCGCCGCCTTCCGGCGCCCCCTCCAGCCGCACGTAGAGCGCGAGGCCCAGCCCCGCCAGCAGCGGGAATTCGTCCTCCGCCGACACGGCCACCGGCGACACCACCGGGAAAATGAAATCCTCGAACATCGACTCCGCGTGCCGCTGCTGCGCCGTGTTCAGCTCCTCCATCCGCAGGCGGCGGACGCCGCCCTTGCGCAGCGCCGGTTCGATCTCCTTCGCCAGGCAGGCGTGCTGGCGCTCCACCAGCCCGTGCATCCGCGCCGAAATCTCGGCCAGCTGTTCCGACGGCGTCAGCCCCGCCGGATCCGGCCGCTCCCCCCCCTGGCGCTGCAGCATCTTCAGCCCGCCCACCCGCACCATGAAGAATTCGTCCGCGTTCGAGGCCGTGATCGCCGCGAACTTCAGCCGCTCCAGCGGGGGCAGCGACGCGTCCTCCGCCTGCCGCAGCACGCGGAAATCGAATTCGATCCAGCTCAGCTCCCGGTTCAGGAACGGCGTCTCTTCCTTGCTTTTCTTCTCCTTGCCCATGGCCTCCACGTCCTTATCCGGCCGCGCTGCCGGGCAGTTCCGCCCGCACTTCGCGCAGCTCCGGCACCAGGCCGAACACGTCGGCGAACAGGTTGCCCTTGTCCTTCAGCGCCAGGCGCTCCATCGTCAAATCCTCCATGTCCCGCAGCAGGATCACGAACCGGTCGGCCTCGCGGCGGAACTCCGGGGCGCGCGGGGTTTCCCGATGCGTGCGCTCCAGCGCGTCCGCCACGCGCAGCATCGCCGCGAGCTTGGCGACCGTCATCCGGTCCTCCTGCGGCAGCGTCGCGAATTCCGGATGGGCCGGGCTCGGCAGCGCCTTGCGGTGGTAGCGCGAGACCGTCGCCACGATCTGCATGTCGTGCCGCGTCAGCCCGAACAGGTCGCTGTTCAGGATCAGGTACATCGAATGCTTGTGGTGCGCGCGCGAATTCACGAACAGGCCGACGTCGTGCAGGATCGCCGCGCAGCGCAGCAGCAGGCGCTCGTGGCCGCCGAGCTGGTGCTCCTCCTTCAGCTCGTCGAACAGCGCCAGGGCGCCCGCATCCACGTTCCGCGCGTGCGCCTCGTCCGAGCCGTAGTGCGCGGCCAGGGTTTGCGCCGAATAGACCACCTGCTCCTCGAAACCCGCCGACCAGTGGTCGCGCATCGCCATTTCGCGCAGCAGGCCGTCCCGCAGCGTCGCCTGCGCGATGAACACCTCCTTGACCTTCAGCGCCCGGGCCGCCTGCGCGATCGACATCAGCGCCGGCGCCACCGTTTCCGCGTCCTGGTAGGTCATCTTGTGCGCCTTCACCAGGCTTCCGGTCGACATCGGCGCCACCTGGTCCGCCAGTTCCGCCAGCCGGGACGCCGCCACCGTCGCCAGGCGCGGATCCTTTCCCGGCGCCGCCGCCCCGGCCTGTTCCGCCGCAAAACGGGCTCCGGCGCCCATCACCACCAGCGCCGAGATTTTCTCGCGCGGGATCGCCTGGGCGATCTGCTCCACCCATTCCGTCGCGTAGGCCTTCAGCACGCCCTTGACCTGCGGCCCCGCGCCGCCGCCGGAATCCACCAGCTCGCGCGTCCGCAGCGCGCCGGAACGGAACGACTGCGCCACCGTCACCCGCCCCTTGCGGATGTAGAGCAGGATCGTCTGTCCGCTGCCGATTTCGATCACCGCCACGTTTCCCGCGTCGAGAATGCCGCCGGCCTCCAGGATTTCGCGCACGGCCAGGTAGGTCAGGCGCGCCTCTTCCGACTCCTCCAGCACGGTCACCTCGATGCCCGTCGCCGTGCTCACGCGGTCCACGAACATGTCGCGGTTCGACGCCTCGCGGGCGAAGCTCGTCGCCACGGCGCGCAGTTGGTCCGGCCGCGCCACGCCGTATTCCTTCAGCAGGCGGCCGTAGTTCTTCAGAATCGCCACGCAGCGGCGCAGGGTGTCCTGCTCGACGCGCCCCTTGGCGAAGACGTCCTTGCCCAGCCGCACGCCGTGCCGCAGGCTTTCCAGCAGCTTCACCTCGCCCTGCGCGCCCACTTCGGCGACGTCCAGCCGCAGCGCGGACGAACCGATGTCGATCGCCGCCACCACGCGCCGCGCCGGTTCCGCCGCGGCCGCCTCGGGCTGTTTTGCGTTTTCCGCCATTCTTAATTCTTCATTCTTAATTCTTCATTGCTTCCCGCCGCCAGCGCGGCCGCGCCCATCGTCGTGGCGTCGTCGCCCAATTCGGCCTCCACCACCCGGACCTGTTTCGCGAGCGGCGCCATCGCCGTCTCCTTCAGGCCCGCGCGCACTTCCTCCAGCGCCAGGCGCGGCATCGCCTCGACCAGCCCGCCGCCCAGCACCACGACGTCCGGCGCCAGCAGGTTCACCACCCCGCCGATCGCGCGGCCCATCAGGCGCATCGCGTCGCGGACGATCCGCTCCACCGACGCGTCGCCCGCCTTGATCGCCTTCGCCAGCAGGCCGCTCTTCAGCTTCTTCAGGTCCGAGCCCGCGTTCGCCGCGACGTACGGCGCCTCGCCGCGGAACGACGCCTGCGCCACTTCCGCCGAAATCGCGAGCCGCCCCGCCAGCGCCTCGAGGCAGCCGCGTCTTCCGCAGCCGCACAGGCGGCCGTGTTCGCGGATCGGGAGGTGGCCGATTTCCATCGCCGACCCCGTCTTGCCCCGCAGCAGCTTGCCTTCGTACACGCAGCCCCCGCCGATGCCCGTTCCGGGAAACACGCCCACCAGCGTGCGCGCGGCCTTCCCCGCCCCGAAGCGCCACTCGCCGTACGTGCCCGCATCCACGTCGTTCGCCAGCGCCACCGGACAATGGAACCAGCCCTTCAGCAGCGCGCGCAGCGGCACCCGCTTCCAGCCGAGATTCGGCGCCTCCAGAATGATCCCCTCGTCGAGGTTGAGCACGCCCGGACACCCCACCCCGATGCCCGACAGCGCGCGCGCCGGGATTTTCGCCTCTTTCAGCGCTTCGGCGATCGTCTCGCGGAGGCGCGCCAGCACCGCCTTCGGCCCCTCGTTCACGGGCGTCTTGGCCTTCGCCGAGCCCAGCGCCTTGAACGCGCCGTCGTAGACCGTCGCCATCATCTTGGTGCCGCCCAAGTCGAACCCCACCCAGACTTTCTTCCCGCGCTTGACCATGACGACCCTTTCTCCCGGACACCGGCAGGGACGGCCGGCGCCGCCCCTCCGGTCCGGACCGCTACTGGACCCGCGTCACCGACACGATTTCCACCGTCTCCAGCGGCACGTCCGCCATGCCCGCCTTCACGCCCGTCCGGACGCCCTTGATTTGGTCGACCACGTCCATGCCCGCGACGACCTCGCCGAACACGCAGTAGCCCCAGCCATCCTGGCCGGGGTAGTCGAGAAAAGCGTTGTCCTTCACGTTGATGAAGAATTGCGCGCTGGCGGAATGCGGATCCGACGTCCGCGCCATGGCCAGCGTGCCGCGCTTGTTCTGGAGGCCGTTCGCCGCCTCGTTCTTGACGGTCGCCGGCGCGGGCTTCTGGCGCATGTTCCGGTCGAACCCGCCGCCCTGGATCATGAAGCCGTCGATCACGCGGTGGAAGATCGTGCCGTCGTAGTGCTTCGCGTCCGCGTAGGCCAGGAAGTTCGCCGCCGTCAGCGGCGCCTTGTCCGCCGCCAGCTTCACTTGGATGTCGCCCAGAGTCGTCTTGATGATCACCATGTCCGTTTCCTTTGCTTGTTCCGCCGCCGGCGCCGCCTCGGGCGCCGCGACCGATTCTTCCACCGCCGCCGAAGCCGGGGGCGTTTCCGTTCCGTCCTGCGCCGAAGCGGCCGTGCCGACCGCCAGCGCCATCGCCAAACCGATCCATCCATATTTCATCGTCGCGTCTCCTCGATGGGCCTTCACTCTACCCCTCCCGCTCCCGTCCCTCAATCGCCAAATCCGCGCCGGGCGGATTTTGACGGGCGACGTGCGAATGTTTTACGTGCAACGAACAACTTCAGCTCCGCCCGTTCCGCAGCGCGGCGATTTGCGCCTCGATGGCCGCGAGGCGATTTTCCAGCGCGCGGATGCGCTCTTCGCCGGCCGACGGCGGGCGCGGCGGCGGGGCCGGCCGCGCCGCGCGGGGCTCGGCGGGCGGCGCGGCGACCGGCCCATCCCCGAAGGCGTGCGCATAGCGGTTTTCCTTGCAGCCCGCCGCGCGCGGCAGCTCCACCACGTACGGATCGGGCGTCCGCGCCGCGAGGGCGTCGAGGACCGTTTTCACTTCCGCCGGCGAGGCGAACGGATGCATCCGCGACGCGCGGCCCCGCAGTTCGCCCGGCGTCTGCGGGCCGCGCAGCAGCAGCTCGCACAGGATCGCCCGTTCCGGCGTATCCACGGCCAGCGTCTCCGTCAGCCGGTGCGTGTATTTCACCACCCGCGCCCCCACGCCCGAAAATTTTCCCGCCAGCTGCTTGTCGTATTGCAGCGCGGCCAGCGCCTGCTCGATTTCATCCGCCTCCAGCCGCATTTCCGGATCGCGGTTGTTCTTCTGGTTGCACGCGGCGACCAGCGCGTTCAGCGTCAGCGGATAGTAGTCCGGCGTGGCCAGCTCCTTTTCCGCCAGCGCGCCCAGGATCCTCGCCTCCGTCGCCGTCAGGTTCAGTCGCATGGTCGGATCTCCCGTCGTTTCGCCTAGAACGCCAGCCCCAGCGTGGCCAGCACGGACGTCATTTCGAAGGTGAATTCCTTGTCGAACCGCTCCTGCTTTTCCAGGATTTCCTCCTCGTCCGTGGCCATGGAGGAAATCAGGCCTTCGGTGTCGATCAGCTGCGCCTGCACGCCGAGGGTGACCGCCGCGCGCCGCAGCGGGAATTCGAATTCGCCGCGCACGCGGAGGTTCCGATGGCTGAAATCCACGTTCTTTTCCCGGTGGTCGGCGGTGGTGATGAAATCGGTGCTGCCGTCGTAGTCGAAAAACAGATAGTGGACCTGCAGGTTGAAGCCGAATCCCTCCGCCCGGCCGAAGCGGACGTCCACCCCCGGCCCCCACTGGGGCGCGCCCAGACCCACGTACCCGCTCGAACGTCCGCCGATCGCGAAGTCTTCGACCGGGTTCTGGTACGCTTTCGTCCCGGTCGTCTCGCCCGCGTCGATCTCGTAGTAGCCGCCGAACAGCAGCACGCCGAAGTCGAGCGAGGGATGGATGCGCAGGACGTCGCCGGCGACGGCGCCGAAGGGCACGAACGCCAGCGTCAGCTCCGTCACGTTGCCGAACAAATCGGCCTCGAACGTCTCTCCGGCCGGAATCATCAGGTGGTCGTAGCGTTCGCCCCGGTACTCGATGTCTTCGCCGACGGCGACGTAGTAGTCCCGGCGAGCCGTGGTCCGGGTGGACGGATTCAGGAAAACGGTGGAGAACTGCAGGCGGAAGAACTTCCACGCCGCTTCGCCGGACAGGCCGATCGCGCCAAAGGGCCCTTCCAGATCGAAGTCGTCGGTGTCGTAGGTTTCCGCATAGGCCTGTTTCCAGGTCGAGCCGGTAACGTCGTAGAGTTTGCGCGTGGTTTCAGTCACCATGCCTTCGAAACCGAGAACGGCGCCCCCGGCGAGGCGCAGGCGGCCATCGCGGTTGTCGGGGAGGCTCCCGCCCCATTCCAGGCCGGCGCGGGCGGGCGCCGACCAGAACAGCGGCGCCGCGAGCGCCGCCCAAAAGAATGGGGCCCGGGGCCGGGGCATGGGGTTTAGTCCGCCTGAAGCAGCCATTGGTCCAGAAACAGGTCGTAGCGCCCGTCGGTCTGGATGTCCGCCAAGGCGCCGTTCACCGTCGCCAGCAGTTCGGCGTCGCCCGGCCGGACGGCCACGCCGTAGAATTCGTCTTCGAACCCCAGGCGCAGCAGCATCAACAGGGGATCCTTCTTGGCCAACTGGATGGCAGGCTGCTCGTCGATGACCACCGCATCCACCGCGCCCTTCAGCAGTTCCTCCACCGCCGCCGACAGCGTCGGAAACGGACGGACCTTCTCCCGGCCGACGAGATCCACCGCCGCCTTCTCGCCCGTCGTGCCCTGCTGGACCCCGATGGCCATGCCTTTCAATTCGTCCTTCTTCTCCGGAACGGCGCCGCCCGCCAGGATCAGCACCGCTTGCGTGGCCTTGTAGTACGGCTCCGAAAAATCCACGGTCTGGTCGCGTTCCGGCGTGATGGTCAGGCCCGCGAGCACGAAATCCAGCTTGCCGGCGGCCAGCGCGGGCAGCAGGCGGTCGAACGGCATGGTTTCGATCTTCAGCGGCAGCCCCGCCTTGGCGGCGATGGCTTTCGCCACCTCGACGTCGAACCCGACGACGTCCGTCCCGTCCTTCCCGCCGAGCGATTCGAACGGCGGGAATTCCGCGCTCGTCCCCAGGACCAGGACCTTCGGTTCCTCCTTTTTCGCGCACGCCGCCAGCAGCGTCCCCAGCGCCAGAATCCCCAGCCAGCCCAACCGGAATTTTTTCATGGTCTTTCTCCGCGTCCCGCCGCCGCATGCGGCTTCGCACGGAGACCATCCTACGACAGCGCCCCGGCGCTGTAAACCGCGCATTCCCCCTTTCGCGCGGAGGAAAAGACGGGGATTCAGCCGCCCGAAAGGGAATCCGCGGCGGCCGCCGGCGCGTCGCACGCTTCGCAACGGCCGATCATCGTCACCTCCACCCGCCGGACCGTTCCCTTCGCGCACCGCTGCGCGGCCGCCAGAAGGTCCGGGTAGTCTTCGGCCGCCGCGTCGTCGATCTTCCCGCAGGATTCGCACAGGAAGTGGACGTGGGCGGACACGTTGGCGTCGTAGCGCGCGTGGCTTTTCCAGGTGGCCACGCGCCAGACCATCCCCGCGGTTTCCAGCGCGTTCATCGTCCGGTAGACCGTGAAGAGGGAAAGCTGGGGCACGCGGGGTTTCACCGCCCGGTACAACCGCTCGACGTCCGGATGGTCGAAGCGCGACTCCAGTTCGCGGTAGATCGCCAGGCGCTGGCGCGTCAGCCGCATGCCGGCGGCATGGAACATCGAACGGAGTTTCCGCTTCTTCGTCGGACTTCTGGAATGACGGTGGGCTGCCTCGGGAACATGCATAGAGGCACGGATATGCCAAAAACGCCGCCCCGGCAAGGATTTTCCCGGCAAATCTTGCAGATTAACGCAAACGGAACAAAGCCGCCGCAGGCCAAACCTGCGGCGGCTTCCATGCATCGCCGGCCCACCCGGGCCGGCTCATCGCTTGTCCGGACCTACAGCGTCCAGCCGAGACCCGCGATCAGGCTCAGGTCGTTGCGTTCCTTGCCGGCCGCCGGCGTGTTGTCGTACTTGTCCTGCAGCACGACGCGCAGGCTGAGGGAATCGTTGATCGCCGCTTCGACGCCGATCTCCCCGGTCAGGAGATAGTTGTCGAAATCCTCGGCCTCGGGAACGTATTCCAGCGACTGCACCAGCTTGGCCGTCTTCGTCGCCTGGCAGCTGTAGCGCTCGGCGAACCGCAGCGCCAGATAGTCGTCGCTGGCCTCGTTCACCTTTTCCCACACGTAGGAGGGGCCGGCTTCCAGGGAAAGGCTGCGCTGGTCGTTCTTCACCAGGTAGAAACCCAGGCCGGGGCCGAGGGTCGCGCGGTAGTCCACCAGCGCGACGTCGTCGTACAGCACCGAGCCGTCGAGATAGGCGAACGTCATCGGGCTCAACGTCTTCTTCGCGTTGGCGTACGCCTTGGCGTTCTCGATCGTCGTCTGGTCCTCCTCGCGCACCGTCGCCGCGCCGTCGGCATCCGTCGACGTGCTCTCGACCGTGTTCTCGCCGTAGTTGCCTTCGATGCCCGCGATCACGGAGCCCAGGCCTTCCTTCTCGCCTTCGGCCACGAGGCTGGCGTGGGCCGCCAGCGTCTCGCTGTTGCCGTCCGTCATCGTCAGGCCCGCGTTCAGCGCGGTCGCGAAGCCGTCCTTCGGGGCCTCCGCCTTCTCCGCCTTTTTCTCCGCCGCCGAGACCGATCCGGCCACCGCCAGCGCCGCCAATGCCATCCAGATTTTCTTCATTTCGTGGCTCCTTTTCGTTTGGATATCGCCTACTTCGCCGCCGCGGCTTCCTGTTTCCGCCGCAGGCTGTTGATGCCCTTCACCAGCAGGAACACGCAGAACGCCACGATCACGAAATCCACCACGTTCTGCGCGAACATCCCGTAGTTCAGCTTCACCGCCGCCACTTCGGCGCCCGCCGCGTCCACCGTGGCGTCCTTCAGCGTGATTGCCAGCTGCTTGAAATCCACCTTGCCCAGCAGCATGCCGATCGGCGGCATGATCACGTCGTTCACCAGCGAGGTCACGATCTTGCCGAACGCGCCGCCGATGATGATGCCGACGGCCATGTCGATCATGTTGCCCTTCACCGCGAATTCCTGGAATTCTTTCGCTATGCTCATCGTATTTTCTCCTTGGGGGGGTCTTTTGTTACATTCCGATTTCGGCCGCATCATATCCGCGCCCGCGCGGTTGTCAAACCCCCCGCGATTCCTTTTTCCTTGGCAAATCCGGCCGGTTCGCGTACACCAGCCCGGCTTTTAGAACAGCGGAAGGATACCGGACCATGTCGTATACAGCAGCGGATTTGCGCAAGGGACTCAAAATCGAACTCGAGGGCATCCCCTACGAAGTCACGGAATTCGAATTCGTCAAGCCCGGCAAGGGCCAGGCCATGTACAAGTGCCGCATCAAGAACATGATCGTCGGCAACACCATGGAAAAAACCTTCCGCGCCGTCGACAAGATCGACCAGCCCAACATCGAATCCAAGACCATGGCCTTCTCCTACAAGGAAGGCGACAAGTACGTCTTCATGGACAACAAAACCTACGAGCAGGTCGAACTCCACGAGGGCGTCCTCGGCGACCAGCGCTTTTTCCTCCTCGAAGACCTCGAGTGCGAAGTCCTCTTCTTCAACGGCCGCGCCATGACCGTCGCCCTCCCCGCGTTCGTCATCAAGGAAATCAAGGAAACCGAGCCCGGCGCGCGCGGCAACACCGCCACCAACGTCCTCAAGCCCGCCAAGATCGACACCGGCTATGAAATCGGCGTGCCCATCTTCATCAACCAGGGCGATTTCATCCGCATCGACACCCGCACCGGCAAGTACGTCGAGCGCGTCAAGCAGTCCTGAGCCGCTTTGGGCTTTTCGGCTTTTCAATTTTTAATTCTGAATTCCTAATCTTGAATTGAAACCCCGCCCCGCCGATTCCGACGCCCTGCGCGACCGGCGCCGCGCCCTCGAAACGCGCGCCGGGCTGAACGATCTCATCCGCCGCTTCTTCCGCGAGCGCGGATTCCTCGAAGTCGATACCCCCGTCCTCCTGTCCGCCAACGCGCCGGAGGCGAACATCGACGCCGTCCCCGCCGGCGGCGGATGGCTCCGCACCTCCCCCGAGCTGCACATGAAACGCCTCCTCGCCGCCGGCTTCGAAAAAATCTTCCAGCTCGGCCCCGTCGCGCGCGACGGCGAGCACGGCCGCTGGCACCACCCCGAATTCACCCTCCTCGAATGGTATCGCGCCGGCGCCGGCTACGTCGATATCCTCGCCGACGCCAAAGCCCTGCTGGCCTTCGTTGCGCGGGAACTGCGCGGCGCCGTCGATTTCGCCTGGCAGGGCAAGCCCGTCTCCTTCGCCCAGGAACTCTGGGAAAAACAGACCGTCTCGCAGGCCTTCATCCAGCACGCCGGCTGGGACCCCGCGGCGACGTTCGATCCCGACCGCTTCGACCTCGACCTCGTCACCCGCGTCGAACCCGCCCTGCCCCCCGACCATCCCGTCGTCCTCATCGACTACCCCGCCCCCCTCGCCGCCCTCGCCCGCCGCAAGCCCGACGACCCGCTGCGAGCCGAACGCTGGGAGCTCTACCTCGGCGGCGTCGAACTCGCCAACGCCTATTCCGAACTGGCCGACCCCGCCGAACAACGCGCCCGCTTCGAGGAAGCCAACGCGCAACGCCAAAAACGCGGCGCGAAACCCTATCCGATCGACGAAGTTTTCCTCGCCGCCCTCGCCCACATGCCCCCCTCCGGCGGCATCGCCCTCGGCGTCGACCGCCTCCTCATGATCCTCGCCGACGCCGACAGCCTCGACGCCGTCCTCCCCTTCCGGAACGGCTAGCGCATTTCCGGAAACACCCTGGCCGCTCAACGGACGGAAACCGCCCGGCCCGGCAGGGACCCTTCCCCGGCGGACAGGCAGCCTCGCTTTGCCCAGAAGCTGAATGTACAGGCTTGGGGCAGGGCGAACCCTCCGGGTGAGCCGTTCGCCGCGGCCGTCCAGAAACGGCTGCGGAAAATCTGAATTTGCTGCAGGCTTTGGACTGTTAAATGACTTCCCGTCCGCCTATCTTTTCTTCCATGAAATCCCCGCTGAACGGATCCCCGGCGCCGTACGAGATCTCCCTCTCGCGCATCAAGGACCTGCCGGGACACCGACGGCCCCGCGAGCTGGCGCTCGAGGCCGGCGTCCAGAACGTCCCCGACGAAATCCTCGTCGCCATCCTCCTGCGCGCCGGCATCCGCGGGCAAAGCGTGATCGACCTCGCCCGCCAGGTGCTCGACCGCCACCAGGGCTCCCTCGCCCGCCTCGCCGCCGCCAGCCACGGCGAAATCCGCGCCGTCCGGGGCATCGGCGACGTCAAGGCGCTGGAACTGCGCGCCGCGCTCGAGCTGGGACGCCGCGCCGCCGGCGAACGGAACGAAACCCTGCCGCTCATCCGCGAACCCGCGCACGTGCTGGCGCTCCTGCAAAAGGAAACCGCCCAGCTCGACCAGGAAACCTTCTGGGTCCTGCTGCTGGACCAGAAATATCGCCTGCGGCGCGCGCCCGAACCCGTCACCAAGGGCACCCTCGACGCCAGCTTCGCCCACCCCCGCGAAGTGTTCCGCGAGGCCATCCGCATGGCCGCCGCCGCCATCATCGTCGTCCACAACCACCCCTCCGGCGATCCCACCCCTTCCGCCGAAGACGTCCGCACCACCCGCCAACTGGTCGAAACCGGCAAGATCGTCGGCATCCAGCTGCTCGACCACGTCGTCGTCGGCGGCAAACGCCCCCATCCCGCCCCCTACGTCAGTCTCCGCGAAGCCGGACTCGTGGATTTCAAATAAGCCCCGTCTTTCATTGACAAATCGGGCGGGGTTCCCTTGAATGTGCCCGATTTTGTCCCTTCGGGAGAAAACGATTCCATGAAATACCGGTTCATCCTACTGGCCTCGATGGCCCTGCTGGCGGCCGGCGCCGCGAGCGCCTCCGCCCAAAAGCTGGCCGTCTTTGCGGACAAGAGTTTCAAGCCCGCGCTGGAAGAAATCGCGCCGATCTTCGCGGAAAAGACCGGTTTCGAGGTCCAGCTTTCCCTGGGTCCGTCCGCCGCGCTGGCCGAACGGATCCTCCGCGCGGACGTCCCCCCCGACGTGTTTTTCCCCGTCAGCGAGGACATCATGCAACAGGTGATGGAAAAAGGACTGGTGGACGTCGCCCTCAAGCGCAACGTCCTCCTGATGCCCGCCGCCGAACCGACGGAAGAAGGCATTGTCCCCGAACCCCAGTACACCTCGGCCGCCGTCTTGGCCAACGCCGCCAACCGCCTTCAGGCCATGGCGTACGTGGAATTCCTGACGTCCGACGAAGCGCGCGCCGCGTTCGCCCGTCAGGGCTTCACGCTGCCGTAGAGCCGGTCCGGCGCCCTTTCGGCCGCCTGCGCGGCGGCGGCCGCCGCCTCTTCCGCGCGCCCCTGCCTCTCCAGGCAAACCGACAGGTCGCGCCAGCCCTTCCCGGATTCCGGACGGATCTCCACCACGCGCCGCAGCAGCCGTTCCGATGCGGACCAGTTTCCGGCCTTTCCTTCCAGCATGCCCCAGTTGGCCCACGCCGACGCCGCTTGCGGATTCGCCTCGACTGCGGCCCGGTAGAATGCCCGGGCCCCCTCCGCATCGCCCGCCCCCTCGCGAAGCAGCCCCAGCCAGGTCGCCGCCGCCGCGCTTTTCGGATTCTGGTAATACGCGGCCATCCACAGTTTTTCTGCCGATTCCCACTGTCCGATGCGCCAGACGGCCAACAGCGCATATACCGCCGCCAGTGCCCCCAGCCCCAGCCCGCGCCCCGCGCGCGATTGGTGCGAAAGCAGCCACGCCGCCAGCAGCGCGAATCCCGGCGCGATCGGATAGAAATAGCGGTCCGCCACCGGATGCAGCAATGGCCACAGATTCGAAACGGGCAGGAAGAAGATCAGCACCCAGGCCAGACCCAGCGACGCCGCCGGCGCGGCGCGGCGCAGCCGCCACGCCCCCCAACCGCACAGCGCCATCCAGCCGAGGCCCGCCGCGAAACGGATCGACGCCGCCGAGGCCACCGGCTCGAATCCCGGCGTCACGTTCAGCGGCCACGGCACCAGCAGAAGGCGCAACGTCCGCGTCCACAGCGCCGGCGCGGAATACAGCGTTTCCGGAAACCGCAGCGACTCCCCGTTCCACGAAGAGCCCGCCGCCTGCAAGTCCGCCGGCAGCGCCAGCCACAGCGCGAAGAACAGCGCCGCCAACCCCGCCGCCGCCGCCCATCCGACCACCTGGCCGCGCCGTTTTTCCGGAAACGCCGACGGGTACAGAACCATCAGCGCGCCCAGCGCCAGCGGCGCGACCACGGCCGTTTCCTTCGCCAGCAGCGCCAGCGCCAGGCAGGCCAGCCCCCCCATGCGCCATGTTCCGGCGCGCGGCCCCGTCGCCAAAAAGGCATGCAGGAACGCCAGCACGAAAAACAGGCACAGCACGTCCGCGCGGAATCCCGGCGCATGGACCGCTTCCGCCAGCACCGGATGCAACCCAAACAGAATTCCCGCCGCCGCCGCGAAATAACTCCGCCCCGTCAGCCGCCGCGCCAGGCCCGCCAGCAGCGCCGCGCACCCCAGATGCAGCAGCAGATTCGTGACCCTCCACCCGGTGGGCTCCAACCCGTAAAGCGCCCGGTCGAGAAAATAGGTCGCCAGCACCGCCGGCCGCCGCCCGTTGACCACGCGCGGATCCGCCAGCGTTTGCCCCGCCAGCACCTTCCCCAGGTTCGCCGGGTCTTCCAGAAAGGCGTTTTCCGCAATCATCCCGACGTCGTCGTACAAGAACGGAAACGACAGGCCGACCAGCCACGGCGAAGCCACCACGGCCAGCCCCAGGGCCCATTTCCACGCACGGTTCATGCCGCGCATTGAACGCGGCATCGCGCCCGCTTGTCAACGCCTCCTTTTTGCGTTTCCATTCCCGCCGCTTTCCCCTACGATTCTCCCATGCCCAATGAACGCACGATCCGCTGGCTTCTCGGTCTCGCCATAGGAGGCCTGGCGCTGGCCGCCCCTGCCGACGCGCTCGCCGCCAAGAAATGGCGCGAATATACCGGGTGCACCGTCATCCCCAACGCCTCCAACGACGGCGACAGCTTCCACGTCAAACCGGCCAACATTAAAACGCGAAAATATCTTTTCCGCCTCTACTTCGTCGATACCCCCGAATCCGAAAAATCCCTCCCCGAACGCCTGAAGGAACAGGCGGATTACTTCGGCATCGCCAACCCCATGGACGTCGTCAAGGTCGGCAAGGAAGCCGTCAAATTCACCGAGAATTTTTTGGCCGACGGCAATTTCACCGTCTATTCCCGCCTGGCCGACGCCCTCGGCCGCTCCGCCAAGGACCGCGACTACGCGATGGTCATGAACGCCGCCGGCCTGGATCTCGGCACGGAACTGGTCCGCAACGGCCTCGCCCGCGTCTATGGCCAAGGCACCGACCTCACCGAGCTGGAAGTCTATGGAAAAGACGCGGACTTCTGGTTTCGGCGGCTCCGCCAGGCCGAAGTCGACGCCAAGAAGGAAAAGCGCGGGGGCTGGGCCTACGCCAGCGGCCCCGCCAATCCCCTCGCGGCCCTCTATGCCCCGCGCGAAGTGGACGAGCAGGACGTCGTCCTCGCCCGCCCCATCTACCTCTATCCTCTCGATAATCCCTCCAGCCAACAGCCCATGGGCCAGCTCAAGGCCGGCCTGACCGTCCACGTCGTGAAAGGCGCCACCCCCGACAAGGCCCACGTCCGCTTCACCTCCTCTTCGGGGCAGGTCTACGAAGGCCTCGCCCGCTTCGCCGATCTCGGACTCTGATTTGCGGGAATGCCTCACACCAAGTCGCCAAGTCTCCAAGATGACGGAAAATGAAATAGGGAGAATCGTGGTCGATTGCGCAGTCACTCTGCACAAGGCGTTGGGCCCCGGGTTGCTGGAATCCGTTTATGAAGTCGTTTTGGCCCATGAGTTGGAACGCCGGGGCTGTTCGGTTGTCCGCCAAGTGCCGATCCCCATCCAATACCAACACATCCGATTCGACGAAGGATTCCGCGCAGACATGGTCGTGGATGGCAAAGTCATCTTGGAACTGAAGTCCATCGAACATACGGCCCGCGCACACGCAAAACAGGTTTTGACCTACTTGAAACTGACCGGCATGAAACTCGGATTCTTGCTGAATTTCGGCGAGGCCTTGATGCGAGATGGGATCTCCCGGGTCATCAATGGGGATCTTGAATGAATTCTTGGGGCCTTTGCGACTTGGCGTGAGAATTCCTACAAGGATCCTGCGAGATGTTTGATCTTACCACCTACCTCGCCGACGGCGCGCGCTGGATCGAAACCGCGCTCGACCGCCTCGTCCCGCCGGCCGAAACCCGCCCCGCCCCCCTGCATGCCGCCATGCGCCACAGCCTCTTCGCCGGCGGCAAGCGCCTGCGCCCGATTCTCTGCGCCGCCAGCGCGGAAGCTTGTGCCGCGCCCCGCGGCACTTGCGACGCGCCCCGCGCCGCCGCCCTCTTCCCCGCCGCCGCCATCGAGTGCCTCCACACCTATACCCTCATCCACGACGACCTGCCCTGCATGGACGACGACGATCTCCGCCGCGGCGTCCCCACCTGCCACAAGGCCTATGGCGAAGCCGTCGCGCTCCTCGCCGGCGACGCCCTCCAGGCCCTCGCCTTTGAACTCGCCGCCCAAACCCCCGTCGCCGCCTTGGACGTCGTCCGCGAACTTTCCTCCGCCGCCGGATCCCTCGGCGTCGTCGGCGGCCAGGTCGAGGACATGCTCGGCGAGCGTCTGCCGCCCGACGAAGCGCGGTTGCGCTTCATCCAGCAGCACAAGACCGGCGATTTGATCGTCTGCGCCTGCCGCATGGGCGTCCTCGCCGCTTCCGGATCCCCCGCCGCGCTCGCCGCCGCCACCCGCTACGCCCGCGCCGTCGGCGAAGCCTTCCAGATCGCCGACGACCTTCTCAACGCCATGTCCACCCCCGAACAGCTCGGCAAGGCCGTCGGCACCGACGCCGCCCGCGAAAAAACCACCGCCCTCTCCGTCTACGGCATGGACGGCGCGAAACAGCGCCTGGATGGACTCGTTGCGGAAGCCCTCGCCGCCCTCCCCGGCTTCCTCGGCGACGCCGCCCCCCTTGCCGCCCTCGCCCGCCACGTCGCGGAGCGGAAGAGTTGACAGCCAAATCTGATTTTCTCAGTTAAAGAGATAAGGAACGCAATATCCAGAAGTGATTTGGCTGAGTAAAAGATGTTTTCTGGGGAAAGCGCTATTTCCCCGAATGGTCCGACTCCCACTGCCGCATCTGCTCCATCCAGCCAAACCAATCGACCACCTCTTGGGGCCGCCCCTGGTCTTTTAGGGTTTGCCATTGCATCGAAAAAGATCCCGCAATATTTCGCAGCACAGGATCAAGTCGCTCGTCATTCGTTAGCTTCTGGAGAATCGCATCTGCCGCTCTCTCCATTTTCTCCCGTTCGGCGGGCGCCAGGTAGGCTTTGCACAAGACGGCCCGCGCCAGGCCCAGCGAACCATCGATCCGGTCGAACTCGGAAAGGTTCGCCTCTGCCAGCAAAGTCCTGTAAATGGAGATGCTCTCATCAATATCCGTCAAGGACTCCGCCAAGTATGCTCGCGAGCAAAACGCACTTGCCAATAGATTGCGGAAACGAGGCCGATTCCCGTTGCTTTCAACAACAGCCGGCAACCGATCAATAGTTGCATTCACGCGGGCCAAACGCGACTCCTTGGTCTCCGCGCCCGAAGTACTCTGAGCCTGAGCGGCCGCGTTCGATGTTTCACTGCCAGTGGACACAGGAGGCTTCTCCACCACACGCATCGCATCTTCGAGAGATGGAAGATATTTCGCTCGTAATTCTTCAAGCCACGGGGAGTCTTCTTGCCCGGCAATACTAAGCAATCGCACATGTAATTGAAGAAAATATATCCACTTCATCCATGCTTCATCGAGATCGGAAATGGATTCAATCGGGTTCGGACGCAATACCTCTTGAGTCGGGGTCATTGATTGCGCCTGATTAAGTGATGTTTCGGAATTCCCACGCGTCCCGCGTATCCAGGAGCAGATATCGCCAATGATTATTATTTCCGCATCGGGCAACTCGCCTGAGTCATATGCGGATACTTCATTCGCGAGAACTGCTTCGGTCAATTCAATAACTGCTGTCCCGGTTATCTTTAAAATATATGGAATATCCTCGGCAAAATGCGCTTGGATAAGAACAGGAAATGCCCGAGCAGGAGATGGCCACTCGTCTTCGGTTGCGCCGGGGGCATAATCCTGGCGAATCCGTTCGAAGTAATTGGTATTCCATATCCATCGGCACAGATTGTCCTGACGACACAATATTAGATCATATAGATATGTTTTTGAATACTCCGGGTCAAATTGCCGCATAATGCCAACGTATGTATTCAAGGCATTCCAGAATTCACGATGCGACTGTCGATCAAAGTACGGGTTCGCGTGGTGCCGTTCGCCATATTCCCCATTCCAC
>JBFXHR010000031.1:0-31357 GCA_050176815.1 Kiritimatiellia bacterium
ATCACTCTCGTGTTTGCAACTACTATACTATGGACATTATAAATATCAGACCGGCCGCGCATGCCTTCGCCCGGAATTGCATCGAATCGCCGCGGCGCGCTCAGGCGGGCAGGAGCCCGAAGCGGCGGCAGCCTTCGAGAACGCCGCTGGTGGCGGGCAGAGCGGCTTGGAACAGGCGGTGCTCGAGCCCGCGCCGCGCGAGTTCGCATCGGGCTTCGCCGGCGAGATCGCCGGGGGCGTTGGCGACGACGATGGCGCGGAAGCCGCACGCGAGGGCGGCGAAATCGTTGTCGGAATCGCCGGCGAAGACGACCTCGTCCGGCGCAAAGTCCGCATGGCTGGCGAGCCAGATCAAGGCGGCGGCCTTGGAGGCGCCAACCGGCAGGACATCAAGCAGGCCAATGGGATGGAACGGATCGATGCTGGCGAGACAGGCGTAGGGCAAGCCGGCGTCTTGGAGGCGCCGGTTGGCGAGCGCCGCGAGCCGATCGGCGGCGTGGACGGCAGAATCGTAGCTGATCTTGAAGCGCTGCTGGTGCTCGGGGGCCTGGAGGGTCAAGCCCTCGACGCCGGCCAGAAGGTGTTCGACCGCCGCCCGGTCCACGGCCCGGGTATGCTCGGCCATATGGGCTTCGAACGGGGCGTAGCGTTCGAAGCCGCCGGCGGCGCGGCGGTAGATGGACGTGCCGACGTCGCAGACGATCCAGTCGGGCTCGGGCAGGGCGTGTCGGCGCATCGCTTCGAGCACGGATTCAAAATGGCGGCCGGTGGCGAAGACGAGGCCGAGGCGGTTTTCCGCGCGCGCCTGCCGGAAGGTTTCCAGCGCGGCCAGGTTGTCCGCGCGGTCGGGCAGCGGAAGGAACGTGCCGTCGAGGTCGGTGGCCAACACGCGCGGAGGAATCTGGGGATCTGGCTTGAAAAAACTCATAAAAAACCTATACTGGAAATCAATCGGATGAAACGAGCGGAAAATGCAAGGCGGACGAGCGCGGGGCAACCCGTGCCGGTGCTGGTGTTCGGCGAAGTGCTGTTCGACGGCTTCCCGGACGGCCGCCGGGTGCTGGGCGGGGCGCCGTTCAACGTGGCGTGGGGCCTGAAAGGTTTCGGGCAGGATCCGTTGCTGGTCAGTGCCGTGGGAGCCGACGCGGACGGCCGGCGCATTCGCGATCGAATGGCGGCGTGGGGCTTGCGGCGGGAGGGGATGCAGACCGATCCGGCGCAGGCGACCGGCGAGGTGAAGGTTGAACTGCAGGACGGGGAGCCGCGGTACGACATCTGCCGGCCGCGCGCGTGGGATTTCGTGGCCGACGCCGGATTCCGAGCGGAAAAACTGCTCTATCACGGCCTGCTGGCGCTGCGCGGCGAAACCAGCCGGAAGACGTTCGCGGCGATCCAGGCGCGGTCGGCGGGCGCGATTCGCTTCTTCGACGTCAATCTGCGTCCGCCGTACGATTCGCCGGATTTGCTGCGGACTTGGATGCAGGGCGCGAACTGGCTGAAGCTGAACATCGGCGAACTGAATGCCGCGCTGGGCGAAACCGCCGTTTCATTCGCGGGCTGCGAAGCGCAACTGGATCGCCTGCGCTCGGAATATGGCGTCCGCAACGTGCTGTTGACGGCCGGGGCGGAGGGGCTGCGCATCCGGGGGGAGTACGGCGAGGCGATTTGTTCGCCCGCGCCGCCGCTGGCAAACTTGGTGGATGCCGTGGGCGCGGGCGATTCGATTTCGGCCGTCGCGATCGACGGCATTTTGCGCGGCGCGTCCGCGCGGGACATCGCGGAAGCCGCCGGCCGCTTCGCTTCGAAAATTTGCGGCTTGCACGGGGCCACGACCCAGGAAAAGGAGTTCTATCGCCATGAGTGAAGACAAAAAACTGAAAATCGCGCTGATCAGCCTGCACGGGTTGATCCGCGGGGAAAACCTGGAGCTGGGCCGCGACGAGGACACGGGCGGCCAGACGCGCTACGTGCTGGAACTGGCCCGCGCGCTGGCGGCCGATCCGGGCGTGGAGCGGGTGGACCTGATCACGCGCCAGGTGGTGGACGACCGCGTTTCGGACGACTACGCGCGGCTGGAAGAGCCCATTGCGGACAAGGCGTGGATTATCCGGATCCCCTTCGGGCCCCGGCGCTATCTGGGCAAGACGCGGTTGTGGCCGTACGTCGAAGTGTTCGTGGACCAGTGTCTGAACTACTTCCGGAAAACCGGCCGCGTGCCGGACGTGATCCACGGCCACTACGCCGACGCGGGCTACGGCGGCGGGCAGCTCGCCCGCCTGCTGGGCGTGCCGTTCGTCTTCACCGGGCACTCGCTGGGGCGGGTGAAGCGCCAGCGCCTGCTGGACGCCGGGCTCAGCCGGGAAAAGATCGAGTCGCGCTACAACATGGCGACCCGGATCGAGGCCGAAGAGTTCGCGCTCGAGACCTGTTCGCTCATCTGCACCAGCACGCGCCAGGAGGTGAAAGAGCAGTACGAGCCCTACGAAAACTACATCCCCGAGCGGATGGAGGTCATTCCGCCGGGCGTCGATTTGAGCGCGTTTCATCCCCCCCAGGAGGGCGAGCCGGCGTCGAAAATGGAGGCGGACGTCTGCGGCTTCCTGCGCGAGCCGGACAAGCCGATGATCGTGGCGATGGCCCGGCCGGACGAGCGCAAGAACCTGGAGATGCTGGTGAAGGTCTATGGCGAGTCGCCGCCGCTGCAGCGCGCGGCCAACTTGGTGCTGGTGATGGGGTCGCGCGACGACGTCCGGGCCATGCCGTCCGGACAACGCGCGGTGCTGACCAACGTGCTGGCCTTGATCGACGTCTACGACCTCTATGGAAAAGTGGCGTATCCCAAGCGTCACCAGGTGGAGGACGTGCCCGCCTTCTACCGCCGCATCGCCCGCACGCGGGGGGTCTTCGTCAATCCGGCGCTGACCGAGCCGTTCGGGCTGACGCTGCTGGAAGCGGCCGCCAGCGGCGTGCCGATCGTGGCCACCCACGACGGCGGGCCGAGCGACATCGTCGCCAACTGCCACAACGGGTTGCTGGTCGATCCGCTCGATTCGGAAGCCATCCGGAAGGCCATCCTGCACGTGCTGACGGAGCCGGGGGCGTGGGACGCCTTCTCCCGGGCCGGCATCGAAAACGTGCACGCGCACTATTCGTGGGCGCGCCACGTGCAGCGCTACCTGCGGGACATGCGCGAGGTCCTCGCCGAGGCCGCCGCCCCGGTGCCGGTCATCCGCGGCCGCCAGACGCGCCGCCTGCCGCAGCTCGACCGCCTGATCCTGACGGACATCGACAACACGCTGACGGGCGACGACGGCGCGATGCACGAGTTCTTCCGGCTCATCGCCGAAGCCCCCCTGAACGTCGGGTTCGGCATCGCGACCGGCCGTCGCTACGAGGAAGTGGTGCGGATGATCCAGGAGCTGGACATGCCCCCGCCCGAGGTGCTGATCACGTCGGTGGGGACGGAAATCTACTACGGCAAGCACTGCACGATGGACAAGAGCTGGCAGAAGCACATCGACTTCCAGTGGGATCCGGGCCGCATCCGCGAGGTGCTCGACGGGCTGGAGGGTTTTTTCCTGCAGGCCGAGCACGAGCAGTCGGCCTACAAGGTCAGCTACCAGATCGATCCGGCCAAGGCGCCCAAGCTGGCGCGCATCAAGCGCATCCTGCGGGAAAACGGCCTGCGGGTGAAGGCGGTGCTGTCGCACGGGATGTTCCTGGACGTGATCCCGACGCGCGCCGGCAGCGGGGTGAGCGTCCGCCACATCGCCTACAAGTGGAATTTCCCGATCGAGCACGTCCTGGTGGCCGGCGATTCCGGCAACGACGAAGGGATGCTCTCGGTGAACGCGCTGGGCGTGGTGGTCGGCAACTACTGCCCCGAGCTCGAAAAGCTGCGGAAGCTGCCGCGGGTCTATTTCGCCCAGGGGCGCCACGCGGCCGGGATCATCGAAGGGATCCGCTACTACAACTTCCTGGACCAGATCGTGATTCCGAACGAGCGCGTTCCCGACGCGGAGAAGGCGGCGGAAAACGGGAATTCCCCCGAAAACGGCAAGGACGAGCGGCCCGATGGCTGAGTTCGACGTCGCCTACGAAGCCGCGCGCTCGCTCCGGCGCATTCGGCCGCTGATCCTGCGGCGGATCCGGGAGTCGTGCAGCTCGCGCTTCGGCGCCGACCAATGGATCGAGACGGTCGATGCGCGGCTGGCCGCGCACTGGCCGCGCTTCTTCGAACTGCTGCACCGGCTCTACGGCCAGCACTACGATTTCTTCTTCTATCTCACCAGCATCACGCTCACGGCGATCGACTGCTGGCTCGAGCGCCCCGACGACCTCTACGAGCTCGACCTGCGCCGCGAGAACGATCCGGGCTGGCACCTGTCCGAGCGGATGGTCGGCGGCTCGCTCTACGTCGACCGGTTCGCCGGCGATCTCGCCCAGCTGCGCGAGCGGATCCCGTATCTCCAAAAACTCGGCCTGACCTATCTGCATCTGATGCCGCTCTTCGCCGTGCGCCCCGGCAACAGCGACGGCGGCTACGCCATCAGCGACTACCGGAACGTCGATCCGCGCCTCGGCACGAGCGACGACCTGCGGGCGCTGGCGGCCGACCTGCGCCGCGCGGGAATCTCGCTCGTGCTGGACTTCGTGTTCAACCACACCGCCGACGACCACGTCTGGGCGCTGCGGGCCCAGGAGGGCGACCGGGAACACATGGACTATTATTACCTGTTCGAGGACCGCACGGTTCCCGACCAGTACGAGCGCACGCTGCGGGAGATCTTTCCGACGGTGCGGCGCGGGAATTTCACCTGGCACGCCGGCATGCAGCGCTGGGTCTGGACCACGTTCAACAGTTTCCAATGGGACCTAAAATACGCCAACCCCGAAGTCTTCCGCGCCATGGCCGCCGAAATGCTGTTCCTGGCCAACACGGGCGTGGAAATCCTGCGGCTGGACGCCGTGGCGTTCATCTGGAAGCAGATGGGCACGAGCTGCGAAAACCTGCCCGAGGCGCACCTGCTCATCCAGGCCTTCAACGCCCTGTGCCGCATCGCCGCGCCGGGGTTGGTCTTCAAGTCCGAGGCCATCGTGCATCCCGACGAGGTCGTCCGCTACGTCGATCCCGGCGAATGTCCGCTCTCCTACAACCCCGCGCTGATGGCGCTGCTATGGGAGAGCGCGGCCACCCGCGAGACCCGGTTGCTGAAGCAGTCCCTCGGCCATCGGCAGAATCTCCCGCCCGGCACGGGCTGGGTCAATTACCTGCGGTGCCACGACGACGTCGGCTGGGCGTTCGCCAACGACGATGCGGAAGCGGTCGGCATCAACGCCGCCGACCACCGCGATTTCCTGAACCGCTTCTACACGGGCCGCTTCGCCGGTTCCTTCGCCGCCGGCGTGCCGTTCCAGCACAACGAGGACACGGGCGACATGCGCATTTCCGGGACGGCGGCCTCGCTGGCGGGGCTGGAACAGGCGTTGCAGAAAGGCGACGCCGCCCTCGCCGACCTGGCCTTGCGCCGGCTCCGCCTGCTCTACGGCGTGCTGTGCAGCGCCGGCGGCCTGCCGCTGATCTTTCTCGGCGAGGAATGGGCGGTCCTCAACGACTATGCCTACCTCGACGATCCGGACAAGGCCGACGACAGCCGCTGGATCCACCGGCCCCAAGCGGACTGGCAGTTGTTCGCGAACGAAGTCGAACGGGAGGGCACGCTCCGCCACCGGCATTATGAAGGGTTGCGCGAACTCTTCGCCGAGCGCAAGCGCCGGCCCGCGCTGCAAGGCACCGCGCTGCGGCTGTTGCCCTGCGAGAACGGCCACGCGCTCGCCTACCTGCGGGAACACGCCAGCGACCGGCTCGCCGTGCTGGCCAATTTTTCGGAACGGGACCAGGTCGTCGACCTGCGCGCCTGGCGCGCGGCCGGCCTGGCGCATTATTTCCGGGACGTCTTCACGGGCCGGTCCCTATCCACCGCCGGCACCGTCGAATTGGCGCCCTACGAGCTGCTCTGGCTGGCGGAGGACTAGATCGCGTAGACGACGGCCTGGCCGGGCTGCAGTTCGGCGGGCAGGGGCTGGCCGGTGAGCAAATCGACGGTGGCCGCCGGATGCGGCCGGGTGAAGGGTTGCGCGCGGTGCATGTCCGTGTTGGCGAGGATGGCGAAGCCTGCGCTCGCGCCCGGCCGTTGCCGGACGTAGCCGGTGATGGCGCGGTTCGCCGTCTCCAGCGGGATGATCGTGCCGGGGGCGGGATCGCTGAAGAGCTCCCGGTGCTGCTCCCGCAGCGCGTGCAGGCGGCGGAAGTCGGCGACGAGATTTTCCTCGCGCGTCCAGTCCATCGCGGCGGCGCTGAAGAGCGGCAGCACGGCGGCCGGCAGCGCGGCGGTTTCTTCGTCGGTGAAGTCGAAGCCGGTGTTGACCGGCACGGGTTCGGCCAGCTCGATGCCGTTGTGGAGGTAGGGCACGCCCGGCAGAAACGCGCCGAGCGCCTGCGCATAGCGGGCATAGGCGGCGCCGCCGGGCCAATGCACCGCGCGCGGCGTATTGTGGTTCTCGGCCGTGGCCATGAAGGGGACGGGGATGCCGGCCCCGTGGATCCAGCGCAGCCAGCTGCGGAAGTTCTCGGGGTTGCGCATGGTCTGCAGGAAGGGGCCGAGGCAGACGTTGTAGCCTTCCTCGCGGGCGTGGGGGGTGACGTTGAATTCTTCCGCCCAGAGCGCGAAATCGGGATCGACTTGGCGGGCGCGCGCCACGAGCTGCTGCTTGAGCGGCACCGGCAGGGAGTGGCCCATGTCGATCATCACGCCGTCGATGCGGTAGTGCGTCTGGTAGTGCGGAATGATCTCGATGATCTTGTCCCACAGCGGGCGCACCACGTTTTCGGGGTGCGCGAGCTGGGTGGCGTACATCCGGACCGTGTTGTAGGCGATGTAGTTGAAGTCGGGGTGGTCGTAGAGCCGCAGGTAGGTCACGTCCGTCCACGGCGGCTGCGTGGAGTCGGGCGTCCAGTCGCAGAACGCCCCGGGAATGCGGACGGCGACGGGGCGGCCGGTGCGGGCATCGGCGGACGTGCCGCGCCAGGCGCCGTTTTCCAGCCGGACGGTTTCCGGCGCGGGCGGCGCGGTGAACATGTCGCGGTGCACCGCGTGGGGCGCGGGCAGTTCGTGGAAGCGGCCTTGGCCGACGGCGTCGTAGACCGCGCGGAGTTCGTCGGGCGGGAACAGCGGCACGCCGTAGGCTTCTTCCGACGTCTCGCCGGCCTGGCGGTCGGGCACGTCGGCGCGGATCCAGTAGAACCACTCCGGATGTTCCTTCGCCCAGACGGAGTCCTTGGCGGCGGTGCGGAAGACGAATTCGACGACGATGCGGATGCCGAGATGGTGCGCGGCTTCGACGAACGCGGCGAATTCGGCCTCGGCGCCGAGGCCCAGCGCGGGCTCGGCGAGATGCTCGTCGAGCGCGTAGGGGTCGCGGATGGCGAAGGCGCTGCCCATGTCGCCCTTGTTGCCGTCCTGGCCGATGGCCGTGATGGGCAGCAGATGGATCACGGTGCAGCCCAGCGAACGGATGAACGGCAGCATGGCCGTGGCCTTGAGAAACGTGCCGGTCTCGCGCCAGCCGGCGGCGAGCGGTTGCGGGGAAACCCGGCCGTCGCCGTCGTGGTCGAAGGCCGCGCCGTAGCGGACGAGGAGATTGTAGGCGATGGCGTTCTTGCCCCAGTCGCCGGGGACGTCGCCGTCGGTGACGCGCTTGCGGCGGGGGGACGCGAGAATCCCGCGCAAACTGTTGAGGAAAAATTCCTCGGGGACGACGGACTGGGCCTCGACGGGGCCATCGGGGTTGAGCCACAGCCCGGGCACGCGAACCGCCGGCGACGGCCGCGCGCGGCGTTCTTCGAGGCGGGCGATGATCTGTTGCAAAGCGGATTTCATGGGTGCTCCAATCAAAGGGGGACGAATATAGGCTAAGACTTGAGAAAATGGAAGAGAAAAACGCTTTACCTGCCGATTTATCCGTTTTGCTCCTTGGCCGATCCCAAAAAGACTCAAGGAAAAAAGCCGAATTCTACGCAGAGTTAATTAAGTCTGCGTAGGATAAATTGAATATATCCCATTCCGCGGATTTGAAATGCGAATAAAGGCGGAGTGCCTTCGATTTTCAAATTGCAGGGCAAGTTAGGTACTTGCTGTTTTCCCGGGGCGGTACAGATGGGTGCAGAGGCCTTCGTGGAGTTCGGCGGCCTCGCCGAGGGTTTCGGAAAGGGTGGGGTGCGGGTGGATGGCGCGGGCGAGATCGGCGACGGAAGCGCCGGTTTCCAACGCGAGGGTCGCCTCGGAAATGAGATCGCCCGCTCCGGGGCCGGCGATGGCGGCGCCGAGCAGTTTTCCGGTGCCGGGATCGGCGAGGATTTTGGTGACGCCGTCGGCGCGGCCGAGGGAGAGGGCGCGCCCGCTGGCGGCCCAGGGGAATTTCGAGACCTTGATTGCGAGGCCTTGGTCCTTGGCCTGCGTTTCGGTAAGGCCGACCCAGGCGATTTCCGGATCGGTAAACACGACGGCGGGAACGTGTGCGGAAAGGCGCACCTTGCGCCCCGTCATTCGCGCGACCCGGGCGCGGGCTTCGTGCGTGGCCTTGTGGGCGAGCATGGGATTTCCGGCGACGTCGCCCGCGGCGAACACGCGCGGATTCGCGGTGCAGCCTTCGGCATTGACGGCGACGAATCCGCGCGTGTCCGTCGAAATGCCCGCGTGGTCCAGATCGAGTCCGTCGGTGAACGGGCGGCGGCCGACGGCGACGAGGACTTTGGCGAACGTTTCCGCTCGGGCTTCGCCGGTTTTGGCGTTTTCGAGGGTTGCGCGGAGTCCGGCGGGGTCGTCGGCGATGCCGGCGACGCGCGTATTCAGATGGATGGCCTGGAAAATGCCGCGCAGGCGCTTGGCGAGGGGGACGATCAGGTCGCGGTCGGCGCCGGGGAGGAGGCCTTCGGTCATTTCGACGACGGTGACGCGGGAGCCGAGGGCGGCGTAGACCGAGCCGAGTTCGAGGCCGATGTAGCCGCCGCCTACGACGAGGAGGGATTCGGGGATTTCGGAGAGATCGAGCGCCGCGGTGGAATCCCAGAGATGCGGATGGCCGGCGGGGAACGCGGCGGGCATGGCGGGGACGGAACCGGTGGCGAGCAGGAGGGCGTCGAAATCGTGCGGCGCGACGGAACCGTCGGGCGCGGTCAGGAGCAGTTGCGAAGGCGACGCGAAGGCCGCGCGGGCCTGGAGGACGCGGATGCCGCGGGCTTTGGCGAGCTGGGCGAGGCCTTGCGCGAGGCGGTCGGTGACGGATTCTTTCCATGCGCGCAGTTGGTCGAGGCGGATGGCGGGCGGAGCGAAATCGAGGCCGATGGCGGCGGCTTCGCGGGCGTCGGAGAGGAGGCGGGCGGCATGGAGGAGGGACTTGGAGGGGATGCAGCCGCGATGGAGGCAGGTGCCGCCGAGGACGGGGGCGGAATCGATCAGCGCGACGGACAGGCCGAGGTCGGCGGCCAAAAAAGCGGCGGGGTAGCCGGCGGGGCCGGCGCCGAGGATGGTCAGGGAAGTGGGCGCTGTCATGGTTGGGTACGGTAGGTTTTCGATCTTCAAGGAGCAAGGCGAAAGGGACGGAGTTCCGCGAAGAAGGCCGTGCGCGGCTTGACGCGGGGGCGGAGGGGCGGGTATGGTGGCGCGCTGTTTGAAACCCCTTTAGTTGAAAGGAACCGTCCCCATGAACGTGACAGTGGAAAACACCGGCCCGTGCCAAAAACGGGTCAAAGTGGAGTTTACCGGCGAAGAAGTCCGGAAGGAATACGACGAGTCGCTGGCGGTCTACGCCCAGCACGGCCGCGTGAAGGGGTTTCGCCCGGGCAAGGCGCCCCTCGAGATGATCCGCCGGATGTACGACAAGCAGATCGTCGAAGGCCTCCACGAGCATCTGCTGGCCCTGGGATTCCGGCAGGTCCTGAAGGAGCACAAGCTGGAGACCGTGGCCGAATACGACCTGCAGAAGTCCGCGCTCAAGGCGGGCGACCCCTTCTCGTTTTCCCTGACGGTGGACGTGGAGCCGGAGTTCGAGCTGCCGGCCTACAAGGGCATCGAGGTGGAAGCCAAGAAGGTGGAGATCGCCGACGCCGCGGTGTCGCAGGCCATCGACCGCTACCTCGAGAACATGGGCAAATACGAGGATTTGTCCGAACCCCGCCCGGTGAAGGAAGGCGACATGGTGGCCGTGGATTACGTCGCCACGGTGGACGGCAAGCCCATGGCCGAGATTTCCGAGAAAGCCAAGGGGCTGGCGGCCGGGACCGATTTCTGGGTGATCGCGAACGAAGAATATTCGTTTCTGCCGGCCTTCGGCCCGCAGCTGGTCGGCCTGAAGGTCGGCGACTCCAAGGACGTTTCCGTGGCGTTCGACGGGCAGTCGCCCATCGAGGAATTGCGCGGGAAGACGGCGGTTTTCGCGTCGACGGTGAAGAAGATCCGCGCCCGCACGAAGCCGGCGATGGACGAGGCGCTGTTCACGTCCCTCCACGTGAAGGACGAGGCCGAGCTGCGCGAGACCTTCAAGCGCATGCTGCAGGGCGAGGCCGACCGGCAGGAAATGGCCCGGCGCCGCAACCACCTGATCGACGCCCTGATGAAAAACGCCGCGCTCGAGGTGCCCGAATCCGAGGCCCACGACGAGTCGCACCGCATCGTCTACGAAATGGTCGAGGAAAACACCCGCCGCGGCGTGCCCGAGCAGGAAATCCGCGACAACATCGGCAAGATTTCCGAGTCGGCGAAAACGGCGGCGAAGGACCGCCTCAAGCTGCGCTATCTCCTGAAGCGCATCGCCCGCGAGGAGAAGATCGCGGTGGCCGACGCCGAGGTGTCCGCGGTGCTGGCCCAGCAGGCCCTGCGCGCGGGCGCCCCGTCCGTCAAGGAATGGCTGCAGCGCGCCAAGCTCAAGGAAAGCGAAGTCCGCAAGGGCCTGCGCGCGGATCTGCTTTCGACCAAGACGATCGATGCCGTGATGGGGCATGCGAAATGGACCGGCGCCGGCGCCGAACCGGCGAAGAAGGAGGAGCAGGCATGAGCAAGACGGGCGAGGAAAAATCCTATCTGGTCCCGATCGTGGTGGAGCAGACGGGCCGCGGCGAGCGGTCCTACGACATCTATTCGCGCCTGCTGAAGGAGCGGATCGTGTTCATCGGCTCCGAGATCACCGACGACCTGGCGAACCTGGTGGTGGCGCAGCTGCTGTTCCTGCAGAGCGAGGACGCGGCCAAGGACGTGAGCGTCTACGTCAATTCGCCGGGCGGCTCGGTGACCGCCGGCCTGGCGATCTACGACACGATGCAGTTCCTGAAGTGCGACGTGGTGACCTACTGCGTCGGCCAGGCGGCCAGCATGGGCGCGGTCCTGCTGGCGGCGGGCGCCAAGGGCAAGCGCCACGCGCTGCCCGGCGCGCGCATCATGATCCACCAGCCCTGGGGCGGCGCGCAGGGCACCGCCAGCGACATCCACATCCAGGCCCAGGAAATCCTGCGCCTGAAGGAATACCTCAACGGCATCCTGGCCAAGCACACCGGCAAGCCCCTCAAGACCGTCGAAAAGGACACGGACCGCGATTTCTTCATGTCGGCCGAGGAAGCCGTGAAGTACGGCCTGGTCGACGACGTGCTCGGCGCGGCCCCTTCGAAGGCGTAGGGCCATGGCCGGCAAGAAACCCAGTTCCCGCGAGCCGACGTGCTCCTTCTGCGGGCGTCCGCGTTCCGCCGTCAAGACCCTCGTCGCGGGGCCCGACGGGCTGAACATCTGCGACGACTGCGTGGACATCTGCCACGCGATGGTCAAGCGGCCCGGAAACAAAGGCGGCGCGGCGGAACCGTCCCCGGCCGCGCGCCTGCGGGTGCCCAAGCCGCACGAGATCAAGGCGCAGCTCGACGAATACGTCGTGGGGCAGGAGCGCGTGAAGAAGGTGCTCGCGGTCGCCGTCCACAACCACTACAAGCGCGTGAAGTCGCGGCTCGAGGGGAAGACGGCCGGCGACGACGGCGTCGAGATCGACAAGAGCAACATCCTGATGCTGGGGCCGACGGGCTGCGGCAAGACCCTGCTGGCGCGGACCCTCGCGCGGATTCTCGACGTGCCGTTCAGCATTTCCGACGCGACGACGATCACCGAGGCCGGCTACGTCGGCGAGGACGTGGAAAACGTCCTGCTGCGCCTGATCCGGGCGGCGGACGGCGACGTGCCGCGCGCCGAGGTGGGCATCGTCTACATCGACGAGATCGACAAGATCGCGCGGCGGATGGAGAACGTGTCCGTCACCCGCGACGTGTCCGGCGAGGGCGTCCAGCAGGGGCTGCTGAAGATCCTGGAGGGGACGGTCGCCAGCGTGCCGCCGCAGGGCGGCCGCAAGCATCCCCAGCAGGAGATGATTTCCATCAACACCGAGAACATCCTGTTCGTTTGCGGCGGCGCGTTCGTCGGCCTCGACGACATCGTCCAGCGCCGCGAGGGCAAGGGCACGATCGGATTCGGCGGCGAGAGCGAGCAGCGGCGCGTCCGCAAGGCCCGTTCGGCGGCGCTGGCGGTCGAGCCCGAAGACCTCGTCAAGTTCGGCCTGATTCCGGAATTCGTCGGGCGCCTGCCCGTGGTGGCGTCGCTGGCCGGGCTGTCGGAAGACGATCTGGTGCGCATCCTGACCGAGCCGAAGAACGCGATGATCCGGCAATACCAGAAGCTGCTGGCGATGGAAGGCGTGGACCTGGAATTCACGCCCGCCGCGCTGCGCGAACTGGCCCGCGAAGCCGTCCAGCGCAACACCGGCGCCCGCGGCCTGCGCGCGCTGCTGGAAAACATCATGCTCGACGTGATGTACGAAGCCCCCCGCCGCAAAGGCGCCGGCCGGTGCGTCATCACCGACGCCGTCGTGCGCGGGCATCCCGGCGCGCTGGAGCCTGCGGCCCCGGCGGACAAACCCATGGAAGCGGCCGGATGAGCCGCTTCCCGATCCCAACCGAAAACCTGCGGGCTCCGGCGCGCAGGTTTTTTGTTTTTCTGCTTTTGGGCTTGTGCGCCGCGCCCGGCTCGGCGCGGCAGGCGACCGTCACGGTCCTCCACACGACGGACATGCACGGGTCGATCCGCCGGACGCCCGGGGTCTACGTCGAGCACAACGAGGGGTCCCTGCTCCAATGCGCCACCCTCGTCCGGAAGGTCCGCGCGGAAAATCCGAACGCGCTCCTGCTCGACGGCGGCGACGCGTTCCAGGGCACGGCGGAAAGCTTCCTGACCCGTGGCGGCGTCATGGCGAAGGCGATGAACGCGCTGGGCTACGACGCCTACGCGATCGGCAACCACGAATTCGACTGGGGCGTCGACGTGCTCGGCGAGATGATCGGAAAGATGGACGCCGTGCCGCTGGCGGCCAACCTGCTGGCGGGGGAGGGGGCGCCCGAGGCCTTCCGGCGCGTGCTGCCGTATGCGGTCAAGGACGTCGACGGCGTGAAGGTGGCCGTCGTGGGGCTGACCACCCCGAACATTCCCAATTGGTTCCGGGGCGTGAAGGAAAACGGCGTGCGCATCGTGGATTCGCGCCGGGCGCTGGAAAACACGCTGCCCCTGGTGCGCAAGGAACGGCCGCAGATCCTGATCCTGGTGGTCCACCAAGGCATCCTGGCCGCGGACGACGTCGCCAACGAAATCAACGGCATTTGCAGGCGCTTCGGCGAGTTCGACCTGGTGCTGGGCGGCCATTTGCACTGGGTGCTGGCCGGCGCGCGGATCGGCCGGACGGACTACGCCCAGTCCGGATCCGGGGCGCGCGGCGTGATGCGGATCGATCTGGCGTTCGACACCGTCGAGAACGCGGTGGTGGACAAAACGTTCGAATACATCCCCGTCATGCCCGACACGCCGGAGGATCCCGAGATCGCCGCGCTGGTCGCCGACGACCTGGAGAAAGCCGACCGCTGGATGGACGACGTGCTCGGCCGGACCACGGCCGACCTGACCTATTCGCCCGCGGGCGCGGGCCTGTCGCCGGTCCAGCAGTTGCTGTGCGCGGCCATCGCGGAAAAAACGGGCGCCGAGGCGGTTCTGCACGGCATTCTGTCGGACAAGGGCATTCCCAAGGGGCCCATCCGGGTGGCCGACGTCTGGCGGATCGTGCCCTACGAAAACACCGTGGGCGTCTTGTGGCTCACGCCCGCGGAAATCCGCGCCATTCTGGAGGAATCGGCGGCCTATCTCGGCACGGACCGGGCTTTCGGGGCGTGGGGCTTGCAGTACGAGGTCCATCCCTACGCGCGGGAAGGCCGGCGCATCCGCAATCTGCGCGCGGCGGACGGCAGCGCCATCAACGGCAAGCGTCGGATCAAGACCGCGTTCAACAGCTACCATCTCGCCGGCGGCGGCGGACGTTTTCCGGCGCTGGTGAAAGCCGCCGGCACGCCCAACGCCCGGCTGGCCATGGAAACCGCCACGACCCGCGACATGGTGATGGACTACGTCCGCGCGCAGCGCGTCGTGGGTTTTTCCGAAGGCACCAACGCCGTCGTGATCCGCGCCGCGCCCAAACGCTGGCAACGGCGGAAATAGCCGCGTCGGTTCCGGGAAATTATCCCCGGGAAACCGGGCGAACGCGGCCGCTTCTTCCAGCAAAAGGCAACACCCTTTGGACAGGGGGGCATAACCCATTGTTTTTAAATGCATTGTGAAGCCAAAAACCACATTTCGTTGTTGTATTGACAATTAACAGCCACATTTTGTTGTGGTCTATTGTTTTTTTGGAAATTTATCCCTGCGGGGGGTTGTCCGGGATGGGGATTGGTCCTATGAAGAGTACAAACGGTGCGGGACCTTTATGGTCTTGTACCGTTCGAAATTTACAAGTCGGCGGCGGCGGAAAGGAAAAGGCGGCATGAACAAGGCGGAGACGGCGGTATTCGATGGGTTTCGCAAGCGCGACGGCATGGTGGTTCCGTTCCGCCGCGACAAGATCGCCCAGGCCATCTACCGCGCGGCCGACGAAGTGCGGCGCCGCGACCACGTCGAGGTCGGCGAGACGATGCCCGAGCAGATGGCCGATCTCGTCGTGCAGCAGCTGTCCGATCCGCGCAGCGAATACCACGTCTCGGCCGACGAGCAGGGGCGGCGCATCCCGCACATCGAGGACATGCAGGACCTGATCGAGATCGTGCTGGCCGAGCAGGGCTACGCGCCGATCGTCGCCGCCTACAAGCGCTTCCGCAAGCACCGCCAGCTGGCCCGCGAGCGCATCCGCGTGCGCAGCCAGCACAAGCGCGGCAGCGGCGACAAGCCCGTGGACCTGACCGACGCCAGCATGCTGATGGTCGAATCCGTCGCGCGCGGCAGCACGCTGCCGTGGGACCGCAAGGAGCTGATCGACACGCTCGTGCGCCACACCGACCTGAACGAGGAAGTGGCGCTGAACATCGCCAAGACGGTCGAAAACCAGATCATCGCCAGCGGCATGGGCAGCGTGGACAGCACGCTGATCCGCGAGCTGCTCAACAACGAGCTGTCGCTGCGCGGCTACCGCCACCAGCTGCGCGACCTGTCGGTCTACGGCGTTTCGCGCCAGTTCGTGGACCGGCTGATGTACGCGAAGAGCCTCGAGAACAGCAACATCGTCAACAACAATCCCGAAGCCGTGCAGCTCGGCATCGCGGAACTGGTGCTCAAGCAGTGGGCGCTGGACACGATCTTCTCCGCGGACCTGAAGAACGCGCACAACACCGGCGCGCTGCATCTGCACGACCTGGGCTATCCGCACCGCGTCTATTGCTCGTCGCACTCGGTCGAATATGTCAAGAAGTACGGCCTGCGCGGCTTGAACAACCTCAACAACGACAGCGCCCCGGCCTCGAGCGCGCACGTGCTGACCGGCCACCTGAACACGTTCGTCGCCTCCATGCAGGCCAACTACGCCGGCGCGCTGGGCCTGGCCTACATCAACATCATGTTCGCGCCCTACCTGCGCGGCAAGTCCGCCAAGGAAATTTGCCAGGTCGCCCAGGGCCTCATCTTCGGCGGTGCGCAGAACGCGTTCTCGCGCGGCGGCCAGACGATCTTTCTTGATTTCAACATCCACACCGGCGTGCCGGGCTACCTCAAGACCGTGCCGGCCGTCGGCCCCCACGGCCGCTACCTGCTGCGCCGCGCCGACGGCACGGTCGTCCGCCTCGAGGAAACCGTCCGCGCCGAGAAGGACGCCCACGGCAACCGCATGATGGAGCTGTTCCTGACCGAAGCCGACGGCTCCCGCCGCTGCGTCCTGCGCGAGGGGACCGATCCGAAGCACGGCCAGGCCTACGACGCCGAGGTGGAGCAGGACCTCGCCGCGCGCGGCGAACGCGTCCTGACCTACGGCGATTTCGAGGAGGAAGCCCGCGAGCTGACCCGCGCCCTGCTCGACGTCTGGGAGGCGGGCGACGCCAACGGGCACGTCTTCGAATTCCCGAAGTGCGATTTCCACGTCAGCGCCGAGACCTTCACGGATCCGGCCCAGCTCGAGATCTACCAGCGCGCGTGCGAAGTGGCCAGCCGCAACGGCTCGGTCTACTTCATCTTCGACCGCGACGAAGTCACGCTGTCCGCCTGCTGCCGCCTGCGCACGACGATCCAGGACAACTACATGCTGCGGCATCCCGAAAGCCTGCGCTTCTGCGGATTCCAGAACGTCACGATTAACGTCCCGCAGTGCATGTACCGCGCCGCGCGCGCGGGCGCCCGCACCTACGACGGGCTGATCGCCGAGATCGACAAGATGATGGACCTGGCCGTCAAGGCCCACGAGCAGAAGCGGCGCCGCATCGCCGAGATGATCAGCGGTCCGGGCTATCCCCTCTGGCAGATCGGCAAGATCGCGAGCGACGGCAAGCCGTACGTCGAGCTGGAGAAGGCCACCTACATCATCGGGCTGATCGGCGTGAACGACGCGGTGAAATTCCTGATCGGGAAGGAATTCCACGAGAGCGAGGAGGCCTTGCGGATGGGCGAGCAGGTCGTGGCGCACATGTTCCTGCGCTGCAAGAAACTGTCCGTGAAGCACAAGATGAAGCTGACGCTGGAGGAATCGCCCGCCGAGAGCGCGGCGCGCCGCCTGGCCAAGGCCGACCTGGTGTACTACCGCGACGAGGCGCTGCAGATCTACAAGGGCGGCAGCGAGGACGTGGCCTACTACACCAACAGCGTGCACCTTTCCGCCGACGCGCCCGTTTCGCTGGTCGAGCGCATCCGCAAGCAGGCGCGGTTCCACAGCCTGATCGAGAGCGGGGCGATCACCCACGCGTTCATCGGCGAGGAGCGGCCGTCGCCGCAGGCGATCGAAACGCTGATCCGCGAGACGTTCTTCCGCACGCAGTCGGCGCAGGTCACCCTCTCGCCGGAATTCACCTACTGCCTCGACTGCGGCCACAACATGCGCGGCCTGAAGGACGCCTGCACGTCCTGCGGCTCCGCGCACGTCGAGGGCGAAACCCGCGTGGTGGGCTACTTCAGCAAGATCAACAACTGGAACAAGAGCAAGCGCGGCGGGGAACTGCCCGCGCGCCGGCGCGGCCTCTACGCGGTGGAAACCTCCGGCGCGCCCGCGCCCGCCCCTTGCGCCGAAACCGCCCCCGCGGAGGCCTGAGCCATGTCCAAGACCTATCAAGTCCACGTGTTCGGAAAGCCCGGCTGCGACAAGTGCCACACCCTGAACGGACGTCTCGACGACCTCCTGCAGGAAGCCGAGTGGGCCGATTTCGAGAAGATCTACCACGATCTCGAGACCGAGCCCGGCCTGGTCGAATTCTGCGAGGCCGAGTGCCTGAATCCGCAGCGCGTGCCCGGCTTCTACGTCTCCAAGGCCAACCCCGCCACCGGCGGGCAGGAGCCGTTGCCGAATCCGAACCCCGGCGCGGCGGACGCCCCCGGCGGATCCAGCGCGCTCTACACCTGGGTCGGCCTGCAGACGGACTATTCCGCCGCCGGCCGCGGCGTCCTCACGCCGAAAATGATCGAAGCGACGTTGCGCCAGGCCAAGGCGCTCTGAGAGGGAAGCCGGTGATGCGGTCTTGGATCGGCCTCCCCGCGACCTTGCGTCGTGGGGGGCTCAATTTTGCTCCCCCACCGCGCAAGGCGGCGGGGACCGCCGATCCCGGAGCGGAGCCATGAGCCTGTCTCCCGTCTTCGGCATCCTGCAGAATCCATCGATGGTGGACTACCCCGGCAAGCTTGCCGCGGTGTTCTTCCTGTCCGGGTGCAATTTCACGTGCGGGTTTTGCCACAACGCGCGGCTGATGCGGGACGTCGGCGCGCCGGGCCTGCCGTGGGCCGACGTGGAGGACGCCTGCCGGCGGTTCAGGGAAAACTGGGTGCAGGGCGCGGTGGTGACCGGCGGCGAGCCCACGCTGAATCCGGGCGTGTTTGCGGTCGTGGAAAAGCTCCGCGAACGGGGGTTTTCCGTCAAGCTCGACACCAACGGCTCGCGGCCGCGCGTGCTGGAAAAGCTGCTGCCGCGGGTGGACTACGTCGCGATGGACGTGAAGTGCGCGCCCGCGGACTACGCCCGGCGCGTCGGCTTCGGCGACGTCGCGGCGCTGACGGAATCCATTGCCATGATCCGCGACCGCGCGAAGGCCTACGAATTCCGCACCACGGTCATCGAGGCCTGGCACGGCGAGGACGAGATGCGCGCCATCGGCGAATGGGTGCGGGGGGCGAAGCTCCACGTCCTGCAGGCGTTCGTGCCGCGCGACGACCTGCCCGATCCGTGCTGCCGCGCGATGCGCGAGACGCCGGCCGACGCCATGCATCCGCTCGCCGACGTTTTGCGCCGCTACGTCGGCCGCGTGGAAGTCCGCGGCGAGTTCTGAGCGGGGGAGTTTTACGTAGCACGTAAAACTTTTTCGCGGATTTTACGTACTACGTAAAAAAGTTGTACGTCGCACGTAAAACCCGGGGGCGGGGCTGGAGCGGATGACGATATTCCGTAGCCTTTCGCCAGCGCGATGGGAATTCGGTTTGTAGGCCCGGTCCCCTGACCGGGCGGGCTTTCGCCGGGTGAGGGCACCCGGCCTGCATCGGGATCCTGCGGCTACGGGGAAAGTGGAAATGCCCTAGAAGCCGCCGATTTCGAGGAGGGTGGGTTCGTCGACTTCGCTGCCGGTTTCGCCGAGCTGGGTGTAGACGTGGTAGGTGGAGCCGTCGGAGGAGACGTGGATGGCGCCTTCGGTGTCGGTGGCGACGACGAGGGCGTCGGGGCGGGCGTCTTCGGCGGCGCGGCGGGCGAGGCCGTGGATCTTGCGGGCTTCCTTGTAGAGCAGGGGTTCGACGGGGCGGGGGTTGCCGAATTCGAAAACGACGGCTTCGGCTTCGGCGGCCTTCAGGAGGGCGCCGGTGACGTCGGCGAGGCGCTGCTGCATGTCGTCGGGGATGCCGACGACGATGTTTTCGATGCCGGCGGTGCCGTGGTGGGGGGCGACGACGACCTGGGCCTTGAGTTTCTCGGGCGGGGTGCCGGCGAGGAGGGCCTTCTGCTGTTCGAAGGTCAGGTCGGAGGGGATCAGCATGGCGAAGTCGCCGTACTGGACGCGGATGGAGAGGGGGGCGTTCGCGTCGCCGTCGGCGGGCCCGACGGCTTCGACGAGGATGGGCTTGCCGTCGTATTCGGACTGGTAGACGACGTCGCCGGCGGCGATGGCTTTGGGTTCGACGGTGGTGCCGGAGAGCCGGTGCTTGAGGCGCGCGGGGGAGCGTTCGGCGAGGACGGAGGCGACGGGTTCCTGGGCGAGGAGGGGCGCGGCGGAGGCGGGGTGGTAGAGGTGGTCGACGTCGATGCCCATGAGGACGGTATGGAGGCCGGCGCTGTGCTCGGGGTGGGGGGAGGTGACGACGAGGGCGTCGAGGCTCGCGATCTGCTTGGCGTAGATCTGGGGCAGGATGGTGCGCTCGGCGTCGACGCGGAGGGAGGGGGTGGTGACGACCATGGCGGTGTCGATCAGGATGGCGGCGCGGTCGGGGGTGTCGATGAAGATGCCGGAAGCGTAGCCGACGGAGAGGATGGAGATTTCGAGTTTGCCTTCGGGGCGCATCCTGGCTTTTTCGGCCTGGCGGCCCCAGGCGATGGCGGCCAGCAGGAGGGCGACGCCGGCGCCGTAGGCGATGCGGAGGGAGGGGGGGGCGCTGCGCCAGCGGGGGCGGACGACGCGGAACCACAGCGGCCGCCACCAGGCGAAGGCCGCGACGAAGCCGAAGTAGACGAAAAGGTCGTAGACGGTGGGCTTGATCATGAACGGATAGATGAACCAGCGGGAGAAATAGTGGCCGATGAGCAGGAAGCCGATCGAAAAGAGCCAATTGGCGGCGCTGAGGAAGAGGGCGAGGTAGATGCCGATGCCGGGGATGAGGCCGAGGAGGCCGGAGAGCATGGAGAGCTGGAGCACGATGCCGACGAGGGGGATGGCGATGATGTTGGCGTAGGCGCCGGCGACGGGCCAGCGGTAGAAGTAGAAGGGGGAGAGGGGGAACATCATGCCGATCTGGAGGCCGAACTGGGCGGCGAAAAAGCCGGCGATGCCGGGCGGGAGGTTGGCGAGGCCGTAGTCGCCCAGGGGGGTGAAGCCTTTGCGGGTGAGGTAGCTCGAGAGGGCGAAGAGGACGACGGCCAGGACGACGAAGCCGATCCAGAAGCGGAAGGTGACGACGAAGAACCAGTGGGCGGCGAAGCCCCACGTGAGCACCGAGAGGAGGACGACGAGGACGGCGAAATCGTTGCCCTTGAGCCGCTTGAACAGGTCGAAGAACGGCTGGGTGAGGATGGCCAGCGAGAGGATCGCGCCGAAGGAGAGGGTGAAGGAGGGATCGATGGCCATGGCGGGATTCTGCAGCAGGATCATGATGCCGGCGATCGGCACGCCGAGCAGGGCGGACGAACGAACGCTTTCGCCCATGTAGCCCCAGGTGAGGAGGAAGAGGGAGTTCATGATGACGGCGCGCAGCGTGGAGGGGCGCGCGCCGGTGATGATGGCGAAGACGACGAGGGCGAAGATGATGAAGGGGACGTAGACCTTCTTGGAGACCTTCAGCATGATGAAGATGCCCATGAACATGACGGTGATGATGGTGACGTGCAGGCCGGAGACGGCGAGCACGTGGTTGATGCCCGAGGAGCGGAATTCGTCGGCGATGAGCCGGTCGGAGTGCTGGCCGAGGGGAAGGAGCGGCGGCACGGGGGTTTGGTCGTACATGTCGTTGCCGATGGACACGGTGCTTTGCATGCCGTAGCGGAGGCCGAGGGTGAGGGCGCCGTGGAAGGCGGAGTTGGGCTGGGGCACGGTCTGCTTGATCACGCGGACGATTTCGTCGCGGAGATAGAGGGAGAATTCGACGAGGCCGTTGCCGGCGCGGGGTGCGTCGGCGCCCTGCGGCTGGACGATCTGGATGGGCGGGGGGCCTTCGCGCGGGACCCGCAGGCGCATCTGCCCGCCGATGTTGTAGCTCCGCAGGTAGTTGGCCTGGTCGAAGGAGGCCTTGTTGGAGGCATGGGGCGCGGAAACCAGTTCGCCGGTCACGAAGACGTCGAAACCGTAGGCGTCGGAGCGGGCGAGGCGCTCGTAACCGGGCGTTTCGGGGTCGACGGTGATCCGGATGTTTTGCCGGTCCACGGCCAGATAGGGGCCGTCGGGCTGGTACTGGATATAGTCGGGCTTGACCGAGAGGACGGTCTTGAAGGAGTAGACCCAGGGATCGGAGTTGATGCGGCCCAGCACGCTGACGGGGACGACATTCCGCCCGGAGCGGGAAAAGAGGTAGACGGTGTTTTCCGGCTGCATGACCGCGAGGTGGGCGGACGCGGGGGCCGGGGCGAGCAGTTCGACCTTGTCGAGATGGGTGAACGGCTGGTCGATCAGGATTTCCGATTTGGCGGGAGTGCCGGCGGGAATGACGACGTCCTCGCTGGTTTGCGGGAGGTTGTATTGGGTGAAGGCCCAGCGGCCATCGGCGCCGAGGGCCGGCTTGCCGTCGGCGTCGAGGACGGGCTGGAGGGCTTCGAGGCGGCCGACGAGGCGGAGGCGGATTTCTTCTTCGACGGGCGCGAGGGTTTTGATTTTGAGAAAGGACGTTTGGGAGAGCGGCCTTCCGTCCGCCCATGCCTGTTCGCCCTGCGCGACGGACAGCGTGCCGACGAGGACGTCGGGCGATTGGATGAAGGAGACGTAGCGGGTATAGCCGAAGACGGTCGCGGCGAGCAGCAGGAGGATCCAGAGCGCCACCTGCTGGCGGTCGGGCGGGGGCGGGGCGTCGGTGGAGAGGTCGTCCTCGGTTTTCCGGGGGCGGCCATAGACGAACGCGAAGGCGGCGACGGCGACCAGGCCGAGCAGGAAGGTCAGGCCCCAGAGGATGGGCAGGGCTTCGGCCGGCGCGGGCCGGAACATGGCGAGGCCGATGCCGACGATGAACAGGTAGCAGAAGGCGATGAGTTTGTTGCGGGTCATGGCGGGCGTCGGGGGTTAGGGGTGGGCGGCGGCGGAGCGGGTGGCGGATTGGACGGCGTAGCCGTCCACGGCGGGCGCCGGTTTCCAGGGCGGCATGCCGGGCAGGACGATGTCGGGGTAGTAGTCGAGGTTGGACTTCCAGATGGGGCTTTCCTGGGGCTGGCCTTTGGCGATCGACAGGAACGCCTGGCGGTAATGGGGATTGAACGCCGTGATGGCGATGCCCAGCAGGAGGGCGAACGCCAGCATGAGGGCGATTTTGGAGGCGCCTTGTTCCATGGGAAGACCTTTCTTAAGATGAAACCGCCCCCGGAGCAGGGGCGGCACGGATAGGGAAACGGGGATCCATCAACGATAATTGGGCCAAGAACCCCGGCGGGGAAGCCGGGCGGAGGAGATTGGCAGCTGCACGTCCTGTTTTCATCGAGTCACGACAACGAATCAATCAGACAGAATAAGGCTCGGGATGGAGATTGGCAATCGTTTCTTTCCCGAATCGCCGCCGGAGGGCTTGTTCGAGAGCGGACGCGATGTCGTGGGCTTCGCGCAGGGGCATGTCGGCCCGCAGGCGGATGTGCAGGTCGATGACGGGGACGTGGCCGACCCTGCGGGTGCGGAGGTTGTGGGGTTCGGCGATGCCGGGAATGCCGCGGGCCAGGGCGAGGATTTCCTCGCAGACCTCCGGGGAGAGGCTCTGGTCCGTCAGGTTTCCGATCTGTTCGCGCATGATTTGCCAGGCGACCTTGAAAATGAAGATGCTGACGAAGAGGGCGGCGATGGGGTCGAGGATCAGCCAGTCGTCGCCGAGGAACGCGGCGGCGCCGACGCCGGCGGCGGTGGCGACGGAGGAAAAGGCGTCGGAGCGGTGGTGCCAGGCATTGGCGACCAGGGAGGAATTTCCGGTGGCGCGGGCCACTTTCATCGTGGCGCGGTAGAGGCCTTCCTTGACGGCGATGGAGAGGACGGCGGCCCAGAACGCAAAAACGGAGGGCATGGCCAGGGGATCGCCGTGCATGGCGTGGAAGATGCGCTGGATCGCCGAGCCGGCGATCCGAAAGCCCACGTAGGCCAGCGCCAGCGCGATGACGGAAGCGGCCAGGGTCTCGTATTTCCCGTGGCCGTAGGGGTGGTCCTGGTCCACCGGCTTCGACGAGTAGCGCAGGCCGACGAGGACGGCGATGTCGGTGGCGAAATCGGACAGCGAATGGACGGCGTCGGCGATCAGGGCCTGGGAACGGCCGAAAATGCCCGCCGCGAGCTTCAGGCCCGTCAGGACGGCGTTGATCCAGATGGACAAGTGGGTGACGTTGCGCTCGGGGGACGACATGGAGGGCCTACGGTTGGGCGGGGGGCGGCGCCGCCTGCTGTTTGGCGCGCTGTTCCTTCTCGTAGTCTTCGTCGCTCTGCCACCAGGGCTTGGCTTTGGGCTTGGGGGGAAGCATCAGCATGTAGACGAACAGGAACGGGATGCAGGGGACGTAGAAGATGATGCCGTCCTGCGTGCGCATGGTTTCGCTGGTGCTGAACTGCGCCAGCCAGGCCAGATAGAAGACAAACCCGAGCGTATTGAGGATCAGGACGGCGGGCTTGATTCTCGGATTCATGGCGGAACTCTACCCTTGGGCCTCGGCGCTGGCAATCCGGGAAGTCGGCGAAACGCTCGCTCCGCGTGTTCCCGTCGACCGGAAAAAGAGGGGGGGGCTGTTTTGCGGATGCTTGGCCCGCGCGCGGGATTGTGATAGGAAAAAGAAATGAAGCCGGAGGGACGCATGGGGGAGTGGATCGGCGGAAACGCCGTCTCGCTGGCGTTCTATCTGTACGTCTTTCTGGCGGCGCCGCCGCTGGCGCGGGCGCTCAAGGCCGGGCTGGAGCAACCGGAGCCGCTGCGGGGGGCGGGGGCGCTTCTCTTCGCGGTCTTGCTGCTGGAGCCGTTCGGATTGCGGTGGAAGCTTCGGTTCCTGCGGCGCCGGAACGCCGAGGAGCATTTCGAGCCGCAAGGTTCCATGCTGGGGATTTTTTCGGCGGCGTCCATTGGGCACATGATCGTGACCGTGGTGACGGGAATGGTGGCGCTCGATTGCTGGGGCGCGGCCGGCCAGGGGGCGGAAACGGAGGCCAACGCGATGGGCGCCGTCGTGGTCGTCTTGATCCTGAAGGAATTCGCGGCCTTGTTCGCCTGCGCCGGGAAGGGCGTTTCCCCCGAGCCGCCAGGTCACTGGAAAGAGCATCTCGCAAATTTCCTCCTGCTGGCGTTCGGATGCGTGGCCTACACGGCGTGGTGGGAATCGCTCCTGGACCTCAGCCTGATCGACACCGAAGGCTGGAAACTCAAGCTCCTGCTGATGCCGTTTCTGGGTTTGTTCTTCCTGTTTCTCTATCTGCCGCTGCGGATGCCGTTCCTGCTGGAGGAATACCACCTGCGGCCGAAACACGGCCGCGTGCTCCGCATCGTCGGGGATCTCGCCCTCGGCGCGGTGTTGGGGCTCTGGCCCGCCTTCGCCTGAATCGCGCCCCGGGGACGCGGACCCGGCCATCGGGTTCAACGGATGCCCTGCGGCCGTTCGCGGCCAGAATCGAGGGCGCCGGGGCCGTTATTCCGCCGCGGTTTCGCGCAGCAGCCTCTCGATGGCGGGATAGGAGCTGGGGTCGTTCGGATTGGCCGGCAGGGCTTGGATGATTTCGGCCAACGCTTTGCCGCCTTCGCCGGAATAGGCCGAAACGAAAGCGCGGAAGGCCTCCGAGGCGTTTTCGTCGGCGCGGTCGCTGACGATCTTCCAGGAAAAAAGGGGCACGCCATGATCCGCGCAGACCGACGCCAAGCCGAAGCCGTTCATGTCCACGACGTCGGCTTGCGTGGTGGCCTGCAAACGCTCGCGTTCGCCGGCCGCGGAAATGAATTGCTCGCCGGAGGCCGCGGAGACGATGGAGGTGGTTTGGAGGGGGGCGGGGAGATTCGTGGCGGGAAGGCGGGACCAGTCCGTGTCCCAGAACGGGAAGTCGGACGGGGATGCGGACGCGGAGGATCCGTGCTGCCAGGCGATGACGTAGGCCACTCGAACCCATTGACCCGTCTCGATATTCTCCATCAACGCTCCGGCGGGTCCCAAGGAGAAAGCCCAGTCGCACCGGGAACGGGCGAGGAGGGCCTGGGCCGAGGCCGCCGTCTCCACCGCGCCGGAACCCATTTTGACCGCGTAAATGGTGTGGGTTCCCAACTGGAGACGTTGGATGGAACGGGTGCCGACCTTGGCGGATTGGCCCATTTCGCGGGCGACCGTTTTCAGCCCTTGTAGATCGGCATCGAGGGCATAGAAAAAACCGATGGTGTCGCCTTGGACCCAGGAGACACCAATGGCGGAGATGACGAGGAACAGCGCCAGAAGCTTGGAAAACATGGGGGTAATTTTCACGGAATAATAAGGGGATTCAGCACGGATCGGGGGCAAATGGCAAATGAAAATCACGTGTGCCGTGGCTCGGGCGTCTGGAACTCGGCAGGCGAGAACTCAAATTTGGCAATTATTGCACCGTAGCATTCAGGGCAATCCGTTACGCGAAATTAACAGTATATTTCTTGCGGCGGATCGCGCATCGGAGAGAATGGCTATCGAAATGAAAGCGATCAGCCGCAGACGGTTTTTGCAGGTGGCCGGGGCCACGGTGCTGGTCGCGGCGATACCGGCCGTTGGCGGCGGGCAGAACCGCCGGGGGGCGAAAATAATTCGGATTCGTCCGCTTTCTTCCGAAGGGGACCTGCGTCCGGGAGAAATTTCTTTTTATCGCAGCGCGAAGTTCGCCACGGCGGCGGACGCCATGCGGGCCGTGGCTTCGCGCAGAATGACCGCGGAAATATACGCGGAGTAAAAATTGAATGATTTTGTCTTTGGGCTAGCCACGATCATTAGAGTGATGTGGCCCATTGACATTGGCCGGGAGAAAGCAAACCGCGAGAGGCACTTCATTCCCGGCCGCCTTTTTATATGAAACTTGGAGCAAGAGCATGAAGACGGATGGGAAAAGATTTCGGAAACGTCCGCATCAAGCCCCGGGCGACAGGACGTTTCTATCTTCAACCCTGCGTCAAATTGGCGAGCACATCCAAAAGCGAGATTTTGAAGCAGGTCTGTCCAAGACCAATGCCGCGCTGGCCGATGCCGACTTGACGGGGGTCGAGAAATTCCGCGTTCTTTCGTTGGTGGCCGACAGCGAGTTTAAGCGCGGGCGGTTTGCCGAGGCGGCCCAGATCCAACTGCAGGCGGCAACCAAAAGCGTGGATCATGCCACATTGTGGTTAAGGCCCCATATCGGCCACGTGCGGGCATTATTGAAGATCCCCGACGTAGATTTAGCGATAACAATGGCTCACCAGACTGTCGCGGTGGCAGAAGCAAAAATGGCGGATTTCGACGAACAGGTTCGCCTGGCCGGCCAATCGGTGGATGAGTCTGGCGCCGTGCCGGTACCGCCCGTGCCATTGCGGGTCAGCGTGGTAGCTACGCGGATGGGATATTTGTTTTTGCAGGAAGGCGAGCCGGAAGCGGCAGAGGAGTTTTTCAACAAGGCAATCCAAAGCACCAAGGGCGGGGCCAATCGGGCACGCCAGGGATTGGCCCGAATCGCTCTGGCAAAGGGCGAATTTGGCAAAGCACACAGAATGTCGGCCGACGCCATTCTGCGAGGCGGATTCAAAGCCAAGACCCGTTCCGCTTGGATTACGTTGATTGCCGCGCGTCGCCAACTGCCTGGCTGGCGGATCAGCGACCGTTTGATCAAAGGATTGGATTCGGAGCCTGCCGAACTTCGAGCTCGGACCATACTGACCATTGTGCGCGAACTGCGAAAAAGCGATATGCGCCAGTGGCGTGAGATTGCAGAACGATGGTCGAGCCGTGAAGGGGCTCGATTTCCCGTCGTCGAGGCGGAAATTCGCAAATTGGTTTTGGCTTCGGCCAAGATGGAACCGGGAAGTGCGCCCACGGCGAAGCAGGCGGCGCTGCAACTTCTGCAGACGCCGGGCATCAGTCCAAAGGAATGGATATATGCGGCCAAGGAATGGGTGCGTTCAAACCTGTGGGAAGGGAGCGACGTACAAGTCGAGCAACTCATAACTACGGCAAAAGCGGAATTCGACCCGGGATTCGTTCCGATCGCCAGGCATAGTTTGGCGCTCTCCTGCATGATGGCCGATCGCTATGACCTGGCAAGGCCGATATTGCGGCAGAACGTTCAAGAGGTGGCAACGGACCAAAACGTCTGGGGCAAGTCCGTTTGGGCGTTGGCCCGGATGGAAAGCATGCTGGGCGACCATGCGACGGCAGCCGCGTTGTATCGGCAGTATTTCGACGAAACCGCCATGCCGGTCCGCTTCCGCCTGCAGGCCCAGCTCCTCTGGTGCCAGGAATTGATCCGGGAGGGGAATGTGGATGTCCTGACAGACGCGCGGGCACTAGTTGCTACTACGCTGTCCGACGTCCAAGACCCCGAAATATTGATGAATTTTGCCCGGCAATTGGTTGTTACGGTGCCGGAACTGGAAGGATGGGGCCAGGAAATCTTCAGGCAAGGGGCGGCGATTGCTTTGAGCCAATATGAACAGGCGACCCACCCCTCGGTGGCAATCGCCATTCTCTTCAAGCTTACGCGTCGTCAGGTGTATGACTTTGGCTATTTATCGGAGGCCATTCGGTTTTGGGAAGACATGTCCCAGGACAAAGTGATGTGGCTGTGGAACACAAAAACATGCTTTTGGGAATATTTGGGCCTGCTGTTGGACGCCTATTTGCGAACGGGCCAGATTGAGAAGGCGGAAGCCTTCCTTCACGAATGGGTCGAAGATCCCGCCACTCCGCCGGAGGGACGGGTGCAAATCGGCATTCCTTACGGGATTTGGTTGGCAGGCCAATCGAAAGGAGCGGAAGCGCTGGCCCTCTTCGATCGTCTGACCGGGGAGAGTCCCAACCACCCGTTGTGCGGTTATGCCTGGTATTGGAAGGCATTGGCGGCGCACAAGCTCGGCGATATGAGCGAACGGGATCGTTGCGCCACCTGCGTGAGAAGCGTCCAAGGGCTTGCGCCGATTCAGCAAAGCAAATGGCATTTGGATGCCAAGGCCCTTCTATTGCTGGCGGGATTGCATATGGAAAACATAGACAGTCGCGAGCAAATCTATCCGCCCGAACAGATGGAATCCATTCGGGATGAGATGGTCCAAGAAATGGCGGCATTGCCATGAAATCTATTCGCCTCATGATGGTTTTTGGCTGGATATTGGCTGCCCTCCCCGTGTCTGCGGGTGCCCAGACCCGTGAGGTGATAACCAATTGGACCCATTGGGGGTGCCCGGGTTGGGTCTTGGCATTATCTCCTGCCGGCGGAATCTTTGTACAAAGTGGCGATTTTGTGACCGTCACCGCCTATATAACTAACTATCATGACGGCTATTATAATGGACAGAACTTTGCTTATCCGGCGATCTATTCTTCTTGGGTTGTCACAAATATACCGGCAACTCCTCAATGTGGCGACGGATGGACCGCAAACTTTGAAGCGTTGGATGATGGTCCTGGCTCGGTTATATTTACGGTGACCACGCCTCTGGTTCAATTGAGTAGGCGATGGAAATGTCAGCAGACGCAGACAGTCGAAAAAGCGCTATCCGTATTAAATATGACAGCTTATCGTCCGACAACCGAAGAGCCGATGTACGGCCACCCATTCCAACGACATGAGGTGCAAGATGACCAGGAGGAATGTCAGGGAGCAGGGATTCGGATCAATGGGGATGACGACGATCATGACGGTAATCCAGATATGGACAACTTACCCGTAACAGGGGAAAATGATCTAATCGAACTAAGGCTGGATGCCTCATTAAGTTCTGACCAGTCGGATGTCGAATATGTTCTGAAAATGAACTCAAACAACCTGAATGTCTGGAGTACACAAACAAAGGATCCAGAAACAGAAATATTGGCTTGTTTCTATGAATCGCCGCTCAATGTGGCGACCCTCGTGTTTGGTCGCGCAAGCATGACGGTATGGGTTGAAAATCCATTTGGCGGGACAGACAATATTGAATTTATTGCTCGGAACAAGTCAGATGGTACGATTCTTGATTCTGATATGATCCATTTCTATCCGTTCTCGAGCGTGGTCGTCCTTTTTCTGGGTGAATTCGATGAACCAACTGATCCGCCAGAAGGAGGAATTAGTACATTGGCCCTAGCTGCTTACACAAACGGTTACGATGCTCACCTATATGATGAACCGGATCTAGGCCAGCCGAATACGGAAAACATCGCATTTGATGAAATACATAGTGCCGTCGAAAACCGTGGGGTCACAGCGATCTCTCTCATCGGTTTCAGTCACGGAGGCGGAACAGTCTATAGGATTTCTCATCGAATGGATGCTGATGATATTACATATAATTTGACATTTACTGCATATATCGATGCAATCACACAACCCTTACTTAACACATCGGCAGAAACTCGGCGGCCGACTAACTCTGCCTTTCATGTTAACTACTACCAAGTTGCGCGTCTGAATGACCGCCCGTTATTCTTAGATGGGGCACCAAGCATTCCGGCAGGAGCGGGGGATGAAGACAATGTTGATGATCCGACTGAGACGGAAAGGCACATCACGATTGATGACGCCCAAGTAGTTCAAGACGGGATTCTCACTCGCTTGTATCAGCAGGTGAATCGTTAGAGAAGAGGATGTTATATGAACTGTCGATTAATTGCTTTTACGCTTTGTTTAGGCTTTTGCTCCATGCCCTTTTCCTTTGGAGCCGATGTCACGCCTGAGGATCGGCCAACCGAAGTCATTTCGCTTGCTCCGGATATTCAGCAAGAGATAGCGCGCGCTGTTGCGTTGATTTCGTCCGGGAACATGTCGGAGGATAACGTTGAAAAGTCCGTGAGGGAATTCATAGGCTTAGAAAAAATTGCTCCAGGGGAACTGCTTTTGCAGGTTCTTGCTGTCTACGGAGGAAAGGACGAATACCGGAAGGATCCCGGCTCTGAGATGGCCAAGCGCCTTTTGCTTTCGACCTTGCTTCAAGATATGGCTCCTGCCGACATTGTTGCGACCGTGGCTCCGAAGTATGAGCAAGCGATTGATTTAAAGTTGCAGCAGAGCCTTCGGCACGCATTGGATATGGCGTCATTTAAGAACGGCCGCGTTGATCCGGACTTCGATGGATTCTCCAGCTATGTTGAACGAAATAAAGAACAGCCGCCGAGAAAACTGGTTAGATACATGTACGGCCTCAATCCCCAGGTGGCCGGGTTGACGATGGCTCGGATATATGGCGGCGAGACTACGGAACGTCAGCTGGCCGAGCAGCTCAAGGGCGACCCGTCTACCGCCATCCAGTACTTGGTCGACCGTCGTGAATGGTGGGCGCATCTGTATGTGGCGACAATGGTGGAAAAGGATCCGGATCTCCAAACGCCAGATATAATGAAACGGTTGCAAGACGAGAAGGATCCCCTTGTGCGCGAGATATTGGCCAGACTGCCGGTACCTGTTGAGACGAGTTCAACGAACGAAATCCCCGTTGCTTCTGTCGAAACCATCACAACCGTTGAGCTGCAAATCCCGTTTGAGAGCGACAAGGCCGATATCGGCGTCGAAACGCATTCCCAACTCGACGAGATCGTGGAAATATTGAAGGCGGATCCGCAGTTAACCGCCAGGATCGAAGGGCACACGGACAAGACGCGGAGATCCGCGGAAAGCTACAGCAAGCAGCTCACCGCAAGACGCGCGCAGGCGGTTCTGGATTATCTTGTGAATTCCGGAGGGATAGAAGCCAAT
>JBFXHR010000032.1:0-31260 GCA_050176815.1 Kiritimatiellia bacterium
CGCGCGCGCCCCCACCCGAAGCCCGCAGGGCGGAAGAGCGCGGCAGAACGCCGCGAAGAACCCCGCCGATCTTCACGCGGGCCGCTTTGCCCGAAGGGCACAGGCCCGCGTGGCCGCCGAGGGCAACGCCCGAGGCGGAGGTGAGCGAGTTCCACCCGGAGCTCAGCCGTGGACGCCGCAGGCGTGACGGCGGGGCGAGGAAGGCCAGCCCCCGGCGCAGGCCGCGCCCAGACGCGCCAGCGGCTGGGCTGTGGCCGAAGCGGGGGCGGAAGCGATGGCCGCAGGAAAAGGCACGGGCATCGCGTAGTCCGAGCGACGCGAAGCGGAGCGAGGATCAGCATAGTGGCGCGAAGCGCCGCGCCTATAGGGGGCTTTAGGGATTCGGCGCAAGGGGGGAAGCAGTCCGGCCTATAGATGGCTTTAGGAGGTCGCGGCAGAGGGGGGCAAAGGAAGGTCGGGCTATGGGGGCTCGATCGAAGTCGGGCTATACGGTGGATAACTTGGATTCGAGTTTCTTAAGCAACGGCCACCACCTCCCCGCCGCGGCCTTTCCCGGCCTTTCCCCGTTGTCGCGCTTGACCTCTCCGCCCGCTTCGCGCATATTCCCATGAGATTCGAGGAGGTTGAGCGCATGAAAAAGGCATTGTTTGTTGTTCTGCTCGTGGTCGGAATCGCCGCCGGATGGGTCGGCTGCCAAGACTACGACACCGAATCGCTCCATTTCATCAATTCCTCCGCCTTCACCGTGACCGTCACCTCCCTCTCCATCGAATGGACCGGATTTACCCTGTTGCCGGGCGACGACCGGAAACTGTCGGGCATCCGCGACGTGGATTACGACTACGAGCCGTCCGACAAGGTCAAGACCGGGTTCGCCTCGACGGATCGCTACATCGTGTTCGTCAACGCCGAAGACGCCGATTAGGTTCCCCCCGGCACGGGCCGTCCCGGCCAGGCGGCGGCGCGGCGCTCGGCGCGTGGAGGCGGAAGTCGACTTCCGCCTCCTTTCTTTTGGGGCGGCGCGGGGCTTGCGGGACGCGGGGCCATTTTCGGGTTTGACGCTCGCGCCTGCGTGGGCCTATTCTGTTGGAATCAGGCATATTCTGATTTGTCGATCAAGGAGTCCGCCATGGAAGAAATCACGTTGGAACAAATTCCCCGCAAAACCCGCGACCTGTATGAAAAGGCCATGGCCGCGCTCGAACGCGGCAACGCCGGCTACGCGCTGGACATGCTGAAACAGGTGATCGCCGTGGAACCGCGCTTCGCGCTGGGTCGAAAGAACCTGCGGATCGCGCAGGTCAAAGCCCTCCTGGCCACCAAGCCCAACGCCATGACCCACCAGATGGCCTCCCTGAAAGGCACCTTCACCCTGATGGGCGCCCAAGGCAAACTCAAGAAAGACCCCAAGGCCGCCCTCGATGGCGCCGAAAAACTGCTGGCGCTGGATCCCTTGAACATGCCCTTCCTGAAATTCTTCGCGCAAGCCGCCGAAGCCGCCGAAATGCCCGAGCTGGCCGTGCAAACGCTGGAAATCGCCAAGCCCTACTACGCCAAGGACGTCGCCTTCCTGCGCCTTCTCGCCCGCCTCTACATCGCCACCAACCAGCCCGGCGGCGCCAAGGACTGCTACGCCGCCGTCGCCGAACTGCTCCCCAACGACCAGCTCGCGATCAAGAACCTCAAGGATGCCGCCGCCCTCGACACCATGAAGGCCGGCGGCTGGAACGACATGAAGAGCGACTTCCGTTCCAAGCTCAAAGACAAGAAGGAAGCCATCCTCCTCGAACAGCAGGCCAAGTCCGTCAAGGGCGACAGCGACGTCGACTCGCTGATCGCCGAACGCCTCAAGGACATCCAGCGCGAGCCGCAAAACATGAACTTCCGCCGCGCGCTCGCCGACCTCTACGTGCGCGCCGAACGCTACGACGAAGCCCTCCAGACCCTCGACGACGCCACCCAGGCCGCCGGCCGTTCCGACCCGCAAATCGAACGCACCTCGTCCCAGATCAAAACCAAGAAATTCGACGCCGCCATCGCCGCCGCCAAGGAAGCCGGCGACGAAGCGGCCGCCGCCGCGCAGGAACAGGCCAAAGCCGAATTCCTCTATGCCGACGCCGTCGAAATGGTCCGGCGCTACCCCAACGACCTGCAGTTCCGATACGAACTCGGCTACCAGTACTATCTGCGCAAGCAATACAACGAAGCCATCGAGGAATTCCAGCTCGCCCAGCGCAACCCCCAGCGCCGCACCCGCGCGCTCTACTACCTCGCCCTCTGCTTCCGCGAAAAGGGCCAGCCCGACATCGCCTTCGAACAGCTCCAGAAGGCCGCCTCCGAACTCACCCTCATGGACGAAACCAAGAAGGACGTCGTCTACGAAATGGGCGTTCTCTCCGAACAAATGGGCCGCCAGGCCGAAGCCGTCGCCTTCTTCAAGGAAATCTACTCCGTCGACATCAAGTACCGCGACATCGCCAAGCGCATCGAATCCTCCTACCAGAAAAAGTAGTCCTCCTCCCGCCGTGAAGACGCCATTCCCGATCGCCCTCGCCGGCGGATTGATCCTCGGGGCGGCCTGGTGGACCCCCGGCTGCTCTCCCTCCCGGTCCGCCGCCGATCCGGCGCCGGCGGCCGACGCGGCCGCCTCCCTCCGGCCCGCGGAAGGCGAGTTCTCCGTCATGACCTTCAACCTCCACCAGTACGCCCTGCTCGACCGCGACGGCGACGCCGACACCCTCGAGCCCAAGCCGCGCAAGGAGGCCGAGTCCATCGTCGACGTCATCCGGCAAGTCTCCCCCGACGTGCTCGCCGTGCAGGAAATGGGCGATCCCGCCGCCTGGGCCGAATTCAAATTCAGCCTCCGGGAGGCCGGCCTCGAATACGGCCACGAAAAATATCTCCGCCGCGGCCGGCACGAGCTCAACATCGCCGTCCTCTCCCGGTTTCCCATCGCCGCCGACCACTCGCACACCGACGACACCTATACCATCGGGCCCGCCCAATTCCCCGTCATGCGCGGCATCGTCGAAATCGACGTCGAGGTGAATCCCCAATACCGCTTCCGCCTGATGGTCGCCCACCTCAAGTCCAAGGTCTTCCATTCCTTCGGCCAGGCCGAAATGCGCCGCCACGAGGCCCGCCTCCTCGGCAACCACGTCCGCGCCGCCCTCAAGGAAAATCCCGCCGTCAACCTGCTCGTCGTCGGCGACTTCAACGACGAACCGTCCTCCGCTCCGCTGCGCGAAATCCGCACCTACCAGCGCAAACCCACCCTCCACGACCTCCGCCCCGTCGATGCCGTCGGCGATGCCTGGACCCACCGCGAGAACAACGACGTCCACCACCGCATCGACTACATGCTCGTCAGCGACGGCATGCGCCACGAAGTCGTCCTCGGCAAAACCTACGTCGTCCGCTCCCCCCTCCTCCTCAACGCCTCCGACCACCGCCCCCTCGTGGCCACCTTCGCCGCGCGCGAACTCGACGCCGAGGCCACCCCCGACCTCTCCACGCGCGTGCCGCCCGACATCCCCCAGAACGATTAGGCCCCCCATGGCCGCTCCCAAACCCACCGCCATCCTGCTCGTTTCCTGCCCCGACCAGCGCGGCATCGTCGCCGCCCTCTCCACTTTCATCACGCGGAACAACGGCAACATCATCGCCCTCGACCAATACGTGGACGCCGAGGAAAGCGCCTTCTTCGCCCGCATGGAATGGGAACTCGACGGCTTCGCGTTCCCCCTCGGCGAATTTCCGGCCCGCTTCGCGCCCGTCGCCGATCCGCTCCGGATCGTCTGGACCCTCCACCGGTCCGACCGCCGCGCGCGCATGGCCGTCCTGGTCTCCCGGCAGGCCCACTGCCTCTACGACGTCCTCGCCCGCTGCGAAAACGGCGAATGGCCCGCGGATGTCGCCCTCGTCCTTTCCAACCACGAGGACCACCGCGGCCTGGCCGAACGCCACGGCTTACCCTTCCATTGCATCCCCGTGGCCGCCGCCGCCAAAGCCGAAGCCGAGGCGAAGCAGATCGCGCTCCTGCAAAATGCCGGCGTGGACTTCGTCGTCCTCGCCCGCTACATGCAGATCCTCGGCCCCGCCTTCGTGCAGGCCTTTCCGATGCGGATCCTCAACATCCACCACTCGTTCCTGCCGGCCTTCGCCGGCGCCAATCCCTACCGCGCCGCCCACGACCGCGGCGTCAAAATCGTCGGCGCCACCGCCCACTACGTCACCGAAACGCTCGATGAAGGCCCCATCGTCGAGCAGGACGTCATCCGCGTTTCGCACCGGCAAAGCGTGGACGATCTCGTCCGGCTCGGGCGCGACCTCGAAAAAATCGTCCTGTCCCGCGCCATCTACGCCCACCTCCACCACCGCATCCTCGTCTACAAGAACCGCACCGTCGTCTTTTCCTGATGACGTCCGAGGCCCTCGAAAACCTGCGCGCGCAGCTCCGCGAAATCGACCGCGACGTCCTTCGCGCCCTCGAGGCCCGGTCCCTCCTGCCCCGCCATCCCGGACCCGCCTGGCCCGCCGGCGACGTCCGCCGGCCCGCGCCGCCGCTGGCCGAAATCCTCCTCGCCCTTTCCCCCTCCGGAACCGCCGCCGATCCGGAGGCCGCCGAGACGGCGAACCTCCATCTGGTCGCCGCCCTGGCCGCGCGCCAAGAGATCGCCGGCCGAATCGCCGACGCCAAATTCGACCTCGTCCGTCCCGACGCCCAGGCCGCCCTCGAAACGGGCGACCGCGAAAGGATGGCTTCGCTTCTGGCCGATCTCTCCGCCGAATTGCGCCTGATCGATTTCATCCGCGCAACCGCCGCCGACCTCGCACCCCGTCTTCCCGGCGGCCTCGCCCCCCTCCTCTGGCGCGAGTACTTCATTCCCTGGGCCCAGCAATCCGAACTCGCCCATCTCCTCGAACCCTGATCCGGCGCGGCTAGAAATAGAATTTTCCGTACAGGAAATACAAGTCGGGCAGGCCGACGTCGACGCCGGCATCCTCGTCCGTCCAGGCCGTGAACTCGCCGCCCGCCCCCCACCCGAAATCCGCGCCGAGAATCAGGTCGAAATCCTCCGTCGCCGACCACGCCAAGGTCGCGAACTCGCGGAAACTGCCGTCGCGCAGATTGGCCAGCGTCGTGGCGTGAACCGCCAGCAAGGCGTTGGGCTGGACGCGGAACGTGCCGCCGGCATAGTCGCGCCCGATATTGTACGCGATGCCGCGTTCGAAGACGCGCCGCACCGACGTCTCCAACCGGCGCGCGGCGTAGTCGTCCGCGTCGTCCTCCCCCAAGCCGTTGTGGAAATACTCGAACGCAACGTAGGGATTCCACGCCGCCGCAAACCCGTAGTCGATGCCCAGCAGCCCGCGGAAGTAGTCGCGCTGCCCGCTCTCGTCCACCCACGTCTGGAGGGCCTCGCCGCGGAAACCCGCCTGGCCCAGGTTGCCCGCGAAATCCCCGCCGAGCACGAGGTCCGACTGAACGGCGCCCCCGCAAAGATGAAGGTCGTATTCCCCGGCGTGCGTACCCATCCGCGCCGCGATCGAGGAATCGCCGCCGTTCGCTTCCCATGGGTGGTCGAGGTCCAGCGGTTCCGCCACCAGATCCAGCGAAAGGTTGGCATGCGGCTGCAGAAGCAACCGCGCGACGTCCACGCCCAGCTTCTCCTCGCGGTCGATCTCCGTCGGCGAAAACGCCGCGAAAAGATCGGTCGGACTCCAGATCAGGCCCGAGCCCCAGCTCACCGCCTGGCGGCCCACCGCAAGCTGAACGCGCCGATCCGGCGAAAGCCGAATCCACAGCCGGTCGAGGCCGTGGGTGGCCGTCGTGGCCTCCTCGTCGAGGAACTCGTCCTCCAGCCGCATGAAACGCGGCCGGTCCGGCACGTCTCCGATCTCGTCGGCCCAACGGCTTTCTTCGAGATTGCGCTCCAATTCCACCGTGTCGCCCCAATGCAGGTACGCCTCGTAGTGGGCGCCCAGCGCCAGCTTGTCGGACGGCTCGCATTGGAATTTCAGGCGCACGCGCTCGGCGTCGTCGAACAGATAGTCGTCGTCCCACCGCCCCAGCCGCCGATAGGCGTCGCGAACGTCGTTGGCCGACAAAAACGACTTCCAGTAGCCCGTGAATTCAACGGGTTCCGCGAAGACCGTCCCGCCCCACAGGACGAGGCCCGCGCCCAGGATGGCCGCCCGACGGATCATCCGCCAATCCCCTCCCTGCGCTCGTCCGATGCCACCAAGCCGTCGTGCAGGCGGACCAGCCGGCGGGAATAGTCCATGACCATGGGATCGTGCGTGGAGAACACGAAGGTCATTCCCTCCTCGCGGTTCAGTTCCCGCATCAGGTCGAGCAGCTTCGCGCCGGTCTCCGAATCGAGATTCGCCGTCGGCTCGTCCGCGAGCACCAGGCGCGGCCGCGTGACGATGGCGCGCGCGACGGCCACGCGCTGCTGCTGGCCGCCGGACAGCGTCGGCGGGCGGCGGTTTTCCAGCCCTTCCAGCCCGACGTGCCGGAGCACGTCCAGCGCGCGTTTCCGCCGCTCGCCGGCGGGAATGCCCTGCAGCAGCATCGTGAACTCGACGTTCTCCCGCGCCGTCAGCACCGGGATCAGGTTGTACGACTGGAAGACGAACCCGATCTTGCGCAGGCGCAGCCGGCTGAGCGCGGCGCGGCGCAGGCCCGAAATTTCCTCTCCGTCCACGCGCACCTCTCCCGCCGTGGCGTTGTCCAACCCGCTGACGACGTTCAGCAGCGTCGTCTTGCCCGAGCCCGACGGCCCGGCGACGGCGATGAATTCCCCTTCGCCGATTTCCAGATCGACGCCGCGCAGGGCATGGACGTCCGTCCGCCCCTCGCGGTAGTCCTTCGTCACGCCCTTCGTTTCCACGATCGTCATGTCAGGCCTCGCTTCCTAAAACCAACTCTGGCGGGCCCCACGGCCTGGCGCCGCGGGGGAGCCCACTTCGCCTCTTGCGTTGAAAGGTTTCATCCCGTCTGCCGCAGGGCTTGCACCGGCACCATCCGCGCCGCCCGCCACGCCGGCAGCAGCGAAAACACGATCGATATCGCGAACGTCCCCGCCACGGCCGAACCGACGTCGCCCGCCACCAGCACCGGCCGGATCACGTGCGCCATTCCATACAAATCCAGCCCTTCCGAAAACGCGGTGAGGTCGATGCCGCGCACGTGGAACCAGCCCGTCAGCGCGCCGCCCGCCGCCAGGCCCACGGCGACCGCCACCCCCGCGATGAAAAACGATTCAAGCAGAATCACCGCCATCAGCCGGCCCCGCGTCATCCCCACCGCCATCAGCACGCCGATTTCGTGCGTGCGCTCGCCGATGGAAATCATCAGCGTGTTCACGATGCCGAACGCCATCGCGAGGTAGAAGATCGCGTAGTAGATCCAGGTATAGTTCCCCATCATCTTGAGCGTCTCGTCGACGTACGGCAGGCGCTGCCGCCACGTCAGGACTTCGAGGCCCGGATCGTCCAGCCGCGCGGCCAGGTCCGCCGCCATGGCCGCGCTTTGCTCCGTGTCGTGCAACCGCACCGCGATCTCGGTCAGGCGCCCGCCCAGATTCAGCATCGCCTGCGCCTCGGCCAAGGCGACGTAGACGTTCCCCTCGTTGTAGCTGCCGCTGCCGACGTCGAAAATGCCCGCCGCCCGGAACGCGCCGGTGCCGATTTCGCCGCCCAACTGCTGCGCCGTCAGCACCACCTTCTTGCCGAGGCCTTTTTTGACTTTGTCCGACAAATCTTCGCCCAGCAGGATTTCTCCCGCGGCCTCCGCCGATAGCGCGCGGCCGGACACCAGCATCCGCGTGGCCGTCGACACCTCCGGCTCGCGGACCGGATCCGTGCCGACGACGTTCACCACGAGCGAGTGTTCCGGCGTGGAAAGCAGCCCCTGCACCGCCACGCGCGGCACCCAGCTCTTCACGCGCGGGTCGCCCGCCAGCGTTTGGTAAATCTTTTCCGACGGCGCAAAGCTGTTTTCAACCACGGGATTGTCGTTGTACCCCTTGGCGAGGATCTTGACGTGCCCCTCGTAGGTGCCGATGGAGTCCGCCACCAGTTGCCGAACCCAGCCGTTGACGAAAGCCATCGAAAACAGGATGCCCACGAGCCCCGCCGCTATTGCGCACAGCAGAATCGCCGTCCGGCGCGGATTGCGCCAAACGTTGCGCCACGCCATCTTGAGGAGCACGTTCATGCGCGCCGCAACGCCTCCACCGGCCGGATCCGCGCGGCCTTCAGCGCGGGATAGACCGCCACCGCCAGCGAGATCGCCAGCACAATGCCCGCCGCCCACGCGAATACCATTGGCTCGAGCTGCGGATGGATGACGGAACTCATTCCGTACTTGGCCGTCAATTCCTCGTTGATGCCGAAATCGATGCCTTGGATCTGGTAATACCAGGCCAGCGGCACTCCCCCCGCCAGCCCCACGAGCAGGCCCATCCCGATCAGCAGCACCGATTCCAGATAGACCATTCGCGACAGTTGTCGCGGCGGCATCCCCAGCGCCAGCAGCACGCCCAACTCGTGGATGCGCTCCATGTAGGCCATCAAAAAGGTATTGGCGATGCCGAATCCCACCACCAACACCAGCGCCGCGTACATGATCAGGCCGCTGTTCCAATCGACCTGGATGCCCTGTTCCACCCCCGGCATCAGCGTCGGCCAGCCTAGCACGACCGCATCCGCCCGGCCGATTCCACCCAGCGCGGCGCGCGCCTGCCGCTCCCCCTCCGGCCGCACCCGTTCGCCGTCGAGCAATACGGCGATTTCCGTGACGTCGCCGTCCATCGAAAACGCCTCTTGCACCGTCGCGAGATTCGCCGCCAGCGCCGACCGGTCCATGCCCCCCATCCCCATCTTGAACAGCCCGCGCACGGTCAGCCGCCCCGCCGCCATCGAGCCGTCCGCCCCCTGCCCGATGAAGACGATTTCGTCGCCCACCGCCACGCCCAGATTTTTCGCCAGCGTCGCCCCCAGCAGCGCGCCGTCCCGGTCCCCCGGCTCGAGAAACGCCCCTTCGCGAACCACGTCCGCCAGCGAGGACACTTTTCTCTCCCGTTCGGGATCGATGCCGAACACGGCCGCGCCGAAGGTATGCTCGCCCTTGGCCACGAGCGCGGCCGTCGTCACTCGCGGCGCGGCGCCGACCACGTGCGGCAACGAATCCAGCGCCTCCGGAAGGCCCGCCGGATCCAGCTTGTCCGCCAGCCGTTTTTCCGGGAAATGCCCGTCCGATTGGACCTGGAAATGCCCGGTCTGGACCCGCACCGTGTTCTGGATCATGTCCACGTAGCTGCCGCGCTGCAACGCCATCGAAAAGAGCAGCAGCCCGAACGCAAATCCGATCGCCAGCGCGGACAGCGCGGATCGCCGCTTGTTGCGCCCGATGTTCCTCCAGGCCGTCTTCAGCAGCATGGGGCCACCTCACTGCCTCAGGTTCTGCACCGTGAAGGTGTCCGGCCGCAGGTCCGGCCGGAACGTCAGCGATTCGTAGCGGACTTCGGTCCGGTGGCCCGGCCGCGTCTGGTCGTGCATCGTCATCCGCGTCGCCAGCCGCCGCCCTTCCACCTCGGCGAAGCCCGCCGTCTCGTAGTACTTCACCCGCTCGCCGTCCTCGTCGTAGTAGTCCACCCGGACGGGAATGAAGTCCTCTTTGCGGATTTTCAGGTCCACGCGTCCCCACACCACCGGCGCCGACGGCTTCGGCCGCGCCTCGACCACCCAGTACGCGACGCCGTCCTCCTCCGGTTCGGACCCGATGGCGTGGTCGTAGTCCACGACGATGCTGTCCGCCCGCACCATGTCGTCGTTCGTGAAATCGCTCCCCAGCCACGACTGCAGCATCATCGAAGGCGGAATCTTGACGACGCGGTCGATGGATGGCGCATACTGCCAGGCCTCGCGCCCCTTCTTGAGGAACGTGACGCCCTTTTCCTTCGGCGGGGAAAGCACGCGGATGAACGAATCCTCCGTGCCGCGCGTCCAGGCCTCCATGGCGACCGTCCGCGACCACTTCGGCCGCACCACCGCCATCGTCAACTTGCAATAGCTTTCCTCCCCCCGCAAAAGGTCGTCGCATCGCCGCACGATTTCCACTGGCGCCAATTCCCCGGCCGCCGCCGGACCGCACGCCAGAACCGCAGCCAAAACACCCGTCGCCCACTGCATGCCGCCGCGCCTCCTCACGGTGGACAGGGTACCAACAATCCGGCGCCAAACAATGGGAAACCGCTTTTCCCAACGGGATTTCGAGCGGTTCTGGGCCCTTGCTTTTGGCGCCGTCCTTTTGCATAGTAAAACCCGCGCATGACACTTCCATCCTTCAGTCGGATTCTCCGGGCGGCCCTGCTGCTTTTCGCCGCCGGATGCGCTTCGAAAATCCCGCTGGCGCAAACCCCCGTTTCCCAATCCGCGCTGGACGCCTTTCTGGCGAAAGGCCGGGACGCGCGATATTACGGCATCACCGCCTATCAGGACCCGGGCGGCAGCCGTTTCGAATCGGCCAACCGCCCCCATACGGGACAAACCGCGCAACTGGACGTCGTTTCGCCGACCAGCTGGCCGCTCCCGGTCGTCGAAGCCCACTCGGCCCTCTCCCCAGCCGATTTCCCGGTCCTGATGGATTCCTCCGCGCGTCAGAGCTGGGCGACGATGCCCTCCGTCGAAACGATGGAATACCGACCCTTCGCCCCGCCCACGGGAGAATACGCCGACCACGTCGTCTCCGAAATCCCGGGCTACGCCGGCGTGGGCAACAAGCTGGTTTTCGACGCGCTCCACGTCGAATATCCCGTGTTCTGCGTCCCGCCGGCCAGCGGCGGCCTCGGCCCCCTCGCCCGGCTGCCCAAACGTCCGGACGCGCCGCCCTCGAAAAGAGCGGAAGCCGCCATGAAATTGGCCGAACGGATGCCGGCCGTGGCCGGCGCCGCCCTGATGCGTTCTTTTTCGTTCGTGCGCTTCGATTTCCCCGCGCGCAAGGTCCAGCTCTGCGTATCCGAACCCTATCGGCCCGTTTCGTCCAACGCCGTGCTCGCCTGCCTGCTGCTGGGCGATTGGCGCGGCCGCCCCACCGTGCAAGCCGCCCTCGGCGGAAAACCGACGACGTGGGTCATCGACACCGCCGGCGATTTCGAACTGTCCCTCCCCGATGCGGCCGGCGCGGAAGGCCCGCTCCTCCTGGGCCGGCTGTCCATCGACGACGTCCGCATCGACGCCCATGCCGACCTCGGCCTGCCGGAAAAATTCCCGGCCCGCCTCGGCGTCCGCTTGCTCTCGCGATACGCCGTCACCCTCGATTTCAAGCAGCAGCGAGTCTGGTTCGAGGGCGCGCCCCCGGCCGACGACGCGCCCGACGCCGATGCCGGCAAAACGGAAACCCCGATCCAATACAGAGGAATCACGCCATGAGCATTGCCGAAACCGCCAAATTGGAATGGAAAGAGCAGCACCAGCACCCGCTGGGGTTCAAGACGCGCCGGGGCCTCAACTGGTTCACCGTCGGACTCCTGTACGCCATGTTCTACATGTGCCGCTACAACTTCCGGTTCGCCGGCGCCGGCATGCGCGTGGAATTCGGGTGGTCCACCGGCGACATCGCCAACCTCGCCGCCTGGTTTTCCATCGCCTACGGCACGGGACAGCTGCTGAACGGCCTGTTCTGCGACCGCATCGGCGGGCGCGCCTCGATGCTGATCGGAGCCGTCGGGTCGATTCTCGTCAACCTGCTCATCGGATTTTCGCCGTGGACGTCGTCCTTCGCGGCCTTCGCCGCGATGTGGATGCTCAACGGCTACATCCAGGCCGCCGGCACCCCCGGCATGGTCAAGATCAACGCCGCGTGGTTCAACAAGGAGGAACGGGGGCTGTTCTCCGGCATCTTCGGGTTCATGATCCAATCCGGCCAAGCCATGATCTCCATGCTGGCGCCGTGGATCCTGGCGGGCTTCAGCTTCCTGGCCTTCGTCGTCGGTCCCGGCGAATGGCGCATGCTCTTCTGCATTCCGCCGATCTTTCTGGGCCTCGTGTCGATCTGGTTCTACTTCGTGTCGGCGGAATCGCCCGACGCCGCGGATTTCCACGGCACGATCCAGGACGACGTGGACAATTCAGCCGGCACGACCGTCCCGGTGCTGGAATCGTTCAAGTTCGTGTTCTCGAATCCGCTGGTGTGGTTCTACGCGGTGGCCTACGGCTGCACCGGAGCGGTGCGCCACGCCGCCGACCAGCTCTCGCCGCTCTATTTCGAGGACGTGCTCGGCTTCAACATGAAGACGAACCTGCCGCTGATCGCCAGTTTCACGCTGGTGCTGGTGCCGATCGTGGCGGTGTGCGGCTCGGTCCTGTCCGGATGGGCGTCCGACCGGTTCTTCCGCGGCAACCGCTATCCCGTCGCCATGGTGCTCTACTACGGCGAGGCGACGGTCATCGCGGCGGCCACGACCGTGATGGCGCTGGGCATCATCGGCCCGACCACCGGCGGAATCCTGCTGGGCTGCCTGTTCCTCGTGCTGATCGCCATCACGGCCAACAGCACGCACTCCATCGTCGGCGCGGCCGCCCCAGTGGACATCGGCGGCAAGAAGATGGCCGGATTCGCCTCGGGCGTCATCGATTCCTTCCAGTATTACGGCGCGGCGCTGGGCCTGTTCATCACCGGCCTGATGCTCGACGTGTCCCTGCCGGGCAACTACACGGTCTGGTTCGGCATCATGACCTGCTTCGCCTTCTTCGGCGGCTGCGCCATGCTGTCGCTGCTGCTGCGGCAGCAGAAAAAACCCTTGGCCAGCCGCGCGGTCATCGCGTTCATGGCGCTGCTGGTCGTCGGCGGCTTCGCCGTGGGCACCCGGAAATACGCCGCCATGAAGCCGGTGGCGATCGACCACTATGCCGCGTCCGCCCAAAGCGCCTTCCAGGCCGGCAACGAAGCGGACGCCGCCGAAGAGGCCCAACGCGTCCTGCGGCTCGCGCCCGACCATGCCGACGCCCTGCAGATCGTCGGAACCATCCACGACCGATACGTGGCGGTCACGCACGACGCCCTGGCCGCGGGCGACGCCAAGACCGCCATGGAAAGCGCCCAAAACGCCATCAACCTCAAAGGCCGGGACAGCCCCGCCCGCGAGTTGCTGGTCGAAGCCAAAGCCCTGAACAAGACCCTGCAAAAGGCCGACCGCCTTGAACGTCGCGACGCCGGAGAATAGGAGTTCCACCATGACGACCGACCATTCGCCCATTCCCCGCCAGCTTTGGATCAAGCGACGCTGCATCGCGGTGGAAAACCAATTCAACGGCCGCCTTGGCCGCGCCGCCTTCGCGCTCCGGTTCCTGCCGCTGCTGGCCGTGCTGGCGCTGGCCTATTGGAACGGCCTTCAGACCCCGCCGCCCGTCGCGACATGGATCGCCGGGCCCTTCGTCGTGGTGGCCTTCTATCTCGCGCTGCTCGTCCTCTCCCACCGGTTCCACGATCTCGGCCAAAGCGGCGCCAACCTGCTGCAGATCATCCTGCCGGGATTCGTTTGGCTCTGGGTGGGCGGCGACTTCATGGCCAAACTGCCGTCTTCGCTTTGGATCGGCGTGGCCATCGTTCTCGCCGCCTGGCCGGCCATCGTGATCCTGCGGTTGTGCTTCCAGGCCGGCCAGCCGAACGCCTAGATCCGAAACCGCCCGCCCCGCTCTTCCCCGCGCCGGGCGGCCGCCTTACAGACCCGCCAGCAGGGCCGCGAATTCTTCCCGGACCGGCCGCGTCCGCAGACGCTGGACGCGGGCCTGCTGGGAAGCGAGGATTTCGCCCCGCAGCGCGGCATCGGTCGTGAGCCGATGCATCAGGCACGCCAGTTCCGCGGGCGTCGCGTCGTCGAACAGGACACCCGCGCCGTCCATGGCCTCGGGCACCCCGCCGACGTTCCGCGCCAGGACGGGCACGCCCTTGGACATCGCTTCGACCACCGGCAGGCAATAGCCCTCGTGGCGGCTCGCGGTGGCGAACAGATCGGCCCGTTGGTAATGCGCGACCAGCCCCGCCGGCGACGCGTAGCGCACAAAGCGAACCGACGCCAGGTCGAGCTCGGCGACGAGCATCCGCAGCATCGCGTAGTAGCGCGGACAAGACCGCTCCGACCCCACGAGGATCAATTCGCTGCGCCGCTCGATGCGCTGGTGGTACCAGGCGAAGGCCTCGATCAGTTCCTCCACGCACTTGTTCGGGGCGATCCGCCCGACAAACAAAATCTTTTTCGACGGTCCGGACAGGTCCTGCAGCGTCGCGGGATCGGCGGGCACGTCGAAGGCCTTGGCCGAGAACAGCAGCGGAAACGTCCGGACGTTCTGGGCCCCTAGCGCGGACACCTCCGCCGCGTTGAACGCCGAAGCCGCCCACACGCCGTCCGCCAGCCCCGCCACCTCCGCCAGCTCCCGCCGCGCCGTCTCCAGCTGCGCCGCCACCTGTTCGTCGAAGGCCCGGAAAAACGAGGCGGGGGTGACGTTGTGGTAGACGACGACCTTTCGCGCCGGAGACCGGCGGAAGGCGTCCGTCGCCGGCGTCTGGATCGAATAGTGGTAGATCAGGAGTTCGGTCGGCGACGAGCGATATTCCGCCAGCGGACGCACCCCGTCCCGGCAGTCCGCCGCCGTTCGTTCCGCCGGAACGAAAATCTCGGAGGGAACACCCATTTCGCGGCACAGGTCGCGGATCGCAACGGCCTCCAGCGAAATGGCGTCGCCCGAGGCGAATCCCGCCGCGATCTGATGGATCGCCGCGAATTTCAAGGCGGCGCGCCTTTCGCCCGTCCCTCTTCGAGGCTTTCGACCCGCCGCTTCAGATCTGCCCATTCCTGCTCCATGGGGCCTTGCTGGAACTCCAGCGCGTCGATCGCCAGCTCGTTGATCAGGTTTTGCTGGAATGAGATGCGGTCGTGCTGGTAGCGGAGCAGCTTCCACAGCAAGGTCTTCGCGGCGGCCGACGCCCGGCCGCGCAGGCCGGGAGCCCGGGGCACGTAGTAATCCGACGTTCGAACGCCTTGCCGCATGCGGAGAAGGTCGATGAACCGGCGTTGGTAATCGGCGGCACCCGCGGACTCCTTGAGAACCACCGCGGAATGCTCGGGCGCGAACCGACCGACGGGACCGGCGGATTTCAGGCGCCCGGCCTCCTCGGCGATCGACCGGCCGAGATCGCCGGTCCTGTCTTTTCCCGCAACGGCGATTCTCATGCCGATCCGTTCAGCGCCCGGCGGCCGCCAGCCGGGCCTTCACGGTTTCCAGCTCGGTCTCGGCGTCGCCGATCAATTCCGCGAAGATCTCCTTCATCGGCTGCACCCGGTCCACCAGGCCGACGCTCTGGCCGGCCATGCACGAGCCGCGGTCCACGTCGCCCTCGACCGCCGCCTTGCGCAAGCCGCCCATCCAGAAGCTCTCGACCTTGAGTTGCGCCTCGGCGTGGCCGATCTGGTTCGCGTTCATCAGCTGGAGCAGCTCGAGCTGCAGCCGGCCGAATTCCTCCATGGACTTGTTCTTCAGCGCGCGCACGGCCACGATCGGCAGGCGCTTGTCGTATTCCGGCGTGCTCATCGCCTCGCGCGCGCGGGCCTTCACGAACCGCGCCTTTAGGTTCGGGTGCGCGTTGCATTCGTCGCTCATCACGAACCGCGTGCCCATCTGGACGCCTGCCGCGCCCATCAGCAGCATGTGAGCGACCATCCGGCCCGTCGCGATGCCGCCGGCCACGAACGTCGGCACGCCGGGATTCTTGAACAGCACCTGCTGCAGCAGGATCATCAGCGACACGTGCCCGATATGCCCGCCCGCCTCGCTGCCTTCCAGAATCAACCCGTCCACGCCGAACCGCACCATCTGTTCCGCGATCGAATCCGTCGAGGCGAACGAGAGCACCTTCTTGCCCGCCGCCTTCATCTGCGCCACGTCGTTCTTCTTCGGAAAGTTGCCCGCGAAAATCACCACGGGGGCCTTCGAGGCCAGCACGGCCTCCTTGTGCTCCGGAAACCGCGGCGCGATGGTGACCAGATTCACCGCGAAGGGCTGGTCGGTCTGCGTCGAACACCTCTCGATTTCGGCCGCCAGCGTTTCGCCGTGCGTATTGCCGGCCGCCAGACAGCCGAATCCGCCCTGGTCGCTCACCGCCTTGACCAGCGCCGCATCGCTGATCCACGTCATCGCCCCGCACAGGAGCGAATAGCGAACGCCCAGAAAATCGCGTCCCGCCTGCCAAAGACCGTCCAAACAAGTGGTTTTCATCGGCTTATGCTCCCGTCATGGCTTTCCCGGTTCCATCCGGCGGATCGGACGGATCCGCCCGAGGTTCATTGTAGGATCTCTTTCACTCGTTCCAAGGCCATTTTGAACCACGGCGTGAAGTTTTCCGGATGCGCCCGGAGCTCCCGCGCCAGCTCCGCCGGCTCCATCCAGCGCACCGCTCCGACTTCGGCCGGATCCGGTTCAACCTCGCCGCCGAAAACCCCGGTGAACACGTGGTCCAGTTCGTGCTCCGCCAGGCCTTCGGCTTCCGACGCGGCCCGGTATTCGAACCGGAAGCGCTCCGCCAGCGGGCAATCGAATCCCAGCTCTTCCCGCAGCCGGCGGTGCGCGGCGTCCGCCGTGTCCTCGCCCGGCCGCGGATGGCTGCAGCACGCGTTCGTCCACAGCCCGGGAAAATGGTACTTGCCCGCCGCCCGCCGCTGCAGCAGCCAGCGCCCGCGCGGATCCACGATGAACACCGAAAACGCCCGGTGGCGCGTCCCGCCGTTCTCGTGCGCGGCCAATTTCCCCAGAACGCCGATTTCGCGGTCATCGGCATCCACCAGGATGACCTGGTCTTCCGCCACTACGCGCCGCGCTCCAGCCGCAGGTGCGCCGCCATCAGTTCGCCCGGATTCGTCTGCGCCGCCAGCAGCGAGAGCTCGCCGCACAGGACCGTCGCCGCGCAGATCAGCGCGAGGCGCCGGGCGTTCGCCCCCGGCTCGCGCTTCTCCAGGCAGCCGAGTCCGCGCAGGTTTTCCTCCACGAACGGGAGCCCCTTGCCGTTGCCCACGGTGCCCACGATCAGGTTCGGCAGCGTGACCGAAAAATAGAGCGCCCCCTCCGCCCGGACCTCCGCCAGCGTGAAGCCCTGCGAGCCTTCCACGACGTTCGCCGCGTCCTGGCCCGTGGCCAGGTAGAAGCCCAGCAGCATGTTCGCGAAATGCGCGTTGGCGCTCCTCAGCCCCCCCGCCAGCGAGGTGCCCACCCAGTTCTTGCGCAGGTTCAGCTCGGCGATCTTTTCCGGCGTCGTGTGCAGATAGCGCTCCACGAGCCGCCGCGGAATCGTCGCCTCGGCGACGACGTATTTGCCGCGCCCGAGAATGCCGTTCACCGCCGACGCCTTTTTGTCGCAGCAGTAGTTGCCCGAAATGGATCCGTAGGCGCATTCCGGACGCTTTTCCAAGATCCACGCCAGCAGGGCGTCGGCCGCGCGCGTGGCCATGTTGTGCCCCGCCGCGTCGCCCGTCGAAAACTCGAAACGGAGGTAGGCCAAATGGCCGACGACCTCGAAATGGACGTCCTTCAGGCGCGCAAACCGGCTGGTCCCCGCCGCCACGTCCGCCAAGGCCGCGCGCTCCGCCTCCACGAACTCCACCAGCGCCTTCGCGCCCGGCGCGTCGGGCGCATCGACCAGGACGGAGCGCGTCATGCGCTCGTCGAAAACCACGGCGCGGATGCCGCCGGCCTGCGCCGTGACCCGCGCGCCGCGCTCGACCGACGGCCACAGCGGCGTCTCGTAGGTCGCCAGCGGCACCATCGCTTCGCCCTCGACCTCCGGACCGGACAGCCGGACCGGCCCCACTTTCTTCATTGGAATGGAAGCCGCCGCGATCTCGTCGTCCTTGCCCATGTCCACTCCTTTTCCGCGCACCCTACGGCTCCGGCGGCGGCAGCGCCGCGGCCGCCTCTTCCAGCGCCTTCACCCGCGCCGCGACCTCCGCCGCCCGGGAATCCGACGGGAACAGCCGCTCGAAATCGCGATAGGCGGCGCTGCCTTTCGCCGCCATCCCCAGTTTGTCGCCGTAGGTCTCCGCCAGCGTCCACAGCGCGTCCGGATTGCCCGGCTCCAGCTGCACCAGTTTCCGCAGCGACACGACGGCCACGTCGTATTCCTCCAGCGCGGTGGACGCCCGCGCCAGTTCCAGCAGCACCATCGGATTTTCCGGCGCCAAGGCCTGGGCCTTCAGCAGGGCGGCCTGCGCGTCGCGCGTTTGCCCCTGCGCCATCCAGTGTTCGCCCGCCTCGAGCTGCATCTCGGCGCGATCGCCGAACAGCTCCAGCGCCCGGCGCAGGATCTCGCCGGCCTGGGCGGCGTCGCCGCCGTCCCGGGCCAGATTCACCGCGCGCATCGCCTGGAGATAGGCGTCTTCCTTGCGGCCGGCATCGAGCGCTTCTTGCGCCTGCGTCCACAGCAGCCCCGCCGTCATTTTCGGCTGCGCGGGCGCCGACGGCTTGAACGAGGTCTGTTCGAACGCCTTGCCCCCGATGCGGTCGGACGCCGTCTTGGCGCGGGCGCCCTGCGGCGCCACTTGCAGGTATTGGCGGAAATATTCGTTCGCCTGCTCGACGTGGCCCGGCGTCTGCGCATGCAGCACGCCCAGGTTGTAGAGCGCGGGGGAATAGTCCTTTTTCATCTCCAGCGCCTGCATGAAAAAGGTTTCCGCCTGCCCCAGATTCTCCTCCAGCAGGGCGATCCGCCCCAATCCCGTCGCCGCCGCGGCCGATTGCGCCTCCCGCTTCTGCGCCTCGAAATACATCCGGCGCGCCAAATCCAGGCGCCCGTTCCGCGTCGTCCAGTCGCCGATCTGCAGCAGCGCCCGCGTGTCCTTCTCGTCGAGGTCCGACGCGCGCCGCAACAGCGAAAGGCCCCGCGACATGTCGCCCAGTTCCAGCGCCAGGCATCCGAGATTGTAGACCGGCTCGAACGCCGCCGGATTCAGCTTGGAAGCATACTCGAAATGGGCCATGGCTTCCGCGGGCGATCCCAGCTCCCAGTTCGCCAGCCCCAGCCAGTTCTGCGCCTCCGCCGCGAAAGGGCCCTGGGGGGCCTGTTCCACCGCCGACTCGAGACGCGCCTTCCCTTCCGGCAGGTCGCCTTTGCGCAGCGCCGCCACTCCCGCCTGGAATTCCTTTTCCGGCGTCGCCTTCCCGCAGCCCGCCGCCAGCAGCAGCGCAAACAAGCAAAGGGAAACGGACTTCCGGCCTCCGGTCCCCCGTCCCCTGTCCCCTGTCTCCAGTCCTCTCATGTCGCCTCCTTGACCGGCGTCAGCCACAGCTCCCGCGCGCGCGGTCCGTCGAATTCGCACAGGAAAATCCCCTGCCACGCGCCGAGGGCCAGCCGACCGCCGCGCACCGGAACGAATGCCGAAACCCCCGCCAGCGCCGTCTGGACGTGCGCCGCCGAATTGCCCTCCGCGTGCGCATAGCCCGCGTTCCACGGCACCAGCTTCGAAAACGCCTGCTCCATGTCCGCGGCCACGTCGGGGTCGGCCTGCTCGTTCACCGTCACCCCCGCCGTCGTGTGCGGCGAATGCACGTGCAGCAGCCCGTCCCACGGCGGCAGCGCGCCGATCGCCGCCTGGATCGCCCGCGTCGCGGGCACCCACTCCGTCCGCCGCGAAGTAGTGATGGATATTTTGACCATGTCCCGGTACTATACGCATTGTTTTGGATTGCGGAAAGTGAAACCTGCGGGCACATTTTATGGCGAACGGCGCCGGAAGGAGCCATGACGACGCTCCTTCTGCTCGCCCTGTTCCTGCTGCTGCTGTCCGGCTCCGCGTTCTTCTCCAGCGCCGAAACGGCCTATTTCTCGATCGATCCCATCCAGCTCCGGCGCATCGGCGAGAAACACCCCGCCACGGGCGATCGCCTCCGGACCCTGCTCGCCAATCCCACCCGCCTGCTGTCCACCATCCTCATCGGCAACACCCTCGTCAATCTCGCCCTCGCCAACGTCGGCTACCTCCTCGCGGAACGATGGTTCCCCGCCCACGCCGAAGCCGTCGCCATCCCCGCCGTCACCATCCTGCTCATCTTCTTCGGCGAAATCGGCCCCAAGAACGTCGGCCTCCTCTACACGTCCGCCCTCGTCCGCCTCTACGGCGCCCCCCTGCGCTTCGCCGAGCGATTGCTCGGCCCCCTCCGCCTCCTGCTCGACCTCGTCAGCCGCCGCCTCGTCCACCTCTTCCGCCCGGCCGGCAAAACGCTCTCCGAAGAGGAATTCGAGACCGTCCTCGACATCTCCCGCGAGGAAGGCATCCTCAACGCCGACGAACTCGCCATGATCAAGGCCATCGTGGATCTCGAGGACATGCACGCCTCCGACGTCATGACCCCCCGCGTGGATTTCTTTGGCATCGACCTCGAAGACTCCGCCGCCGACGCCGTCGAGATCGCCCGCAAGGCGCGCCGCAACTTCCTGATCCTTTACCGCGGCCAGTTCGACGAGATCGCCGGGTTCCTCGACGTCCGCAAGTTCCTGCTCGATCCCGCCCATTCCCTCCCCGCCGCGACCGTGCCGCCCGTCTTCGTGCCCGAGAGCGTGCCCCTCAACCGCCTGCTGACCCGTTTCCAAAAGGACAAGATCCGCATCGCCATCGTCGTGGACGAATACGGCGGCGTCGCCGGCATCGTCACCCGCGGCGACATCCTCGAGGAAATCACCGGCGACATCTACAACGAGCTCTCCAAGCCCCGGCCCATCTTCCAGTCCGCCGGCCCCTACGCCTGGCTCGTCGACGCCAACATCTCCCTCGAGGAAATCAACCGCAAGCTCCGCCTCGACCTGCAGGCCGAGACCTCCGACCGCCTCGCCGGCTGGATCACCGAGCACCTCGGCAGCGTGCCCAAGCAGGACGACGTCGTCCAGACCCAGGGCGTCCGCGTCCGCGTCATGCAAACCATCCGGCTCCGCGTCACCCTGGCCCACGTCGAAAAGCTCGACGTCCTCCGCGGAGGCCCCGCCGCATGATGGCGCTCCAAGCCATCCTGCTGCTCTTCTGCCTCGTCTGCGGCGGCTTCTTTGCCGGCGTCGAAACCGGCGTGATCTCCATCAACCGCCTGCGCCTGCAGCACCTCGTCCGCCGCCAGGTGCCCGGCGCAAAAACCATCCGCCACTTCCTGACCCACTCCGACCTGCTGCTGGGCACCACCCTCATCGGCACCAACCTGAGCTACGTCGTCAGCGCCGTGCTGGCCGCCTCCATCGGCCAGCGCCTCTATGGCGCCACCGGAACCGCCCTCGCGGGCGTTCTGCTCCTGCTGGTCACGCTCGTCTGCTGCGAATACATCCCCAAGGCCTGGTTCCAGGCCGCCCCCGCCCGCCGCACCCTCCCCTTCGCCGGACTCCTGCGCGCCGCCGCTGGAATCCTCCGCCCCTTCAGCTTCCTCGTCAACCTGGTCATTCGCTGGGCCCTGCCCCGGCGCCAAGCCAAGGGCGTCGAGGACAAAATGCTTGTCACCCGCGAGGAACTCCTGCATCTCGCCCGCGAGAGCGAACGCTCTGGCGTCCTGACCCCGCACGAATCCGAAATGATCCACGGCGTCTTCGATTTGACCCACAAGACCTGCGACGCCCTCATGACCCCGCGCGACAAGATGGCCTGCGTCCCCGCCGCCGCCACCCCCGCCGAAATCCTCGCCCTGGCCCGCGTCCGCGAATTCAACCGCCTCCCCGTCTACGATCCCGCCCAGAAATCCTTCGTCGGCGTCGTCCACGTCTTCGACGTCCTCGCCGACGACGCCCCCGCCGGCAAGACCGCCGCCGACTACATGCGCCCGCCCCAGCTCGTCGCCTCCTACCTGCCCGTCGACCACCTCCTGCCCCGCATGCGCGTCACCCGCCTGCCCCTCTTCCTCGTCACCGACGACCGCTACGAAGTCATCGGCCTCATCACCCTCGAAGACGTCCTCCGCGAAGTCACCGGGGAGGGTTGAAGAATAAGGGTTCAGGGCCCGATCCGCCGGATCGATTTGATCTGTCTGATCCAACCCGTTTCCCCCTGAACCCCGAACCCTGAACCCGTTCTCCCGGCCCTTCTCCCCTTGCCCTTCCCGCCCCTTTCCGCTAGGTTTCCTTCCATGAGCGATTCCTCCTCCCATCTGGAAAAAGCCCAGTCCGTTTTCGACGTCGAAATCGCCGCCTTGCAACGCACCCGCGCGCGCCTGGACGGGGAATTCGACGAGGCCGTCGAACTGCTGCGGACCACCCTCGCCGCCGGCGGCAAGATCATCGTCACCGGCGTCGGAAAGTCCTTCCACATCGGCCAGAAGATCGCCGCCACCCTCACCAGCACCGGCGCCCCCGCCAACGTCCTGCATCCGTCCGAGGCCATGCACGGCGATCTCGGCCTCCTGCAGGCCGAAGACGCCGTCCTCGCCCTCTCCTACTCCGGCGAATCCGACGAACTCGTCAACCTCCTGCCCATCATCAAACGCACCGGCGTGCGCATCGTCGCCCTCACCGGCGACCTGGACTCCACCCTCGCCAAGCATTCCGACGTCGTGCTCGACGCCTCCGTCGAGCGCGAAGCCTGCCCGTTCAACCTCGTTCCCACCGCCTCCACCACGGTCGCGCTGGCCATCGGCGACGCCCTCGCCATCGCCCTCCTCGACGCCCGCGGCCTCACCCGCGAGGAATACGCCGCCTTCCACCCCGGCGGCGCCATCGGCCGCGCCCTCCTCCTGAAGGTGGACGACATCATGCGCGCCGGCGACCGCCTCGCCGCCGTCCCCCTCTCCGCCTCCATCCGCGACGCCGTCATCGCCATGACCAAGGTCCAGGCCGGCGCCGTGGCCGTCGTCGACGCCTCCAACCGCGTCGTCGGCCTCTTCACCGACGGCGATCTGCGCCGCTATCTGGCCGGCGGCGCCACCGACGTCCAGACCCGGCCGGTGGCCGATCTCATGACGAAAAACCCCTCTTCGGTCCGTTCCGGCCGCCTCGCCGCCGACGCCCTCGCCATTTTCCAGAAACACCGTTTCGACGACCTTGTCGTCGTGAACGCCGACGGCACCCTCGCCGGCATGATCGACATCCAGGATCTGCCTAAATTCAAGATCCTGTAACCTGCCCCCCTGAAGGAGTTCCCATGAGCAACCGCCGGATTTTCATCACGCGCCAAGACCGCGAACGCCTGACCTTCATGCTGGACGAAGCCCTCGCCGGCCAGCACCGCGACGCCGCTTTCCTCAAGGAACTCGCCCGCGAGCTGGCCATCGCCGAAATCGTCGAGCCCCAAGACGTCCCCGCGGACGTCGTCACCATGAATTCCCGCGTGGTCGTCCGGGACGTCGAGAGCGGAGAAAACTCGGAATATACCCTCGCCTTCCCCGATCAGGCCGACGTCGCGCAAGGCCGCCTTTCGGTCGTTTCCCCCATCGGCACGGCCATCCTCGGCTACCCCAAAGGCGCCACGATCACCTGGCAAACCCCCGGGGGCCCGCGCCAAATCCAGATCGTCGACATCCCCTACCAGCCCGAAGCCGCCGGCGATTTCCACCTGTAAGATGCCCGATCTCGTCGTCAATTCGACCGCGCCCCTTCCGGTCGCCGTTGGCGCGACGATCCTCGAAGCCTGCGCCGCCCACGGCATCTTGCTCCCTTCCGCCTGCGGCGGTCGCGGCTTCTGCGGACGCTGCGCCGTCGAAGTCGCGTCCGGCGATTTGACTCCGCCCACGCCGACGGAAGAAAACAAAATCCTCGCCGAGGACCGCGCCAAGGGCCTGCGCCTCGCCTGCCAGGCCCGCATCCGGGGCGACGTCGCCCTCCGCGTCGATCCTGAAATCCTCGCCGTCCGCCGCCACACGGGAACCCTCGTCGGCAAAACCCTCGTCACCCCCGACGTCGCCCACCTGCGCATCGCGGTGGATGCCCATCCGCCCTTTGCTTTCCGCGCCGGGCAATACGTCCAGTTCGAAGCCGCTCTCGCCCCCGCCCCGGCCAAACCCGTGTTGCGCGCCTATTCCATGGCCACCGCCCCTTCCGATCCCCTCCACGTCGAGTTCATGGTCCGCCACGTGCCCAACGGCGTTTGCTCCACCTGGATCCACCAACAACTCCAGCCCGGCCAGCCCGTCGCGTTCCGCGGACCGTTCGGGAACTTCCACCTTTCCGGAACGGACGCCCCCATGGTCGGCATCGCCGGCAGCTCCGGCATGGCCCCGCTCCGTTCCATTTTCCACGACATGCGGGAAAAAGGCATCCGGCGATCCGCAAAATTCTTCTTTGGCGCCCGCACCCGGCAGGATTTGTTCCTGCTCGACGAATGGGCCGAATTCGAGAAGAAGACGCCTGGGTTCGAGTTCATCCCCGTGCTCTCCCACGAACCGGAACATTCCCCGTGGACCGGCGAACGCGGCATGGTCACCGACGCCGTCGCCCGCCGCCTGCCCGACCTGGCCGGCCAAGAGGCCTATCTGTGCGGTTCTCCCGGCATGATCGATGCCGCCATGGCCGTCCTGGCCGCCCGCGGCATGCCCGCCGACCACGTCTTCTACGACAAGTTCAGCGTCTGAGCCCCTTCCGCGCCGCTACCGTCCGCCCAGCGCAAACAAGCGCTCGGGCGTAAGCCCCGCCAGCGTGTCCACCACGGCCGCCGCCCCGGCCGCGCGCAACGCTTCCGCCGGCAGATTCGTCGCCACCGCCACCGCCGGAATCCCCGCGCCGCGCGCGGACGCGATGCCGTCGGCCGTGTCCTCGATCGCCACGCAGGCCGCCGGCGCGATGCCGCGTCCGGGAAATTTCGCCGCAAGCCGCTCCACGCACAGCCGGTAGCACGCGGGATCCGGCTTGCTCGCCGCCACGTCGTCGGCGGTGATGGTTTCGGCGAAACGGTCCGCGAGGCCCAGCGCCGCCAGCACCGGATCGACGTCGCTTCGCAGCGCCCCGCTGCACAGCCCCACCGGCCCCGCCGCCGCGCACGCGCGGACCAATTCCACCGCGCCGGGAAACGCCGGCACGCGCCCCTCCTCCGCGTGCTTCGCGAACAAAGCGGCCTTGCGCGCGATCCGCCGCCGGATTTCTTCCGGAGACGGCTCGATTCCGGCGCGCTTCAGCAGCGCGGCGAACGCCCCGCGGTCGTCGAGCCCCATCAAATTCCCGCGGTAATACTCCCAGGGCGTCGCCGGACCGTCGCCGGCCATCGCCTCGACCATCGTCTCGTGGTGCAACCGCTCGCTGTCCACGATCACGCCGTCGAAATCGAACAGGACCGCCGCCGGCACCTTCATCAGCGCAAATCCCCGCTGCCGTGGATCTTGCCGGCCTGCTTCCGCGCCGCCAGCTTCGCCAGATTCCCCGCCGCGATTTCCTCGAGGTCCAGCCCCAGCTCCGTCGACAGCGTCGCGACGTACCACAGCACGTCGCCCAGCTCCTTCGCCAGCAGCGAACGCCGCTCCTCGGACACCCGGCCGCCCTCGTCGCGGATGGCCTTCTTCAGCTTCTCGCACACCTCGCCCGTCTCGCCCGCCAGCCCCAGCGCCGGATACGTGAAGTTGCCCTCGCCCCGCCCCGGATACACCGCCGTCGTCATCGCCTGCTTTTGGTACGTCGCAAAGTCCAGCATCGTCATTCTCCTCGTGGTTTCGCGTAACTTGGAAATCCATCGGCCGCCATCCCCGCCGGAACGTGCCGCCAGCGCTTGTAGCTCCACAGCCAGCATTCGGGCCGCGCCCGGATGGCCTCTTCGTAAAATCCCGTGATGCGCCGCGTGAGCTCCTGCGCCGCGCCCTTGCGGTCCAGCGCGGCGATTTCTTCCGCCGGAATCCAACGGGGCATCTCCCCTCCGTAGGTCCCGTCCGCGCGCGGCAGCGCGTAGGCGAAAATGATCTCCGCGCCCGTCATCGGCGCCAGCAGGCCCGCCGCCGGCGAAACCGCCGCCGGCGTCCCGAAAAAGTCGGCGAAGACGCCGCCCTCTTCCGGCGCGGTGTTCTGGTCCAGCAGCAATCCCACCGTGCCGCCGTCGCGGAGAAACCGCACCAGTTTCCTCAGCGCCCCTTCGCGCGCGACGACCTGCTGCCCCGTCACCTGCCGGGCCTCCCGCAGGATCGCGTCCACCGCCGGATTTTCCAGCGGCATCGCCACGCTCATGATCGCCCCCGTGCGCAACGCCCAATACCGCCCCATCAGCTCCCAGTTCCCGAAATGCCCCGTTACGCCCACGCGCGCCGCGCGGCGGGCCAGCGCCGCCTCCAGGCTCGGGGCGGCCACGAACCACCGCTCCATCCGCGCCGCCGAATCCCGCGTGAACCACAGCAGGTCCAGCATCGTCAGCGCGAAATGCTGCAGCGATTCCCGCAAAATCCGCCGTTTCTCCGCCGGCGTCTTCGCGTTCCCGAAGGCCCAATCCAGGTTTTCGAGCCCGAGTCGCCGGTCGCGGGCCGAAAAGGCGTAGGCCGCGGCCCCGATCGCGCGCGCCAGCGCCAGCACCGCCTTCCGCGGCAGCCGCGGCACCGTCGCCAGCCCCAGGCGCATCAAGGGCGCTTCCATCGCCTGCCGGATTTTTTTCGCCGTCCGCATTCCCGCCGCCGTCAAACCGCCGCCGGATCCGGCGCCCCGGACTCGTTTTTCGGCCGGCTCTTCCAGCGCTTGTGCAGCCACAGCCATTGTTCCGGATGCCGCCGGATTTCGTCCTCGATGAGCTTCGTGCAGGCCGCCGTGTACGCGAGGATCGTCTCCGCCTTGCGGTCCGGCGGCGGTTCGATCGCCGGGCGCACCTCCACCACGTGCCGCCCGTCCGCCGCGCGATGCATGAACACCGGCACCACCGGCGCGCCCGTCTGCGTCGACATGAACGCCAACCCCGGCGTCGTCGACGCCGGCTGGCCGAAGAAATCCACGAACACCCCCTGGTCCGCCGGCCGGTTCTGGTCCAGCATGAACCCCACCAGTTCGTTTTCGCGCAGCGCCCGCACGCTGGCGCGATAGGCGTTGTGCGACGGAATCCCGGTCACGCCCGCCGTCCGCTGCAGCTCCCACCAGATGTCGTTCAGGGCCCGGTTCCGCAACGGCTTGGCGATGATCGACAGCGGATATCCGAACAGCCTCGGCACCTGCAGCGCCAGCAGGGCGTAATTGTCCAGATGGGCGATCAGGATCAGGACGCCCTTGCAGCGCGCCCGCGCCGCCTTCACGATCTCCTCGCCGTGGATTTCGAAGCGCGCGCCCATCTCGGCCTTCCGCCCGCCCGCGTATCTCAAAAGCTCCATCGCGCTGAGCGCCTGGTGCCGCCACATCTCCGCGTACAGGGTCCGCCGTTCGGAAGCCGTCTTCTCGGGAAAGCAGCGCGCCAGCGTCTCCAGCACCTGGGCCCGGCGCAGGCGCACCCCGTGCGCCAGCAGCCAGCCCCCCCGCCGCGCCAAGGCCGTCGCCCAGCGGAGCGGCAATGCCGCGACGGCTTTCGCCGCCGTTTTCAGCGCCCATGCAATCATGGCCGGCATGCTACCCCACCCCGTTTCCCCCGCCAAGCCTCGTCTTTTCTCCGGCCGCCGGCGGAACCCCGATGGGCTCACCCCCCGTTTCGGCGCTTCCAGCGGGATTCCGGCGGCCCCTTCAGGCCGGCCTGTTTCGAGGTGGCGACGTACAGCCCGTCCACGATCTTTTCGCATTCCTTCGCCAGCGCCTCGGACACCCGCACGGTCAGCTGGCTGGACGCGCGCAGGTACACCTTGGCGTTGTCGGGATACAGCAGGCACAGCGTAACCGGCGTCGTTCCCGGATGCCGGCGAAGCACGTCCTTCAGCGCGCGCATCTTGTCGTCCGTCCAGGCGCCCACGTTCACGTGCAGGCTCAGCGACTGCGTAAAGCGCGCGGGCACCTCGTCGATCGGATAGATCTCGTCCACGGCCAGCGAGGAACTGCCGCCGCCGTTGTCCGACCGCACGCTGCCGCACAGCATCACCGCCGCGTCGGGCCGCAAATGGATGCCGTACTGCGCGAACGCCTCGGGAAACGCCACCGCGGAAATCGACCCGTCCAGCGTGTCGAGCCGGAACGACATCATCGGCCGCGGCGTCTCGTCGGGCTTCTTCGGCTTCGTAAACCGCTTCTGGAGATTGACGGCGAGCCCCCCGATGCGCGTGCGCGCCCGCTCGGGCAGCGCCGCGAATCCCGCCGCGTCGCACTGGTTGTATTTCTCCAGCGTCCACGCGCAGGCCAACAGCGGATGCCCCGAAATATAGAAGCCGATCAGTTCCTTCTCGAACGCCAGCATCTGCTTCTGCGGCCACGGCTCGCCCGCCGGCAGGTCCGCGTCCGCCATGCGCGCGCCCGACGCGCCGTCGCCGCCGAGCCCGTCGAACAGCGACGCCTGTCCCGCCGCCCGGTCCTTCCGCACCGACGCCGCGTAGCCCATGGCCGTCTCGATGCCCGCGAACAGCCGCCCGCGCATCAGCCCCGTGAAATCGAACGCCCCGCACTTCGCCAGCGCCTCGATCGCCTTCTTGTTCACGTCGCCGTTTTCGACGCGCTCGCAAAAATCCACCAGCCCCCGGAACGGCCCGTTCGCCTCGCGCTCCTTCACCAGCGCCTCCACGGCCCCCGCACCGACGCCCTTGATGCCCGCCAGCCCGTAGCGGATCGCGCCCTTGACCGGCGTGAAGCGCAGGCCGCTCTCGTTCACGTCCGGCGGCAGCACCTGGATGCCCATCTTCTGCGCCTCGGCCACCAGCACCGGCAGCTTGTCCGTGTTGCCGATTTCCGACGACAGCAGCGCCGCCATGAACTCGACCGGATGGTTCGCCTTCAGATACGCCGTCTGGAACGCCACGATCCCGTACGCCGCCGAATGCGACTTGTTGAAGCCGTACGCCGCGAATTTCGCGATCTGGTCGAAGATGTCGCCCGCCTTCCGCTCGCCGCAGGTCTTCTTCTTCACGCAGCCGTCGATGAACGCCTGCCGCTGCTTCGCCATTTCCTCGGGCTTCTTCTTGCCCATCGCGCGCCGCAGGATGTCGCCCTGGCCCAGGCTGAAGCCCGCCAGCTCCCCCGCCGCCTGCTGCACCTGCTCCTGGTAGACCATGATGCCGTAGGTCTCCTTCAGGATCGGTTCCAGCAGCGGATGCGGATATTCGATCGGTTCCCGCCCGTGCTTGCGCTCGATGAACTGCGGAATCATCGCCATCGGCCCCGGCCGATAGAGCGCCACCATGGCGATCAGCTCCTCGATCTTGTTGATCCGGAGCTGCCGCAGCAGGTCGCGCATGCCTTCGGATTCCACCTGGAACACGCCCACGGTGTCGCCCCGCGCCAGCAGCTCGTAGGTCTTCGGATCGTCCAGCGGCAGGTTGTCGGGATCGATCCCGATGCCTTTCGTCCGCTTCACGTTGTCGCACGCCTCGCGCACCACCGTCAGCGTCTTCAGGCCGAGAAAGTCCATCTTCAGCAGCCCCGCCTCCTCCAGCGGAACCGCCTCCCACTGCGAAATGACGTTGCCTTCCTTGTCCTTCGTCAGCGGCACCAGCTCGATCAGCGGTTTCTCGCCGATCACCACGCCCGCCGCGTGCGTGCCGGTCTGCCGCGGCATGTCCTCCAGCGGCGGCGCGAATTTCATGATCTGCTTCGCGCATTCGACCGTGCGGCACGCCTCGTCGAAATCATGGCTGTCCCGCCGGGCCGACTCCAGCGTCGTCCCCGGGATCTCGGGCACCATCTTCGCCAGCTTGTCGCAGTCCGGCAGCGGGATTTCCAGCGCCCGGCCGATGTCCCGGATCAGCGTCTTGGCCCCCAGCGTCCCGTACGTCACGATCTGCGCCACGCTGTCCGCGCCGTACTTGCGCTTCACGTAGTCGATCACCTCGCCGCGCCGCGCCTGGCAGAAATCGATGTCGAAATCCGGCGGCGACACGCGCTCCGGGTTCAGGAACCGCTCGAAAATCAGCCCGTAGCGCAGCGGATCGATGCCCGTGATGCCCACCGCGTAGGCGATCAGGCTCCCCGCGCCCGACCCGCGCCCCGGCCCCACCGGCACGCCCATCTGCTTCGCCGCGTGGATGAAATCCCACACCACCAGGAAATAGTTCAGGAAGCCCGTCTTCTCGATCACGCCCAGCTCGTGGAAAAACCGCTCCGCGATGCCCTTTTCGCGGGCGTCCTTCGGATGCTCCAGATCCTCCACCCCGTACAGCCGCCGGACCCGCTCCGCCGCGATTTGCGCCAAATACCGCTTGTGCGTCAGTCCCTCGGGGCATTTGTAGTTCGGGAAATGCGGATTCCTCTGCCCGCCCAGCTCCAGCTCCACGTTGCAACGCTCGGCGATCTTCCACGTGTTTTCGATCGCCTCCGGCAGATCCCGGAAGAGCGCGCGCATCTCCGCCTCGCTTTTCAGGAAAAACTGGTCGGACCCGTATTTCATCCGGTCCGTCTCGCTCCACTTCGCCTGCGTCTGCAGGCACAGGAGCATCTCGTGCGGCACCGCGTGCGCCGCTTCGAGGTAGTGCACGTCGTTCGTCGCCGCCAGCGGCAGGCCCAGGCGCTTCGCCAGCGCCACCAGCTTGCGGTTCACGTCCGGCTGTTCCGGCAACCCGTGGTCCTGCACTTCGAGATAGAAATGGTCTTTCCCCAGAATCTCCGCGTATTCGCCCGCCAGCTTGCGCGCCTTGTCGTCGAGGCCGTCCATGAACGCCTCCGCCACCTCGCCCTTCAGGCACGCCGACAGCGCGATCAGGCCTTCGTGGTGCTCCGCCAGCAGGGGCCGGTCGATGCGCGGCTTGTAGTAGAACCCGTCGAGGTGCGCCTTGCTCACCAGCGTTTTGAGGTTGTCGAACCCCCGGTCGTTCTCCGCCAGCAGCACCAGGTGGTTCGCCTGCTTGCCGTTCACCAGCGCTTTTTCGCGGTGGTCGCCCGGCGTCACGTAGATCTCGCACCCCAGGATCGGCTTGAGGCCGTGCTTGCGCGCCGCCTTGTAGAAATGCACCGCCCCGAACAGGTTCCCGTGGTCGGTGATCGCCAGCGCCACCTGGCCTTGCTCCTGCGCCCGTTCCATCAGCGGACTGCGGTGTTTTTCCCCCCGGTCCAGCGCGCACATCCCGTCCAGCAGGCTGTACTCGGTGTGCAAATGCAAATGGGTGAATTTGGGCTCCACGACGGTTCTTTCCGGGGAAAAAGGTACCCGGCTTTTCTAGTCCAATCCGCCCCCCAAAACAATCCCATTCGGCCCCTGGTTTACCCCCCCCCAAAACCCCCACCCCCCCAACGGG
>JBFXHR010000033.1:0-30650 GCA_050176815.1 Kiritimatiellia bacterium
GCACCGAATCGAAGATGGCGTCGGGCGTCAGGCTTTTCAGGTTCTGCGTCTCCAGCGCGGCGGCCAAGGCGTACAGGATCAGGGCCACGTCGTTCGACGTGTCCAGCAGCCGGTGCGCATCTTCGCACAGCGTCTGCGTCAGCTGCTTGAAGTTGACGACGTTGCCGTTGTGGACCATCGCCAGACCGAAGGGATACATCACCACCGTCGGCTGCGCGTCCAGCACGTCGGTCGACCCCTGCGTGGCGTAGCGCACGTGCCCCAGCCCGATCTGGCCCGGAAAGCGCGCCAAATCGACTTTCTTGAAAGCCTGGCTCACCAGCCCGTCCGCCTTGTGCAGATGGAAGCGGTGGTTGAACGTGACGATGCCGGCGGCGTCCTGGCCGCGGTGCTGGATGCTGGTCAACCCCTCCAGCAGCGTGCCCGCGATGTCGTCGTGGCCGATGATTCCTAGGATTCCGCACATAGATTTGGTTCTTAGTTGGTGGTGAGGAGTTGATGGTGGAATACGGCCAGAAATTCTTTCAAAGTCTCCGCATACAGTTCATGCTCAACTGTGAGGCCGCGGCGTTCGACTTCCGCGAGCGTCTCCGCGCCGCGCAGATCGACTTCCCGCTGCGCGAGCACCCGGCCTGTGTCGAGGCCTTCGTCCACGAGATGCACCGTGATGGTCGTGGCGGACAGGCGCTGGTCGAAGGCCCACTCGTAGCCGTGGAGCCCCTGGTGCCGAGCCGTGTCGGCCGGGTGCACGTTCAAAATGCGCCCGCGGTAGCGCGCCACCACGCGCGGCGACAGGATCCGCATGTAGCCGGCCAGCACGACGACGTCGGCGCGGCAGTGGTCCAGGATGGCCAGCAGCGCGGCGTCGTAGGCGTCCGGCCCCAGCTGGCGCGCATCCAGCGCGAAGGTCGCGAGCCCCAGCTCCTGCGCGAGCACCAGCCCCGGCGCGGCGGGCCGGCTGGAAACCACGGCGGCGATTTCGCAGCGCCCGGCCAGCACGCCGGCGCGCGCGGCCTGCGCCAGCGCGACCATGTTGCTGCCGCGCCCGGAAATCAGGATGGCCACGCGCGGCATCATGCCGACGCCCTCCCGCCGATGTCGGTGCGATATTGCATCCCGTCGAAATGGATGTTTTCGCACGCGGCGTAGGCCTTCTGCCGCGCGGCGGCCAGATCGGGGCCGTACGCCACCACGTTCAGCACGCGCCCGCCGGAAACGACCGTTGCGCCGTTGCGCCGTTCGGTGCCGGCATGGAAGACCAGCGCATCGGCTTCTTCGAGGCCGGAAATCGGATCGCCGGGGCGCAAGTCGCCCGGATACCCCCCCGCCGCCAGCACCACGTCGATCACGACGCCCGGCCGAAACGAAAGCGGATGTTTCTCCAGCGTACCGTCGAAGCTCGCCAGCAGCGTCGGCAACAGCGCTCCGTCCAGCGCGGGCAGCAGCACTTCCGTCTCCGGATCGCCGAGGCGCGCGTTGTATTCCAGCAACTTGGGCCCCGCCGCGGTCAGCATCAGGCCGAAGTAGAGGAACCCGCGGTAGGCGATGCCCTCCTCGGCCAAGCCCTTCAGCGTCGGCGCGACGATGGTTCGCTGGATTTCCTCCATGGCCGCCGCATCGACGTCCGGCACCGGGGTATAGGCGCCCATGCCGCCGGTGTTCGGGCCGCGGTCGCCGTCCAGCAGGCGCTTGTGGTCGCGCGACGGCGGAAACAATTGGATCGACTGCCCGGCCACCACGCCCATGACGGACACTTCGGGACCTTCCAGAAGTTCCTCGACCACGACGGGCGCGTTCGCGCCGTGGCGGCGCTCGATTTCTTTCAACGCCGCCAGCGCCTCCTGCGGATCCGGACAGACGAACACGCCCTTGCCCGCCGCCAGCCCGCTGTATTTCACCACCACGCCGCCGCTTTGGGCCCGGACATGATCCGCCGCCGCGCGCGCGGAGTCGAAGAACGCGCCGGCGGCGGTGGGAATGTCGTGGCGCTGCATGAATTGCTTGGCCCACGTCTTGGAGCTTTCCAGCCGGGCCGCCGCGCGCGTCGGCCCGAAGACGAGAAACTTTCCGCTCGACAGATAATCCACGAGGCCCCGCGCCAACGGCGCCTCGGGCCCCACCACGACGAGCTCGATGCCCTCGGCCTCGCAGAAATTCCGGATGCCCGCGAAATCGTTCTCCGCGATCGGCCGGTTGTTCGCCGTCCCGCCGTTGCCCGGCAGGCAGAAGACGTTTTCGGCGCCGGCGTCCTGCGCCAGCTTCCAGGCCAAGGCGTGTTCGCGGCCGCCGCGGCCGATGACGGCGATCTTCACTGCGCCAGCTCCTTTTCCGCAGCGGCCCGCGCCTCGCGGCAGACGCGCGGCGCCAGCCCGACGTAGCCGGGCACGTCCAGCGCCCGCAGGCGCGCCTGCAGGGTCTCGTCGATGCCGCCGGCAGCGAGCAGGCGGTGGAAATCGGCCAAGGTCACCGCGCGGCCGCGGGTCAGTTCCTTCAGTTGGTCGTAGGCGTCCTTGCGGCCCGCGCGGCGCAGGACGATCTGGTACGGCTCGGCCAGCAGCTGCGGCTCGCGCTCCAGTTCGGCGCGGCAGGCCGCCGCGTCGAGCTCGATGCGCCCCAGGCCGGCCAGGGTCTCCTGCCACGCCAGATGCGAATGCGCCAGCGCCACGCCCACGTTCCGCACCACCGTGCTGTCGGACAGGTCGCGCTGCATGCGCGAATGGCACAGCCGCTCGGACAGCGTGGACAGCAGGCTGTCGGCCAGCGCCAGATTGCCTTCGCTGTTCTCGAACCGGATCGGGTTGACCTTGTGGGGCATCGTGGACGACCCCACCTCGCCGTCCTTCTTCCGCTGCACGAAATAGCCGCGCGAAATATACTCCCAGGCGTCCACGTCGAGATCGAGCAGGATGACGTTGATCCGCCGCACGATGGCGAACCATTCGCTCCAGGCGTCGTGGTCTTCGATCTGCGTGGTGGTCGGATTGAATTCCAGGCCGAGCGATTCGACGAACGTCCGCGAAAACGCGATCCAGTCGACATCCGGATCCGCCGCGGCGAACGCGGACCAGTTGCCGGTCGCGCCGTTCAGCTTGCCGCGGAAGCGAAAGGCCTTGAGTTGGCCGAATTGCCGCGCGAGGCGCGCGGCGAAGACCGCCAGCTCCTTGCCTGCCGTCGATGGCGACGCCGGCTGGCCGTGGGTCTTGGCGGGAAACGGCGCGTCTTCCCAGCGTTCGGCCAGTTCCAGCAGCTTGCGGATCACGCTCTCCAGCAGGGGGCGCTGGAGCTTCTCGGCGTACTCGCGGAAAATCCGGCTGTAGGCCAGGTTGTTGACATCCTCGGACGTCAGGGCGAAGTGGATCCACTCCGCGCGCGCCGGAAAGCGCTCGCGCAGGTGCTCCACGCACGCCATGACGTCGTGCGCCGTTCGCGCCTCGATGCGCTTGATATTTTCATAATCGCGTTCGCCGAAAGCGTCCCGCTCCTTCCGGATCGCCGCGCGTTCGGCGGCTTCGAGCGCGAAGAATCGCCCCGTATCCGCCAGCGCTTCCAGATAGGCCAGCTCGACGAAACAGCGGCTGCGCATCAGCGCCTGCTCGCAGAACCGTTCCGCAAGCTCGCCGAGACGGCCGGCGTAGCGTCCGTCGAGGGGAGAGATTTCCTTAGGCATGGGCCGCCTCCCGGATGTCGCGGTCGTCGCGGCGCAGGCCCGCCTTCAGATCGGCGATCTCGGCGCGGAAGCGGTCCTTGAGCCGCGGCAGGTTCAACGCGCGCAGCGCGGCCAGCGCCGCTTCCTGCGGTCGCACCACCGTCATCGCCGGCACCTGCGAGGGCATCATCAGCGACGAATTCAGGTTGAGCAGCAGGTCCGTCCCGTCCTGGAACGGCGGGCAACTGATGACCGGCAGCGCGGAATTGGCCGCCAGCGCCCCGCCCAAGCCGTTCGAGAGCCCCGCCACGGCAATGATCGCGCCCGGTTCGAGGGCGGAATCGTATTCGGCGACCAGCGGCACCAGATCCTCGCCGTTCTTGTGGGCCGACGCCACGCGCAGATCCGCGAAAATCCCGTGGGCTTCGATCACGGCCTTCATCTTGTTCGCGTGGTCGAGATCGGCCTTCGAGCCCATCACGATCGCCACGAAACCGTCCCGGATCAGGCCGGCGCGGCTCAGGTTGCGCGCCAGCCGCGCGCGCGGGTCTTCGTCCGACGCGGCCAGCTTGTCGCCCGTGATCCGCTCGTAGATTTCGACGTAGCGCCGCGTGGTCTCGCGGACGACGTCGTCCGGCAGCGCGGTCGGATAGTCGCCGTTCTTCCGGTTCTGGCGCAGCCAGGCGCGGACGTATTCCTTGTCGTGCGCTTCGACCCGCGCCGGATCGCGATCGTAGGCGGCCTGGTCCCACATGCGCGAGGAATCGGGCGTATGAATTTCGTCGATCAGCACCAGTTGTCCGTCCAGCAGGCCGAATTCGTACTTGGTATCCACCAGGATCAGGCCCTTTTCGGCCAGCACGCGCGTGCCGCGCTCGAACAGGCGCAAGGCGATTTCCCGCATCTGCGCGTAGCGCCCGGCCGTCGTCCAGCCTTCGGCCGCGATTTCGGCGGGGCTGATTTCGCGGTCGTTCTTTTCCTTGGTCGTCGGCGTGACCAGCGGCTGCGGGAAGCGCGCGTTGGGCGTTAGCCCGTCCGGCACCGCCGCGCCGCAGAACGTGCGTGCGCCCGCTTCGTAAGCCCGGCCCATCGAACCCGTCAAATAGCCCCGGACCACCATCTCGACCCGGATCGGCTCGACTTCGCGCACCAGCGTGGCCACCGGATCGACCGCGCGGACGACGTGGTTGGGCACGACGTCGGCGGTTTGCTCGAACCACCAATTCGACAGGCGGCTGAGCACTTCGCCCTTCCGCGGGATCGGCGTGTCCAGCACGCGGTCGAAGGCCGACAGGCGGTCGCTGACGACCAGCAGGCGGGTCGCGGCGTCGAAGCGCAGGCTGTCGCGGACCTTGCCGCGGTGGATCGTCTTCAATTGGGGCGTGGATGCGGTAGGGAGCACGTTCATGGGCGGTTCCTCCGGATGTGGTCGACGACGTTGCGGAAGAGGCGCAGGCCCTCCCCTTCCTCGTTTCCGCCCGCCGCCTCGCGGCGCCGGGTCCAGTCGGGATGGTTGTAGATCGCCAGATAGGCTTCCGGGTGCGGCATCATGCCCAGCACGTGCCCGGTCGGATCGGTCAGCGCGGCGCAGGACAGCTCCGCGCCGTTGGGCAACGCGGGATAGTCCGTCGCGACGTTTCCCGCCGCGTCGCAATAGCGCAGCGCGCAGAGGCCCTGCTGCTCGATCGCCGCGCGGATCCGCTCGTCGCGGATCACCAGCTTGCCTTCCTTGTGGCGCACGGGCAGCGCGAGGACGCCGACGTCCTTCAAGAACGGCGACAGCGCCGGCGGTTCGGCGCGGCAATGGCACCAGCGGTCCTCGAATTTGCCGCTGTCGTTCACGATCAGCGAGACTTCCTGCTCGAAGGTCCCGCCGACATTCGGCAGCAGGCCGCTCTTGACCAGGATCTGGAAGCCGTTGCAGACGCCGAGGACGAAGCCGCCCCGCGCGAGGTGGTCCGCCGTTTCATCGAGCAGCGTCCGCCCGTTGGCCAATATGCTGAAGCGCATTTTGTTCGCCAGCGCCTTGCCGGCGCCCAGATCGTCGCCGAAGGAAAACCCGCCCGGAAAATTGAGGACGTCGTAGCCGCGGAGCGACGTCGTCCCGGCGAGCCATTCGTTGAAATGGACGACGTCGGCTTCCGCGCCGGCGAGGCGGTATGCCGCCGCCAACTCGTCCTGGCAGTTGATGCCGAAGCCCGTCAGAACCAGTGCGCGCACCGCTTTCACGACAACAGCTCCTTCTGCCAGGCCCGTTCCAGCTCGCCGCAGGGACAATCCACCAGCCGCCGGCCCTGTCCGGAAATCCGGAACCGCGGTTCCGCGGTCGTTTCGCCGATCCGCACCGCGGCGCCGCCGAGGATTTCCTCGAACCGCGCGCGGTGCTCGGGCTTCACCGTCACGACAAACCGCGACGGCGATTCCGCATACAGCGCCGTCTGCACCCGGCGCGGCGAATCCAGCGCCCCGCCGCCTTCGATGGACGCCGCGACCGGATCGACGTCGATCTCCAGCCCCAGCCCGGTGCCGAAGGTCGTCTCCGCCAGCGCGACGGCGAGTCCGCCGTCGGAGAGATCGTGGCTCGAGCGGATCAACCCTGCGCGGTTCGCGGCCATCACCTGGAAATAGAGCGGGCGGGCCTCTTCCGGCCGCACGGCCGGCGCGCGGCCGCCCGGCGCGCCGAACAGGCGCTGGAATTCCGAGGCGCCCAACTCGTCGGTCGTGCGGCCCAGCACGTACACGCCGTCGCCGGCCGCCTTGATTTCGCTCGTGACCGTTTTCCGCACGTCGGCGATTTCGGCGGCCACGGAATAGAGCACCGTCGGCGGCACGGAGATTTTCTTTCCGGCGGCGCGGAAATCGTTCTTCATGCTATCCTTGCCGGAGGTCATCGGCACGTGGTAGGCGCGCGCCAGGTCGGCCAGCGCCTGGCACATCCGCACGAGCTGAGCCAGCTTGTACTTGCCGTCCGGATTCCGCTCGGCGTCGTAGACCGAATCCGGCACGCAGAAGTTGTCGTTCGCGCACCAGAACGTCGATTCGCCCAGCCGGTCCGGCTCGGGCAGCTGCCCGCCCACGGAAACGATCTGCCGCACGGCCTCGTCGAACGCGCCGGCGGAGGACGCGTAGGCGTCGAAATCGCCGATGCGCGGCGCGATGCCGCACGAGACCGCCACGCCTCGCCAATCGTCGAACCCCAGCCGGATCACGCCCGCGTCCTGCGGGGCGGTGCCCTTCGGACCCATCAGCGGCTTGACCACCGTGCGGCCCTTCACCTCGTGGTCGTATTGGCGGATCACCGTCTCGCGCGAGCAGACGTTGTCGCTCGCCAGCAATTGCTTGAGCGTCGCCGCGTGGTCGAGAGCGGCGGGGATCGCGGGTTCCGGCGCGGCCGGCCGCTTCCATTCGGCGTCCAGATGCTTGCGCGGCAGGCCGTCGTGCAGGAAATCGAGATCGAGCTGCGCCACCGGGCGCCCGCCGTAGGACACTTCCAAGAGCCCCGTGTCGGTGAACTGGCCGATGACCGTCGCTTCCACCTCGTAGAGCTGGGCCAGTTCGGCCAGTTTCGGCGCCGCGTCTTTCGTCACCACCAGCGTCATGCGCTCCTGCGATTCCGACAGGAAGATTTCCCACGGCTGTAGGCCGGGATACTTGAGCGGGACCTTTTCCAGCCAGATGTCGGCCCCGCCGGCCAGCGGCGCGAGTTCGCCGATGGACGACGACAGGCCGCCGGCGCCGTCGTCGGTCGCGCACTTGACCCAGCCGCGCCGGCAGGCGACTTCGAGGAAATCGGACAGCATCTTCTGCGTGATGGGGCTGCCGATCTGCACCGCGCTGCGCGGCGAATGCTTGTCGAGGCCCAGCGACGAAAACGTGGCGCCGTGGATGCCGTCCTTGCCCGTGCGCCCGCCGGCCAGCACCACGAAATCGCCCGGCGCGATTTCCTTTTCCCACGCCGGCTTGCCGTTGTAGTCGTTCTGCAAAATGCCGCCGGTGCCGCAATAGACCAGCGGCTTGCCCGCATAGCGCGGATCGAACACGAGCGCGCCGTTGATCGTCGGCACGCCCGACTTGTTGCCGCCCTCCTCGATGCCCTGGCGCACGCCCGCGAAGACGCGGCGCGGATGCAGCTGGCCCGGCAGCAGCGGCTCGGCATAGGACGGCGGGCCGAAGCACAGCACGTCGGTGTTGAACAGCAGCGTCGCCCCGCCCCGCCCCGTCCCGAGCGGATCGCGGTTGTTGCCCAAAATGCCCGTGATGGCGCCGCCGAACGGATCCAGCGCCGACGGCGAATTGTGCGTTTCCACCTTGAAGACGAATAGGCGGTCCCGGTCCACGCGCACGACACCCGCGTTGTCGCTGAACACCTTCACCAGCCAGTTGTTGCCCGCCGCCTCCAGGCGCCGCGCGATTTCTTCCGTGCTGGCGCGGATGTAGGTCTTGAAGAGCGAATCGATCGTCTCTGTGCGCCCCGTTTCCTTGTCCACGTAGCGGATGAGGGCGTTGAATTCCTTGTGCTTGCAGTGCTCGGACCAGGTTTGCGCCAAGATTTCCAAGTCGCAGTCGGTCGGTTCGACGGGCAGCCCCACTTCGCGGCGCCGGGCCTGGACGTTCGGATCGCGGAAATAGGCCTGGATCGCTTTCATTTCGGCCCGATCCAGCGAGAGCAGGCGCTGCTTCGACAGCGCCTCCAGCGCCTCGTCGGACACTTCGAGCGAGACCGTCGCGACGGTCGGATCGCCTTCCGGTTCCGCCTCGGGCACCGGCAGGACGAGGCTCGCCGCCGGCCCGCAGGTGAAGGAATTCACGAGCGGATTGCCGAGCAGCTCCGTGCCCAGGCGCAGGAGCGTCGCGTCATCCAGCGCGTCTTCGAGCAGATAGAGGTCGCTGGAGAAAATCTCCTGCGGCGCGGGCGCGAACGGCACGCCCAGCAGATCGTGCAGCGTGCGCTGGGCGGAGAGCCCTTCGTCGTCCGTCGTGCCCGGCAATTTGCCCACGAGGATGAACGACGCGAACCCATCGCAGCCGTCCGGCAGGGAATCGATGCCGACCCGCTGCGCCACGGCGTCGCTCAGGCCTTCGCGCGCCAGCCGCGCGAGCGGCGCGGCGTCGAGCGCCGCCCGAACCGCGTAGACGGACACGTGCTTCAGCCCCTTCAGGCGAAGGCCGAGATGGCGCTCCGCCTGGCGCCGGATCGACGCGCAGCGCGCGTCCGGCAGTTCCGGGTTCCAGGTGCAACAGACGTGGTGGAGGGAAATCATGGGTTGAACGGCACTCCTTGGATGACGATGGGGCCGCGCGCGATTTCGCCGGCCACCTGCGCGGCCACCCCGCGCGCCGCGAGAATCGAAAGGGTTGGATCGACGGCCGCCGGCGGAACCACCAGCAACATGGGATTGCCCATGTTCCACTGGCGATAGGCGGTCTCGAAATCCACCCGACCCAGGTCCGCCAGCTTCTGGACGATCTCGTCCGGCGCGAACAGATGATCCAGCCGCGCGCCGAGGCCGGACTTCTTCAACACGCGCCCGAACTTGCTCGGAATGCCTCCGCCGGTGATATGCCCCACTCCGCGCAGCGGAACGCCGGCATCGATCAGCGCGAGGATCGACGGCGTGAATAAAAAAGACGGAGTCAGGGCAGCTACGCCCCAACTCCGTCCATCGACGGAGGGCACCTCGTGCCACGAGGGCCCGTAGGCGTCCTCCAGAATCGCTCGCACGAGCGAAAATCCGTTGCTGCGGAATCCGGCGCCGCGGAGCGCGACGACAACGTCGCCGGTTTGGATTTGCCCGCCGTCGATGGGCGCGCAGCCGCGGCGCGGCACGCCGATGGCGGTCGCGCACCAGTTGAAGTGCATCCGCGGGCCCCAGCCGCCGACGCGGGCACCCAGCTCGGCGATCTCGCCGCCCACGACGGCGATGCCGCATTCGGTCGCCGCCGCGTGCAGCCCCTGCATGAGCTGGTCGACGATGTCCTCGTCGGGCTTGTCCACGTCGAGGACGTTGACGAGATTGATAGGTTCGATGCCGTTGGCGACGAGATCGTCCGCCACCATCGCGACGAGGTCGTAGCCGAGCGTGGCGTAGATCCCCGTGCGTTCCGCGATTTCGGCTTTGGTGCCGATGCCGTCGCAGGTCATCGCGACCTGGAGCGGTCCGAAATCCATCCAGTTGGAGAACGAGCCGGCGCCGCCGAACAGCGGAAACCCCGTTTGGCCCCGGCGCGCCTCGAAACTGCGCTCCGCCCAACGGAAGGCCCGCCGGGAACACCGGTCCCCGAGACCCAAATCCACGCCTGTCGGTGCCGCTGCCATCATGCGCTCCTTGCCGTCGCTTCGGAAACGTGAGTTTGCCTCATCCTCCGGCCGCCCGCTTTCGGCACCGGCAGATAAAACGCTTTACCGGGGCGACAAACTATCGGTCTCTTTGCCATTCGTCAATCCCCTCTTCCGAATAATTTTCCGCCGTCCGCCCTAACCCGTTGTCCCATCAACCCAATTGATAATTCGGCGCTTCCTTGGTGATCTGCACGTCGTGCACGTGCGATTCCCGGATGCCCGCCACCGTGATTTGGACGAATTCCGCCTTTTGGCGCAATTCCTCGATGCCGGCACAGCCCGTATAGCCCATCGCCGCCCGCAGCCCGCCCATCAACTGGTGCACCACGCCCGCGACCGGCCCTTTGTACGGCACGCGCCCTTCGATGCCCTCCGGCACCAGTTTTTCCGAGCCGATGCCGTTGGGCTCCTGGAAATAGCGGTCCGCCGAGCCCTGCTGCATCGCCCCCAGCGAGCCCATGCCGCGATACGACTTGTACGACCGTCCCTGGAACAGCACCGTCTCGCCCGGCGCCTCCTCGGTGCCCGCGAACAGCCCGCCCAGCATCACCGTACTCGCGCCCGCCGCGATCGCCTTGGCGATGTCGCCCGCGAACCGGATCCCGCCGTCGGCGATCAGCGGAATCCCGAACGGCTCCAGCGCCCGCGCCACGTTGTCGATCGCCGTGATCTGCGGCACGCCGACGCCCGCCACGATCCGCGTCGTGCAGATCGAGCCGGGGCCGATGCCGACCTTGACCGCGTCCGCGCCCGCGTCCGCCAGCGCCTGCGCCGCCGCGCCCGTCGCGACGTTTCCGCCGACGACGTCCACCTGCGGATAGTGCTTCTTGACCCACGCCACGCGGTCGAGCACGCCCTGCGAGTGCCCGTGCGCCGTATCCACCACCACGACGTCCACGCCCGCCGCCACCAGCGCCTCGATGCGCGCCTCGGTGCCCTCGCCCACGCCCACCGCCGCGCCGACGCGCAGGCTGCCGTGGCCGTCCTTCGCGGAAAGCGGGTGCTCGGTGGACTTCATCATGTCCGTGACCGTGATCAGCCCCTTCAGTTCGTCGTGCGCCCCCAGCACCACCACGCGGCTGATGCGGTGGCGCCGCATCAGCTCGCGCGCCGTCTCCAGCCCCGCGCCCTCGCGCACCGTCACCAGGCGCGACCGCGGCGTCATCACCGACGACACCGCCTGCTCCAGATCCGTCTCGAAGCGCACGTCGCGGTTCGTGACGATCCCCACCACGCGCCCGTTCTCCACCACCGGCAAACTCGAAAACCCGCGCCGCTTCACCAGCGCGACCACCTCGCCCAGCGGCATCGTCGGCGGCACGCACATCGGATTCTTCAGCACGCCCGATTCGAACCGCTTCACGAGGCTCACCTCGGCCGCCTGGCGCTCGACGGACAGGTTCTTGTGGATGATCCCGATGCCGCCCTCCTGCGCCAGCGCGATCGCCAACCGCGACTCCGTCACCGTATCCATCGCCGACGACGCCACGGGGATGTTGAGGGATACGTTTCGCGTCAGCCGCGCTTCGAGGGTCGCCTCCCGCGGGAGCACCTTCGAATGGGCCGGCAACAGCAGCACGTCGTCAAACGTGAGCGATTTTTGAACTACGCGCATCTCGTCATCCTTCCGGTAAATTCGGAACAATCAGCCGACAAAAACGCTTTACTTGCGGGCGGAGCCTAGCCGCACCCCCGCCCCCCTGTCAAGCCTCCCGCCCACCCGAAATCCACCCCGCGACGCAACGGGAACGGCCCAAGGGAGATAAACAGCGAAATACGCGAAAAACACGAAAAAGATCCGGATTTATAGCAGGAAATCAGGAAATATCAGGAAAACAGGAAAAACAGCCCGATGTACCGCCCAGGGACTAAAAAATCCGCAAAAATGCGCTGGATGTTGACCCGGCCGGACCGGATGTCCGACCCAAAGAATTCCTCTCGCAAAGAGCGCCAAGCTTGCCACGCCTGCGGCATGGTTCGCCAAGAGGCTTTAGGCATCGCAAACGCTTCTTGGCGTCCTTCGCGGCCTTGGCGAGAAAAATGGACCGGGACGGGGTCTTGGGGCCTGAACTTTCCCGATGACCCGAATTTAAGCAGGAAACAGGAAATGAGCCGGAAAACAGGATCCAGCCTCCACCCCTCCTGTTTTCCTGCTAAATCTCTTGTATTGGGCTCCCGCAGGCTGTTTTGGGTCCCCAAACCCGAAAAACAGGCCAAAAACGGCCTGAAAATGCCGATTTTTGCGATTTTTCGGCCATTTTTCGATAAAATCCGGATTTTCACCCCGCTTCCTCGTCCCGTTCGCCGCCCCAAAGGTAGGGACGCCTCGCCGAGGCGTCCGGGCTGTTGGCTGAGCCTATTCGATTTTTGTAGCTGGCCTCGGCGAGGCCGGCCATGGAAAAACAGCCAGGTTCGCCTTCACCCGCCGCCGATACACTTCCTTCCCGCCGCCATCGATCAGCGACAGAAAAACGTTGTTCCCATGCAGGTCGGCGCCCGCATACAATGTCTTCGCTTCGGTCGTTTGCATCTTTGCTCCTTATGCTGTGGTAGGCCAAAGGAACATTCTGCATCCGAGCGAAGCCTATTTCAAAGAACCTCTATATGGTTATCAGTCCTATAATCCATAATCTTGCCGCGAATCGTTTTCTTTCCCGCCCATCGCGCTTGTGTAAGCGCATTTTTCCTTTCGATATTTTATGAATCCGATCGGCCTCATGTTTTTAGACGGCACCGCGATATTTGCGGGGATGGCGCTTGTCGTGGGGGCCGGGGCTTTGTTCGTTCGATTCGGCGCGGGATTCGGCCGGCCCGTTTTGACGGTGCTGCTGCCTGCGGGACTCGCGGCCGTTGTCCTGTCGGCCGTTCCGTTGCCGGGGTGGTTGTATGCGCTCTGGTTTCTGCCCGCCGTCGCGGTTCTCGTCCTCGGCAACCTGTCCGGCGCGTCGCCCCTCCTCCGCTTCCGCGCCTTCGTGATCTTGCTTGTGGCCAGCGCGGCGATCCTGCTGGCGGAAGGGCCGCGCACGCGGTCGCCGCGCATCCGCGTGGACGCGGGGCAAGTCCTGTACGTCGTGGGCGATTCCATCAGCGCCGGCCTAGGCACGGGCGAACGCTGCTGGCCGGAGGTGCTGGCCTCGGCTACATCCCTGCGCGTGGTCAATCTGGCCGAACCCGGTGCCACGACCCAAAGCGCGCTGGCCCAGGTTCCGCGAATCGCGGAACCGAAATCGCTCATTTTGCTGGAAATCGGCGGCAACGATCTGCTGGACCGGAAGGGCGCCGCAACTTTCGAGACCCATCTGGACAAGTTGGTTTCAGTCCTGCGCGCGAACGGACACGACGTCGCGATGTTCGAACTGCCGCTGTTCCCGTTCCAGAACGCCTACGGACGCGCCCAGCGCGTCGTGGCCAAACGGCACACGGTTGCCCTGATTCCCCGGCGCCATTTCGCCCGCGTCCTAGGCATGCCCGACGGCACCCTCGATGGCCTGCACCTCACCCAAAAAGGCCACGACGAAATGGCCCGCCGCGTCGCCACCCTCCTCCAGATCGAACCCGCTCCGGAGCCAAATGTTCATTAGTCCGCCCGGTGAGGGCACCGGGCCTACCGCTTGCAGCACTCCGCATGGTGTAATTCCTCCCGCTGTAGGCCGCGTGCCCCCACGCGGCGGGTTTAGCGACTTCTGCAAGCGGCTCTTTCGTTAATTTCATATAGACATTGCAAAACCCCGGGACGAGGGCGTTCCGGCTCCAAACTGCCTCTGGATTCAATATATTTTCCCTTTCGCGTCATTCGCGTGTTTCGTAGTTGAAGGATTTTTCCTCGTTTTCCGGCTGTCGGTTCCGGCCCCGTTCCGCTAGGATCCAACCATGGCGACGGATCAGGAATTCATGGAATTTCTCGCGGACCAGATGGCGGGCGCGGGGGAAGTTTCGTACCGGAAGATGTTCGGCGAGTACGCGGTCTACTGCGGCGGGAAGGTCGTCGCGCTGGTGTGCGACAACCAGCTCTTCGTGAAGCCGACGGCGGCGGGCCGCGCGTACGTCGGCGCGCCCGTCGAAGCGCCGGCGTATCCCGGAGCCAAGAACTCCTTCCTGATCGAAGACGCCTTCGAAGACCGCGAATGGATTTCCGAGTTAATCCGGATCACGGCGAAAGACCTGCCCGCGCCCAAACCCAAGAAACCCAAACGGTGAAACATGAAACGCGCCCCCCGCCCGAAACTCGCCGTCGCCGTGAAGCCGATCCAGGCCCGGATGATCGCGCCGTGCGGCATGAACTGCGCGCTGTGCATCGGGCATCTGCGGGAAAAGAACCGGTGTCCGGGCTGCAACGACCGGCGTGGCGAGCTCCGGGCATCGCACTGCCGAAGTTGCCGCATCAAGGAATGCACGGAGCAGGGCCAGCCGAACCGGTTCTGCGGCGAGTGCCCGGCCTTCCCCTGCCGGCGCCTGCGACAGCTCGACCTGCGCTACCGGACGAAGTACGGCATGAGCATGCTGGAAAATCTCGCCGCCATCCGCATGTTCGGCATCCGGAAATTCGTCGCGCAGGAAAAAAAGAAGTGGGCTTGTCCGGCCTGCGGCGCGACGCTTTGCGTGCACCGGAAAGAGTGTATCCATTGCGGACATCCTCGGAAAAAATGGTGAGACGGGCGGGGCTCGAACCCGCGACCACAAGCTTAAAAGGCTCGTGCTCTACCAACTGAGCTACCGTCCCACGATCTTCGGCCATCGGCAGAAAATCTGCCGGCGGTTTTACGCCATTCCCCCCTCCCCGCACAAGCAAAAATCCCTTCCGTTATTGCGGCTGCGACTGTTTGGGTGTATCAAACCGCACTCATGGCCTTGCCGCATCCATCCGACACCATCGCCGCCATCGCCACTGCTCCGGGCGAAGGCGCCATCGCCGTCGTCCGCCTCTCGGGCCCCGAGACCTATGCGCTCGCCGATCGTTTTTTCCGCGGGCCGGCCCCCTTGCCCTCCAGCCGCGCCCCCGGAACGTTCGCGCACGGGCCCGTCGTCGATCCCGCCTCCGGCGAAATCCTCGATGACGCCCTGCTGCTGATTTTCCGCGCGCCGCACTCCTACACGGGCGAGGATTCGGTTGAAATCCAATGCCACGGCGGCTCGCAGGCCGCCCGGCGCATCCTCGACGCCCTCCTTTCCGCCGGCGCGCGCCAAGCCGACCCCGGCGAATTCACCAAACGCGCCTTTTTGAACGGAAAAATCGATTTGACCCAAGCCGAAGCCGTTTTGGACCTCATCCATGCCCGATCCGAACGCGCCGCCCGCCTCGCCACCGCCCAGCTCGAGGACGCCCTCGGACTCCGCATCCGTGCGCTCTACGACTCCCTCCTCGCCGTCTCGGCCGATATCGAGGCCATGCTTGATTTTCCGGATGATGAACTGCCGCATTCGATTCCGAAAGATGTATCCGGCCGTTTGGATGCCGTTTGCACCGAAATCCAGGCCTTGCTGGACACTTGGCACGAGGGCCATGTCCTGCGCGACGGCGCCCGCGTCGTCATCGCCGGCGCGCCCAACGTCGGCAAATCCACCCTCCTGAATCTTCTGGCCGGCCGCGATCGAGCCATCGTTTCCCCCCACCCCGGCACCACCCGCGACACCATCGAGGAGTCCATCGCGCTGCTGGGCTATCCCCTGCAGCTCGTCGATACCGCCGGCCTGCGCGACGCCCCCTGCGAAATCGAACAGGAAGGCATCCGCCGCACCCATCGCGCCCTTTCGGGAGCCGATCTCTGCGTCTGCCTCGTTGACGCCTCCCAAGACCTCTCCGCCGAAGAACAATCCTTCCTGGCCGCCCACGACCCCGAAAATGTCCTCGTCTTGCTCAACAAGATCGATATGGGACAGAAAATTCGGCCCGAAAATCTCCCGGGACTCGATTGTTTGTCCGTTTCGCTTCAAAAATCGTCTCCGACCGCCGAAATTTCCGGAAAAATCATTGAAAAAGTGGTTCAAAAGCCCTCCGGAGGCGACCAGGAGCCCCTTGCGATCTCCGAAAGGCATCGATGTGCACTTCTTATTGCAATGGATGAGGTTATACTGTCAATAAACCGCCTAAAAAGCGGCTCAGAATCCGATTTTTTGCCTGCGGCGACCCATGCGCTGGCCGCGCTGGACCAAATCGGCTATATTTTTGGAAAAAACTGCACCGAGGAGATGCTCGATGTTCTTTTTTCAAGGTTTTGTGTGGGCAAATGAAGCTTATGGTTTCGGCTGATCTCCTTTTATCGTGAATATCTTCACATAATAGAATTTACCCCCCCACATGAACTCCTTTGATGTCGTTGTGATCGGCGCCGGACATGCCGGCTGCGAGGCCGCGCTGGCCGCGGCCCGGCTGGGCGTCCGCACGGCCCTGGTCACGATGGATCCACTGGCCGCCGCGCGGATGTCCTGCAATCCATCCATCGGCGGCATTGCCAAATCGCACATGGTCTTCGAGCTCGATGCCCTTGGCGGCGAGATGGCCTTGAACACCGATTGCACCGGTATCCAGTTCAGGGTTCTCAACCGCCGCAAAGGACCCGCCGTCCGAGCCAACCGCACCCAATGCGACAAGCCGGCCTATTCCGCCCGCATGCTGGCCGTCCTGCAGGCCCAGAAGAATCTGACGATCCTCGCGGACCAAATCGAAGCCGTCCAAGTCCAAAACGACCTGATTTCAGGTGTTTTTGGCCAAAAATCTGGCTTTTTGGCCGCAAAAGCCGTCGTGTTGACCGCCGGAACCTTCCTGCGCGGCAAGATTTTCGTCGGAAAAACCGTCGTCAGCGGCGGCCGCCTGAACGAGCCGTCCGCGGAAAACCTGAGCCTCCAGCTCCAGGATCTGGGCTTCCGGCTGGAACGCCTAAAGACCGGAACCCCGCCGCGGCTGCAAAAGGACAGCGTCGATTATTCCAAGATGCTCGTCCAACCCGGAGAATATCCGCCGCCATTTTTCGGCTGGCAATGCCGGGCGGCCGCCCGATTGTTCCACGTGGAACAATCCGTATCCGGAACCGGTCTGGCTGCCGGACCGTCCGCCGATGTTCCACATGGAACATTCCCGTTGCCGCCGTTCGCGCCCTGGACCCCGGGATCCAACCAGATCCCATGCTGGCTGACCCATACAAACTCCAAGACCATCGACATCATCCAGTCGCATCTCCAGGACTCGGCCTTGTACGGTGGAATGATCGAAGGGACCGGCGTCCGGTATTGCCCGTCCATCGAGGACAAGGTGGTCAAGTTCGCCGACCACGCCGATCACCATGTCTTCGTCGAGCCGGAGGGCAGGGGTGTTCCGGAGATGTATCCCAACGGCACCTCCAACAGTCTTCCGCAGGACGTGCAACTGGATATGATCCATTCCATCCCCGGCCTCGAGCGGGCGGAGTTTCTGGCGCCGGGCTATGCCATCGAGTATGACTTCTTCGACCCAACCCAGTTGACCCACACCTTGGAGACCAAGCGGGTGGGGGGGCTCTATTTCGCGGGGCAGGTGAACGGCACCACGGGGTACGAAGAAGCTGCCGCGCAAGGCCTTATGGCTGGAGCAAATGCTGCGCTGCAACTCATTGGACGAGAACAGATTGTGCTGAAACGACACGAGGCGTACATCGGCGTGTTGATCGACGATTTAGTGACGAAAGGCACGAACGAACCGTACCGGATGTTCACCTCGCGGGCGGAGCATCGACTGATGTTGCGGCAGGACAACGCCATCTTCCGGATGGCGCACCATGCGGAACATCTGGGCATCGTGCCGACGGACCGCCTGCGCGAAATCCGGGCCATGGAGAAAGCCATTGCCCGGGAAATCGACCATCTGAACCGCAGCCATTTCGAAGGCGTCTCCCTGGCGCAATGGCTCAAGCGACCTGAAGTGGATTATGCGACGATGCCAAAACGGAAGGACGATCTGCCGCCCGAGGTGGTGGAGCAGGTGGAGTTCGAGTTGAAGTACGAGGGCTACGTCGCCCGCGAGCGACGGCATATCGAAAAAGCAGAGCAGGTGGCCCGGCAGCGGATCCCCGAAAACTTCAACTACCACGCCATCCGCGCCCTGCGCTACGAATCCCGTGAAAAGCTATCCGCCATCCGCCCGACGGATCTCGGCCAGGCCGCGCGCATCTCCGGCGTGACCCCGGCCGACATCGCCATCCTGTCCGTCTGGCTGAAAAAGGGCGGAACTCCGTAGTTCCGCCATACTTCAACATTGTGCATCTACTTTTCTTTCTACGCAGTGTTTATTAACTGTGCGTAGAACATATTGCGACATTTTTTTGATTTTGTGGCTATAAATTGCCGCATATATTACGCACAGTTTATTAAGTTTGCGTAGTAATATTTTTTGGCGGATAGATGGGGAAAAAGAAGGCGTGCTTAGCGCCTGAGCATGTCGATGGCGGCGAGGGTGACGGGGCCGCCGGCATCGGCCCAGCGGGCGGGAAACGTCTCGGGATGGGCCAAGCTGCCATTGAGCTTGGCCATCTGGATTGACGATGGAAAATGCCGTTCGGCCCGGCCGGCGGCGGCCATCCAATCGGCATCGGCCCCCGGCAGCCGCGCGGCCGCCCGAATCGCCATCCCCGCCAGATATTGGGTGAATCCCAACCCGGAAAAATCATCCCCGAAACGTCCATCGGCCTTCTGTTGGCGCAATAAATGAGCCATTCCCGAGCGAATAGCCGCGGCCTGCGGACCGTCGAGCGGCGAGGAATCGGTTTGCATCAGCGCCAGCAGGGCCAGAGCCGTCACGCCGACGTCGTAGCGGGACCGCAGATTCCGTTCGTCGGCGGACCAGCCGCCGTCGGAACGCTGCGCGGCCATGAGAACGTCGATGGGCGCCGGCGCCTTCGTCCTCGGAACCGGCGTTTGGACAACCCACAGGCCTGCGCCGAGCAACAGCGCCAGCGCGGCCGCCGCGCGGACCGCGAATCCCGAAAAGGTCCCGCGCCGCACGGGAGCTTGGCGCAGCCGCACCAGCGTGCGGTCGATGAAATCGGCGGACGGCTCCGGCGCCTCTTGCGCACGCAACCGAGCCACCACGTCCGCGAAGCGCGGATCCTCCAGGGGATCAGGACTGGTCTTCATGGAACGTCTCCTTCAAGACGGCCAGGGCATTGAACACGCGCGATTTGACGGTCCCGACGGGGATGCGGAGGACTTCGGCGATTTCGTCGTAGGCCAGCCCCTGGTGCACGGCCAGCACGAGGACTTCGCGCAACTTGGGCGAGAGCTTGTCCAGCGCGGCCTGCACGTCGAGTTTTCGCCGGAGTTGGCCGAGGCCGCCATCGGTGGAAGAGGGGATTTCCTCGCGGTAGCGGCCTGAAAACAGCTGGAAGCGGATTTGCCGCCGCACGAAATCCAGCCACGCGTGCCGGGCCAGCGTATAGAGGAAGGTCGTGAACTTCGCCGCGGGTTTGTATTTGTGCCGATAGTTCCATAGCCGGACGAACGTCTCCTGCGCGAGATCTTCGCCATGGTTGGAAGCGCCCATGCGGGCGAAAAAGTTCAGGAGCGGCCGCCGATGGCGCTCCACCAGTTGCCGGAACGCGTCTTCGCGCCCTTCGCGCACCTGCGCCATGAGGGCGAAGTCTCCGGTTTCGGGCTGGACGGAATCGGACATGAAGAGGCATTGTTGGACCAGTTGGGCGAAAAAGAAAAGCCTTTTGGAGACGCGCGAAACCCGCGGAATTCGGCCCCAAAAAGATTCCGAACCTACGGCGGGTTTCCAACGCTTGTAGAGGAATGGAACGGTTTTGGGAAAGGACGGATCGCATGAATAAGTGGATCATTGGATGTTTGGCGGGCGCGATGGCGGCGACGGCGGCGGGCGCCGGATTGCCGGCGGATCTGGAGGCGGAAACGCGCGCGGCGATGGCCAAGGGCGCGGCGTGGCTCGCGACGCAGCAGCAAACCGACGGCCATTGGGCGCTGGCGGATTCGCCCGCGCTGACGGGCCTTTCGATGTGGGCGCTGCAACGGAGCGATCCGGCGGCCTACCGGTCCGCGATCGACCGCGCGATGGTGTTCGTGCTGACGAGCGTGCAGGAAGACGGCTCGATCTGGCGGCGGCCGTCGATGCAGCGCAAGGGCGGGGGGCTCGCGAACTACAACACGGCGGTGTGCATGACGGCGTTGCACGCGCTGGGAAGGCCCGAGCTGGTGCCGGTGGTGCAGAATGCGCGCGCCTATCTTTCCCAAATGCAGTATCTCGGCCCGGGTTCGTACCGCGGAGGCATGGGCTACGACGCCGACCAAGGGCGGCCCTACGCGGATTTGTCGAATTCCTACATGGCCTACGAGGCCATGCGCCTGACGCAGGACGTCGAGGATTTGCGCGCCGCCGGGGAGCCCAAAGCGGATTTGGATTGGGCGGCCGCGCAGGAATTTCTCGCGCAGATCCAGAACCTGAAGGGCGTGAACACGAATTCGTGGATGAGCGAAGACGCCGACCAGCAAGGGGGATTCGCCTATTCGCCCGGCGCCGGGGCATCCACCACCAACGCCGAAGGCAAGGTGACCCTGCGCTCCTACGGCAGCATGACCTACGCGGGCCTGCTTGCGCTGCTCTACGCGCAAGTGGATGCGCAGGACGCGCGCGTGCAGTCCGCCAAGGACTGGGCCAGCCGCCACTGGTCGCTCGACGAAAATCCCGGCATGGGCGCGGAAGGCCTCTACTACTTCTTCAACGTGCTGGCCAAGAGCCTCGCCGCCGCGGGCGACGAGACGCTTACCCTGCCCGACGGGCGCACCGTGGTTTGGCGCGAAGAAGTCGTCCGCAAGCTGATCGATCTGCAGAAGCCGAACGGATTCTGGGTCAACGACAACAACCGCTGGTGGGAGGCCGATCCGAACCTCGTGACGGCCTATACGCTGCTGGCGCTGGCGACCGCGATGGAATAAACCGGACGCCCGGCGCTTAATCGCCTCCTCGACCGTTCATTTGGAAATATCATTGTTTGCAAACAATGATTTTCGTTGCTTTCCATACGCGCCAACCCATGACGGCATAACCGCTGCCGAGCCGCGCGAATCCTTCCCGCGCCGAAATGCGATGGCCTACCGCTTGAACTGGCCGAGGAAGGCTTCCAATTCGGCGTTGCCGGTCGCGCCTGGGGTAAACCAGGAGCTGTCGTGATGCTGGCCGGCGAGAAGCGTGAAGGTTTTGGGCGCGGCGGCGGCGGCGTGGAGGATGCGTCCGCTTTGGAAGGGGATGGTTTCGTCGGTCGGGCTGTGTCCGAACAATTTGGGCAGGCCATCGAGAGTGGCGGCCTTGGCGGCGGAATCGAAGGAAACGGAGAGAATGCGGTAGAGGGGCAGGCGCGGATACCGGCGCTGGGCCAAGTCGGCCGCGGAGGCGAAGGAACTCTGCACGACGAGGCCGGCGACGGGCCGGTCATTCGCCAGCTGGATGGCGACGGCGCCCCCCAGGGAAACCCCATAGGCGATGACGGGCAGCTTGCCGCTCATGGCTTCCGCCGCGTCGAAGGCGGCGAGGGCGTCCTGGTAGATTCCGTTTTCGGAAGGGCGGCCGCCGCTGGCGCCGTAGCCGCGGTAATCCCACATCAGCAGGTTGAATCCGCGCGTGAAGAATTCAGGCGCGATATAGGCCGTGGTGCCGACGTTGCCGGCATTGCCGCGGCACAAGACCACGGTGCCGCGCGGGTGGTTGGCCGGGATCCACCAGCCGGTCAGGGGCGTGCCGTCGGAGGCGACGAACTGCACGTCCTGATAGCGGAGGCTGTACTGGGCGGGCGTCGCCGCGACGTCGGGGGAGGGACGGAAGAACTGGTTGCGCTCGAAGCGGCGCAAGGCGATCCAGCCGGAGGCCGCGGCGACCGCCAACAGGACAAGGATGGAGAGGAAAACTTTTTTCATTCCGGCGATAGTTCCAGTTTTTTGGGGAAACTAGCGAGGATTTTATGTCCGGCGCGCGCGACGACGACCGTGTCCTCGATGCGGATGCCGCCGACGCCCGGGCAATAGAGTCCGGGTTCGACGGTCACCACGTTGCCGGCGCAGAGGCGTCCCGGCTCGTTGCGCAGGCCGGGCGATTCGTGCACGTCGAGGCCCACGCCGTGGCCGACGCCGTGGATGAAGCCGCGTTCTTTCCCGGCCGGCGACAGGACGGTTTCGAAGCCGGCCCGCCGGAAAAATTCCCCGACGGCCGTTTGCACGGCGCGCGATTCGACGCCGGGACGAACCATGGAAAGCGCGAGCCGTTGCGCGGCGAGCACGGCGCGATGCATGCGGCGGACGTTTTCCGGGGCGCGGCCGCGCACGACGGTGCGCGTGAGGTCGCCCCAGTATCCGGTTTGCTTGTCGCGCGGGAAAATATCGATGACGACGGGCACGCCGGCGCGAAGCGGGCCGGAGCCGACGTCGTGCGGGCGCGCGCCCTGCGGGCCGACGGCGACGATGGTGCCGTCGGCCGTGCAGCCGCGCTCGAGCAAAACGCGCTCGACGAGGTCCTTGAGAAATTCCGACGTGAGGATTTTTCGCCCGCGCTTCAGGATTCCGGAAGGCGAGATTTCCGCGGCGCGGATGCCGCCGACGGCGGCGCGCATCGCCGCGACGGCGGCGCGCTGGGCCTTCGCGATGCACGCGATTTCGCGCGGGGTTTTGACGGCGCGGCGCGGAAACGGCGGAGCGGAGGCCAGGCGGACCCTCACGCCGGCGCGCTCGAGCGCGCGGGCAACGCCCAGCGGAAACCACGGGCCCGCTTCTACGGCGCGGAATCCGAGTTTTATCACCAGCGCCGCGGCCTGATCGCCCAGCGCGTGCCGTCTCGGAACGGAAGTTCCGAACAATTCGGCGGGGGTGTGGAGAACGGCGGAAGGGCAGGTTTGGCGGGCCCGAGAGGCCTCGAGGGCGGAAACCAGCAAATGAAGCTTGGAACCCGCGGCCAGAAGCAAAAAAGGATCGGTGGCCGCAAGGCCCGTGGCGTAGCGAACGTCGTTTTCCTCCAAGCCGGTGGCCGCTAAAATGCGAGGGACTGTTGATTTCTTCATGTTTTCCGGTGATTTTCGCCCGGAGGGGCCTGTTAATGAGCCGATTTTCAATGGGTTATAGGTCTTTTTCAACTACAAAATTCCTGTCAAGGGGTGCAAAAGAGAATTTTATCGATTTTTCATTCGCCGCAACATGTTGTTGTTCCAGCTTCAGATCGTGCATATATGTAGTATGGCGAAAGAGAAATCGACAATTCATGCAGGATGAGGCTTGCGGCATTCGATCTCGAAACCTACAGTCGGGGCCGTTTCAGGGGCTGAGGACCAAGAAGCGGTTGTGGACAAGCTGTGGATAAGTGGTCCGGAGGCCCGTCCTGCCGAGTCCGAATCGAGGCTTGGCGGGGCCGAAAAACAGGCAGGAATTTGGATTGTGCGGACGGATCGCCCGTGAGAGACTGGCGGACCGAGGCAGGAAGAGGATTTTTGTGGAAGCGAACAAGGCAAAACTGATTTGGGCGAAAGCCTGCGAATTTCTGTCTTCCGCCGTATCGGCGGACGTGTACAGCCGATGGATCGGGGTCATCGAAGCCGTCGGGGACGAGGCGGCCGGGCATTTGACGCTGACGGTCCCGAACGGTTTCTACCAGGACTGGCTGGAAGAACACTATCTGCCGATGGTCCAAAAGGCCATCGGGGCCGCCGGGGCGGAGAACGTCGGCATCACGTTCGTGGTGGACGGCACGCGGCTGCCGGACGCCGCGGCGGAAGCCAAGCCGGCGGAAAAGCGGGAGGGACCGCACAAAGCGCGGGTCGTCAAATCCTACAACGTGGGCGGGGCGCTGAATCCGCGGCACACGTTCGAGAATTTCGTGGTGGGGCAGTCGAACACGTTCGCGCACGCGGCGGCGCTGGCGGTGGTGGAAGCGCCGGGGCGGGCCTACAATCCGCTGTTCATCCACGGCGGCACGGGACTGGGCAAAACGCACTTGATCCAGGCCATGGGCCAGGCGGTCCTCCAGCGGGGCAAGGGCACGGTGTGCTACACCACCTGCGAGACCTTCACCAACGAGTTCATCCAGGCCCTCCAGCAGCACGAGCTGGCTTCGTTCCGCAAAAAATACCGGACGATCGACCTGCTGTTGATCGACGACATCCATTTCCTGGCGGGCAAGGAAAGCACGCAGGAGGAATTCTTCCACACCTTCAATTCGCTGCATCAAAACCAAAAGCAGATCGTGATGACCAGCGACCGGCCGATCAGCGAAATCTCGAACCTGCAGAAGCGCCTGGTGTCGCGCTTCGAATGGGGGCTGGTGACGGAAATGGAGATGGTGGACCTCGAGACGCGGGTCGCCATCCTGCGGCGGAAGCGGGAAGAGCAGGGCCTCCAGCTGCCGGACGACACGCTGTTTTTCATCGCCGAGCACGTGCGCTCGAACATCCGCAAGCTGGAAGGCTCGATGCTGCGGGCGGCGTCGTACGCCTCGCTGACGCGCAAGCCGCTGACGACGGGGACGCTGGAATACCTCTTGCGGGACACGATCGAGCAGGAAAACCAGACCGCGCTGACGATCGAGGGGATCCAGCGGATGGTGGCGGAGTACTACGACATCCGGCTCGGGGACATGACGAGCAAGCAGCGGCCGCAGAACATCGCGTTTCCGCGCCAAGTGGCCATGTACCTCTGCCGGGAGATGACGGAGCAGTCGCTGCCCGCGATCGGAAACGCCTTTGGGCGGAACCACGCGACGGTCCTGCACGCGCACCGCAGCGTGGGCCGGAAGATGAAAACGGACACGGGGCTGCGGCAGACCATTCTTTCGCTCCAGCAGCGGCTCGGGGGAGTGGCGGCTCCGGGTTGACATGGCCGGGCGCCTTTCCATTCCACCGCAATCCCCGGGCGGGGGGTGCGGCCTCCCGCCGCACGTGGACAACCCTGTGGACGGAGGGGCGGAGCACGTGGACAACGGACCGGAAACGTTCACAACCGGAAGTTGCCCTGCGAACGCACAGGAAGGGGGGGGCTGTTTTCGACAGGCGGAAGCCCCTCGAAAGGCCCTGACAGCCTATTCTTTTCTTGATGTCCACACGATGCACAGGACATACTGATAAGACTTGATATGTTTTCTATAAGATAAAGAGATAACAGCCGAAGCGCCGGAGGCGAAATGAAAATCAAGGTCGACAAAGAAGCCATCATCGATTGTCTCCAGAACATCCAATCCGTCATCAGCACCCGGAACGCCCTTCCGGTCCTCGCCAACGTCCTCTTCCGGGCGGAGAAGGGAAAACTGGAGCTGACCGCGACCGACATGTCCCTGACCGTTCGGGCGACGATGGACGCGGAGGTGCTGGAGCCGGGGGCGACGACGCTTCCGGCGAAGCGGATTTTCGGGGTGTTCCGCGAATTGAGCGTGGACGAAGCGGAGATGGAGGTCAACGACGACAACATCGCCTTCATCCATGCCGGAAGTTCGTATTTCCGCATCCACGGCATTTCCGAGGCGGACTATCCGAGCCTGCCCGAGATGGAGGACGCGAAGTCCTACGCCCTGGACCAGTCCGCCTTCCGCAACATGCTGCGCCTGACCTCCTTCGCCGCCTCGATGGACGCCAATCGCCCGCTCCTCAACGGGGTTTTGCTGAGCTTCAAGGCCGGCAAGCTGAGCGTGGTGGCGACGGACAGCCGCCGGCTCGCCCTGGTGGAGCAGGAAGTCGAATTTCCCGCCGATGCGGGGATGGATTTGATCGTTCCGCTCAAGACCGTCGACGAACTGATCCGGACCTTGGGCGATGCCGGTTCCGTGAAGATCTCGGCGAACGCCAAGCAGATCGCCTTCGAATTCGACGGCATCCTGGTCGTTTCCAAGCTCGTGGAGGGGACCTATCCGAATTTCCGCCAGGTGATTCCCCAGGCCGGCGGGGAACGCGTCTCCATGGAACGCGAACTCCTGCTGACGGCGGTCCGGCGGACCTCCCAGCTCGTGAGCGACGCGGTCTCGGGGGTGAAATTGACCTTCACGCGCAACCGCCTGGAAATCCTGGCGACGGCGGCCGAGATCGGCGAGGCCCGCGAAACGATGGACGTGAAGTACAACGGGCCCGACATCGCCATTTCGTTCAATCCCGCGTTCGTGATGGATCCGTTGAAGGCCCTGACGACCGACGAGGTCTTTCTGGATTTAACGGACGACACGAGTCCGGGCGTGATGCGCTCGACCCTCAGCTTCGTCTACGTCCTGATGCCGATCCGGGTCAGCTGAACCGCGGAATCGATGGACTGGACATCATGGGGCGTTTCTCCGAAGCGTCAAAAGCCGCCTCCGAAAGGGGCGGCTTTTGCGGCATGGTTGCCCGACTAGGATTTGAACCTAGACAAACAGCTCCAGAGGCTGCTGTGCTACCGTTACACCATCGGGCAATGGGGAATCGAAACGCGAGAAAGGTACTTTTTTTGAGAATGAAGTCAAGCCTCGCCGCCGGAATCGGCGGGGGGGGACGGGACTAGGCCCCCCATGAGCGATTTCCAGAAAGACAACGTCGCCTTGATGTGCGATATCGGCGAGCTGGTCGGCTTGTTCGATTTCGAGGCGGGGCTCGACGCGTTTCTGGCGAAGGCCGTTTCCACCGTGGCCTGGCACATGCGGGCCGCGGTCTGCTCGATTTTCCTGTACGAACCCGAGACCCAGGAGCTGGTCCTGCGCGCCAACCAAGGCCTGAATCCGGAGCTGGTGGGCCGCCTCCGGCTGAAAATCGGCGAAGGCATCACCGGCACGACCCTGAAGGAAATGCGTCCGGTATGCGAGGCGCGGGCGACGGACAATCCCCATTTCAAGCACATCCCCGGCAGCCGGGAAGAGCAGTTCGTCTCGTTTTTGGCCGTGCCCATCCTGCGCAAGATGAATCCCGTCGGCGTGATCGCGGTGCAGGATCCCCAGTGGAACTATTTCACCCCGAACGACGTCCAGGCCCTCCAGGTGATTTCGTCGCAATTGGCGGGCGTGATCGAAAACGCCTATTTGCTGCTGAAGATCCGGGGCGCGGAGCAGGAAACGCCGCCGCCGGCCGGGCCGTCGGAAACCGAATTCGGTCCGGGGACCCATTGCGTGCGCGGGCAGGGGGCGTCGGATGTCATGGGCATGGGGCTTTCCACCCGCATCGGCCAGTACCTATTCCACGAGACCGATGCCGGCGCGTGTCCCCTGGGCCTCACCGAAGCGGATTTCGACAACGCCCTGGCCGCGACGGAGCGCCAACTGCTGGATCTGCAGCGGCGGCTGGAAGACAAGCTCCACGATGCCGCCTCCATGATTTTCGGCGCGCACGTCCTGATGCTGAAGGACGACGCGTTTTCCGGGGAAATCCGGGCCCAGATCCGCTCCGGCAAGAATCCGTGGACCGCGATTCTGGACGAAGTGCGCCGCTACGCGGATTTGTTTGCGCACAGCCCCAATCCTTTGCTGCGCGAAAAGGTGCTCGACGTGGAAGACCTGGGGCACCGCCTCCTGCACAACCTGTCGGCTCCGGCCCTGGAAAGCATGAGCCCGGACTATGCCGGCCAAATCGTCATCGCCGAAGAACTGCTGCCCTCGGACATCCTGAAGCTGTCGGCGGAAGGCGCGTCGGGGCTGGTGCTGCTGGGGGGCGGGCAGCATTCGCACGTGGCGATTTTGGCGAAGGCGCTCCAGATTCCGCTGGTCATCGCCTCGGACCCGCGGCTCCTGCATTTGCCGGAAAAGACCCCGATCCTGCTCGACGCGAAGGAAGGCCAGATCATCGTCCGTCCCGGACCCGAAGCCATCCAGACGATGAAGGACATCATCCGGTCCCTGGCCGATGCGGAGCGGATGGCGGGGCAGGTCAAGCCCGAGACCCGCACGAAGGACGGAACGGAGATCCGGCTGCTGGCGAACCTGAACCTGGTGAGCGAGCTGGACGTGGCCCTGCACGTGAAGGCCAAGGGCATTGGGCTGTACCGGACGGAATTCCCCTTCATCGTCCGCAGCACGTTCCCGACCGAGGAAGAGCAATACCAGGGCTACAAGCGCGTGCTGGAAAAAATGGAGGGGCGCCCGGTCGTCTTCCGCACGCTGGACGTCGGCGGCGACAAGGCGCTGTCGTATTTCCCGGTGGACCACGGGAACAATCCGTTTTTGGGCCTGCGGGCGCTGCGGTTTTCGCTGCGGAATCCGGCGATTTTCAAGCAGCAGCTCCGGGCGCTGCTGCGGGCCGCCCACGGGAATCCGCAGGCCAAGGTGATGTTCCCGATGGTGGCGTCGCTGGACGAATTCCAGGCGGCGCGGAACCTGGCGCAGGGATGCCAGCGGGAGCTGGAGCAGGAGGGCGTGCTCGGCCGCATGCCGGAGCTGGGCGTGATGATCGAACTGCCCTCGGCCGTCATGATGGCGAAAGAGCTGGCGGCGGAGGCGGATTTCCTGAGCATCGGCAGCAACGACCTGATCCAATACCTGCTGGCGGTGGACCGCACGAACGACGAGGTGGCGGATTGGTACACGCCATGGCATCCCGCCGTGCTGCGCGCGATGGCCATGATCGTGGCGGCGGCGGAGCAGGCCGGCAAGCCCATCTCGCTCTGCGGCAATCTGGGCTCGGATCCCCAGATGCTGCCGTTCCTGCTGGGCATCGGGTTGCGGACCTTGAGCATGGATTCGATGGCGATTCCGGCGGTCCAGCGCCGGATCGAAGGGATCGACCTGGACCTCGCCCGCTACCAGGCGAACAAGATGCTCTCGTTCGGCCACATCGAGGAAGTGGCGGAATTCCTGAAGACCATCGTCCCGGCGGGCTGAGGGCCGCCGCGGCATGGACACGTTGTTCCACGGGATTCTGGGCGCCACGCTGTGCAGCCGCACCGGGCTGGCCGGCGGCCGGCGGGGGCCCGGGGGCGATTTCAAGCGCCGCTGGCTTTTTTCCGACTGGACGCTTTGGGCCGCGTTTTTCTTCGGCATCTTTCCCGATCTGGCCTCGCTGGGCATCCATTTCATGATGGATGCATTCAGCGGCAACGGCGTGCGCTGGCACGGCATCCCCGGTTTCGTCTTCGTCTTGTACAACGTGACCCACAGCCTGCTGGGCATAGCCGTTTGCTACGGCCTGCTGGTGGCGTGGAAGCGCGCGCTGTGGCTGCCGGCGCTCGCCTGGCCCATCCATGTCCTGTCCGACGTGCCCACCCACGGCGACGGCCGGTTCATCACCCCGGTTCTCTGGCCGTTTTCCGACTGGGGGTTCGCGGGCTGGAGCTGGTGGATCCATCCCCGGATCTTTTACGGCGGCTGGATGCTTGTCGGGCTGCTGTGGCTGATCGTCATTGTCTTGCGCCTTTCGCGGAGAAAAGCATGACCTTCCTGGACCTCGTCCGCCGCCGCCAGAGCACGCGGAAATACGCGCCGGGCCGGCGCATTCCTCGCGAGGCGCTGGACCGCTGCCTGGAGGCCGCGCGGCTGGCGCCCTCGGCCTGCAATTCGCAGCCGTGGTCGTTCGTGGCGGTGGACGATCCGGAAAAAGTGCGCGCGCTGGCGGAGGCGGCCTGCACCCATCCGCCCTATGGCATGAACCGGTTTGCCGCCGATGCCTCCGCGCTCGTCGCCGTCGCGACGGAGAAAATGAAGCTGGCCGCCCGGCTTGGCGCGCAGTTCCGCGGCGTGCAGTACAGCCTCGTGGATGTCGGCATCGCCTGCGAACACCTCGCGCTGCAGGCGGAGGAGGAGGGCATCGCGAGCTGCTGGATCGGGTGGTTTAACGAAGGCGCCGTGAAAAAAGCGCTCGGCATTCCCCGCGGCAAGAAAGTGGATCTCCTGATGGCCCTCGGCTATGCCGCCGATCCGGAAATCCGGCCTAAATCCCGCCGGTCCCTCGACGACGTCCGTCGGTACGCCTGATTCCTTATTGCCGGGTGCCCGAAAAGGTTCCGCTCTGGTTGAGGGGGGCGCAGGACCACGTGCCGGAGACCGTCCCGTTCTCCTCGTCCATTTGCCCCTGAAACGTGGCGGCGTCGTCGGTGCCGGCGATGCCGATGTCGGCGGAAATGGTGCCGCTGTCCGAAACCGAACCGCTCAAGGCCAAGGTCTGGTCGCCCCAGACCGTTCCCGTGACCGTCCCGCTGGAATCCACGGTGAAAGACCAACTTCCGTTGTCGCTGCCGGAATACGTGCCCGACCAGGTTCCTTCGAACGGGGACGCGCCGTCGCCGTCGCTATCGCTACCGCAACCCGCCAGAGCCAACGCCGCCGCGCAAATGGCCAACATTTTCACGATCCCATGCTTCATGGCTTTTCTCCCTTGGTTGGATTCTCGTGCCCACATGGTCGACAAGCCGCTCGCGATAGTCAAGCCCGGGAGGGAAAGCCCGGAGAGAAAACGGGCGGCGAAGGCGGCGGTTCTGGAGAAATAGGCCACCGCGCCGAGGAGACCGCGATTGTAAAATATGGACTGCGGCGGCCTGAGCCAGGCCGTCCTACCTGCGAATCCGCCAAAGGCAGGGCGCGCTGGCCCAGCACGCCGAGATTGAAAAAACCGGTATTGGGGGCCGCTCCCGGTGGCGCGGGGCTCCTGTCCCGCGCAGCGCCGCGAATCCGCACGCGACGGGAGCCGCGTGCCACCCTTGCACGCCTTTCCCGCCCAAACGCCGATAGAGCATCCGCACGCTAAAGCGTGGACCGCACAACCGGTCCCGTTCGTC
>JBFXHR010000034.1:0-30008 GCA_050176815.1 Kiritimatiellia bacterium
CGATAACCCAGCTGGGCGGCCAAGGAAATCCAGGCCTGCATGTCTTCGTCGGCGTACAGTTCCTGGAAACAGATGATGTCGGGCTGCACGCGCTGGACGATGTACGAGACCGCCACGTAATCGACGTCGTTGCTGGTGCCCCCGTCGTCGTTCGTGTCGATGCCGAACGCGACGTTGAAGTCCGCGATGCGCACGTCCACGGCCTGCGCCGAAAGCGCCGCCAGACTCAAACCCGTCGCCAGGCATAGGCCCAGAAACCCCAAATTGCTTTTCATCGACTCTCCGCTCCTTGGAACCTAGGCACACCTGTCCCTATCAAAGGTATAACGAAAAGAAACTACGCCCTTCAGGGGGAAGAATCAAACACAATCCTAATAAATCTTTTTTGCGTTCTCTGCATTGGAGTGAAGAAATCCAAGACTGGAGGGACGACCTCCGTGTCGTCCAGGCTTTTTTACAACTGGTGCAATCAATTATGACGCGTGCGTCAAATCTGTCCAGCCAGTTCATCCCGCCGGCTTCCCGCTGCTTCCCATGCCGCGAGTTTTGCGCGCAAGGCCGCCTCGACTTCGGCCAGCAAGCGTCCCACCTCCGCCCGGTTGTCCGGGGGGATATCCGTTGCGGCAAGTTGCTGGTAAAGAGCGGATTGTTCCCGTTCCAGCACGGGAATTTCCTTCTCCAAGGCGGCAACTTCCCGCTCGACCCTCCGGAGTTCGTTTTTCAGCACCTTGCGGTCGCGGAAGGCTTCCGCGCGCGCCGCCTTCGCCTCATCAACGTTTTTCTCGGGCTCGGAACCGCCTTCGCCTCCGGCCTCCTCCTGCGCGGTTTTTTCGCGGTAATAGTCGTAGCCGCCGGAAAAACGCCGCACCCCGCCCCCGTCGGGCGCGACCGCCACGATGCCGCCGGCCACCGCCCGCACGAACGCGACGTCGTGCGACACCAGCACGACCGTGCCGGCGTACGCCGCGATCGCTTCTTGCAAGGCCTCGCGGCTTTCCACGTCCAGATGCGTCGTCGGCTCGTCCAGCAGCAGCAAATTCGGCGGCCGGATCAGGATGCGCGCGAACGCCAGGCGAATCCGTTCTCCACCGGAGAGCACCTCGACGCGCTTTTCGGCCGCCTCGCCGGAAAACCCAAAACCGCCCAGCAGGGTGCGGATTTCCTTTTCGTTCGCGTCGGGCGCGACGGCTTTCAGGGTTTCGAGGCAGCTCCTCGTCCGGTCCATCGTGTCGGCCGTCTCCTGGCTCTGGTAGCCCGGCACGACGAGATGCCCCGCCACGCGCTTGCCCTCCCCCGGCGCCAGTTGCCCGGCCATCACGCGCAGCAGCGTCGTCTTGCCCGCGCCATTGGGCCCCACCACGGCCAGCTTCTCCCCCTTTTGCACCGACAAGTCCACGCCGCGGAAAATCCACTTCCCCTCTTCGTAGGCGAAGCCCACGCCCTCGCACCGCAGCACTTCCTGGCCGCAATGCGGCGGCTTCGCCAGCCGGAAATGGCCCCGCCCCCGCGCGACCACGACTTCCTCGGTCCGCTCCAGTTTTTCGAGCATCTTGATCCGGCTCTGCACGCGCGACGACATCGTGTTCTTGGCCCGGAAGCGCTCAACGAACCGCTCGATCTGCTCGCGCCGGCGGTCTTCGTTGGCCTGCCGCGAGAGCGAGATCTCCCGCCGCTTTTCGCGTTCCTGCGCATACCACGAATAGCGCCCCGGATATCGCGTCACGCGGCCCGACGCCACCTCGACCGTGACGTCGCACAGGTTTTCCAGCAGATAGCGGTCGTGGGAGATCATCGCCAGCGTGCCGCGGAATCCCTCCAGGCGCCGCCGCAGCCATTCCACCGCCGGCAAATCCAGGTAATTGCTCGGCTCGTCGAGCAGCAGCAGGTCGGGCTCCGCGATCAGCGCGCGGCTCAGCTCCGCCCGCATCTGCCACCCGCCGGAGAATTCGCCCAGCGGTTTCTGCAAGTCCTCCACCCGGAAGCCAAGGCCCGTCAGCGCCGCCGCCGCGCGCGCATGCAGGTCGTAGCCGCCTTGCGCTTCGAAGCTCGTCTGCAGTTCCCCCAGCCGCCGCAGCAGCGTCCGGGATTCTTCGGCCTCGTCGCCCGCCAAATGCTCTTCGATGTGGTGGATTTCCGCACGAATCGTCTCCAGATCCGGCGCAGCCCGCTCCACGTATTTCTGGAGCGGCGTAAGTTCCTCCCCCGGCTTGACCTGCTGCCGCAGATGCCCGATGCGAATGTCCTTCGCGCGCACCACCGCGCCCGAATCCACGTCGGATTCGCCGGTGATCAGTTCGAAGATCGTGGATTTTCCCGCCCCGTTGGGCCCGACGATGCCCGCCCGTTCCCCCGCCAGCAAACGGAAATCCACGCGGTCGAGCACCACCTGCCCGCCGTACCGCTTGCCCACCTGCCGGAATTCAATCATCCGTTCCGAATATCATGCCCGCCCCTTCGCCGCAAGCCCCGCAATTTTTGCTGGCGAAACGCTCCACGTTCTGCCATATGCTTTTGTGTCTGCTGGCCCGAGGCCCCGGCCGGCGGACAGAAGGATTTTCATCATGGATCACCGGACAATTCAGGTCGCGCGCGTCCTTCTGGCGGGTCTTCTTGCCTTCGGACTCTCCGCTTGCGGCAACAAAGCCGAAAAAACCGGCGATGCCGCCGCGCTGATCGGCGAAGGCTGGACCGCTTATCGCCTCAGCGAATTCCAGAACGCCGTCCTCGCCTTCGAAGCCGCCCGCGCCGCCGCCGAGAAGGGCTCCGACGACTGGGCCATGGCCACCTACGGCCTCGCCACCGTCTGGGATCTGCGCCGCCCCGGCGAAGACCCCAAGCAGGCCACCTTGCTGTACAAGGAAATCCTCGCCGCCGCGCCCGTCAGCCCGATGCTCCCCTGGACCGAGCTCGCCCTCGCCCGCCAGCAGCATCTCGTCCCCGTCGGCCAGGAACCCGACTACGCCGCCGTCAACGCCGCCTATCGGCACATCATGGAGAAATTCCCCGGGCATCTCGCCGCCAAGGAAGCGTTCCTCTATCTCCAGAGCATCCAACTCGCGCAGCTCGACCCGAAGACCACGCGCGCGGCGGAACGGAAACTGCGCGAGTTCGTCCAAAGCAACCAGAAGGAATTCGCCGCGCCCGCCTGGTCGCTCCTCGCCGTGGCCTACACCACGCTCGGCGAACAGGAACAGCGCCTGGAGGCCGAGCGGAACGCCTTCGAACTCACCGAGGTCGATCCCTCCGACCCCTTCATCGAATTCGCCTGGGCCTACTGGAACCTCGCCACCATCGCGGAATTCGAGGTCGGCGACTTCGATCTCGCCCGCACCTACTACAACCTGCTGCTCGAAAAATATCCCAAGGACATCCGCGTCTACGGCTGCAAGCAGGCGCTGGCGCGCATGGGCGCGCTCGAAGCGAAGATCCGCGCCGAGGAGGGCATCTAGCCATGCCGAAATTCCTCCAGTCCGCGTTCGCCTTCGTCCGCGCCTATTTCGCCCTGCTCGTCGTCTTCGCGGTCTTCCTCTGGTCCGCGTGGGTCATCGCCACGTACCGCGCGCAGCAGACGCCGCCCGGCTCGGTCGTCATCCGCCTCGGCCACTGGCAGCTCGAAGCCAGCGTGCGCGAAGGCATCGACGAGATGGCGCGCGAGTACCGCAAGACGCACCCCAACGTCGTCATCGTCCAGGACGCGATTCCCGAAGGCACCTACGGCCAGTGGGTCAGCACCCAGCTCATGGGCGGCACCGCGCCGGACATCATGCAGGTCGGCGCGATGCTCCCCGACAACATCTGGCTGTCCTACTACAACCGCTACTTCGCCCCGCTCTCCCGATACGTCAACACGCCCAACCCGCACAACGCCGGCACCGACATCGCCGACCTGCCCCTGCGCCAGACGTTCAAGGACGGCATGAAGACCGCCTACGTCACGGAAATGCAGGAATACATGTCCGTGCCGCTGTCGCAGTTCGGCGTGCGCATCTTCTACAACAAGGACCTCCTCCGGAAGATCACCGGCAGCGACGTCGCGCCGCTCGACTACCGGAAGTTCCTCGCCGTCTGCGAGCAGATCCGCAACACCGCCAACCCCGCCAGCGGCGCCGCCTACATCCCCATCGCCGGCTCCGCCTACCATTTCGGCCACTGGGACAGCATGATGTTCTCCCCCGTCACCTACGGCGCCTTCCGCCGCGCCGACTTCAACCGCGACGGGTTCGTCGGCAACGACGAAACCTTCGTCGCCTTCAAGACCGGCCTGCTGGACTTCACCTATCCGTCCTACGCCCGCTGGCTCCAGATGCTCCGCGAAGTCACCGACTACTTCCAGGTCGGCTACACCGGCCTCGGCCGCGACGAAGCCGTCTTCCTCTTCGCCCAGCAGCGCGCCGTCTTCATGACCACCGGCACCTGGGACGCGCGCTCGCTCCAGGAACAGGCCAAGGGCCAGTTCGAAGTCGGCATCATGGACTTCCCCATCCCCTCCCGCGACGACCCCGTCTACGGCGGCGTCGTCGAAGGCCGCATCTACGAGTCCCCCGGCGCCGGGTTCCGGTTCGGCGTCAGCCGCGATTCCAAGCACCTCGACGTCGCCCTCGATTTCCTCCTGTTCCTCGCCTCGCAGAAGGGCAACGAAAAGCTCAACGCCATCATCGGCTGGATCCCGGCCATCGTCGGCACCGAGATCGATCCGCTCTTGCAGGCGTTCGAGCCGCACCTCGAAGGCATCTACGGCAACGTCAACTTCAACCTCGGCGGCAACACCGCCGTCACCTGGGGCCAGATCTATTCCCTCTACCAGGTCAACCAGATCTCGCTCGACGAATTCGCCCGGCAGTTCACCGCCTACTACCTCAAGAACGGCTTGACGGACTTTCTGGAGCAGCAGCGCGACTGGCGCCGCGGCATGCAGCGCAACGAGCAGTACCTCGCCGGCATCCGCGGCCGCGCCATCCTGGCCGACCAGGCCGCCGCCGCCGCCCAAACCCCCGAGGAAAAAGCCGCCGCCGAGCTCGACGCCGAATCCGCCTGGGTCCGCTACCGCGCCATCACCGCCTCCCGCCAGATCTGGGGCGAACTCAACCACGCCCGCCAGCTCGACCTCGTCCAGCGCGACCAGCTCCCCGACGGCTTCGTCGGCCCCTACGAATACTCCGCCAGCGTCCTCGCCAAGATCCGCGCCCGCCTCCGCGAAGAGGCCCGGCCATGATGGCCGCCCGATCCCAATATCCAATGTCCAATATTCAATATCCAATCATCAAGTCCGATCCCGCCGAAAGTTTTTACGTTCTACGTAAAAACGGCCCAAAGTTTTTACGTGGCGTGGAAAAAATCCGCAAAGTTTTTACGTTCTACGTAAAACTCGCCAAAAGTTTTTACGTTCTACGTAAAAACCAGGTAGGGACGGCTCTCCGAGCCGTCCGGGCTGTTCGGCTGTCCCCTTGGAAATTGGATATTGGACATTGGATATAGGATATTCCGTCCCCTTTCCCCGCCCCCCCTTCTCCCCTGACCTCTGAACCCTGAACCCTGAGAACTGACATGCAACCCAAAGAAGTCCGCGCCAACCAGCTCCGCCACCACTGGGAGATCTACTTCTTCATCGTGCCGACGCTGATCCTCATCGGCCTTTTCCAGTACTATCCCGCCAGCTCCGGCATCTTCCATTCCCTCTTCCGCTGGAACGGCTCCGACATTTCCGAATTCGTCGGTTTCGAGAACTACGTCGACCTGCTGAAGAACCTGGAATTCTGGAATTCGTTCAAGCTGGCGTTCATCCTCGGCTTCTGGAACGTGATCAAGATGATCCCGGCGCTGCTGGTCGCCGTGTGCATCCACCGCGCCAGCTCCGAGAAGATGCAGTTCTTCTACCGCACGCTCTTCGTCGTGCCGATGGTCATCCCCGGCCTGATCACGGTGCTGATCTGGCGCTCGTTCTTCTTCGAAGCCACCGCCGGCTACCTCAACCAGTTCCTCGACTGGACCGGCCTCATGACCCTCCTCCAAAGCGGCGGCGCGTTCGTCGCCGACCGGCTGGCGGCGCCCGAGCTGGGCGGACTCGCCGACGGGTCCCTCGCCCGCTCGTTCTTCGAAACCTTCGACTGGCTCACCGCCTTCAAGGCCGGCACGTCCCCCGCCTGGCTCGGCGATCCCAAGATCATCATCATCGCCTGCGTCGTCTGGGGCTTCCCCTGGGTCGGGTCCTTCGCCGTGCTGATGCATCTGGCCAAACTCCAGAACATCTCCAAGGACATCTACGAAGCCGCCGACATCGACGGCGCGACCTGGTGGAGCCGATTCACCAAGATCGAACTGCCCCTCCTGATGGGCTCGATCTATCTGCTGATGGTGTTCGCCATCATCGAGACCATCAAGGACGCCGGCATGATTCTCGCGCTCGCCGGCATCGCCGGCGGTCCCGGCGGCAAGGCCACCGTCCCGGCGCTCTTCATGCTGCGAAAAGCCTTCATGGACCAGCAAATGGGCTACGCGTGCGCCGTCGGCATCGTGCTGACGATCGTGGTGCTCCTGCTCCAGAAGATCTGCAACATGCTCCTGCAGCCCGAACCCGAAGGCGGCGCCAAGCCCGGCAAGTCCACCTGGTTCGGCATCCTTGCGCTCTATGCCTTTGTCGAAGCCTTCCTGTTCTACTCCGCCCATCTCGGCGCCAAGGCCGCCGTCCCCGCCACGCTCGCGATCTTCGCCGGATTCGTCGTCCTGCTGGTCCTAAAGCTCGCGCTCCTCCTCGCCATCCCCCTCCTTTTGCGCAAATACGGCGCCGCCCTCCGCATCGGACTCGGCCTCGTCGCGGCCGCGTTGATCGCCGCGGTCATCTTCGGGGACTCCATCATTCACGGGCTGCAACTTGTCGCGCCCGCCATCAAAGAGACCGTCATCCGTTGGCTGCCGCTCCTTGAAAACGCATTCAAGGGGGGAAACGACATCCAATGGCTTCCGATTGCCCGGCGAGCGCTCGACATCCGCTGGCTCCTGTTCGGCTACGCACTGGCGATGATGCTGTCCGCGAGCCTGTTCAAGATGGCCATCGGCGCCGCCGGCGCCATCCTCATCGGCTACGGCATCGGCCTGGGTTCGATGAACATGATGCTGTCCGGGGCCATCTTCATCGTCCTGGCCGTGCCGTGGGGCGAACTCGCCCGCCGCCTCGACCAGGCCTACCTCGCCCGCTGCCTGAAACGCCCGGCCCCCGCCGTCAGCCAGGGCGATCTGTATTCGGCCCGCTCGCTGGCCCGCCAGCAGCAACCCCTCTACAAGGCCGCCGCGGTCGCCGGCGATTGGGCGCTGCGCTTCAACAAGCATCTCTTCATCTGGTTCGTCCTCGCCTTCGCCTTCCTGCCGCTCTACCTGATGATGATCGTCTCCCTCAAGGACAACAACCAGTTCTACCTCGCGCCCACCACCCTCACCCAGCCGATCCACTGGTCCAACTGGGCCACCGCCTGGCAGATGATCTCCCCCACGGTCGCCAATTCCATTTTCCTGTCCACCATGGCCACCTTCTTCATCGTCATCTTCGGCCTGGCCGGCGCCTACTTCTTCGCCCGCCTCAAGGTCCCCGGCTCCGCCTTGCTCTGGAACGCGCTGCTGCTCCTGATGATGATGCCCATGATCGCCAACCTCGTCCCCCTGTTCATCCTGCTGCGCGACATGAACCTCCTCAATACCCTCACCGCCCTCATCCTCGTCGGCGCCTCCGGCGGCCAGGCCTTCGCCATCTTCATTTTCCGCAATTTCATCGCCGACATCCCGCAGGACCTGTTCGAAGCCGCCGAAATCGACGGCGCCAACCACTTCCAGCAGCTCAAGCTCGTGGTCATGCCCCTCTCCGGCCCGATCATGGGCACCGTCGCCGTCATGCAGTTCCTCGGCCAGTGGAACGAATTCGTCATGCCCCTGATCGTCATGCGCGAGCAGGCCCGCCTGCCCGTCACCGTCCAGCTCATCCGCATGGCCGGCGAGTACATCAAGCTCTGGGGCCCCTTGATGGCCGGCTACGCCATCGCCTCCATCCCCGTCATCATCCTCTTCACCTTCTCCATGAAGCTCTTCGTCAAGGGCCTCACCGAAGGCGCCGTCAAGGGATGACACGACGAATACTTGGACTTGATATGTCGATGTCTTTTCTAGTTCGACGCGAACATGGAAAACATATGAACCAGATCTTTTCGCGGCCTCTATTTTGCGGCACTTGGCTATTCTTCCTGCTGCTCGCATTGGGTTCCGGATGTGAATCGATCGACCAACGGCTAACTCATGCCGTTGGAAGCGGCAAACCCAATCGTTCCTTGGCCCGAAAGATCGTTTCAAGTCCGGAAGTAGACGGCAACGCGGTTCGCAAACACTACCCCCCCATTGGGACCACCCTGCTTCACCAGGCAGCCATTGGCTCCTGGCCGGAAATTTGCGCCATCCTGATAGAAAAGGGCGCCGACGTGAACGCGACCGATCAGCATGGATATACTCCGCTCCACTGGGCATCCTATATTGGTTCCCCCGGCGTTGCAGAACTGCTCATCAAGCAAGGCGCGAGAGTTAATGCAACAAATGAATATAGTGACACCCCCCTTCACTACGCCATCAAAAGCGTTAGATATAGTTCCCGGCGAGACGAAGTAGTGGCCCTTTTGATCTCTTCTGGAGCAAATCCAAATGCACGCAATAAATATAACGATCTTCCCCTGCATATTGTCATGGAACTAAAGTTGCGAACTTTATCGCACGATGCAGACCCAACGGACTTGGCCGAGTGCGATTCCATCATCGCGACGCTGATTTCCGCCGGGGCCGATCCGGCTTTGAAAAACAGTTCGGGCCAATCGGCGAACGATCTCGCCCGAGAGATATCCGAGATGGAATACACCCTGCGGGACGATCAGCTCCAAGATGAGGCGACGGATCAATCGCAGGAATCGGGCAACTCCGGTTACAATGCATACGTGCCGCGACCCATTCTTCTGCCTAAACCGTCGCCCAAGCCTCCACCGGCCATCGTCAGACCCCATCAACCGCAGAAGCCGCGCCCGAGTCCCGTGCACCACTCGCGGCCTTCTCCTCCTGCATATCGGCCCCGCCCGGCATCTCCGCCGCGCATGCCGATGCGCCCTTGATCCCGCCGCGAGCGCCTCGCCCTGCCCCGGCCTGTCGGATGCCTGGCAGGTAGGGCAAACCCTCCGGGTGAGCCGCAGTCCGGTATCCGCCGGCCTGGTTGGCGCCTCCTGCACCGGATCGAAGATTCGTCCCCGTGCGCGGGCGCATCTGCGATTCGGTGCAAGGATCCAGCCTGAAGGCTGGACTACGAACGGGTCTGGTATGTAGTCCACGCTTTAGCGTGAGGCTGTTCTTTTTGGCCTGAAACGCGGGTGGGCGCACCAAATCGCAGATGCGCTGTGGGATGCTTCTGTTCAATGATCAACGATTTGAATATTGAAGATTGGTTATTGAATATTGAACATTCGGATCCGGATTTCTCCCTTGCGGCCGGCCACCGGGAACGGGAAGACGCATGTGCGTGACGAATCCATCCTTATGAGGCGATTTTGATCGCCGGATCCGGCGGCGATCATTCCAGATCGATCCGGTAGTAGTACTTCACGGCGTTGGTCGAGATCGTCGTGTCCTGGTAGGTGTTTACCGGCGGGTCGGCCTGGATGTGCTCGGCGATCGGCATGAATCCGAGGCCATCGACCAGATTGGTGGCCCGGCTGATCTTGTAGAATCGATTGGAGATCGAGCCCCAAGACAGATGGAATTCCGCAGCCGGGAACTCGCCCGCCAAGACGCAAGTTTCTACCGCCAGATACGAGAACTCGTCGTTTGGATCCGTGCCCGCCCGCCACTCGGCATAGTTGCTCATGCCATCGCCATCCGCATCGCCGGATGCGTCGGCGGGATCGCTCAGATCAAGTTCATTGTCTCCCTCCCACCCGTCCGGCATCCCGTCGCCATCGCTGTCGAGCCAGAGGTTGACCGCGAAGGTCAAGGCGTTGTTGTTGGTTTCCACGTCCCACAGGACGCTCGATTCGTCGGCATTCAGGGTATAGAACGCATTGCCTTCCGGCTGCGTGTCGTCCGGCAGGTCGAACGCGACCTGGGCCAGCATGCCGGGCGGGAGCGCCGGCACCTCCACCGTGGCCAGCGGCGCACCGCCCTCCCCCTGACGCCGAAGGGCGAGCGTCGTGTTCGTCGCGCCCGGCGCCCCGACGTTCTCGACCTGGGCCCTCACATACATGGCGCCATGGGGTTCGGCCGCGGCCTCGACCAAGGTCACGGACAGGTCCGTGCCGCCGACGCCCGCGGTCTGGACGTTGTTGTCCTCGGTGTATTCCGCGAAGATCTGGTCCGGGTTGGCCACGGCATACAAGGTCAGGTTGGTGGCCGGCTCCGGCACCACCCACGTGGTGGAAAGAACGGCGTTGGTCGCCGCGCCCTCCAGCCAGCCCTCCCAAACCAGATTCGCGATGAGCGTCCCCCCCTCCGCGGGATCGCCCACATAGAACGACACAGCCGCATTGGTCACGGCCACGTCGCCCGCGTTTCTCAACGTCGCCGAGAGGGTCAGCGCGTCCCCGGGCAGATAGTTGACTCCCTCGACAGTGAAGTCGCCCGGCAGAATGGCCACGTCGGTGATCAGTGCGCGCTTGACGACGGCCAAGCTCACGGCGCCCGGCTGCGGGACGTTGGAGACCGTGATGGAGCCCCCGTCCTCCAATTCCATCGTCACGTTGGTTTTCACGATCTCCACGGCGTTGTAGGCCACCGTCAGGTTCCCGACGTTGTCCCAGACCGGCGCGAACGATCGCTCCAGCGGCGCATCCTGGAACAGCGTGGCATCCTTGCTCCACGTGCCGGAAGCGATGTCGAACACGGAGTAATGCGCGTCCGATCCGTTCGTCGTCATTTCCTGCCACAGCAGGACCATGTTGCCCATGGGGCCGCAGGTCATGGCGAAATCGGCGAAGCCCACGCTGCCCGAATCGGGACGCACCGGCAGCGGTTCGGCCGCGAAGTCTTGGGCGGAAACCAAGTTGGAATCCTGCTGCCAGACCAGATGAACGGTTCCGGCGGGCGAAACCGCCACGCGGACGTTCTGGTCGGGCACCTCGTTGCCGGTATACTGTTGCGCCGCCGACCAAACGCCGTTGGACCAGACCATGGCGTAGATTTCCTGCCCCGAATTATCGTCCGAATATCCAGCCGGATCGGCCGACCACGCGTAAACGGCCAGCGGACCAGAACCGGCAAAACTCTGTGACGTTCTGCCCATCAGATTGCTCACGAGAACCTGGGGTTCGCTCCACGCCGAAGTGGCGGCATCCCACCGGGCCCAAAGCACGGCATCGTTTTGCGACGACCCGCTTTCCCCCATGCCGATGAATAGATTGTCGCGATTCTCGATCCACGTCGCCAGCAAGTCGCCGTCATCCAACGGGCCGGCCAATTGGGGGGCGTGGTCGAGCCATGCGTTGCTGGTCAGGGCCGCCGGCACCGTCCACATTCCGGCGACGTGATCCCAGCGTGCCCATGCGATTTCCATCTCCGCCGACATGGCCGCGACGTCGAGTTCGTCGAAATCGGGGTCGCCGACCCGGTTCCACAAGGCGACGGCGTCTCCATTGCCGTCGTAGCGGACTTGCGGATTGAATTCCGCGCGCGTATCCGCCGCAATCGCATCCGGTTCGCCCCAGTCCCTCCCGTCGAACCGAGTCCATTGAATGTCCGTGAACTGCAGGTCTCCGGCGGCCCCGTTGTCGCCCACGTACAGCAGCATCAGGTTCGAAGAGATTCCCGCCAGCGCCGGAGCCGAATCCGGGAAGGTGTTGGTGATGATCGGCAAACTGGCCTGAGCGTCGGTCTTGGCAGAAGATATCCCGACCCATTTCGCCTGGAGCGAACCCGTGGGGGGCAGCTGGCCCATGGCCCGGAAGGCATCCAAGGCCGTGGTTCCCCGCGCCGACTTCTCCAGATACGTCGACCGCGCAACGAACCGCGCCCCGCCCCGCGAGAGATAGCCGCGATCGACCGTTTGCAATTCGCCGTTGTGAACTCCCGACAGCACGGCGAATTCCGGCTCGCCATCCCCCCGCGCAAGACGCCTTCCCTCGGGATATTTGAGGTCGAGAAACACGTGCTGGGCGGCCAATTGGATGATCCACCACTTGAACTCGGCGCCGGCATAAGCCCGGAAGCGCAGCTGTTTCCAGAAGTCCCCCGGGAATCCAACCGTCACGCTCGGTTCTCCCCCAACGTAGATGCGGGCTTCCACGGGCCCCAGTTTGGGCTCGTAGGAAGCTTCTAGGCCGATCTTGCCGGCGATTTCCCCGCTGTCGAATTCCGGCGGCCACGTGCAAGTCCAGAGGAAGTCGCCCGAAAGCCCGGGAATCACGAAAATTCCGAACGAAATCTGCTTCACGATCCCCCCCGTGCCTGGAATCCGGCTGAACACCTGACCGGCGCCCGGCACCACGTCCAGCAGTCCCACGTAGCCCATCTGGAGCCGCGCAGCCAGTTCGAGATGCAGGCCGAACGCGTCGAACGCAAAACCCCGCTCCGCATTCACCACGCCATTCAGCAACCCCTGGATGGCCAGTTCGATTTCCGCCTGCCCGATGTAAAGCGCCGTCTTGGGCTGCACCTTCGTCATGCCCGATCCGCCACTGAAGAGGTCGGCCAGCCCCATGTCCTCTTCCACGCTATAACTCTTGCCCCCCTTGACTCCGACCGCAAGAGACCACTCGCCTCCCTCCGGAATCGAATAACTGAAGTTGATCGGTATCCCCACTTCGAACCCGAACGTTCCGATAACGGGCAGTTTCAGCTTCGCCTCCCACGGATCCGGCGGAATGTCGAGGTTCAAGGCGTATTCGCCGGAATTGGGCACGAACATGAGATAACCCAGAAGCCAAGGCCCGGGAATGACGCACGTGAACGCGACGTTGGTGGTCCACGCCGATTCCAGGGTCACGGCATCATATCCTTTCGCCCGCACCTCCACCCGGTTGGCCCGGAGTTCGAAACTGGGCTGGAAATCCGAGCCCATGTCCATCGTGCACTCGAACCGCGTATTGGTGCCGATGCCCGTGAATACCTGCTTCAACGTGTCGTTGGCGTAAAACTCCACTCGTTGCGGAACCAGACCATTCCAATCCACCGCCGCGGTGAACTTGTTGTCCATCCGGGCGTCGTGGATGAAAATGCCCTGCATGCCGGGCTTCAGTTCGGTGATGACCGGCTGTTCCGGCGGAAGCGGCACCATCAGGAACGGCGCCGTGATTTCCGTGATGCCGGCCCGCACCCCCAGCGACCGCGAACTTACCGCATAGTTGGCATTGCTGACGGTGAGGACGTTGCCATGGATGATCCCCACGTTGGTCAGCGTGAAACGGCCGGCACTCAATGTTTGCGTAACCGTCGATCCAGCCAAGCTGATGACCGCCGTCGGCAAGGGCAAGTAGGTCGTGGCGCTACGGAGGCTGCCGCGCACCGTCAAACCGCCGTAGAGCCCTTTCAGGTCGACGCTGAAGAGATCGGAGACGTTGGTGACCGTCTCGCCGCCCGCCGTGGCGGTCAAGCGCACGCGACAGTTGGCGCTCAGTGTATTGCTGGACAGTTGCTGTGCCGCATTCCATTCGACCGTGCGGATTCCCGAAGCGACGGCGGCGCCGACGTCGCCCGTCATGGTCCCTGCATCCATGGCCGCCCACGAGACGCCCCCGTTGGTCGAATAGGCCAAGCCGACGGCGGCCACCTGCGACGTCGGGTGGCAGCGCAATGCGTAGTCGATCCTGACGCGGCCGCTGCCGTCGGGCATTTGATAGGCATAGGCGTTGGTCATGGCGATCGCCACGCTTCTGAGCGAATTGGTCACGCTGGGTGCCACGTCCCAGTTCGCATTGCCCGCCTGCGAGGCGACAATCGAGACCTCGCCGCCGCCCGTGAACGTCAGGTTCGTGCCGTCCGCCAAGATGGCGGGCCCGCTGGCGACCGCAAACCCGACCCCCAGCCCGCTCGACGCCGTCGCCGACAATCCAATCTGGTTGGTGACCCACTGATCGCCCAGCGCCGGGAAGGCAATCGTTTGACTGGCCTTCACGGCCGCCACGAATCCCGTCGTGGATTTGGCGTCATACCGGGCTTCCGCCGCCTTGGTGGCGACCATGGCAACCGTGCCGGTGCCCGTGACAACGAGCGTCTTCACCCCGAGAGATTCGCCAATTTGTCCCGGACCAGATTGCACCACGTAGCTTACCGCGCCCGTGCCCGAGCCGCCAGTAGCGCTCAGAAGGTTCGTTGAGCCATAGGCCTGCGGGCTGCCCGGATTGAAATACAGCGCCGCCTGCGCCGCTCTTGCTGCCGCGACCGTGCCGGTCGCGGAACGGGCGGCGTACAAGGCGTCCGCCGCCTTCGTGGCGACCACGGCGACGCTTCCGGTGCCCGCCAGCATCTTCAGCCCGTTGGTCCCGACAATCTGGCCCGGGCCTGACTGCACGGCATAGCTGACCGTGCCCGTCCCGGAGCCGCCCGCGGCGCCAAGCGCATTCGTCGTGTTGTACGTTTGCGGGCTGGCCGGGCTGAACGACAACGCCGCCTGCATCGCCTTCGCCACGCTGAACGTGTTGGTTGCGTTCGGCGCCGGGTTCCAATTCGAATCGCCCGCCTGCGCGGCCACGATCGAAACCGATCCCGCCCCGATGAACGTCAGGTTCGTACCGCCGTTGATCGAAGCGGGCCCGCTGCCAACGGCGAAGCCGACGCCCAGTCCGCTCGACGCCGTCGCCGCCAACCCCACGGCGTTGGTCGTGATTTTGTCGCCGATCGCGGGGAACGCGATCGCCTGGTCCGCCCTCGCCGCCGCGACCGTGCCGGTCGTGGAACGAGCGGCATACAAGGCGTCCCCCGCCTTCGTCGCGACCACGGCGACGCTTCCGGTGCCCGCCAGCATCTTCAGCCCGTTGGTCCCGACGATCTGGCCCGGGCCCGATTGCACCGCATAGCTCACCGTGCCCGTCCCGGAGCCGCCCGCGGCGCCAAGCGCATTCGTCGTGTTGTACGTCTGCGGGCTGGCCGGGCTGAACGACAACGCCGCCTGCGGCGCTTTCGCCACGTTGAACGAGTTGGTTGCGTTCGGCGCCGGGTTCCAATTCGAATCGCCGGCCTGCGAGGCCACGATGCGGACCACGCCCGCCCCGGTGAACGTCAAATTGGTTCCGCCCGCGATCGTGGCCGCACCGCTCTCTACCGCAAAAGCCACCGGCAGCCCGGAACTCGCCGTGGCGACCAGTCCTACTGCATCGGTGGTCAACGCATCGGCGATCGCCGGAAAATCAATCGTCTGGCCGGCTTGTTGAATGGTCAGCGCATCGGCGGCCGACCCCTCGTAGCCAGCGTCGTTCACGGTTCCGGTCACGGCATAGACCCCCGCCTCGGTCGGCGCAACAGCGCTGCCGTCGTAGGTGAACTCCACCGTCAATCCCGCCGGCATCGTCGTCGCGCTCGCGGACTTCGCCGCTCCGTCGTAGACCTGGGACAGGCCCGACAGATAGACGGACGCCGCGCCCTTCGACACCGTCAGCGTGCCGATCTCCATACCCTGATATGCCGCGTCGTTCACCTTGCCGGTGACGGCATAGCTGCCGACGTCCGTTGGCGCGCTGCCGCTGCCGTCATAGGTGACGTCCACGGCCAATCCAGCCGGTTCGGTCGTTGCCGATACCACGCGCGGCGTTCCATCATAGGCCTGCGCCAGATCGTGCAGCGTCACGAGGGCCATCGCCTTCGTCGTCACTTCGAACGAATTGGTCGCGTTCGGCGCCGCACTCCAGTTCGAATCCCCCGCCTGCGAGGCCACGATCGAGACCGCGCCCACGCCGGAAAACGACAGATTGGTGCCGTCCGCGATCGAGGCCGGACCGCTTTGCACGGTAAACGACACCTCCAGTCCGCTTGACGCAAATGCCGCCAGTCCCACCTTGCCCGTGGTGGATTGGTCGCCGATGGGCGGGAAGTCAATCGTCTGTGCGGCCTGCGCCGCCGCCACCATCCCCGTGGCGGAGCACACCGCGTAGAGATCGTCTGCCGCCTTCGTGACCACGACCGCGACCGATCCCGTTCCCGCCAGCATCTTGAGCCCCGTCCCTCCCACGATCTCGCCCGGGCCCGACTGGACCGCATAGCTCACCGCGCCCGTGCCGGATCCGCCGGCGACCGAGAGCGCATTGGTCGTGAGGAAGGTCTGCGGGCTGACCGGACTGAAGGACAGGGCGGCCTGTGAAGCCTTCGCCACGTTGAACGTATTGGTCACGTCTGCCGCCGGGTTCCAGTTCGTGTTTCCCGCCTGCGAGGCCCGGATGCCGACCACGCCGGCCCCCGAGAACGTCAAGTTCGTGCCGCCGCCGATGGACGCCGGCCCGCTCGACACGCTGAAGCTCACCGCCAACCCGGAAGACGCCGTCGCCGCCAGACCCACGTTGTCGGTCGCGAGCCGGTCCGCAATCGCCGGGAAGGTGATTGTCTGATCGGCCTTGAGATACTCGAACGCATTGCTCTTGACCGTGATGCCATGGCTGGTCGAGAAAACGCGCACGTCGCCCGGACCCGCGTTCGCCGCCGCGGCCGTGACGACGACCTGAGTTGCGCTCTGGCTGACGATGCCCGCCACACCCACCCCGCACAGGGTCACGTTGGTAACATCGCTGCCATTGCCCAGGTTCGAACCGCCGATGGCGACCGTGAATCCACCGGTGCAACTTCCGCCGGAAGGAGAGACCCCGGAGAGGGAATACTGGTATGGATATCGGTACATGTTGGAATAAATGTTGCCCCCGTCGCTCCCGCCCATCGCATACAGAGCGCCATTCAGCACGCCCGCAGCCAAATATCCCCGAGCCGCCGGCAACCCGGCCACTTCCGTCCAATTCGTGCCGTCGTACCGATACACGTTGGTTCGGTAACCGCTGCCGTCATAGCCGCCGATCGCGTACAGCGACCCGTTCGCCGCGCCCGCCGCCAAGCTGCTTCGGGCCGCCGGCAATCCTTGCACTTCCGTCCAGTTGGTCCCGTTGTACCGGTAGACGTTCGTTTTATACGTGCTGCCGTCATAGCCGCCCAGGGCATAGAGCGCGCCGTTCAATTCTCCTGCGGCCAACAGTATTCTGGGCGCCGGCAACCCCGCCACTTCCGTCCAGTTCAGGCCGTCGTATCGATACACGTTGGTGTTGCCGAACCCGCTGTTGCCTCTCCCGCCGACGGCATACAAAGCCCCGTTCAACGTCCCGGCCGCCAATCGATATCGATCGGCCGGCAATCCGCAAATTTCCAGCCAGTTCGTTCCGTCATATCGATAGGCATTCGTCCGGAACGTGGCGCTGCTGTCCATCCCTCCAAAGGCGTACAGCGAGCCGTTCAACGCCCCCGCCGCCAATCCGGATCTTGCGGCCGGCATTTGAGCCATTTCCGTCCAGCTCGCGCCATCGAATCGATAGGTGTTTTGCCGATAAACACCGGAAAAGATCCCGCCAACGGCGTATAACGCCCCGTCTAGCACGGCGGCCCCCAGTTCGTTTCGCTGCGCCGGCAATCCGGCCACTTCCTGCCACCGCGTCCCGTCGTCGATAATCCAACCGATCCCTCCCGCCGGATTCACCGTATACACCCCCGTCAACGTCGTCTCGCCAACGGACGTCGACTGGATGACGATATCCTGCACCCCAGCCGGCAAGTCCGTTGGCATCGTGATCGCCACCCAACTCGCGCCCTGGCCGGCGATCGTGGCCACCGCCCCGCCTACCAAGACGTTCGTGATGTCCGACCCGCTGCCCAGCGTGATGTTCGTAACGACGACCAGGTTTCCGCCCGCATACGGGCCGCTGCCGGCGGAGAGTTCCATTGAGCGCAGGTCGGCGGACACGTCCGCCGTGTTGCCCGTGACGGTCGCGGCGGTCAGGCTGATGCCGCCGCGATCGCAGAAGATGCCTCCGCCCGCTCCCATGCCATTGGCCCCGCTGCCTTGGTCGGCACCGCCACCATTCCCCTTCGTGGCCACGTTGCCCGTCACAACCACGTCGCTGCAAACGACCTGGCTGTTCCGTGCGAAGATCGCGCCGCCCAGGCCCGCACCGCCGCCGCCACCGCCGCCGCCCGAAAATTTTGCCGTACCCCCATTCCCGGCATAGGCGCCACCGGTCCCGCCGACGCCGCCCGTGCCGGAACTCGCGCCACCCCCGCCGCCCCCGCCGCCGCCATAACCGCCGGTGCCCCCAATTCCCAACGATGGATATTTTCCACCGCCGCCCCCGCTGAAGAGCCCCCCGGCATTTCCGTGGATGCTTCCCGACGTGCCGCCGCTCCCGGCCGCCGGCCCGCCGCCCTTCCCTCCGTCTTCCGTGGAGGAACCATACCCCGCCGTTCCGCCGACTCCGCCCGTGACGCTGTTGGCGTTGAAATCGCTAGCGAAGAAATATCCCTCGCCGTCCAGCAGGCATACCGCGCCTCCCAGCCCGGCGCCGCCGCCACCGCCCCCGGAACGATGATCCAATCCCGCCGGCAAGCCGCGCGGGCCGACGACCCCGTTTGCATGGAAGGAACAATCGCGAACTGTGAGCACGCCGCCCGTGGCGTAAATCGCTCCGCCCCAGCCCCCGGACCCGCCCGCCGCGCCAAGGGAGCGATTGTCCCGGAACACGCAATTGGACAATGCGACGCTGCCGCCCATTTGGAGCAAGGCGCCGCCGGGGGTTCCGTTGGCCAGGCCATTGCTGATCGTCAGCCCGCCGATGGCGGCAGCGACGTTGCTGGCCGTGAAAATTCGATCCGCTCCATTTCCGCTGATCGCGATCGTGGCCGGCCCCGGCCCCGCAATGGACACCCCGTCGGGAAGCGGCAACGCACCTTGGGTCAATACCAACGTTCCCGTCAGGCCGGCGTTGAACTGAATCGTATCCCCCGCCGTTGCGAATTGCAGCCTTCCGCGGAGCGAATCCAAGCCCTCGTCTTCCAAATTCATCACCGTATCGCGGGGAACGGCCGGCCCATAGCTCAGAAACGTGCTGGCGGCCTTCTGGTTCGCGTAGCTCGCCCAGACCCAATTGGAAGAACGCGCCGTCCCGCTCAATCGCAGTTCGTCCAGGCTGCCGTCCCAGAACTCGGCCAATCCGGAAGAGGACCCGACATAGGCGTAATTGGTGCCGGCGATCCCGATCGCGCCGGAATCGGCTTGCCGCCCGACCTCCACCCCGTCCCGATAGAAAATGCGCGCCGCGCCGTCGTAGGTGGCGACGACATGATGCCAATTGTACAGATAGTTCGTGGCCGCGATGGACAGATCGAATTCCGAATAGACGCCGGCGATCTTCAGGCCAAACGACAGGATGGATCCGTCCAACTGGAAGGAGAACAACGTCCGGTCGTCTCCGTCTTCCTTGCGGTACATCTCGCGATAGCCGGTCAGGTCGTCGGATTTCGCCCATGCGCCGATCGTCATGGCGGTCGCCGGTTTCAAGGCGGCGCTGTGGTTCAGCCGGAACGAATGGTTGTTGTTCTTGAAGTACCCGTTGCTGGCGATGCAGCCGCCATTGGTGTAGTTCACGTTCACGGCAGTACCCGAGAACCCGTTGCTCGAAGCGTCGCGCGAGCCCCCCAGATGCAGGACCAAGCGGTAATCGGCGGACCAAACGGCGCCGTTCGTGGTATAGGCTGGCGGATTGGTTTTGGCGGCATCGCCCCAGAACGCCCAGATGCAGTCGTTGCTGCTCGCCAGCTGCGGCACCCGCACCCACACGTGCGAACTCCCGTTGGTGTCCCAGCGCTCGATCTCGTAGGGCAGCTCGGCGGTGCCCGATCCGTCGTAAAAGCGCAGGTCGTGGCCATTGGGAGAAGCGAATTGCGAATACAGGAAATTCGTCCGGCTCTGGTTCAGCACGACGAGGGCCGGAAAATAGACGAGCGTTTCCGCCTTGTCGTACCCGGCGAAGCGGATCTGCATGGACTGCTCCGCCGCCGGCGCTCCGTTCGCGCCGGCCAGAAGCCACGCCGCCAGCCACAAAAAAAGCCCGCCGGTTTTGCTCGGACGGGGGGATGGAGAGCCGGACTGGAAGCACTTTCTGAATCTCTTATGAAACAACCACACCCCGTGAAACGCACCGAGAAATCGCCTCATGAAGCACCTCTTTGTTTTGCATCTAACAATTGCAAATTCTAATTGCCGTCCCGATCCTTGCACAGCCTATTCTTACAAAATCATAATATATTCCGAATCTGCATATTCTCGCCCCCCGCGCGCCTGCGGCATTTTCTGCTATTGCCCGGGGATGCCCCCTAGGCTAAAGTCCCCCGCACAACGCATGGAAGAACAGGCGCCGCAACCGCGGGACGCCGCCGATACCAGGAGAGACCGAATGGAACAGATCAAATTGGGCCTGCCCAAGGGCAGCCTGCAGGAAAGCACGTTTGCGCTGATGAAAAAAGCCGGCTGGAACTTCAAGGTCGGTTCGCGCTCCTACGTCCCGTCGGGGGACGATCCGGCCATCGCCGCGCGCCTCATCCGCCCCCAGGAAATCGCCCGCTACGTCGAGCTCGGCCTGCTCGATGCCGGTTTGACCGGCTACGACTGGATCTACGAAAACGGCGCGGACGTCGTCGAAGTCGCCGAACTCTGCTATTCCAAGGCGACGAGCAATCCCGTCCGCTGGGTGGTCGCCGTTCCCAACGAATCCTCCATCCGCAGCGTGAAGGACCTGCAGGGAAAGCGCATCGCCACCGAGGCGGTCGGCCTGACCAAGCGCTATCTGTCCGACAACGGCGTCTCCGCCGACGTCGAGTTTTCGTGGGGCGCCACCGAAGCCAAGGCCCCGGAACTGGTCGACGCCATCGTCGAACTGACGGAAACCGGTTCCTCCCTGCGCGCCAACCAGCTGCGGATCGTCGATACCGTGCTGACCTCCACCACGCGCCTCATCGCCAACAAAACCGCCTGGGCGAACGACGCCAAGCGGGCCAAAATCGAGCAGCTGGCCCTGCTGCTCTGCGGCGCCCTCAACGCCGAAAACAAGGTGATGATCAAGATGAACGCCAAGAAGGCCGACGTCGCCTCCATCGGCCGCGTGCTGCCGGCCCTCCATTCCCCGACGGTCAACACCCTCAGCGATCCGAGCTGGGTCGCCATCGAAGCCGTCGTGGAAGAATCCATCGTGCGGGAAATCATTCCCCAGCTCAAGGCCGCCGGGGCTTCCGGCATTATTGAACTTGCATTGAACAAGGTTGTGCCGTAAAACCCTTCGCCATGTTTCATCAGGAGGAATAAGAATGGGCTCCGTCAAAAAGAAACGCCGTTTGAAGATGGCCAAGCACAAACGCCGCAAACGTCTGCGCGCGGACCGTCACAAGAAGAAATAGGGGAAACGACGCCATGCGCGGCGCACGGCTCCGTCGGCTTGCGCTCGGCCTCGTCTCCCTCGGCGTTGCGGCCGGGTGCCGCACGCTGTCGAGCCCTCCGCCCCTGTTGGCCGGAGGGCTTGTTTCGTCTTCTCCGCTGTCCCCGGACCAGGACCGGGCCGCCCAGACCCACGCCCTCTACTCGCTGGGCATCCACCACGAATTGGCCGACGAATACGACCTCGCCTACGAGGCCTACCGCCAGGCCGCCGCGCTCGACCCCGGCAACGAGCGCCTCGTTCTGCGCGTGGCCTCCACGCTGGCGCTCCAGCGGAAAACCAAAGACGCCCTGCGCACCGTCGAAGATTTCCTGGAACGCCGCCCGGATTCGGAAAGCGCCCTGCTGTGGCTCGCCAATTTCTACGGCACCACTGGCAACGATGCCCGCGTCGTCGACCTCTTCCGCCAGATCACGCGCCAATTCCCCGAAAAGCCCCTCGCCTGGATCCAGTTGTCCAAGGCCCTCGCCCGCAGCGGCGACACCAACGCCGTCGCCGCCCTCCTGCAGGAAGGCATCGCCAAGGCCAAGCCCCCCACCGCCCTGCGCCAGGAGCAGGTGCGCCTCCATCTCGTCGACATGCAGGCGGCGCGGGATTCCGCCGCCCAAGACCGGGCCCGGCGGAAAGCCATCGCCGGCCTGCGCCAAATCGCCGAGGAAATTCCCGGCGATCTCGACACCCTCTACCTCCTCGGCGATCTGCTGGTGAAGGACGGCCGGCTCGAGAACGCCATCCGCGTCTACGAAAAAATCGAGCGCCTGCAGCCGGCCGACCAGATGGTCAAGGAGCGCCTGGCCCGGACGTTTCTCGCCATGGACGACCAGCCCAAGGCGATCGCCGTCCTCGAGGAGATGGCCCGGAAACGCTCCGGCCCGTCCAACGCCCACTACTATCTCGGCGAGCTGTATCTGCAATCCGGCGACGCCGAAAAAGCCGCCGCCCATTTCCGCACCGCCGCGGAACATTCGCCCGGCGATCCGGATCCCTGGCTGAAACTGGCCGCCCTCCAGGCCGAACAAGACCCCGAGCGGGCCGTCGCCACCCTGGTCGATGCGCTGGGCCAACTGCCGGGCCATCCCAAGCTGCTCGAAGTCTTCGCCCTCCTCCGCCTGCAGCAAAAACGCTACGCGGAATCCGCCGAACTCATGCGCCAGGTCTACGAATCCGTCGGCGCGAAGGATCCGGACACCGGCCCGTCCCAGCTCTTTTTCTACAACTACGCGGTCGTCTGCACCCACCTGCGCCGCACGGCGGACGCCGCGAATTGGCTCGGCCGCGCCATCGAACAGGAACCGGATTTCCTGGAACTCTACATGCAGCGGACGATGACCGGCACCGGCACGTTCCGGAAAAACGCCATGGGCGTCCTGCGCGCCCTCGCCCGGCAGCCCGGAACCGAGCGGGCCGACGTCCACGCCCACCTGGCCACCCTTTATCTTTCGCAGGAAAAAGCCGACCGCGCCGTCCGCGAATTCGAAACCGCCGTCGAAATCGTCCGGCGCAATCCCCTGCAGGCCGTCGTCCTCCGCCCGAAATTCTACTTCTGGTTCGGCGTCGCCCTCGACCAGGCCCGCCAGACCGACCGGGCCGTCGAGATGTTCGAGACCTGCCTCGAACTCGATTCGGAATACGCCGACGCCCTCAACTACCTCGCCTATCTCTGGGCCGTGCGCGGCGTCCGCCTCGACGAGGCCCTGCGCCATATCCAGACCGCGCTTTCCCTCGATCCCGAAAACGCCGCCTATCTCGACACCCTCGGCTGGGTCTATTTCCAGGCGGGACGCTACGCCGACGCCCTCGCGCCCCTCGAACAGGCCGACCGCCTCCGCCCGGACGATCCCGAAATCCGCGGGCATCTCGAGCAAACCCGCCAAAAACTGGCCCCCTGACGCCGGATTTTCGCGGCCGCCGGCCGGCGTGCGGGAAGGTTGACCCCCTCCCGCCCGTTGCCGTATGATGCGCCCGATTTTCAACCCCTGACGCGAGGTCCACATGGCTATGAATTCGTTGGTCGGCGCCCTTCCGGTCGCCGGCGTGCTCTGGGCGTTCAACATTTCCGATCCGATCGGCAAACTCATCGTGCTGGTTCTGATCGGCGCCTCGATCCTGGCGTGGAGCATCATGCTCGGCAAGTACGTCGAGCTGCGGAAAGTGGAGCGGGCCGACCAGAATTTCGCGCATGCCTTCGACCGGCAGGACATCCCCCTGGAGATCTTCGTGCGCGGCCCCGCGCATCCCGACAGCCCCATGGCCAAGGTCTACGCCGCCGCGTGCCTCGCCGTGAAGCGCGAGTTCGAAACCCGCGCGCACAAGCAGAACCGCACGCTCAGCCAGATCGACCTGTCGCAGGAACGCCTGTCCGCGCTGCAGATCGATTCCATCCGCAAAGTGGCCGAATGCGCCGTGGCCGACCAGATCCTGCTGCTCGAAACGCAGATGTCCATGCTGGGCTCCACCTACACCATCGCGCCCATGCTGGGGCTGTTCGGCACCGTCTGGGGCATTTCCGTTTCGTTCGAGCAGATGGCCAAGCAGGGGTCGGCCAATCTCTCCGAGGCCGCGCCGGGCATTTCCAGCGCGCTGCTCACCACCATCGTTGGCCTGGTCGTCGCCATCCCCTCCGCCTATGGCTGCAACAAGCTCAACGAGAAAATCCGCTTCCTGAGCATCCAGCTGGAGAACTTCGTCGAGAAGTTCACCACGCAGCTGCAGCAGTCGTTCCTCTACGAGTAGGATCCGCCATGGCCCGCCGAATCCCCCTCAGCCGCAGCCGCCTGATCAACGAGCTGAACATGACCTCGATCATGGACCTGACGTTCCTCCTGCTGCTCACCTTCATGATCACCTTCCCGAACATCGAGCAGGGCATCCCCGTCCGCCTCCCCAAGGGCCAGGCCACCCCGATCGAAGAAGGCGACAACCTGTCCATCACCCTCAACGAAAAGGCCGAGCTGTTTCTGGACGATGTGGCCACCACCGAAGACGCCCTCGCCGCCACGCTCAAGACCCGGGCCGCGGAAAACCCCGACGTCACGATCCTGGTCCGCGCCGACGAAACGATCGCCTACGGCAAGGTCGTCGCCATCCTCCGCCTGATGCACGACGCCAACGTCACCCGCATGGCGCTCGTCACCAACCCGGAAAAATGAAGCCGCGCGATTTCCATCGCCGGGGCTTCAGGATGAGCCTGGTCCTGCACGCCGCCGTGCTGGCGGGACTGCTGATCGGACCTTTGTTTTTCCGGGCCTGCGACCGCCGCAAGCCGCCCGAACAGCTCACGTTCGTCCAATTCACCGTGTCCATCCCCCCCCCGCCCGCGCCCGAAACGCCCGAACCGCCCGCGCCCGTGCCGCCCAAACCGGCCCCGAGCGACGACGTCAAACTCCCCGATCCCCTGAAGCCGCCGGAAACCAAGAAGCCCGTGCCGCCCAAAACGCCCAAGGACATTCGCCAAACCAACCGCGTCGTGCGCCGAAACGCCCCCCTTCCAAAAGACAAGCCCCCCTCCGACGCCGAAATCGCCCGCCTCCTCAAAAAAGGCGCCGTCTTCGGCGAAAAAACCGTCATCCCCGACGACGACCAAATCATGGATGGCGCCTACTTCAACCACGTCCACGAGCGCATGTATGCCGTCTGGCAGCAGCCTTCGCAGCTCAAAAACCTCCCCGGCCTCCGCACCGAAATCCACATCGTCGTCGAACCCAGCGGAAAAATCACGGACCGCACCCAGACCCGTTCCTCCGGCAACGCGCTCATGGACGAGTCGGTCATGAAGGCCGTCCGCTCCGTTCCCTCCCTGAAACCCCTCCCCGCCGGCCGCAAACGCCCCGTCGACATCGGCATCGTCTTCGAAATCGCCCCCTAGATTCCGGCGCGTTCAGCCGCCGGTTCGGCTCCCCCCGTCAATACTCGGCATCCTCGAGGTATTCTTCCTCATTGGCCGCGTTGGGATCGAATTCATAGCCCTCTTCGTCCTGCGGCGGCAAAATGCCTTCCGCGACCAACGCGTCGTCCTGTTCCTGGGTGAGTTGCACGCCCGGCAGCGGCGGCATCCCCCCGCGAATGACTTCCATCTGGTATTCCTGGAAGTGTTTTTGAAGTTCCTCGCCGGTATAGATCGGCTTGGGAACCTCGACCGGCTTTTGCCGCTCCAACTGCCGCTGGCGTCGCCGTTCCGCATACGACAGGCGGCGCTCCTCCGCCTGCTTCACGCGTTCCTGCCGTTGCGACGACGACAGCACCTGGGTGCTCGCCGTCCCGCTCATGTTCAGGACCACGACCTCCTCGGCCTTCTTGAGAACCGCCTCCCCCTTGTCGTAGTCCACGTCGATCAATTCGATGCCGGCCTCGTTCTTTTCGCCCATCATCAGCGTGAAATAGCTCTTGTCCTTGTTGTCCACCACCGCCACCCGCAAATTGCCGTCGTCCAGCTCGAAAATGCCCGACAGCACCATCTGCGCCGCGAAAGACTCGCTCACCGGGACCACTTTTTCCGGAATCAAGGACGGATCCGGAGGTGCACCAAACGGTTTTCGGTCCAAAATCACCTGGTAATCGTCGAATGGGCGCACCGCGGGCGCCGCACCGGCCGCCGCCGCCGCGAAAACCACCACCGCCATGGACAGGATCCATTTCACGTCGGCATTCTACCTCTTCGCCCGTTCTTCCGCAACGGCCATTTCGGGACCGTCAGCGGCCCGTTCCGGTCAGCTCGAACGCCTCCCGGAATAGGCCTTTCACGTGCCCCGGCAGCATCACCAGATGGTTGCCCAGCGGCGCTTCGAGCAGTTCGGCCACCGCCGCCGGCGCCACGCGCAGGCGCACCTGCGTCCGGCACAGGTCGGCCTCGTGCCGGTTCTCCATCAGCGTCCCTTCCGCCCCCCACCAGCGCTCCAGATTCGCCCCGCCCAACCGCAGCACCGTCGCCGGCCCGGGCGCAAACGTCCCGTCGATGCCGATGCCCTGGCCCGATTCGAAGTGCGTCTTGAACCGATGCCCGGCCACCAGCCCCAGCGGCACCGTGCAATGCGCCAGCAGCAAGTCGCCCTTGTGCACGTCCAGGTCCGACGGATTCGCCATCCATCCGGCCCGGCCCGTCAAATGCCAAATCCACCGCAGCATCAGCGCCGACGGAATATCGCCCTCGCATCCCGCCGAGATCCCCTCGTCTGCCAGCCGCGACAGCGCCAGGCAGCCGGTCGTGCCGTCCTGCACCACCAGATCGAAGCACCGCACCGTCACGGCCGAAAGCCGATGGATCCGCACCAACTCCCGCAGCCCCCGGTAGATTCCCGCCGCGCGGGCAAACGCCTCGCGCGTCGCGCCGTCCGCGCCCGCCGCGCGGTCCCACGCCTCGAATTCCGGCCCCGCCGTCGGCGCGGGATCGCGCGCCACTTGCGCCCGCCATTCGTCCACCGGAATCGGCACCACCTTCGTGCCGAACCGCGCCGACACGGTTTCGGCCCGATGGGAACTCGCCACCAGCCAATCCGAACTGTCCCCGATCAAGCCGAGACGGTCCTCCGACAGCTTTCGGTTCGCCGCGAGGCACAGCGCCGTCTGGCGGATGTCCGCCAGCGTCTGCGCGTCGTTCGCGCCCTTCAGCAAATAGATCCGCCCCGTGCCGCCTTCCTGCCGCGCCTGCGCCAGGATTTCCAGCGCCGCCGGCAGGGAATTGTGCCGCGGATGCGCGATCAGCAAGAGCGGATCCGCCTTGCCCTGCTGCGTCCGGGACCGGCGCCGGCGGATCACGTCGTTCTCCACCCCGCCCGTCTGGATAAACCAGAACGCCGCTTCCTCCCGGTTCGCCACGGCGCCGTCGATCCGATGCCCGCCGATCTCCCGCAGCGCCTTCTCGTGGCCCGCCAGCAAATCCGACAGGCTGCGCCCGTCGTGCAACCCCGACGCCACCGGAATGAAATGGAAACTCATGGCCACGCTCCTTGGATTCGACAGGATGTACCCGTTCTCCACCCGCCCGGCAACAGCGGACTTGAACGCCCCCGCGTTTTGTGGTTGAACCGATGCCGCCGAAGCCCCGGTAGCTCAGTTGGACAGAGCGGCAGTTTCCTAAACTGTAGGTCGCAGGTTCGATCCCTGTCCGGGGTAGTTCCCGCGCGCCCGGAAGAACCCGCCGCTAGGACAACCGGCCGGCCTTTTCGGCCACGAACCGCAAATCTTCCTTCAGGCGTTCCTTTTCCTCGGCGGCGAGGCCCCGCCAGCATGCGGATTTATGGCCGAGCGCCTGGAGCGCGCCGATCTCGGGCGCGAAGTGGGCCAGCGCGGCCGCGTCGTGCCGGGCGGTGCGCGAAAGGATCGTCGCGAGGGCCACGAGCGCGTCGCGCCCCGACCCCTGCACTTCCCGGCGGAATTCCACGAGGCAGCGCCCCGTGGCCTGTCCGATGGTATAGCGTTCCGCCAGCAGCGTCTCGTAGAACATCTCGACCACCGCGCAGCGGAGTTCGTAATAGGGGGAAGGTTTCTGCGGCCTGGGATCGAAACTCACGGGTGGCCTCCGCTGTTTAAAGACCTTACGGGGTCCGGTAGAGGACCTGCATCTGGACGTTGGGATAGGCGGCCAGGAACTGGAGCATGACGTTCCAGCAGCTCGGGCAGGGATACAGCTCCGTAAACAGGCGGACGCGCCCCGAAACCGCGGTGTCCGGCAGGCGCGAAGCGATGTCCTCGAGAATCTTATACTCCGTGTCCACGTCGCGCTGCCAGCAGTTGGCCCCCCCCACGGCGCCGTTTTGATTCACGCACAGGGTCGTGAATTTCGCCGTTTCCCCGTCGGGTTTGATGGAAATGTCCGGGATCTTTTGGGCGGCGGCGGTCGAAAGATTCGTCAAATTCTGGATGCCGCTGTGGGCGAAGTATTCCACCTTCTCCAGCCCGTCGATCTTCGCCACGGCCCAGGCGAAGTTGTTTCGCTTGCGGAACTCCGCCGGCAGCTTGGCGCGAACGTCGTCGATCCGCCGGAGCGCCGCGCCGTCCTTCGCCGGATCGATCTGCCGCAATTCCGGGACGCGGCCCGGCGCGGGAGCGGACGTTTCTTCCTGGGCCCACGCCGAAAACGCGCACGCCAACCCCATCATCGCCGCAACCAGCCAACTTCGTTTCGTCATGCGCTTCTCCGGATTCCTTATCCCGATCGGGACAGTCGAAAGTACGACAATTCCGGCCCGCATCCAAGACATTTGTTTCCCGGGCGGAAAATCGCCGGCCTACGGCGGCCATTCGTAGAACACCAGCATCTCGACGTTGGTGTAGATGGCCAGGAACTGGTCCATCACGCCGCGGCAGCTCGGACAAGGCTCGAGATTGGTGTAGAGCCGGATCTTGCCGGACACCGCCGGGTCCGGCAGCCGCGCGGCGATGTCTTCGAGCATCTTGTATTCCGTGTCGAACCACCGCGGCAGCGCATCCGGCCCGCCGAGGTTGCCCCGCCAATCCACGAGAAGCGTCTGGAACTTCCCCTTCCCCTTCTCGGGCGAAAACGACATGTCCTTGAGCCGCCGCGCCACGGTTTTCGAGAAGCCGTCGAAGTTCTGGATGCCGCTGTGCGCGAAGTACTCTTTCTTCTCCAGGCCGTCGATCTCCGCCCAGGCCCAGCCGAAGTTGTTCCGGCGGTAGAACGGCTCCGGGAGCTTTTTGCGGCAATGCCAGATGCGCTTGAGATCGGCGGCATCCGTTTTTTTGTCCAAGTGCCGGACCACCGGCTTGCGCGCCGCGGCATCGGCGGAAACGCAAGCCGCCTCCGGCGCGTTTGTGCCCGGTTGGTCCGTCGGCACCGCCGACACGCTCAACGTCCATCCGGCCCACGCGGCCAGAATCCATATTTTTCTCGTTTGGTTCATGGCATGCAACCTACCGTTTCTTTTCCGTCCGGCCCAAACAATTCGACAAAAAACCACCGCGTCTCGCGGCGCGGTGGATTTGCTGCTCGGCCAAGGCCTACTTGAACACGAACACGTTGACCGGCTTGCCGGGGCGTTCGTCGGCTTCCTCGACGGTGGCCGTCAGCTTCATCCCGGTCTGGGGTTCGGCGACTTCCACGCGGCCCGAAGCGCGCAGGCCGTTTTCGAACTGGACGATGCCGAACTGCAGGAATTTCTTGGTGTAGCCTTCGGGCAGATTCCACACCCGCGTCCAGGCCAGCAGGGTGCAGGGGCCTTCGAGATCGAAGGTGGACCAGCCCTTTCCGGTGACGGGATCGCGCCGCGCGCCGCACTTGGCGCAAATCATCGGCGCGGGATAGAAGATCGCCCCGCAGCCGTCGCACTTGTAGGCGGCGATTTTGGGCGTCTGGACGTCGTACATGCTGAAATCGATCATGGCGTTCTCCTATTCCTTGGCGCAGATGACGGCGACGACGTTGTTTCCGAAGCCGCCGAAGTTGACGGACAGGCCGACCTTCGGATCCTTCACCTGCCGGCCGGGCTCGGCCTCGCCCCGCAGCAGGCGGACGAGTTCCACCACCAGCGACCCGCCCGTGCCCCCGACCCGCAGGCCCGGGGATTTCAGACCGCCGGAGGGGGTGTGGGGCCTGCGCCCGACGAGCCG
>JBFXHR010000035.1:0-27459 GCA_050176815.1 Kiritimatiellia bacterium
GCCGGGGAGCCTGCCGCGGAAAACGAAAACCGCGGTTCCATCGGAGAAACCACGGTTCTGATCCAATCGATCCGCTGTCCCTGCGTTGGAATGATCCAACAGGTTCCAAGGGTTATCCCGGTTACGGAAACTCTCAGCCCTCTCGATCGAGGACACCCCTAGCGACCAAATTCAGTTGTCGCGGGAAAACATACCATCGGACGCCGCCGAGTCAAGCCCCCCGCCGCGGCATCAGGCCGGCCCCGCGCTACGGATCCGTTTCGTCGTAGGGATTGGTGTCGGCGATGAATTCGTTCGTATTGGTGATGAGGTCGCCGTCGAGATCGTCGTCCGGCGCCGTGCCCGGATCGCCGGGCGTCACGTTGTACTTCAGCAAAAACGCGTCGTAGGGCGTCCGCGACGGCGCAACGTAGGGCGCGATGGTGACGTTGTCGAAGTTGGCGCTCTTGTCGGTGGTTCCGCTCGTGGCGCGGATGCGGACGTAGAGGGGGGTGGACACATAGACGTCGCAGGAATAATAGGTCAGCGCCGTCACCGCGCCGCAGGCGACCTCACCCACCTGCATCCAGCCGGAGAAAAGGCTTTCGCTGATTTCGATCGCCAGGGTGGGAGCGCTGGCCCCGTGCGTGCCGTAGGGCCCGTACCACAGCGAAATCGTGGAAATGCCGTTGGACATCACCGCCGACTGGATCGTCATGGTTTCCTCGCCGTCGGAGGTGTTGTATTTCAGGCGGGCGGCTTTCGAGCCGATCTTGAGGTCGTTGGCGTCCGTGCCGATCAGGATGCCGGTCAGGTTCCACACCTTGTTGCTCAGCGTCACGTCCCCCGAAGCATAACCGGTCTTGGTGCCGTCCTCGAAGGTGCAGATATAGGCGCTGGGCGGCGGCGGCGGGACGTATTCCGACACGGCGATGGAGGCCGTTCCGGTGGTGGGCGGGAAGGCGTTGGTGGCGATGACCGCCAGCGTGTAGGTTTCGTCTCCGTCGGCTTCGGCGGTGATAAAGGTGAAGTTGGTCCCCACCAGCGTGGCCGATCCGGCGTAATTGCTCGGCAGCAAGGTCCAGCTCTGGATGCCGCTGCCCGCCGGAACCACGCCGATCCCCAGTTTCTGGGTATAGGTCGCCATGATGTTGTAGGGCGCGGCCGGGAAAAAGGAAATGACCGGCGACGGAGGCACGTAGGGCGTCACAACCACCGTGGCCGTGCCCGTCGTCGTGCCGATCGAATTCGTTGCGATGACAGACACCGTGAAGGTCTTGCCGTTGTCCACCGACGCCGGCGTGAAGGAGAAGGTTCCTCCGCTCAGGCTGGCCGGTCCTGAATAGGCCGGCGCCATGTTCCAGCTTTGCATCCCGGCGCCGGACGGCGAAATCGACACCGCCATCGTGAAAAGATTGCTCACCGGGGCGTTGGTCGTCCCGTTGGGATTGAACGAGACCGACGGCACCCCCGGCCCGGCGATCGTCACGCCGTCCAAGCCCACGTTGCCGACGGCCTTGGTCACGTAGATGAACTGGACGTAGCGGCTCGCGGACAGCAGGTTGTTCGTGTATTGAACGGGGGTACTGTTGTTGATTGGATTGGCGCTTCCGTAGCTGGCCACGTCCGTCCACGTCGAACCGTTCGCGGATTCCTGGACCTTGTACGAATACTCGCCCGACAAACTGTTGCCCTTCAGCCAATAGGAAACCGTGCTCGGAGCGCCGGTAAAATAGATCTTGATCCAATCCCCCGCGCCGTCGAATTTGGCCGACGCGCCGCCGCCGCCGTCGTAATCCGTGGCATAGGTCCCCGTGCCCTGCTTGGTCCAGCCCGACGGCAGGGTCGTCCACGGCCCGGAATAGAAGGTCGGCAGCGTCGCCTGCCCAAACGCCATCCCCGTCCCCAGCAGGAAACTCCCGATCCAAATCGTCGCGTTTTTCATGGCCTTCGCTCCCAGTGCAGTCCTCACCACGTGCAATCTACCGTGTCCCGGCTGAACAGGCCAGTTGAAATTGGTTCATGGCTGGGCGGATCTGCGGTTCGTCCCAATCGCAGATGCGCCTTTCGCTCTTAATTGATAAGCCCTCTTGTCAGGATTTGGTAAAGGCGGTATGGTTTAAACGGGTAGGAGTACGAATCCTCCCCATAACTTGAGGTGGCCATGAGGACGAAAGCCGGAATTGCCGGAAGGATCGTAACGGGGTTGTTGGCCCTGGCACCGGTGGCGTATTCGTCTCCCTACGCCTCGATGGCGGTCCCCGGGACGCACAACGACTGGGACACCGCGCCCAGCATGGTGTTGGTTGGAGGCGCCGGCAACGTGTGGGTATGCACCCAGAGCCTCTCCGCCGCCAGCGGCGAGTTCAAATTCGCGGCCGACAACGGCTGGACAACCAGCTGGGGCGGCGGCGCCTCCGTCGCCCGCGTTCCGGCCGCGGCCTCCGCGCCCGACCTGGGGGGCGTCAACTTGACCTATTCGGGCCTGACGCCCGGAAACTACCGCTTCACGTTCAACGATTCCACCCTGCAATATTGGATGGAATGGGCCGGGGCTTCTCCCCTGCCGATTCCCGTGTTCGCCAATCTGGCGCTGGTGGGCGACTTCAACGGCTGGACGCCCAACGCCAACAGCGCGCTGACGAACCATCCCGCCCCTGCCACCAACTTATGGAGCGGATCGATCGATCTTGAAAGCGCCACCGCCTTCCGGTTCCAGCCCGACGGGAGTTCCAGCAACGAGTGGGGCGCCCCGGCGTCGGCAACTCTCTCCATTCCCGCCGCCGGCGCCAGCGCCTGCGGCAAGTCCTCCTATACCCTTTCCGGCTTCGAGCCCGGCACGTTCCGGTTCGAACTGGACGTATCCAACGCCGCGTTCTCCGTTTCCCAGACGTACACCCAGGAATACGCCATCACGACCATGACGGTCCAGGGCGACTTCATCGCCACCGAAAACCTGCCTGCCAACATGACCCAGCTCGGCGGAACCACGGTCTGGGAATCCGACCACCACGTCACCAATGCCAGCCCGCTCACCCTCCGGTTTATGGCCAACCACGGCGTCAAGCGCTGGGGCGTCACCAACGGAACGCCGGCCTTCGCCCAGCCCGCTTCGGGCACCCTGACCGCAGGCGAAACCAACTACGTCCAGATGACGGTCGACGGCGTTTCCTCCGGCCGCTACCGCGCCACGTTCAACCATCTCACCGGCGAATTCACCTTCCGCCGCCAGTACGTCGACGACTCGCTGGGCACCAACGTCAACCTGCTCAAGAATCCCGGGTTCGAAATCACCTCGCAGGCCGACGGCGGAAACGCCATCGACTGGGGCAGCTGGCAGGCCTGGCCCAAGAACGTGGCCAACCACGGCTACCGCCCCCATTCCGGTTCCTGGTGCGGCGCCATCCACGGGAAACTCTACCCGGAATGGACCGACTACGGCTCCTTCTCGCAGGACGTGGCCATCGAGTCCGGCAAAACCTACCGCGCGGCGGCCTGGTTCCGGGCGGACACGAACTGGTCCGCCACGTCCATGCAGATCAAGATGGAGTGGCGCGATTCCGCCGGCGCCATCGTCGGCACCGAGGACATCGCCGAGATTTCCTCCCTGACCACCAACTGGACGAAACATTCCCTGGAAGGCACCGCTCCGGCGGGAGCCGTGACCAACCACCTGGTCTTCCTCTGCTCCGGCGCCGACACCCTCGGCACGATGCAGGTGGACGACGCGGAATTGCGCGTCGCCGCCGGGCGCACGCAGAACTTCGACACCTGGGGCGCCCTGGCCGACTTCGCCTATTACGCCCCCGACTGGTCCGTCAGCAGCGGCAAGACGACCAACAACGTGCCTCCGGGCCGGCCGCCGGCGCAGGTCTTCATTTCCCAGTACGTCGAAGGCACCGGCAACAACAAGGCCATCGAAATCTACAACGGCACCCTGTCCAACCTCGATCTGGCGGCCGGCGGCTACGTCTTGCGGCAATACGACAACGGCGCCACGAGTCCTTCCGCCACCATCGCGCTGTCCGGCACCCTCGATTCCGGCGAATGCCTCGTGGTCGCCCGCCCGGGCACCCCGCCCGCCTACGCCCCCGACGCCGACATCGCCGACGTCGCCGACGTCCTCACCAACAAACTCACCTTCAACGGCGACGACGTGGTCGTCCTGCTCCGGGGCAGCACCGTTCTGGACCGCGTCGGCCAGGTCGGCACCAACGCCTCCAGTTCCCTCTGGAGCCTGAACGCCAAAAACCGAACCCTGACGCGCCGGCAAACCATCTTCACCGGCACCGTCACCGCCGTGGACGCCGCCTTCCCGATGGACGAATGGGAATTGTCGGACAACGACACCTTCGACGGCCTCGGCATCCACGACGTCTCCTATGTCGATCCCAACGAACCCTATACGCCTTCCGGCCTCAGCCTGATCATGGATGCCGGCGCCATCCTCATGAGCGGCGAACTCCCCGGCGGCATCGGCGACGTCAGCTTCTGGTACCGCACCGAATCCATGGTCCCGCCCGTCGACATCTCCATCGAATCGGCGGCCTCGGAAGACGGCCCGTGGACGACCAACGACACGCTCGCCGGCATCGCCGCCAGCAACTTCGCCTACTACGCCGTGGCCATCAACCGGGCCGACCACTCCTGGATCCGCTTCCGCCAGACCGACGGCGGCACCAACCGCTTCCGCATCGACGAAATCACCGTCGCCGAACCGTCCGCGATCCGCCGCACGGAAGACTTCACCAGCTGGACCGATCCGTCCTACGCCCTGCCCGGCAACCATACCCGCAACGGCTGGAGCATCCAGGCCGCCAGCATCGCCACCGGCGGCGTCCTCAATTCCCGCGCGGCCCTGCTCACCCCCACCAACAGCCAGGTGATCTCGCCCGCCTTCGAAGGCGGCGTGGGCGAAACCCGGTTCTGGGCCAAGGCCCTCAATTCCGGCACCACCGCCTATCTGCTCCTGCAAACCGCCACGGACGGCTCCAACTGGACCACCCAGGCCTCGTTTACCGTGACCACGGGCAAGACTTTTTCCGCGTGGCTCTACCTGACCGACGACAATACGCAGGCCCGCATCGTCTTCGACCCCGCGCAAGCCTCCGACGACGTGCTCGTCGACAGCGTCGAAATCCGCCTGCCGGAACTGTACCGCAACCAGAATTTCGACGGCTGGCCCACCACCAAAAGCTACGTCAGCGAATCCTTCCAGGGCTGGATTGTATCCAATTGCTACGTCAACTCCGATAACGCCTATGCCGGACAGGTCGCCCGCCTGAACACCGCCGTCGGCAACTACGTCCGCAGCCCGGAAATGCCGGACGGCCTCGGCACCCTCAGCTTCCGCTACCGCAAATGGAGCTCGACCGACGCCGCCTTCACCCTTCAGGTTCAGGTCTCCTCCAACGCCGTTTCCTGGACCACGCTGGCCAGCGTCTCCGCCTCGTCCACCAACTACCAGCAGTTCACCTGGTTCCTGCAGGACACCACCAACCGCTACCTCCGCCTCTACCACAGCGCCGGCGCCGTCCGCGTCCTGATCGACGACATCCGCATCGGCGAGCAACAGCCCCGGCCGACCGTGCTGGTCGCCCCCGGCCTCGATCCCGCCAATCCCCTCATCGACGATCCCATTTCGCTCGTCGCCGACGTCGTCGCCCGCTACGGCGCCTCCATCCTGTCCGTCACCGGCTACTACAGCGTCGCCAGCACGACCAATCCGCTGTCCATGGCCGCCGTCGACTACGGCACCTACGAGTCCACGTCGGACATCCCCGGACAGCCCGCCGGCACCCGGATCCGCTACTTCGTCAAGGTCCGCTACGCCGGCGTCGGCGCCGCCACCAATTCCACCGGCTACACCACCAATACCTATACCACCCCCATCTACACCAACTTCGTCTCCGCCGTGCCCCAGGGCTCCGTCTGGATCAACGAATTCTTCTTCATGGCCTACGGCACCGACGAACCGTGGATCTTCGATTGGGAAACGTTTGAGTTGAAGGTCACGGGCGAGAACCACGAATTCATCGAGCTGGCCGGCCTGGAGGGTTCCGATATCGGCGGGTGGTCCCTCGAGCTGGCGTTCGGGTCCGACGCCGACATCGCCCTCAACGGCGGCCAGCCGGTCTATGCTTCCTACAAGATCCCCACCAACACCGTTTTCACCAACCAGACCAACGGATTCAGTTTCTACGTTCTCGGCGATGCGCAGCTGGCCACCAACCAGCCGGTGAACCAGATCCTGGCCACCCACGTTTCCACAAACGTCGACGCATCCTCCGTGCTCTACAGCAACCACATCTACAACGGCGTGGGCGTCATCCGCCTGGTGAACCAATACAGCAACGTGGTCTATTCGCTGTCCTACGGCGGCTACGCCCCCAACTCCGAGCATGTTGAGCAAAGCCAATCGGACGGCGAAACCAACAGCATCGGGTTGGCCGGCACCGGCTCCAGCTATGGCGATTTCGACTGGGAAAAGGGCGAGTTCACCATCGGCGAAGCCAACGACGGACAGACCCTGGAAGAGCCCCCGCCCGACACGAACTCCTACGCCTACGCCTGGCACAGCCAAGGCTTGAAGATCACGCCGGCCAACACCAATCTGGTCGCGCCCTTCTACATGCTCGATCCCCTTGCCGCCGCCCATTGGGACGTCGTCAGCGTCTACTACGGCTACACCAATGCCGAATACGCCAGCCCCGCCGGCACCCTCTACCACCGCCTCGGCGGCACCTACGCCTGGTCCAACCTCGTAATGGAAATCCGCGTCGGCGCCCTCGACGCCAACGGCCACGGCTACGTCTACGCCCAGATCCCCGCCCGCGCCTACCGGCGCCTCCAGACCATCCAGTACGTCGTCGAAATCGACGCCAACGAATCCGGCGTCGCCAACGCCTTCCTCGGCTCGGGGCCCGCCAGCAACAACGTCAGCACCGTCTACACGAACTTCGACGACGCCGCCGCCAGCCCGTTCTCGTATCTCGTTCCCATCGGCGATGCCATCTACGTTTCCAACTTCGTGGCGGGCGCCACCAGCCTCGTGATCCGAACCGGCGGAAACGACTTCTACGACCCCATCACCAACTTCACCGTCAAATTCACCACGAACCTGATGGTCTCCACCAACGCCTGGCTGACGACCAACGTCCTCTCGGCCACCCGGGACATCTATTCCAACTACTCCTTTACCGTGCGGCGCAGCACGTCCATCTGGCCCAAGGCCTACTACCGCGTCGATCCCCGCTGGCCCTAACAGCCCTTCACCACAGAGGGCACAGAGTTCACAGCAGGAACGGCCGAGGAAGAATGGGGGGGCGGCGCCCCACGGCAGCCGGCGATCAAAGTTTGAAACGCTCGATGCCGTCGATCAATCGGCGCACGTTGAAATTGATCAGCAAGCCGGTATGAATGCCGGACAATTTCATGTAGGTGAGCAATTGGGCTTTGTGGATGGGAGCGATTTCGTCGACGGATTTCAGCTCCAAGATCAAGCTCCCGTCCACCAAGGCGTCGATTCGATAGCCGCAATCCAATCGGATTCCCTTGTATTCAACGGGGATGGGCTTCTCGGGTTGAAACGGAATGCCGTTCAGCTTCACTTCATGAATCAGGCACTGCTGATAAGTGGATTCCAAAAGGCCTGGCCCCAACGCGCGATGAATCTCGATCGCGCACCCGATCACCCTTTCGGTCAACGGATCCTTTTCCATTTCTTACCCCCCATAAACTCTCGGCTGTTCCTCTGTGAACTCTGTGCCCTCTGTGGTGAACGCCCCCGGCTGCCTGTTCTTGGCTGTTTTCCCCCGGAAAAATTCCCGGCTGTTCCCTCTGTGAACTCCGTGCTCTCTGTGGCGAGAGTCTTCGGCTGTTTGCCCCATCCTCAATCGTTCAGGTACCGGAACATGCGCACGAACATTTCGTGGTGCAGGTTGGCGCCGTTCCGGAACGGGTCGCGCCACACCAGCGCCACTGCCCGCCGTTCGCCCGTCACCGTGTCGTCGTCCCCCCACTCGCCCAGCTTCTTCGGCCCTTCCTTGATCGGCTGGGCCACCACCACCACCGTGAACAGGCTGTTTTCCGGGCTGAACAGCCCCCACGTGTTTCGGATCAGCGTTTCGCGCTGGTTGTTGTTCAATCCATACGCCGTGGCCAGCGCGCCGCCCTGCTGCATGGCGGGAATCCGCGCCCAGTCGCTGCCCGCCTGGAACGCCTTGGACACCGTTCCCGTGGACGTCGCCAGCAGAATCTGGCTGGCGAGGAACTGGGCGGTCAGGGTATCGATCGCCGCCGTTTTAGCCCAATTTGTTTTTGTGTTCGGCACCTCGTGCGCGGCCAGGTCGTAGAACGCCGTGGCCAGCACGTTGGAACTGCGCGTGTTCGGATTGATCGTCCCGTTCGTATAGAAGACCCGCTGGGCGGCCACCGCGCTGGAATTGACCCACTTGGCATACAAATTCGTGTCCGTCACGAGATTCGCCAGCACGTCCACCGCGTCCGGCGTGCAGAGATCGATCGTCTCCCACAGCCGGCCGTTGCTGATCAAGCCCAGTTCGGCCGGCGTTTCCATCGGCCCGTTGCGGCAGAACAGGTTGGTGCCCTCCGCCTGGAATTTCGTTTTGGTCGCCGCATTCCAGGCGTTCCATGTCTTCAGGCTGGGGACTTCCGCCACCCATTGGCCGGTCAAGTGGTTCAGCCGGGGATCCGTCGCGGCCATGGCCACGGTCAGCCCCGCCACGTTGGGACGCAACGTCGTCCCGGCGCCCACGAACGCCAAGTCCTGGGGAATCATGTCCGCGTTTCCGCCGGGAGCCGATTGCAGCTGCAGATAGACGGGCTGGGCGATCCGGACGCCGCGAACGACGAGCGAGCCGCCCATCGGCAGGGGATCGCCCCCCATCGACTCGATCGGAATCGAGTAGACGAAATTGGTGCCGGGCGCCGACGGCGTATACGGCCGGTTGGTGTTGTAGTTTGCCTGCACGGTCAACGCGCCGGGCGCGGCGGCGGCCGACCCGAATTGCACGGCCACCGGACCGGAAGGCGCCATCATCATGACCTGCATGTGGACCTGGCCGGCTCCGGTGGCGGCCGGATTGCCGGTGACCGTCGGCGCGGCCAGCCGGAACACGCTCGCCGTCCGGTTGGTCTCCGACGGGAAGGGATACCAGAACTCGAATTCCATGTTGAACCGCAGGTTGTAGACGCTCGACGTCACGGCCGGAATCTCTTGAAGCGAATAGGTCGCCACGATTTCGTTGAACATCGGCACGTTCTTGGGCGAGGGATAATCCGTCCCCTGCGGGACCTTGGTGTCGTGGGTGTAGTCGTGGAGGGCCCGGTTGATCCAACCTTGCCACCCGGACGCGAATTGGCTGGCGATCGGCGCCAGGACCGAGTCCCAGGCCGTGCCGTCGTTGCACAGGACGAACGGCGTCCACGTGTTGCCGGCGGCGTTGTACCGCCCGCCGCGGAAGGCCGACAGGCTGAACGGCACCAGATCGCTCACCAAATTGGAATGCAAGGCCGCGGGAGGCGCCCCTTCTTTCCGCTCCGGCTCCCAACGGCTATCGGATCCCGCGTTGCCGTCGTTCGGATATCCGTCCGTCAGCTTGATCAGGGCATACAGGCTGTCGAATCCCTTCCATCCGTTCCGGTAGCTTTTGAACTGGCTGGCGCTTGCCGTTTCCGGCAGCAGGCCCATCGGCACCTGCCGGGAACTGCGCCGGATGCGGTTCGAAGGCGAACGCGCATCGCCGCCGCCCACGCTGTCGTCCTTGGCGATCAAATTGGCGTCGATGCCGCCGCTCATGTCGAAGACGGCATAGGCGTAGCGGCCCAGAATCCGGCTGGGCTGGGGCGAGGCCGGATTTTCCCGCACCAGGATCCATTGCGCCTGGTTGCTCACGGCAACGTTCGCGAGATACGGCGCGTTCGTAAACTTCCGGGGAATCCAGTCTTCCACCTCGCCCAGCAGCGGATTGACGCCGTCTTCCCCGATTTTCCGTCCGCCCATGCCCGACATGGCGTTGGGCGGCACCGAAACGAACAGGTCGTAGGCGCTGTTCGACGGCGCCATGACCAGCTGCGCCGCCGACAACTCCACGCTGAAGTCGTTCATGGCCGCGTGCAGCGCCGTCCGCAGCAGCTGCCGCCCGCGCATGCCTTCCAGCGTGGCGTCCGACACCAGCCGCTCCATCCGCGCCTGCGTGATGAACGCGATCGCCATGACGATCATGATGCTCAGGAACCCCAGCACCACGATCAGCGCCACGCCCCGGCGGCTTTCGCTCCCACGATCAACATCCTGCCGCTTCATGCCTTGCTCCCGTCCTCTCGCTCCAGGGCGATTTCGGTTTTGCCGCAGCCGCGCGCGTTGCGCGCGGGGCGGTCTGTAGGCCCGGTCCCCCGACCGGGCGGGTTTTCGCCGGGTGAGGGCACCCGGCCTACGTCGCCGCGTTGCGGCCATGAAAAATCCCGATGTGCCCTAATCCGCATAATACGCCGTGTTGTTCGTGCCGTAGACCGTCACGGCGTTGTAGCGCGCCGCGCCGTTGATCGGCACCGCCCGCCCGAACAGCGACGCCGATTCCCGGATCATCATTTCCCGCGCCTTGATCACCGCGGGATCGCTGAGGGCCAGGCTGCCCGCCTGCAGGGCCGCCAGCGCCATTCCCCCTTCCACCATCATCTCGGGGCTCGTCACCTGCAGATAGATGTCGAACGCCGCCGGCGGAATGTTCCGGAGGGCGGCGCCGCCGGGAATGCTGGGGCCCGCCGTGCTGTCGAAAATATGGATTCCGCCGCTGGACGCCATCCAGCCCTGTCCGTCCCACCCCGTGCAATACACGTCGAACCGCACCACGTTGTCCGCCAGGATCTGGCGGTCCCAGACCGTCCAGGGAATTTCCGGGAATTTGGACGCGAACTGCCACCATTGGGTATAGTTCGTGTCCATGGCATAGAACCGATCCGGCCGTGTCTGGGAATCCCCCACCGCGAAGATCATGCGTTCCTTGAGCAGGTCGAACCGCATGTAGGCGGCGCCCGTGGCGTTGGTGAGCACGTTGTTGGTCACGTAGAAGTGGAAATATTCGTAGGGCATGTCGTCGTCCTGGTCGCCGGAGGTGCTGATGAACCAGACGTCGTCAAACCCAAAACCATACTCGTCCGTATCCGTCGTATCCGCCTTCACGTAGCAGGCCAGCCGGTCGTTCACCACCATGCCTTCCGCGTCCTGCAGCAGGGTTTCCATCGCGGTTTCGATGGTGCTGTTGCGCATCAGCATCGTCGTGCCCCGGTTCGTGATCCCCGTCGCCTCCACGAACATCCGCGTCAGCGCCAGCACCAGCACCACCAGCACCGCCATCGCCGCCAGGATTTCGATCAAGGTAAACCCGCGCGCGGGTCGGCGGCTCCCCTTGGACATTGGATATTGGACGTTGGACATTGGATATTGAACGCTGTTCTTCATCATTAGCCTCACCGAATGGGAAGGATTTCCCGGTAGAAGATCCGTGGCGTGCCCTTGGGCATCGCCTCCGACCCCATGTGCTCGCCGGGCCACACCTTCAGCACCGCGTAGGTCGTCACGCCGCTGCCATATCCCTTCCACGTGCCCAGCGCCACCTCCAGTGTGTAGGTGAACGCCGACGTCCAGAACGGCGGATCGCCTTCCTTGAAATACAGGTGGGACAGGTCGGATTCGGCCTTGGACACATCGATCCCGTAGAAGTCGGGGCACCAATAAAAGTTCGTCGGGTTGCCAGTGAATTCCTCGAGACGGAAATACTTCGGATCGGCGTCCTGCGACAGCATTGGCGAGATGAAATCGTCCGTCTGGCCAATATTCCAATTTGCGCCGTATTTGCCCGCCGTCAGGTCCAGCGTGGTGAAGACGTATTCGGCGAACATGCCGATTTCCGTGTCGTCCACCGCCGCGCGCGTGGCTTTCAGCCCCTCGGGGAACAGCGCGAAGGTCGCCGTCAGGCCGACCGCCACCACCAGCAGGGCCAGCGTCACTTCCACCAGCGAAAAACCGGCCCGGGCGGCCCGCCGCTTTCGAACGTTTGTCTTCATGGCTTGCCGTCCTCGTTTCCTATTCGCGGATGTTCGATTGTCCGGTCTTGTTGTGCACCCAAATGACCGTGTTGGTCCCCGGAATGGGGGTGGGATTCGGCAGCACGCCGCCGGCCTTCTCGTAGTATTTCGCGGAGGTGACGTAGATGGACGGAACCATGTCCGGATACAATTCCGTATCCCTCCAGAATTTGCCGGTCGCGTTGCCGTCGAACATGCTGTAGGACCGCCCGTTCGGCTTGAACAGGATCGCGCCCATTGGCCGCGTCGGCCCTTTGGCCGGGTCCGGCTCCGCCGGATCGATGGGAAATTCGAAAATGCCCTCGTAGGTGGGCTGGCCGGAACTTTCGGCGCCGAACACCCAATTGCAATACAACTCCTTGTCGTCGTCGAAATAGATGCCCTCCGGCAGGTATTTCCAATCGGAGACGAATTCCAAATCCATGTCCTGCGCCCGGGGATCGCGCAGGGTGGTGTCGAACCGGTATTCGCCGTCCAGATTGTTTTTGGCCGCCAGGACCGCGTAGCCCCGGAGGCATTTGCCGATGTCCGCATCCGCGTAGTTGCCGCCGTCCCGGTTGGGAAACACCACCAGCGTCCACTGCCGCTTGCTGATCGCGTGCTGCCGCGCCAGCCGCAGCGCCGTGACCACGCCGTACGCCGCCCGTTCCGTGTTCTTCCGCCCCGTGTTTTCGAACACCGGCATCGCCACCGCGAACAGCAGCCCGATGATGGTGATCACCACCAAGAGCTCGATCAGCGTGAAGCCCGCCTTGGGGATGCTTGTTTTCATTTCGCGTGTTTCGTTGTTCATTCGACCGTCCCGGCTACTTCCAGCTCGTCGCGTTGTCGTCCCACGTCTCGGGATCGCCGTCTTCCCCGGCCGACCAGGCGATCGCCCGCGCCCGGATGTCCTCTCCCTCCCCGCTCGGGGGCGGAATGCGTTCGGTCTGCTCCTGGTCCACGTGGTATCGGAAGGGATTGCCCCAGGGATCGACGAACGCCCCGAAGTTGGCGCTGGCGCGGTTGGTTTCGAGCGCGCCGCCGCCCGGCGAGAAGAACATCACGTGCTTGGGATTGATTACGTTTGTTACCCCCGGCGCGGGGCTCATGGCGTCCACCCAGCGCTTGTCCGTCAAATGGGGTTCGCCGTTTTCCAGCTCTTCCTTGTAGAATCCGGGCCAGCGGTTGTATTCCGCGTGGTACTTCAGGACCACCGTCGTCACCACGCCCGCGTCCGTCCGGGCCCGCGACATCTTCGTCCGCTTGATGATCAGCCCGGCCGCCGGCACCATCATCGCCATCAGGATGCCCAGAATGGCGATCACCACCAGCATTTCCACCAGCGTAAATCCCTTTTTCACCGCAGGCTCCTTTCCTATTCCTCGGTAATGACGTCGAACGTCTTCAGAATCCGGTCCCGCTCGTCCTTGTCTTCTTCCGGATCCCCCTTCGAATACACCAGGACCTTTTCCTTCACGTAGGCCGCGCCGCCGCCGAGAAAATCGTCCGGCAGCACCACGCCGTCCATGTTCCGGTCCATCCCGATCACGTAGTACCGGAAATTGTTTTCCTTGCCGCTCCACGGATCGAGGAACAGCAGGCGCTTGCTGGCCGGCCGCGACTTCTCCGGGATCTGCAGGTAGGCCTTTTGCAGGAAGTTGTTGCCCGTCAGCAGTTCCATCACCCCTTCCTGCTGGTCCTCCGAACCGGTCCACATGTCGCTGCCCACCTTGGGATCTTCCGGATCGGACGGCCACGGCATGTATTTGTGGTCGTTGTAGAATTCCATGACGGCCACCTTGATGCTGTTCATCTCCACCATCGCCCGGCGCTTCAGCGCCGACCGCCGCGCATGCCCCGCCGCCGGGATCAAGATCGACGCCAGCACCGCGATGATCCCGATCACCACCAGGATCTCGATCAACGTAAAGCCCCGCCGATTGGTTTCGAATTTCGTTTTCATGCTGAATCCCGAGTTCTGGCTCCTGAATACTTCCGAACTACCACGTCTTGTAGGGCGGCGCCGCCGTATCGCCGTGCGGGCCGCCCGAATACACCGCCGACTTCGCCCGGATTTCGCCATACCCCACGTCGTCGATCTTCTCGTCGAAGTTCAAATCCATCATGAGGCCGTATGCATGTTTGCCGAGGTTGTCTGGATCTTTCCACGGATCCTCGTAGGGCGTCCCGCCCTGCAGCGCGGACTGCATTTCCTGCACCGTCTTCACCTGGAACGACGCCGGATCGACGTCCAGGAACACGATCTCGCGGGGATTCAGCTCGTCGTCCAGGTTTTCGGCGTTAATCAGGATCTCGACCACCTGGGCCTGGTCCGCGCCCGTGAACAGCTTGTCCGGCTGGCCGTTGCCCCCCGCCGGAACCGGCATCCGCCCGTATTCCGCGAAATAGCGCTTGATCGCCCCGTCCAAGGCGTCGATCTGCGACATCGCCCGCGCCTTTTTCGCCCCCTCCAGCGCCCCGCGGATCGAGGGCACGATGATGGCCATCAGCAGCCCGATGATGGTGATCACCACCAGCAGCTCGATCAAGGTGAATCCCCGCGTCCTACCGTTTACGTTTCTCATGGATTTCCATCCCGTTGCGCCGTTTGGCGGAGACACACGCCTCCACGCTTCAACCGTACCCCTCGGCCCCCGCAAAGTCGAACGAAATCTGAATGCGGAAAGGGGCAGGAAAAAGTCCGCCCGGTGGGGGCACCGGGCCAACAGCATGCAATGCCTCGTGTTGGTTTTGTCCACCCGTTGTAGGCCGCGTGCCCTCACGCGGCGGTTTTTCTGGATTCTGCAAGCGGTTCGGCAGCCAAAGGCCGATGGCCTGTGGCTTCACGGGGCGGCGGCCAGCACGCGGAAGGCGATTTCCCGCGCGGCGGGCGACCAATCGGCGTGGTATTCCAGCAAAGCGCCCATGACCGCCCGGACTTCGCGGAAAACCCGCTCGGGCAAAGAAGGCGGCAGGTTGCCGTCGCGCATGCGCCGGATGGCGGCGAGGGCGGCGGCGGAAACGGGCATTCCGGTCCCGGCGGCGCAGGTCTCGCAGAGGGCCATGCCCCGCGCGGCGTCCAGCCGCGCCACCGCGCCGCCGCGCAGGTCCGCGCGGCATTGGGCGCAGGCGTCCCAGCCCGGCAGCAACCCCAGCTCCCGCAGCAGGAGCAGCTCGAAGCGCGGCAGGAAGGCCGGTCCCGGCGTGCGGGCGGCCAACTGGTTGAGCACGCCTTCCAGCAGGAGGTAATGGCCTGCCGGCGCGGGGCCGAAGGGCATGGCCCGGTCCAGCGCGCCGGCCGCGTAGGAGGCCGCCGCGCAGGCGCGCCAATCCGCGCGGAAGGCCGCGCGCGTTTCCAGCGGAGCGCATTCCTTCAGGACGTGCAGTTGGCGCTGTTCGCGCGCGTAGAACAGCAGTTCGCAGGTGTAGAACAGGTCGAACTGCCCCAGAAACGGGCTTTTCCCCCGCTGGCTGCCCTTGGCCAGGGTCGCCAGCTTGCCGTAGGTCCGCGACAGCCACACGACGATTTGCGAGGTGTTGCCGAAAGGAAAAACCCGCAGGGCGATGGCCTCGTCCTTCAGGATCATCGGCCCAGAATTCCCCGGACGGCGGCGGAATCGGCTTCCAGCCACGCGGTTTCGCGGCGGCGCATCGCGCGGCGGCGCGCGGGCGCGTCGTCGTCGTGCCCGGCCAGATGGTCGAGGCCGTGCGCGAGATAGAGCGCCAATTCCCGCGCCGGGCCGCCGGGACGGCGCCGGCCTTCCGCCTGCGCGCGCTCGGCGTTGAGCACCAGTTCGGCGGTGGCCGGGCAAACGCCGGGGACGGCTGCGTAGGCCTGGGACACCACGTCGGTCTGCCGCCGCACGCCGAAACACGCCTCCTTGTAGGCGGGCATGGAGGCGTCGTCGGCCAGCACCACCGCCAACTCCCCGAACGGCGCGGGGCGGTCAGCCGGAAACGCCCGGGCCGCCAGCGCCTTCGCCAGCTTCCGGAACGCCGCCGGGCGCACCGCCAGCGCCCGTTGCCGGTTGCGCAAGTGGATGTTCACGGGGATAGGGATTCCTTCCATGCAGGATGTTCGACAGGGAGAACACGAACGACGCGCGGATCTCGTGCAGCTCCGCCAGCGTGAGCGGGCAGCGATCGAGCTGCCCGTCGAGCAGCTTGTCGCGCAGGAGACGCTCGACCATTTCGTCGATGCGGTTCGGCGTCGCCTTTTCGAGAGAGCGGGAGGCGGCCTCGACGCTGTCGGCCAGCATCAGGATGGCCATTTCGCGCGTGCGGGGCGTGGGCCCGTCGTAGCGGAAGCTTTGCTCCAGGCCGGCATCCTCGGTCTGCCCGGCCTCCTGCAGCGCCCGCTTGGCGACCTGGTAGAAGTAGGACGCCAGCGTGGTGCCGTGGTGGGCGGCAATGCCCTCGCAGACGGCCAGCGGCAGCTTGTAGCGCTTGGCCAGCGTAAGCCCTTCCTTCACGTGCGACTGGACGACCAGCGCGCTCATGCTCGGCGCCAGGCTGTCGTGGGGATTTTCCCCGCCGCGCTGGTTCTCGTTGAAAAACTCCGGCTTGGCGAGCTTGCCGACGTCGTGGAAATACGCGCAGACGGCCACGAGCAGCCCGTTGGCGCCGATGCGGTTGGCGGCGGCCTGCCCGATGGCGCCCACCAGCAGGCTGTGGTGGTAGGTGCCCGGCGCCTCGAGCGCCAGCCGCTGCAGCAGCGGATGGCTCATGTCCGTCAGTTCCAGCAGCGAGATGTTCGTGGCGTGCCGGAACGCCCACTCGACGAACGGCAACAGCAACAGGGCGAGAATGGCCTCGAACACGCCGCTGGCCACGCCGGTCCCCGCCTGCTGGAGAAAAATGCCCGGCAGATGCTGGTACATGGCGGCCATCGTCAGCGCCAGTACCCCCTTGAGCAGGCCCACGGCCAGGCCGGCGCGCATCACCTGCGAGCGCTTGCGCGCGTTCCGCAGCAGCAGGACGGCCAGCAGCGACCCGCCCAGGCCGAGCACCAGCATTTCGTAGTTGTGCCCGAAGACCAGCGCCGAGACCAGCCCGCTCCACAACCCCACCGTCAAGGCCACCGACGGCCCCAGAATCAGCATCGCCAGCATCGTCGGCAGGGTGGTCGGGACGGCGAACGGCGCCAGCCAGGTGGGAATCCAATTCAGGCTGGCCGACAGATAGCGGTAGAGACTGGCGAGAACGAGAGCCAGCAGGCAAAGCGCTATCACGAGGCGCTTGCGGCTCGGTTTGGAAAAGGTTCCCGGCTCGGCGCCCTGCAGCCAGCCCGCGCACATCGCCAGCACGATCAGGAGCAAGACGGCGTCGCCCGACTGTTTCATCCGCCGGTCGCGGGGCGATTCCCGCTCCGCCATCCGCCGGTTGTAGGCGTCGATCATCTCCACCGTCTGGGCCGTGACGGGAAATCCCTCCTCCATCAGCGTCGTGCCCGACTGGACCGTCAGCTTGACCGGGGCGATGCCTCGCCAAACCTCGGCGCGGCGCTCGTCCGTGAGGCGCGCGTCGAAATCCAGGTTGGGGCGCATCGACGGCCGCGCCAGTTCCCGGATCGTTTCGTCCGCCGTCTCCACGCCCAGCGCCGAGAGCCGCCGGCCGGCCTCGGCCGCGTAGGCGTCCAGCGCCGCTTTCATCGAGGGCAGATCGGCCAGCGAAACGTTGCGGAAAGCCGGCGGACTCTCCTCCGACGGCGCCAGGATATCGATGGCCGGCGTCCGCGACAGGCCTTGGAATCCGTTGTCGCGGTCCAAATCGGACAGGATGCCGTTCATCCATACGCCCGACAGGCTTTCCTTCAGCGCCGAAAGCACGTCCATTTCCTTGCCCGGAGGAAACAGGCCGGCCAAATCCGCGCCGGAGATGGAGACGCCCAGCAGATCGGCGGCGACGGCCAAGCCCGATTCCACCCGCGCCGCGCCGGCCGCGGCGTCCGGCACGAGGCCGTCGGCCGCCTTCGCGGCGGCCTTGTCGACGTCGCGCCGCAGCGCCAAGGCGCGATCCGCCAGCTTTTCCATGGTCCGCCAGGCGGCCTGCAGCGGCCCCATCTGGATGGAGAAGACCGGCACCACGCCCTCGGCGGCCTGCTGGCGCAGCAGTTCCGTCGCCGCCAGGTTTTCACATTCGAAATCCATGGCCGCCACCACCGTGGCGGGCGCCCGCTGCCCCTCCGCCAGCCCCGTATGGCGCTGGGGACCGCCCAGATTGACGAACGCCACGCCCACGGCCCAGATCGCCAGCAGCAGGAACAGGTTCCATGCCACGCGCCACCCGCGCCACGGTTCCGGACGGGCCACCAACCGGCCGCTCCACCCCCCCTTCAATCGCTTTTTGGACTGGGAAGACATCAGCCGCCTCCTCCGTTGCCGACGCCTTTCTCGCGGCCTTTGTAGGCGTCGATGATCCGCTGCACCAGCGGATGCCGCACCACGTCCGCCGACGTCAGGCGCACGGCGCCCACCCCCGGCACCCCCCGCAGCAGATATTCCGCCTCCAGCAAGCCGGGCATCTTGTGCGGCGGCAAGTCCACCTGCGTCAGGTCGCCGTTCACCACGGCCTTGGACCCGAACCCCAGGCGCGTCAGGAACATCAGCATTTGCTCGCGCGTCGTGTTTTGCGCCTCGTCGAGAATGATGAACGCCCGGTTCAGCGTCCGTCCGCGCATGTAGGCCAGCGGCGCCACCTCGATCACGCCGCGCTCGACCAGGCCGGGCACGTCGTCGGCGGGCATCATTTCGTGGAGCGCGTCGTACAGCGGCCGCAGATAGGGCAGGATTTTCTGCTGCAGATCGCCGGGCAAAAATCCCAGCGCCTCGCCGGCCTCCACCGCCGGCCGGGTCAGGATGATGCGCGCCACCTCGTTCTTCAGCAGCGCCGATACCGCCATCGCCATCGCCAGCCAGGTTTTGCCCGTGCCCGCCGGCCCCAGCCCGAAGGTCAGTTCGGACCGGCGGATGGTCTCCAGAAATTGCGCCTGCCCGAACGTGCGCGGAAACACGGGGGCCCGGCCGGACGCCACGTCCACCCGCAGGGCCGAAAGCCGCTCCAGTTCCGCCCCCCGCCCTTCGGCATAGGCCTTCCGCGCATAGTCCACCGTCTGCCGGTTCAGGGCCATCCCCGAATTCCGCGCCCGCAAAAGCCCCTCCACGAACGCCGACGCCCCCGCCAGCTTCCCGGCCTCGCCCTCCAGCTTCAGCCACAAGTCCCGCGCCACCGCCTGGACGCCGAAGGTGGACTCCAGCGCCGGCAGGTATTCCTCGCGCGGGCCGACGACGTCCTGCGCCTCGCGCGCGTTGTCGAAATGGATCGTTTGTTCCGCCATGCCGGTTCCGCCCCCCCTCAGCCCTCTCCGCGGGCCAGCTCGGCCATCAGCGCCGCATGCATCTCGTCCAAAGCCTGCGGCACCACCCGCACGTTCCCCAGCGCCGGCATGAAATTCGTATCTCCCTCCCAGCGCGGCACCACGTGCAGGTGCAAATGGTCCTTCAGTCCCGCCCCGGCGGCCGCCCCCTCGTTGATGCCCACGTTGAACCCCTGGGGCCGCACCACCTTCTCCAGCAGCCGCTCCGCCAAACAGGCCAGGTCCATCATTTCGCCCCGTTCCGCCGCCGTCATTTCCCCCAGCGTCCCGACGTGCCGGAACGGCGCCACCATCAAATGCCCGCTGTTGTACGGATACCGGTTCAGCAGCAGCAAGCAGTCCGCCCCCCGCCGGACAACAAGGTTCTGGGAATCTTTCCCCGCCCCCTCCCGCAGAATCCGGCAGAGGAAGCATTCCTTCTCCTTGGGCGCGCGGATAAACTCCATGCGCCACGGAGCCCACAATCGGTGCGATGTCTTGAAATCGGACATTACCGCGGCATCCTAACCCGCCGGAGCAAGGAAAACAGCCAAATTTTTAGCCCCAGCCCCCCCCCCCCCGCCACGAGGTGCACAACCATATTCTTGAGCCGTTTGCAGAGTGCCGCGGCCGCTCCGCATCCCCCGACGGGGTCGTCGGGGGCTCCAAAGACATGGAAACAGTGGCTGTTTGGAGCCGGGACGACCTCGTCCCGGTCGATTCAACGGCTACAGAATTGATGGACATGCAAAGGACTGATCCGGGTTAGCCGGAGAACTGGCCTGCGCCGATCGGCTGGCGCAAGATTTCACCAAATTGGATCCGCCGCAGGTGCAGAGCGGAAGATATTGAACAGGCCGCTCGTGCCAGCAAAGGCTATGGCGCTGGATCGGCCTGCTCCATCTTTTTCTTGCACTCACCGCACACATAGGCGCCCTCTCGGATTTCAACCGTCCCCGCACGGTATCCACATATGAAGCACGGATTTTTTCGAACGCACATTTCGCAATAGAGCCTTTCAGTGCCCGCCGCATCATTCCGCTTGGAATATTCCACTCCCACCTGCGATTTTCCGCACATGAAACATTTCACGCCGTCCGACTTAGCACATGCCATCGAGCAATAGTCCTTCTTTTGATTGGTTACATATTTCCCGCGAATCTGCGCTCCGCAATTCGAGCAGCGCCCACGTACCGCCCATGCTTCCCCCGCGCCGAAAACCGTCATGACCAAAACCAAAAGAAACAGTCGGTATTTCATGTGTTTTGTCTATCACATTCCCCTCCGCGTCGCCAATATCAAACCCAGCGGACCAGACCGCTTCCCGCCCAGCGACGCAAAGGGGGAATCCCCATTTTTCTTTCCATCCGGCGGGCGGAGCGTACACTGCGCCCCCCGATGTCCCCGTCTGGTCCATCCCGCGCGTTTCTCTTCGGCGTCGCCGCCATGCTCGCCGCCCTTTTCTTCTGGTCGGTGGTGCCCCTCCTGCTCGAGCACTTCACGCACCTGATCGATCCGTGGACGGCCAACGGCGCGCGCTACTTCTTCGCGGCGGCGTTCTGGCTGCCGTTCGTGGCGCGCGCCCTGCGCCGCCTCGCCCCGGCGGACCGCCGCGCGGCCTGGAAGGCCGCCGCGGTTCCCGCGGCGGCGCATTGCGCCAGCCAGGCGTTCTTCGGCGCCGCGCCCTACTTCAACAATGCCACGATGCTCAATTTCGGCTGCCGCCTCTCCATCCCCTTCGCCACCCTCTTCGGATTCTGGCTGCTGAAAAGCGAACGGCCGCTGATGCGGTCGCCCCTCTTCTGGACCGGCCTGCTCTGCGCCCTCGGCGGATTCCTGCTGATGTTCGAGAACGGCTTCGGCACCGACGGCACCTCGCCGGCGGGCATGCTCGTCCTGCTGGGCTTCGCCGCGTCGTGGGGCCTCTACGTCGTGTTCGTCCGCCGCAACCTGTCGGCCTATCCGGCGCATCTCGCCTATGGACTGGTCAGCCTGATGACCTGCGTGCCGTTGCTGGCGCTGATGTTCCGGTTCGGCGACTGGCACGCCCTGCTGCGCCTGCCGGCAGACCAATGGCTGTGGCTGGTTCTGTCCGCCCTGATCGGCTTGACCCTGGGCCACGTGTTCTATTACCGCGCCATCCGGACCATGGGCCCCATCGCCTCCGAAGGCGGCATGCTGCTCATCCCCTTCCAAACCGCCATCCTCGCCCGCCTCTTTCTCGGCGAGCGGATTTCGGCCCCGCAGTGGGCGGCCGGCGCCGTCCTACTCCTCGGCTGCGCCCTGCTGATCCGCGCCCGATTCGCCGTCCGGGACTGATAATCCGGACGCCTCCGCGGCGCCATCGGCGTCGGATCGGCTTTCTCCCCGCGGAAACGGCGTCTGCCGCACGTTCGTATACACCAGCAATCCAACCAGCACCCCCGCGATCAGCAATATCGCCAAAATCGAAAACCAGTCGGTTGGCCGGCCCATATGCTCGCCGCACCAGGCGCACCGGCCGGAGGCGGGATTGTTGCGGTTCCCGCAATTCTTGCAAATCTTGTATTTCGACTCTGGTTTCGTCGCCATTGTTCGGCTCGCTTGCCTCGCCGTCCCGGCAGGCCGGAGGCGAAACATCGTGGAAAACACTACCAAATGGGGTTCCGCAAGGTCAACCGGCCGCAGGGCCCTAACGCGATTTTAATGGCCCCCGTGGGAATAGCGGATGATTTGCACCTTTTCCCGCGTCACCAGCCCGCCGCACTTCCCCTCGTCGAACAGCCGCTCCAGCGTCGGCAAAAAGGCCGCGATTTTTTCCTCCGCGTCGGTGATCTCGACGACGACCGGCAGGTCGGCGGACAAATCGAGGATTTTGGCCGTCCGGATCCGCGTGGTGGGTCCAAACCCCATGATGCCCTTCCACGCCGTGGCCCCGGCCAACCCGGCGGCCTTCGCCTCGCGCACGATCGCCTCGAACAGCGGAAGATGCCGGACCTTGTCCGATTCGCCGACGAAGATCCTCAGCAGCTCCGCCTTGCTTTGCGCTTCCATCGGCTCCTCCTATGCTTTCATCAGCCAGCGCACGGCCAGCGTCCCGGCGGCAAACGCGAAAACGCATCCCGCCAAGGTCGCCGCAAAGTAAACCGCCGCCGCCGCGTATTCCCAATCCCGGGCAAACCCCGACAACTCGTAGATGAACGTGGACATCGTGGTGAAGCCCCCGCACAGCCCCGTCGCCCAAAACAGCCGGGCCGACGGCGACAAAATCTCCGTCTGGGCCGCCAGCGCCGCCACCGCCCCCAGCAGCAGGCACCCGAGCAGATTGGCCCACAGCGTCCCGTGCGGAAACGAAACGGACCACCGCTGCCCCGCCAAACTCAGGCCATAGCGCAAGACGGATCCCGCCGCGCCCCCGGCCCCGACCGCCAACATGGACATCCAGATCTTCATCCGGCGCGCAATCTACCGCCCCGCCCCGCCCCCGGTCAAGAAACCCCGCGCCCCCCCGCGCTTGACTTGGCGGCAAGCCCTTTGGCATAGTCCGCGTCCATTGGCGCCAAAGTAGCTCAGTTGGCAGAGCACCGCATTCGTAATGCGACGGTCGTCGGTTCGAATCCGACCTTTGGCTCCATTCTTTTGGGCCCGGCCACCGCATGGTTGAGCCGTGCGGCATCCCTCGTCCAACGCGTTTCGTCCTCCAACGCCTAGCGGCCCGCCGGCGCGGGTTTCCCTCCCAGGCGCCGGCCCGCGGCGGACCAGCCCCGCTTCGCGAAAGCGGCGGCGGACACGTACAACCCCGAAAGCGCGAACGATACGGCCACGTTGAAGGAAAACACCAGCGCGTAGAGCGCCCACGGATTTTCCGTGCCGAGATGCCGCACGAAGAAAAACGGCAGGGAGCAGACCGCTCCCTGGACCAGATACACCACGAAGGAATGCCGGCCCGCCCAGACGATGGGCGCCATCCCCGGCCACTTCGCCCGGCGCCAAAACCACTTGCCCAGCAGGAAGACGTGGACCAGCGGCAGCGCGTAGACGAAATACGGAACCGTCGGCGGAAACTTGGCCGGCGACAGGATCAGCCGGTTCCCGTCGGCATGGAACACCAGCCCCGCCAGCACCAGGTTCAGCGCCAGCGACAAGACCACGTCCCGCCGCCGGATTTTCGCCTCCCGGGCCCGCACCAGCGCCCCGAGAAGGAAAAAGAGGGCGTAAAACAGCACTTGCCCCGCCGGCACCAGCAGGAACGTTTTCGCCGGATAGTGGTAGGTGGTCAAGACGTAGCCCGCAAACGCAAACGCAAGCACCAGCCCCAGCCGCTTCCGGAAAAACGACGGCCCCGCCAGCAGCGGCACCAGCGCCAGCAGGGAAAGATACGTGCGGGCGTACCAAAGGTTGCCCTCGTACATTTTCAGATAGCCCCACATCCGCCCCTGCAGATCGAGGGTGAAGACCGAGAACAGCACGGCGCCCACCTGGGGCTCCGTCCGGCTCTCCCCGAACCGGAGCCACAGGAGAATCCCGCCCGCCGCCAGAAACGTGACCGCCAGATATTGCAGGTACAGCCGCGAGAATTGCCGCCACGCGCTCCGGAGCGCGCCCAGGAAGGACGGATTCTTGAACAGATAGCCCGAGATGAAAAAAAAGATCGGGATGTCCACCAGATAGGCCGCGTGGCGCACGCCGTCCGGAATATACGTCAGCAGCGACCAATAGACCGTGTGGATGTGGATCACGGACAACAGCAGCAGGCCGCGGACGAAATCGACGTAGGCGTCGCGCCCGGCGGGCGCCGCCGGCCCCGGCTTCGCCGCGCCCACGCCGACCGGCCATCCTTCGCAGGGTGGTTCCATGGCGAGACCATGCCCGGAACCCGCCCCCGGCGCAAGCCCTTTGCCGCCCGTCCGCGCATTCCCGCACGCGCATTCCCGTTGCGCTTCGCGCCTTTCTCGGCTATTTTCCAAGGCACATTCAGCAGTGGAGACCCGCATATGATCGACCTCAAATCCAAGCGCATCGTGGTCACCGGCGGCGCCGGCTTCCTCGGCGGTTTCGTCACCGCCGCCCTCCAGGCCCGCGGCTGCGCGAAGGTCTTCGTGCCCCGGGTCGAAGACTACGACCTCGTCGACCACGAGAACGTGAAGCGCATGTACGCCGATTTCCGCCCCGACCTCGTGATCCATCTCGCCGCCGTCGTCGGCGGCATCGGCGCCAACCGCGAGCATCCCGGCGAGTTCTACTACAAGAACATGGCCATGGGCCTCTTCCTCCTCGAGGAAGCCCGCCTGCGCCGGATCGAGAAGTTCGTCGCCCTCGGCACCATCTGCGCCTATCCCAAGTTCACCCCCGTCCCCTTCCGCGAAGAAGACCTCTGGAACGGCTACCCCGAGGAAACCAACGCCCCCTACGGCCTCGCCAAGAAAATGATGCTCGTCCAGTCCCAGGCCTACCGCCAGGAATACGGCTTCAATTCCATCTTCCTCCTCCCCGTCAATCTGTACGGCCCGCGCGACAACTTCAACCCCGCCTCCTCCCACGTCATCCCCGCCCTCATCAAGAAATGCATCGAGGCCCGCGACGCCGGCGCGCCCGAAATCGTCGTCTGGGGCACCGGCAACGCCTCCCGCGAATTCCTCTACGTCGCCGACGCCGCCGAGGCCATCGTCCTCGCCGCCGAGCGCTACGACGGCCCCGAACCCGTCAATATCGGCGCCGGCTTCGAAATCCAAATCAAGGACCTGGTGCCGCTGATCGCCAAGCTGACCGGCTTCCAGGGCCAGATCGTCTGGGACGCCACCAAGCCCGACGGCCAGCCCCGCCGCATGCTCGACACCTCCCGCGCCGAGAAATTCTTCGGCTTCAAGGCCAAGGTCGGTTTCGAGGAAGGCCTCCGCGACACCATCGCCTGGTACGAGAAGAACCGCCGAGCCGCCCCCCATTCTTAATTCTCAATTCTTAATTCTTAATTCTTAATTTTCCCAAGCTCCCACCTTCCGATCGGCACGTAGCGCCCCGCCGCGCTCTCGAACAGGATCAACTCTTTTACCGCCTGCTTTTCCGCCGCCCATTCGCGCCGACGCTCCGCCATCTCCGCCAACCGCCGGACCTCCTTCAGCCGATCGATCCGCCCCAGCGTCAGGTGCGGAGCGAATTCCCGCGCGTCCGGTTTCCAGCCGATCTCCCGCAATGCCGCCTGCACGCATTCGTGCAGTCGGACCAGCCCCGCCGACTCGATTCCCAGCCAAACCACGCGCGGCCGCCGCGGGCTTCCGAACGTTCCCAGCCCGCCGATCTCCAGCTCGAACGCCGGCGCCTTCCCCGCCGCCTTGGCCAGCGCCGCGGCCAGCCGCGGAATTTCTTCCTCCGCCGTTTCGCCGAAAAACTCGACCGTCAGATGCAGGTTTTCCGGCCGCGTCCACCGGATCCGCTCCCCCGCCCCAGCGCGCTTCAGTCCCGCCACCAGCGCCCGCAGCCGGTCCGTCGCTTCCACCCCCACCCCCGCAAACAGCCGTCTTGTCTTCATGCCCGGACTCTTCCAAAACCCGCGCGGGCTTTCAAATCCGATATCCGCCGCGCTTGACTTGGCAAAGCCGGATTTGATACGACAAGCGGCCTTATGGGACAGCAATTGAGAAAAAGAGTGAAGCGCAAGGCCCGCGACCGCCGCGTCAAGCGGTTGAAGACCAAGGCCCGGCTCGCCAAGAAGGCCACGGCCTAAACGACGGCCTGGGCCACGTCCGCTTTGTCGGACAGCCGCATGAACCCGCCGGCGCCGTTTGGACGCAGCGGGTTTTTGCGCGGATGGATGCGAACGCATGAAGAACGAGGCGGCAACATGATCGTGTTTCTGGACGGCGTGCTGGAAGAGAAGGAACCCACCCGCGTGGTCGTCGCCGTCGGCGGCGTCGGCTACGAAGCCGCCATCCCCCTCAGCAGCTACGACCGCCTTCCCGGCATCGGCCAGCGCGTCCGCCTCCTTACCGTTCCCGTCGTGCGCGAAGACGCCCACCTCCTCTACGGCTTCACGTCCGCCGAGGAACGCGACGCCTTCCGGCTCCTCACCTCCGTCAACGGCATCGGTCCCAAGCTCGGCCTCGCCGTCCTTTCCGGCCTCTCCGTCCGCGACCTCAAGGCCGCCGTCGCCGCCGGCGACGTCAAGCGCCTCGGCGGCATCTCCGGCATCGGCAAGAAAACCGCCGAGCGCCTCGTCCTCGAAATGCGCGACAAGCTCGGCAAGGCCGATCTGATGGAGGCCCTCGCGGGCGGCCACGCCCCCGGCCCGGTCAACGCCAAATTGCGCGACGTCCTCCTCGCCCTGGTCTCCCTGGGCCACAAGCAAGCCGACGCCCAGCGCATGGTCAAGGACGTCGCCTCCGAAATCGCCCCCGACGTCCCGCTCGAAGACATCCTCCGCAAGATTCTTTCGGGCCGGAAATAGGAGGACGCCATGATGGAAATCGCCGTGCTGAGCGCCGCCTTCGCGATGGGCGCCGTCCTCCCCGGCCGCTACGCCTGCACCAACTGCTCCCCCCCGCTCTCCTGGGGCGAAGTCCCTTCCAACACCCAAAGCATCGCGGTCCTCTGCGACGATCCCGACGCGCCCGCCGGCGACTGGGTCCACTGGGTCCTCTTCAACCTCGCGCCCGAAACGCGGTCGCTCCCCGAGAACGTCGCCCGCAACGCCCCGCTCCCCGGCAACGCCGTGCAAGGACTGAACGACTACGGCCGCGCCGGCTACGACGGCCCCTGCCCGCCCCCCGGCCAACAACACCGCTACCACTTCAAGGTCTTCGCCCTCGATGCGCGCCTCGCCCTCGGCGCCCAGGCCCGCAAAAAGGATTTGCTCGCCGCCATGCAAGGCCACGTCCTCGCCCAGGGCGACCTCATGGCCACCTACGCGCGCCAGCCCTGACAAGTTTTACGTACTGGTGGTGTCTAGGGTGAAGTGCACGAAAGTTCCAAGGCCGAGCCTCGGTTCGATACAATCGAACCTATGCAACACAAAGGAGGCTGGCCTTGGAATACCGACATCTTACCCTAGAAGAGCGCACCGT
>JBFXHR010000036.1:0-27011 GCA_050176815.1 Kiritimatiellia bacterium
ATTCTTCCGCCTGAAATGGACCCGGAAACTGGACGACGCTTCCGCCCGTTATGGATTCGGCGGCCGCGTCGAGTGCTGGATTCCGCCGCGCCACCTGGTCCTCGAATCCGGCGACAAGCTCTACGTCCACGACGCGAACGACGGCCGCCTCGTCCGCGCCATCCCGCTGCCGCCCGAAGCGCGCAAAACGACGGAAGGCATCGGCGACGGCACCCCCGATTTCGTCTATCTTCGGGACGGGGATTCGGGGTTCGCGGTCGGAAACCAAACCCTCTACGAGGTGACCCATAAAACGCCGAACAGCAGCAGCTACCGGAGCATCGGGGAACGATGGCTGTGCCTCCGGGACAACGGCGAACTTCTCTGGGAACGCGAGGAAACCAACCCGTCCCGCAGCGTCCAGATCCACGCCCTCCCCGTCGGCGAAAACCGCGATTGGCTCCTGGCGGCCTCGTGGCGCGGGTTCCAGATCATGGACGCGCGACAAAACGTGATTCTCGAGCAGAACCAAGGCATGGCCGGCGGCCGCTGGATCTTCCGCCTGGCCCCCGGGGGCGAAGGCGTCGAGGCGCTGGTGATCGGCCAGGACATCGCGTGCTACGACTTCGTTCCGACGGCGGACGGCGGGGCCCCGGAAGGCGAACGGATCCGCGAGGAAAAACCCGCCCGCGCGCAACCGCCGCCGCCGGTCGAGCCAATGTCCCGCTCCAAGATCGACGCCTGCTCGGAACGGCTGGAGAAGAATCCGGACGACGTCCTGTCGCTGCGCGGACGCGGCTTTCTCTACGCGATGGTCGGCGACGCCAAGCACAGCCGGAAGGATTTCGAGGCCGCCCTCCGCCTCGCGCCGGAAGACCAGAACGTCCCTCTCCACTACGGCTGGGCGCTCCTGAACCTGGACGATTGCGCCGGCGCGGCGAAGCAATGGAAACGCTGGCTGAAACTGGACAAAACCGTCCCGCCCGAGGCGGATTACCACCTGGCGCTCGCCTACTGGGGCGACGGACAGAAAGAAAAAGCCCTGAAAATCTTCAACGCGGCGGTGGCGCGCGAACCGAACTTCTGGATCAGCCGGGAACATGCCGGGCGCTATACCGCCCGGTGGACCGAAAAGGAAAAAGCCGCCGTCTATGGCCTCTACGACGCCTGGAGCCGGGTGTATTCTCCCCCCGCCGCCGCCGCGGATTACCCCCTGCCGGAACCGGACCCAACCATATACGAACCCAATCTCCCCAACCAGGAATGACATGAAAAGAATCCCCATCCTCTCCGTGGCCTTGTGGGGCATTCTTGCCATCGCCGTCCAAGCCGCCCCGCTATCCATCGGCGACCCCGCGCCGGAGCTGAAAGCATCCAAATGGATCAAGGGTGGCCCCGTGGAAAGCCTCGATCCGGCCCGGGCCTACGTCGTGGAATTCTGGGCGACGTGGTGCGGGCCGTGCCGTTCCACCATCCCCCATCTGACCCGCATGGCCCGCGAATTCCCGGACGTCGCCTTCATCGGCATGAACGTCTGGGAACGGGGCGACCATGCCGGCGAAAAAGTGGCCCGGTTCGTGGCGGACATGGGCGACCAGATGGGCTACGCGGTGGCCATGGACGCGGAAGACGGCTTCATGGCGAAAAACTGGATGAAGGCGGCAGGCCAGAACGGCATTCCGGCGGCCTTTCTGGTGCACCGCGGCCAGATCGCCTGGATCGGGCACCCCATGGATGGATTGGGCGCGCTCCTGAAAGAAGTCGCGGCGGGAACGTTCAGCATCGAACGGGCGCAGCAGCAGGTCCAGGAAAAGAAGAAACTCGCGGACGTCTTCGGGAAGTACTGCGACGCCGTCGGCGACAACGGCGATGCGGAACAAGCCGCCGAACTCGCCCGGCAGATCGAGGCGCTGGACGTCCGGGATGCCGACCTCCTCAACGAAATCGCCTGGCACATCCTGACCGGCGACGGAATCCGGCAGCGCGACCGGCCGCTGGCCACCCGGCTGGCGGAAAAGGCGCTGGAGCTTTCGGAGTACAAAAACGCCAACATCCTCGACACGTATGCGCGGGCGCTCTTCGACAACGGCCTGGTCGCCGTGGCGATCGAATACCAGGAAAAAGCCGTTGCGGCCGCACCGGGCGACCGCGGAATCGCGGCGACGCTCGACCGCTACCGCGCCGCCGCCGAAACGCTGCCCGACATCGATCCGGCCATCCCCGTCCCTCCCGCCGACTAGAGCCAACAAGGGATTGCTTTCCCCCCTGCTCTGCGGTAGAAAGAACATCCATGAACCAGGAATTTGCAGGCTATTCCATTACCCGCTCGATGACCGGCGGCGGCATGACGAAACTGTACGTGGCGATCGACTCGCAGCAGACGCGATTCGTCATCCGCGTCCTCGACGCCGTCATGGCCAAGGACCGCCGCGCCAAGAAGCGCTTTTTCCACGGCGGCGAGGTCATCGCCCGGTTGAACGCCCCCAAGCCGCACCCCAACATCGTCCCCTTCGTCAAGCAGGGCTACGAGGGCAAGGGCAAGACGCCCTACATGGTGCTGGAATACGTCGAATCCCGCACCCTGCGCGACCTGATCCTCTACCGCGAACCGCTGCTGACCGAAAACGTCATGATTTTCATCCGCCAGCTCGCAAACGTCATCCAGTACGTCCATGCGCGCGGATTCCTCCACCTCGACGTCAAACCGGAAAACATCCTGATCCGTCCCGACGGGCGCCTCGTGCTGATCGATTTCGACCTCGCCCTCCCCCGCAAGCGGTTCTTCAAGAAGCTCGCCACGGTCTCGGGCACCACCGCCTACGTGCCGCCCGAAACCCTGATCCACCGCACCGCCGACGACCGCGCCGACATCTACGCGTTCGGCATCTGCTGCTACGAAATGCTCACCTTCCACAAACCCTACGAAGGCGAAAAGATCGACCAGGTCCGGGCCGCGCAAATCGATCCCAAGACCCCGCCGGTCCCCATCAGGCAGCACAACTCCGCCATCCCCGCCGCGCTGGCCAACCTCGTCATGAAGTGCATCGCGAAGAACCCCGACGACCGCTATCCCGACATGGTCCTCGTCCTGCGCGACCTCAACAATCTGGCCTGATCCCGGAATCCCGTCCATGCAACCCCAAACGCCCGCCCCCCCCGACATCTATCTCATGAAGCGCGAGAAATCCCGCGCCGGATGCATGACGCTCCTGATCGTCGCCGCCGTCTTGCTGGCGATCGCCGCCGCGGCGTTTCTCGTCCGCTGGTACGGAAACCGCGGCGCCGAACCCGCGCCGCCCGTGGAATTTCCCGAGGCGCCCATCGAATCCGAAATTCCTCCCGTGCACATGCCGGAAATGCCCTTGCCCATCCCCGTGGCGGATCCCCCGGCGCCGGCCCCCGTCCCCACCGTCCCCGTTCCGGCCGAAGCGCCCCCCGCGACCTCTGTCCCGGCGGCTCCCGCTCCCGAGCCCGCCGCGCCGGCGACGGCCGCGGCCCCCGGCGACGCCGACCAGCTCCTGGCCCAGGCCCGCGAACGCCTGCAGGCGGGCGACCCCCAAGCCGCGCGCCAAGCCGCGCTCGATGCGCTGGCGGCCCGTCCCGGCGATGCGCAGATCGAATCCTTCCTGGGCGACCTGGCCATGCCCCTGCTGGCCTCCCAGCGGCCGATGCCCGAAAAAGTCGAATACGTCGTCCAGTCCGGCGACTACCTCGGCAAGCTGGCCGCCACCTTCAATACGCCCGTCGCGCTGATCGCCAAGGCCAACAACATCCAGGGCGCCAACATCCGCGTCGGGGAAACTCTCCGCCTGCTCGACGGCAACCGCTACGCGTTCGCCCTGACCGCCAGCAAATCCCGCAACGACCTCGTGGTCGCCCTCGACGGCAAGTTCTTCAAGCGCTACCGCATCAGCACTGGCGAAAACGCCAAGACGCCCGCCGGCACGTTCAAGATCACCGACAAGATCGAGCGCCCCGTCTGGCACAAGCCCGGCGGCAGGGCCATCCCCTACGGCGATCCCGAAAACGAACTGGGCACCCATTGGCTCGCCCTCGACCTGCCGGGCTACGGGCTCCACGGCACGTGGGACCCCGACTCCATCGGCAAGCAGTCCAGCGCGGGTTGCGTCCGCCTGCTGAACGCCGACATCGAAGAGCTCTACACCATCCTGCCCAAAGGCACCCTCGTCACCGTCGTCGAATAAGGAACATCCCCCCGTGGCGGCATATACCCTCCCGTTTGAAAAACCCCTCCTCGATCTCCAGAACAAGATCGAAGGCCTCCGGCGCGCCGCCCGGGAGCAAGGCATCGACGCCCCGCTCGACGTCGCCCGCCTTGAATCCGAGCTGGCCGAGACCCGCCGCGCCATCTATGCCGCGCTGACGCCTTGGCAAAAGGTCATGGTCTCCCGCCACCCCCGCCGCCCCTATACCCGCGACTATATCGCCGCCTTCGTGAAGGATTTCACCGAACTCCACGGCGACCGGCTGCTCTCCGACGACCTGTCCATCGTCGGCGGCCTCGGATGGATCGGCGACGAGCGCGTCATGGTGATCGGCACGCAGAAGGGCCGCGACACCAAGAGCAACCTCGCCTGCAACTTCGGCTGCCCCTTTCCCGAAGGCTACCGCAAGGCGCTCCGGCTGATGCGCCTCGCCGCCAAGTTCAACGTCCCCATCGTCTGCTTCATCGACACGCCCGGCGCCTTCCCCGGAATCGAAAGCGAGGAGCGGCACGTCGCCGAGGCCATCGCCGTGAATCTCCGCGAAATGTTCCGGTTCGCCGTTCCCATCCTCGCCGTGGTCATCGGCGAGGGCGGCTCCGGCGGCGCCCTCGGCATCGGCGTAGCCAACCGCATCCTCATCCTCGAGCACTCCTACTACTCCGTCATTTCCCCCGAAGGCTGCGCCGCCATCCTCTGGAAAAACCGGTCGCACGCGGACACCGCCGCGGCCGCCCTCAAACTCACCGCCCCCGACCTCGTCGAACTCGGCATCGCCGACGAAATCATCCCCGAACCGATGGGCGGCGCCCATGCCAACCCCGAAGCCGCGGCCGAAGCCGTCCAAACCGCCATTCTCAAGAATCTCGCCCAGCTCAAGAAACTCTCCCCCCGCCAGCTTCTCGACCAGCGCTACGACAAATTCCGCGCGATGGGCGTCTTCAAGGAAGGCCCCGTTCCCGCCTTGACTCCCCCCCCCGTCCCCGAGGAAAATGCCTGACGATTTCGGAACCCGGGGCTTCGCCCCCCCCCACCCAGGAGCAACCCATGAAGAGCATCAAAGGCACCCGTACGGAAAAAAACCTGCTGGCCTCCTTCGCCGGAGAATCGCAGGCCCGCAACCGCTATACCTACTTCGCGTCCGCCGCCAAGAAGGAAGGCCTCGTCCAGATCCAGAAAATTTTCGAAGAGACCGCCGACCAGGAAAAGGAACACGCCAAGCGCTTTTTCAGCTTCCTCGAGGGCGGCATGGTGGAAATCACGGCCGCCTATCCGGCCGGCGTCGTCGGCTCGACGCTCGACAACCTCAAGGCCGCCGCCGGCGGCGAGCATGAGGAATGGACCGTTCTCTACCCCGAATTCGCCCGCGTTGCCCGCGAGGAAGGCTTCGAGCAAATCGCCGTCCTCTGGGACAAGGTGTGCAACGCCGAAAAACAGCACGAGAAGCGCTACAACGACCTGTGGAAGAATCTGTCCGAAGGCCGCGTGTTCAAGCGCGACGGCGTCGTCGTCTGGCGCTGCATCAACTGCGGCTACCTCCACGAGGCCAAGGAAGCCCCCAAACTTTGCCCCGCCTGCCTGCATCCTCAAGCCCACTTCGAACTCCTCGGCGAAAACTGGTAGCCCCACCCATCGAAAAACAACACGGAAAGGAAACACACATGAAAGCAACCATCGACCTCAGCATCTGCACGGGCTGCACCCTTTGCTGCGACATCGCCCCCGATGTCTTCGCCCTGGGCGACGACGGCCTGGCCCATCCCAAGGGCGACGTCGTTCCCGCCGCCGCCGAAGCCTCCGCCACGGAAGCCGCCGGCAGCTGCCCCGTCAGCGCCATCAAGATCGACTGATCCTCGGAACTTCGTTCCCCCGCCGCCGCCCGCAAAACGGGCGGCGGTTTTTTTTCATCCTTGCGGAGGCGCGCCGCCCAACGGCTACGGCGGCGGCGGCGCATATGGCGCCACGACGCGGTAGTGCTTGGCCGTGTTGCCCGCGTTGGTATCGGCCTGCGTTAGCGGGGGCCCGGTCACCCGTGCGCCCCACGCCGTCCAGGGCGGGCTGGCGGTGCTGGGCAGATCGAGAATGAACTGCGTCTCGTAGACCGCGTCGGTGGCGCCCACCCACCAAATCGTCGTTTGGTTCGCGGCGGAATGCGCGACGTTGGTGATCGTGAAGTGGTTGGTGTCGGGACCGTTCTGGTAGATCGTGACGGCGTAGTCCTCCACCTCGCCGTCGGAGGCGAGGCCAACGTAGCTGCCGCCGGCGACGCTGCAGAACCGCGCGCGGGCAAACGTCGGCCCCACCGCGGAATCCGCCGGCACGGCGATGACGACCGCATTGCTGCCGGCCGTGAGCGAACAGTCCGCCACCGCCCGTTCGCCGCCGTCGGCCCAGTCGCCGTCCGCGTTGAAATCCACCCAGACGTTCAGGAACCCGTTGGTGGACGCGTACGCCGTGATCGTTTTATTGGAACCGCGCACCAGCGTCGCCGCCACGGCCACCCAATCCTCGTCGTCGACGTTGTCGTTGTCGTCGCCCAGCGCCTGGACGTCCGCCAGTCCCTCCGGCTCGGTATCGGGCGCCGTTGCCCCCAGCCAATAGGCGGTGCTCGTCCGGTGCCGGGCGCCGTCGCTGGCCAGCCGCGTCGGATACGGCGGATCCGGGGCGTCGCCGAAATCCACCGACTCCAGCCGGACTTCGTAGTCTTCCACCTCGCCGTTGTCCATCCATCCGACGAAGGTCGGTCCGGGAAGGACCACGGCATTCGTGGTATAGCGCCAGCGGGTGTGCGGGCTTCCGGCGGAAAGCGCCGGCGGCACCGGAACCGGCAGCGGCAGCAGATTGGGTCCCGCCCCCAGCGGCTGGTTGGCGAACACCTGCTCGCCGGCATCCAGCCAGTCGCCGTCGGCATTCCAGTCGATCCAGGCGTTGAGGAAACCGGCGACCGACGCGGTCACCGGTACCGGAACCGTTGAACCGGCATACAGCGTCGCGGGAAGCGCTACGCCGTCCTCGTCGTCGATGCCCAGCGGCGGATTGTTGTCGTCGCCGGTGGCCGTGCCGTCGGGCTGGCCATCCGGTTCGGCATCGATGGCCGCGCCGAGATAAACGCCGGGAACGACGGCATGCCGCGCGCCGTTGTTGGCCAGCAGCGTCGGATAGCCCGGAGTGCCCGCACTGTCGTTGGCATCGCCGAAGTCGAGGACCTCTTCTTCTGCCTGATAGACGACCAAGGCGTAGTCCTCCACTTCGCCGTTCGCCACGAGGCCGGTGTACATCATGAAAACCGGCAGCGTGGTGAAGCGGAACCGGGCATAGGTCGAAACCGTGCTGGAACTGGCCGGCACGTTGACGACCATGACGTTGGCGCCCGCCACGACCGGCGCGCCCGCAAGCACGTTTTCGCCGAAGTCGCCCCAACTGCCGTTGGCGTCGAAATCCACCCACGCCGATACGATGCCCGACGTCGAAGCCGCAACCTGCACCGTGGCCACCTGTCCCGCCACCCAATTGTTCAGGAACGACACGCCGTCCTCGTCGGCCAGGTTGGCAAGATCGTCGCCCGTGGCCGTGGAATCGGGCTGGCCGTCGGCTTCCGCATCGATCAGCGCACCCAGATAGACGCCGGGAACGACCCCGTGCCGCGCGCCGTCGTTGGCGATCAAGGTGGGATACGGCACGTCCGGCGCGTCGCCGAAGTCCAAGTCCTCTTCTTCCTCCTGCAGGATCGTCACATGGCAATCCTCAACCTCGCCGTCGGGCGCGGCGCCGGTCGGAAGCAACGCGCCCATTTGAGTGGTATAGCGGAACCGGGCATAGGCGGCTCCCGGCGGCGTCCCCGGCGGCACGGTGAAGATCAGGTTGTTCACCCCCGCCGTCACGACCATCGCTCCGAAAATTCGTTCCGTGCCTTCCCAGCTTCCGTTGGCGTTGTAATCGATCCAAGCCGTGAGATAGCCGAAGGTCGAAACGGCAACCTGCGCCGTGCTGACCAATCCCACATACAGTTGGGGCGGCAATGCCACGCCGTCTTCATCGGCGAGATTGGCCATGTCGTCGCCCGTGGCGCCCGCATTGGGCTGGCCGTCGGCTTCCGCATCGATCAGCGCGCCCAGATAGACGCCGGGAACGACCGTATGCCGCGCGCCGTCGCTGGCCAGCAAGGTGGGATAGGTCGGATCCGGCGCGTCGCCGAAGTCCAGTTGTTCTTCCTCCTCTAGGTACGGATTGTGGAACACGGAGACGTCGCTCAGGCGCAAAGGCGGCGGCTCTTCCATCGGGGAACCCAGATCGAGGGCGAGGTCGTCGATCCACGTGCTGATCTTCAGCGATTGGCTGCGGTTCAGCAGGACGTCGTTGGTGCTTGTGTACGAGGCGACGATGGCCAGATAGCGCGGGTCGGAGGGTTGGAGTCCCGGTGGAACGACCACGAACGTCAGCTGCCTAGTGGCCGATTGCCCCTGCGGGATGGTCCCGAAATCCCAGGTCGGAACGAAATAGCCGCCGGAGGGTTTGTGCTCCGGATCCGGATCCTCGGGATTCCAGCAATACCAGCCCCACTGGTCCTCGTTCACCGCCTCGATGAAAGGCGACTCGCCTTCGCGATAGGGACCAGCGGGATAGTTGAACCCGACGGGCAGCTTGTTGGTGTCGCCGATGGCGAATTCCGCCGCAAGTTTGACGTCCACCAGCGGACCGACGTAGGGGTTCTCGCTCAGATCCCGTGGCCGGGACTCGCCGTGGCTGTTGGCGCCCGGCCCCCAGCCCGCCTCCAAGGTCGTGTCGTTGTGGATCGTGGCCTGGATGCTGAATCCCTGAATGGGCGTTCCCGGCCCGCCCTGATAGACGATGCTGTCCACGTAGCCGGTGATGGCGTTGGCGCCGAGCCCCCCCGACACTTCGTCGTGGAACTCGTTGGTCCGCACGGTTTCGATTCCGCCGGCATCCATGAACCACTGGCCGTTGGTGGCGGCCGGATCGACTCCCGGCCCCGTCAGCAGCGCCGCCGATTGCACCGGCGGCTTCGGCACCGGCAACGAAGGCCCGGCCTCGGATAATCCCGCGAACAGAACCCAAACCCCCATCCCACAGGCCGCCAGCGAAAATTTCGTTTTCATGCCGACCTCTTCTCCCGGTCGGGAAGAGAGCGCTTTCCGCGCGGCCGGCGGACACGCGTCCGCGAAACCGTTGGGGTGAAGCGACCTCCACCGCCACTCCCAACGATACTGCGGTTGCGGAAGGCATCAAACGGACATGGGTTAAATTCCTGTTACGCCGGCGGTTTTCCGGGCGCCGGGGAACGGCTATTCGCGATCCCGGTAAAGGACCTGCATGCGGACGTTGGTATAAACGTTGAGGAATTGCCGCATCACGTGCCGACAACTGGCGCAGGGATAGAGATCGGTATAAATGCGCACGCGTCCCGTAACGGACGGATCCGGCAGGCGGGACGCGATATCCTCGATGATCTTGTATTCCGTGTCGGCGAACCGGGGAAAACACCCCGGGCCGTCGACCACGTCGTCGTGGTTCACGCACAGGACTTCAAAGCGCCCTTTTTTGCGCTGGAAGGAAATGCCTTCGACGTCTTCGGACGGAGCGGATTCGACGTCTTTCGGCCGCTTGATGCCGCTGTGGGCGAAATATTCCGTCTTGTCGAGGCCGTCGATCTTCGCCACCGCCCACGCGAAATTGCGGCGGCGGCGCTGGTATTTGGCGGGCAGCTTCGTGCGCTTGAACGCAATGCGCTTCAGGGCGGGATCGTCGCGGCCGGGCTCGATGAGGCGGATTTCGGGCGCGCGTTCCGACGGGGCGGACCTTTCCGGCGCCGGCGGCTGCGCAACCGCCGCCGCCGCCAAGCCCGCCAGCAGCAAACCCCGGAAAATCCACCGGCCCGCCCACGCCGTTCGCCGCCGCATCGTCGTCCTCACCCGGCCCGGAGGCGTTTGACGACCACCAGGGTCATGTCGTCCTGCAGCGCTTCCGTCTGGACGAACCGGCGAACCTCGTCCATCAAGACGCGGATGATTTCGGCCGCGGGACGCTCCCGCTCGCGCCGCACGATTTCCAGCATCCGCGACTCCCCGAATTCCTCTTCCTCGGGCGAACGGGCTTCGAAGATGCCGTCGGACAGCAGCAGGATCAGATCTCCTTTATCCAAAACAAGCGTCGTTGCGGAAAGCCCCTCCTCTTCGCGATCGATGCCGAGCGCGGGCGTATTCGGCATCATGTCGGACTTCGCGCGGCCCTCCGCATCCAACACGTAGCCGGGCGGATGGCCGGCATTGATGAACGTCCACGCGCCGGCGACGGGGTCCAGCTTGGCGAAAAACAGGGTGATGAAGTGGTCGTCGCCGAGATCCTCGATGAGCAGATGGCGCGCGCGCGCCAAAATGTTCTCGAACGCCAGGCCGGAGAGCACCAGCGCCCGCAAATACGCGCGGGCATCGGCCATCAGCAAGGCCGGACCCAGGCCGTGGCCGGTGACGTCCCCCACCACGACGAACAGGTCTCCGCCCGGCGCGGGAATGAAATCGAAATAGTCGCCGCCGGCCGCGGTGGCCGGACACGACGCGCCCGCGACGTCGTAGCCCGCCAGCGCCGGCGCGCCGGCCGGAAACAGGTTCTGCTGGATTTCGCGCGCAAGGCGGAACTCCTCTTCCTGCGCGAGCAGCGCGCGTTCGGCCGCCTTGCGGGCGCGGCGATCTTCCGCGTCTTTCAGTTCCCGATCCACTGCGGCGACGAGCCGGGCCATGTTTCCCTTCATCAGGTAATCCTGGGCGCCGGCCTTCATGGCCGACACCGCCGCTTCCTCCCCGATCGCTCCGGACACGATCAAAAAAGGCACGTCGGGAAGCGAAGCCCTCACCATTTTCAGCGCCGCCGTGGAACTGAACCGGGGCATGTTGTGGTCGGAAAACACGATGTCCCATGTCTGGCTGCCCAGCGCGGCCGCCAGATCCTCCGCGTTGTCCACGCGGAGGGATTCGGGGGCGTAGCCGCCCGCCTTCAATTGTTCCAGCAGCAAAAGCGCGTCGAGTTCCGAATCCTCGATCACGAGGGCTTTCAGCGGCTTGGCGGAGGCAGTGGGGTCGGCGGACATGGCGGGTCGTCTTTCCGGGCGGCTATGGACTTCCGGCGCCCTTGGCGGTTCCTTCCGGACCCGTTTCGGGGGGCAGCGGCGACGGTTCGTTGACCAGGCCCCAGAACAGGCCGAGGTCGCGCACCGTGCGCATGAATTCGTCGAATTCCACCGGCTTGACCACGTAGGAGTTGGCGCCGCTGGCGTAGCTCCGCGTCAGGTCCGCCTCCTCGCGCGACGAGGTCAGCATCACCACGGGGATGAGGCGCAATTGAGCATCCGTCTTGATGGCGCGGAGCACTTCCAGCCCGTCCATCTTCGGCATCTTCAGGTCCAGCAGGATCAGCGCCGGCGGGCCGTTCTTGCGCCCGGCGTACTTGCCCCGCCGGTACAGGAAATCGAGGGCTTCGGCGCCGTCGGGCACCACGACGACGGGACTGACCAATTTGCTTTCCCGCAGCGCGGCGATGGTCAATTCGGCGTCGTTCGGATTGTCCTCCGCCAGCAGGACGTATCGGTCGATCATGGCTGGTCCTCCTTGTCCGGTTCCGGCGGTCCCGCCGGCAGCGAGAAATAGAACGCGGCGCCCTTGTCCACTTCGCCTTCCGCCCACGTCCGCCCCCCGTGGCGCACCACGATGCGGCGCACGTTGGCGAGCCCGATGCCCGTGCCTTCGAACTCCGCTTCGGTGTGCAGGCGCTGGAACACGCCGAACAGCTTGTCGGCGTATTTCACGTCGAATCCCGCCCCGTTGTCGCGCACGCACACGACGATTTCATTCCCTTCCCGGCGGGCCGACACCTCGATGAGGGCGGCCTCGCGCTTGCGGGAATACTTCACCGCGTTGCCCAGAAGGTTGGCCAGCACCTGGCGCAGCAACGCCCGGTCCCCCTCCACTTCCGGCAAGTCCCCGATCCGCCAGTCGATGGTCCGCCCGCGCGTCTCCGGCTCCAGTTCGCGCCGGCATTCGTCCACCAGCGGCCCGAGCGGCACCGGCTCCACGTGCATTTGGGCCCGGCCCGTGCGCGAAAACGACAGCAAGTCGTCGATCAGTTCCCCCATCTTTTTGGCCGCGCCGGAGATGACCTCCAGATATCGAACGCCCGTCTCGTCCAGTTTTCCCTTGGCGTTGGCCTGCAGAAGCTGCACGAAGCCGGAGACGTGCCGCAGCGGCGCGCGCAAATCGTGGGACACCGAATAGGAAAACGCCTCCAGCTCCTTGTTGGCGGCCACCAGCGCCTCTTCGCTCTTCCGCAACGAGGCCTCCACGGCCTTGCGGCGGCGGATTTCGGCGGCCATCCGCCGGTTCCAGTAGAAAAACAGTCCCATCAGCGCCAGCGTTCCGGCGGCGTACTTGTAGAGTTTCCGGTAGTCGATGCGCTGTTCGTAGGCGACCTTCATCCACTTGTTGGCGATGGCGTTCTTTTCGGAATCCCCCACGCCCGCCAGCGCCTTGGCCAGAATCTGGGCCAGGATCTTCAGGTCCTTGCGCGCGGCGAAGGCCGGCTGGTAGACGAAATCCAAATCCCCGCCCACCTTGAGCCGGGCGTGCCCCCCCTGCCGGATGTACTGGCTCGTCACCAGCAGATTCCCCGCATAGGCGTCCAGTTCGCCGGACTCCACCATCTTCAGCGCCTCGGGCGTGTCCTTGACGGGTTCCAGCCGGACGCCGGGCGCATGGGCGCGCAGGTACTCCTCCATCCCGTAGCCGAGCACCACCCCCACCTTCCGGCCCTCCAGCTGCGACACATGCCCCACGTAGGGCACGTCCTCTCGGGTGAAAACCGCCGTCGGCAACGACAGGTACGGCGGCGTGAACTCGATGTCCACTTTCCGGGCGCTGGCTTTGTTGAGCGACGTCAACAGCTCGACTTCGTCTTCCCGGAGCTTCGCCTGCGCCTGCCGCCAGGACGGAATCGGCACGTACCGGAACGTCACGCCCAGCGCCCGCCCGAACCGCTCCAGATATTCGTACGCGATGCCCCGGGGCGCGCCGATGGCATCGCCGAACTCCAGCGGCGCCCAGCGGGGATTGCTGCCGACGCGAATCACCGGGTGCTCGTTCAGCCATTGCTTTTCCTGGGGCGACAGGTCGATCCAGGAGAGCTCCGCGGTCTGGCTCCAGCCCGCGCCGCCCCACCGCTCGTAGATATCCTGGACGCTCGCCGCCGAGAGCGACGCCAGCGCCGCGTCCAGGATGGAATGAAGCTGCGGCAAATCCTTGCGGACCCCGATGGCGTTCACCGAGGCCGTTTCCCGCACGGTGCCCTGGATCTGCAAATTCGACAGCAGTTCCCGGGCGATCAGCCACGTCGCCACCGCCCGGCTGCCGACGTAGGCGTCCGCGCGCCCCGACGAAACCGCCGCCAGCGCGTCGCGGGTCGCGGGATATTCCGCCAGATGGATCCGCGGGTGGCGGTCGCGCAGGTACGGCCCGACGAAAAAGGCCGCCTCCACCGCCACCGTCCGGCCGTTCAGGCTCTCAAACGAATCGAAATACTCCCCCCCCTTGCGCCCGACGATCACGTGGGGAATGTTCGCGTACGGCTTCGTGAACCGGAAATGCGCCTCGCGATCCGGTTGCGGCGTAATGTCCATCACCGCGTCCAGGCGTCCCGCCTTGCAGTCTTCGAGAACGGCGGACCAGGCGCCCGGCACGATCTCGATCCGCCCGGCCAGGCGCTCGTTCAGCAGCTCGATGAAATCCACGCCGATGCCGCCGGCCCGCCCGGCTTCGTCCACGTAGTCCATCGGCGGCCAATCGTTCATGATGCCGATTCGGATCGCGGGGTGCTCCTGCAGCCACGCCTGGTCCTCCGGCTTCAGCTCGAACGCCCCCCCCACGTGGCTGGCCACGGCAAACCACTTGGATTGGATGGCTCGGCCTTTCGTCCGCAACACCGCTTCCAATGCCCGGTCCAGCAGCGCCGCCGCTACGGGCCAGTCCTTGCGCACGCCGAGGGTCAGCGCCGCCGGATGATCCCGCAACCGCCCCTGCAGATGCAGATTGGTCAGCATTTCCTGCTCGAGAAGATAGGTCGCCACCGCCCGGTTCCCCACGTAGGCCACCGTTTCGCCGCGGGCCACGCCGTCCAGCGCCTCCCGCGTCGAATCGTAAAGCCGGATGCGCACCTTCGGGAAGTTTTCCCGGAACCATTCCGCGTTGGCGGAACCCTTTTCCAGCCCTACCGTGCTGCCGGAGAGCGTCTGCGCCGTGCGGTAGTAGCGCGCGTCCCGCTTCCCCACGATCACGTGCGGAATCTCCAGATACGGCCGCGTGAAGACCAAATATTCCCCGGCTTCCCGCCGCGGCGTCGCGTCCATCACCGCATCCAATTCGCGGTTCTTCGCCTGGTCGAGATGTTCGTGGAAACGCCCCGCGCGAATCCGGAGAACGCCCCCCAGCATCGCGTTCATCTCGTCGAGCAAATCCACCCCGAGTCCCGCAGGCTTCCCCTCGCCGTCCGTGAAATGGATCGGCGGAAAATCGTCCATCACGCCGACGTGGATTTCCGGATGCTCCGCCAAAAAGGCCTGCTCTTCGGCCGTCGCCGCGAATCCCGTCTCCGCCGGCGCCTCCGGTTCCGCCGCCATCGTCCCCAGCGCCGCCAAGGCCAGGCACCATCCACTCAGAAATGATCGCTTCATCGGGTTCCGCAAAAAGGCGTTTTCCTATGCGCAAAGGATATCGCCTAATCGCGCGGGAAACCAGCCTTTTCCAGCGCTTAACCGAATACGAACAAACGGCGGAATCGCTCGCCGGAAAACGACCGGCTCAATCCTGCGCGGCGCGCAGGCGCGGATCCAGCGCATCGCGCAGAATGTCCCCCAGCAAGTTGAACGCCAGGACCACGGCGAAAATCGCCGCCGTCACCGCCGCCAGTTCCCACCACATGCCCTGCCACAGGCGCAGGCGCGCCGACGAAATCATCGTGCCCCAGCTCGGTTCCCCCTGGGCCCCGATGCCCAGAAAGCTCAGGAACACCTCCGTGCCGATCGCCGCGGGAAACCGCAGCGTGAACGTCACCAGCGCCACGTGGATCACGTTCGGCAGGATGTGCCGGAACAAGATCCGCCCGTGCGAGAACCCCAGCGCCCGGGCCGCCCGCACGTAGCCCCGGCTCTTCTGCTGCAGCACCTCCCCGCGAACAAGCCGGCAAACCCCCACCCACGTCGTCAGGCCGATGGCCAAAAAGACGCCCAGCAACCCCTTGCCCACCACCATCGCGATCGCCAGCACGAACAGCAGCCCCGGGATCGACGCGAACGTCGTCGAAAGCCAGATCACGAAATCGTCCGTCTTTCCGCCGAAATATCCGCCGAGGCATCCCAGCAGCACGCCGAGGGGAATCGCGATCAGCGACGAGACCACGCCCACCTGGAATGCGATCCGCGCCCCCTGCACCAGCCGCAAAAACACGTCGCGCCCCAACCCATCCGTTCCCAGCCAGTGCGCCGCGCACGGCGACAGGTAGCGGGCGCCGAGGTCCTGCATCTGCCACGGCGGCGTCGCATCCCGCCACGCATACCACGCGTTCGCCGCTTCGCCCCACAACGCCGCGAGAGCGAAGACCGCCAGCACGCCCAGGCAGGCGCGCGCGGCGCGGCTGGCCCAAACCCGCCGCCACGCCTCGCGCCCAAACGACGCGCCTGCGCGCGCCTCTTCCCGGCTGTCCGCTCCGGCGTTCATGACAGCTTGACCCTCGGATCCACCCATGCCAGCGCGACGTCGGCCAGGATGTTCGCCGCCGTGAACAGCAACGCCCCCACCAGCACCACCGCGCGCACCACGTCCACGTCCGACGAATGGATGGCGTTCAAGCTCAGGTATCCCAACCCCGGAATGCCGAAAAAACCCTCCAGCAGCAGGCTGCCCGTGTAGAGGAACGGCAACGCCAGCGCCACGTTGGTGATCACCGGCCCGAGCGCGTTCTTCAGCACGTGCTTGAACAGGACCGTCCCCTCGCCCAGCCCTTTCGCGAAAGCCGTGCGCACGTAGTCCTTGTTCATCTGCTCCAGCAGAATCGTCCGATAGAACCGCACGTTCACGCCGAGCCCCGTCGCCACGCCGATCAGCGCCGGCAACAGGAGATTCCGCCACGACTCGAATCCCCACACGGGAAACCACCCCAGCTTGTACGCCAGCACGAACTGGCCGAAAACGATCCAGACCAGATAATTCACGCTCATCAGCGCCACGCAGACCGCGACGAGGCTCCGGTCCAGCCACGAACCGCGCCGATACGCGCACAACAGCGCCAGCGAAAGGCTGACGGCCAGTTCCACGGCCAGAATGGGCACCGTCAGCGCCAGACTCGGCCCGAGACCGGCCTTCAGCAGGCGCCGCACCGGCTGGTTCAGGCTGGTGCTCGTGCCGAAGTCCAGCCGCAGCACGCGGCCCACGTAGTGCGCAAACTGGCTGTCGAAAAAGTGCCGCGTCGCCCGCTCCAGCCGTACGCTTTTGATTTCCGCGCCCCCCCCCTCCGCGCGAAACGCGGGCGGCTCCCCGCTGCCGAATTCCCGTATCCAGGCCGGGGCGGGACGATTCCCGCCGTGCGGAAATCCGTCCCCCCGGCCTTCGACGGTCAGGCGCCAGCGTTCCCCGGACGGCAGCGGAAAGGCCCAGGGAATCTCCAACGCTTGCCCCGCCTCCAGCCGCAACCACCCGCTTTCATCCGCGCCCCACTGGGCGCGCACGCTCGGCGGCGCCTCCCCGAAATTTACGGCTTCCAGCGCGCGGGTCCGGGTCCAGTTGCCGAAAAACAGCGGCTTGTCGTATCCCCGCGCGGCGTCGAATTCCGCCAGCGACCGCGCCCCCGCGTTCTGCCCCAGCACCATCGCCGCCGGCGAGCCGCCGACCACGTTGAACAAGACGAACGTGACCAGCACGACCCCGGCCACCGTCGGAATCGCCTGCCACAGTCTTCTGGCCACGTACCGCCACATGGAAAACCAGTATGCCCCATCTCCCCGCGCAACCCAACCCGAAACGACACCCGAAACGGCGGCGCGGCTATTTTCCCGCCGCCCACGCGTCGAGCAGCCGCTCGGCCAACGCGTCGACGTCGGCGTCGGACGTATCGATCTGGATCGGAATCTTGGCGTAGAACGGCGCGCGCTCCGCCAGCAAATCGCGGATTCTCTTCGACGGATCTTCGACGGCCAACAGCGGCCGCTTCCGGGATCGCGCGGTGCGCGCCTGGATGACCTCCGGCCGCGCCGTCAGGCAAACCAACACCCCGTTCGCCCCCAGCGCCCGCAGGTTCTCTTCCCGCAGCGCCGCCCCGCCCCCGCAGGAAATCACCGCCCCCGAGCCCCGGCCCCATTCCTCGGCCAGCGCCGACTCCATCCGCCGGAAAACGTCTTCCCCCTCTTCCGCGAAAATCCGCGCAACGGATTTTCCGGCCCGCCGCGCCAGTTCGGCGTCCATTTCCAGGAAAGGCGCCCTGGCCAAGGCCGCCACGCGCCGGCCCGCCGCGCTCTTCCCCGTCCCCATGAATCCCATCAGCACCAGATTGCGTCGGTTGTCCATTTCGGAATAGGGCAACCTATTCCGCGACAGACGTCAAATCCAACTTGCAGATGTTTCGGGCGCGAAGGCCATTCGCCATTTCCTCGGCGTCGAACTCGACGCGGTCCCCCTCGGACAACCGGAGCGCATCCCGCGCGACTTGGCTGACATGCACGAAGACGTCCGTCCCCGAACCATCCTGCTCGATAAATCCAAAGCCTTTTTCCTGGTTGAACCACTTGACGATGCCCTTGGCCATTTTCCATGCTCCCGGCGGCGACCCTTCGCCACGCTCCATTGTTCGATGGCATGGTGCGGGATGCGCGTTCGAATTGGATTCGGAGCCGGTAAATTTCAGGTTCGTTTTGCGCGAACCCTCGGACAAAACCGTCCTACTGGATGGCGAGCCGCGTCGTCTTGACCAAGGCTTTCCACAGTTTTTCGGGCGTGTCGGCCTCCAACAGCTTGTCGCGGTTTTCCGCTTTCTGGAACACCTGCGAAAGCCCGGAAAGCAGTTTCAGGTAGAAGGCGCTGGCCGCCGTGGGAATCACCATGAAAAACACGATGCGCGTGTTGGCCTTCCCCGCCGGATGGTCGAACTTGACCCCCTTGGGCGCAAGGCCCAGCGCCAACGTCAAGGCCCCGCCCTCGATGCAGCGCACGTGGGGAAACGCCAATCCGTTCTCCACCGACGTCGAAATGATCGCCTCGCGCTTGAGCGCGGCATCCAGCAGCTTGCCGGCATCGTCCACGAACCCCTCGTCCGCCAATTTCCGGCACAACTCGGCCAAAACGGCGTCGCGATCCGCGCCCTTCAGCGCCGGAATCATCAGCGTCTCTGCGGAAAACCGCTCGATGCCCACCTTGGGCGGATCGCTGCGGCGGGGGGATTTGCGCGTGTTGCGCGCGCTGGACTCCCGGTAGAACAGCAGGCGGGCGCAGGACGGACAGTGGTAGATTTGCTCCGCCGCATGCACCTTGTGCACCAGCGAAACCGGCAAGGTCATCCCGCAGGCCGTGCAGACCCCGTTGACCACCGGCACGATGGCCAACGGCCCCTTTTGCAGCAGCCGGGAAAACTGGAGGTGGACGTCCGCAGGCAATTCCTTTTTCAGCGAGGCAATGGATTCGTCCAGCTGGTCCAGCTGGGCTCCCGGCATGCCGGCTTCCTGCTGGGCGCGGGCAATGATGAGTTCCTGGAGCTGGACGAGATGGTTGATGATCGGTTGCATGGATTTCCTGTTTTACGACAATACGCGTTGAAAGTTCGGGGATTTTTCTACTCGACGGAAACGCTTTTGTAAAGGAAATCCGGCGCATCCGCCGCCGCGCGGCCCGCGAACCGCCTCGCCGGCGGATGTCCTCGCGGCAGATAGCCAGGCCTTCCGCCGCCCGGGGGGCAGCCGTTCGATGGCGTAGCGCAGCATGGTGCGCGGCATGCGGCCCGCCCAGCGCGAGAGGAAGGTTTCCAGCACGGATTCGTCGCGCTTGCCGGCCTCGCGCAACATCCAGCCGACCGCCTTGTGCATCAAATCCTCCGGATCGCCCAGCAGCCGTTCCGCCAGCCAGAAGGTGTTTTCAAGGCGCCCCCCCCGGATCTGCGCCAGCGTGGACACCATGGCGATGCGCCGTTCCCAGAGGTTCGCCGATTTCGCCAGGCGGCCCAACGCGCGCCGCCCCTTTCCCGGCGGCAGATGGCGGCCCACGATCCCCGGCGCGCTCGCATCCACCAAATCCCAGTTGTTGACCCGCTCCGCATGCGAAAGATAAAACGCGAATACCTCGCCGCGCTCCCGGACCGTCCCCTGCGCATAGGCCCGCACCAGCGCCGCCACGGCGAAGAACCGCGCCTCGTGGATCGGCGATTCCAGCAATTCGCCCGCCAGCGGCAGCGAAACGCCCGGAAAACGCGCCAGCACCGCGCGGATCTGCGGCACCTTCAGCCCCCAGAATTCATCGCCCTCCCCGTATTCCCCCGGCCCCGTCTTGAAAAAACGGCGCAACACCGACGCCTGCGCCGGATTCCGGCGCCGCTTCAATTCCCGGAGAATCCGCGCGGCGTCCCCGGAAACGCCGGCCCGCGCTTCCACTAGGGCCACGTCACCATCGAAACGTTGCTGCGTTCCTTCACGTTGCGGGTTTCCGTCCGGGCCAGCCCGCTGACCATGATGCCGAACCGCTCTCCGCTGCTCGGTCTCCAGCTGCTCAGCGGCGGTTTCTTGATGTGGTCGCCCTTGCTCCCGTCCAGCACGCCCTTCGGCTTCGACGTCTGCCCGTAGCGGAACCACTCGAACGTCGCCGCGTACCATTGCCCGTCCGTCCACTTCACGATGACCCACGGGTTGGCGTTCACCCCGTCTACCGCCGGCCACACTTTCGCCTTGTCGTAGGGCATGTTGATCGTGCTGCTCCCAACGCTGGCGCTCAGGCTGGCCGTGACCGGCCAGGCCGAAACGTCCGTGTGCAGCCATTGGATGCTCCCGGTGATTTCCGCCGGCCACGCGCCGGCCGTCGAAACCCCCGCGGTCGTGGCGCTCGTGCTGCCGGAAGCGGCGGCATCCGCGGTCGTGGTCGACGTGGTCGTTTCCGTCGCGACGGACGTGGTCGTTTCCGTCGTGGTCGGCGTGGCTTCGGCCGCCGCGGTCTCCGTGTTCGCCGCGACGGTTTCCCCCTGCAATTCCGCCAGCGAAATGGTCCCCTCGTCTTCCAGCGACGACGTTTCGCAACCGGCCACCAAAGCCGCCGCCGCCATCCACGTCCCGATTGCTTTCCACCAACGTCCAACGCCTGCCATGTCGCTTCTCCGATCGTATATTCGAGTGAACTTGCTGCGTAGATACCCCAAGGAACAATCCCAACACAATCTTAATCTGCGCGGTCCGGGAAAAACGTTCGGGGCGCCTACCGAAGCGTTTCCAGCACCGGCGTGGTGAATGCCCAGATCCCGGTCTTGGCTCCGATTTCGTCGCGCAGCGCCTGCAGGCGTCCCATCAGGCGCGCCGCCACCTCGTCCTCCACCACCACGAAGGCCCCCGAGTTCGCCCCGGGCCACACGTGGTTGTCCATTCGCGTGCCGCTCTTGGGCCCGCGGCCCGTCATTCGCTTCCACCGGGACAGGCCGACGATCCCCATCTCGTCGACGATGTCCTGGACCTCGTCGTTCAATACGATGTCGTGCATCATCCAAACCGCTTTCATGCCCGCACTCCCTTCTCCTCCGCCGCCCGCTCCCGCCGCCGCGCCGCGCGCGCATGCGCCAGGCTGTAGAGCGTCGGCACCAGCACCAGCGTGATCAACATGGAAAACAGCAGCCCGCCCACGATCGTCGCCGCCATCGGCTTCCACGTCGCCGCTCCTTCGCCCCGGCTCAGGATCATCGGCACCATGCCCAGCGACGTCGTCAGCGTCGTGATCAGCACCGGCCGCAGGCGCGAACGCCCCGCGTTCACGATCGCCTCCGACAGGCCCTGCCCCCGCTCCCGCAGCAGGTTGACGTAGTCGATCAGCACGATCGCGTTGTTCACCACCACGCCCACCAGCAGGATCATCCCGATGTACGACATGATGCTCACCGTCAGCCGCAGCACGGTCAGGCTGATCGCCACGCCCGTGAACGCGAACGGAATCGAGAACAGGATCAGGAACGGATCCAGCAGGCTTTCGAACTGCGCCGCCATCACCATGTAGACCAGCAGGATGCCCAGCACCAGCATCAGGCCCATCTGGCGGAAGGATTCCTCCTGGTCTTCCGCCGTCCCTCCGAAATGGATGCCGATGCCCGACGGCAGCGGCACCTCCTCCGCAAGCCGGCGGCGCAAATCGCGCACGACTTCGCCGCTGCTGCGCCCGAAGACGTCCGCCGTCACCTGGATCATCCGCTCCTGGTTCCGCCGGTCGATCTGCAGCGCGCCCAGGCGCTCCTCGACGGTCGCCACGCTGTCGATCCGGATCCGGCTGCCGCCGGGCAGCGCGATTTCCGACTGCGCGATGTCCGCCACCGTCCGGCGGTACGGCTCGTCCAGGCGCAAAACGACGTCGTAGTCCTCGTCGGACTCGCGGAACATCGTGGCCGTGGTGCCATAGAAAAGCGTGCGCACGCTGTTCGCCACCTGCGAGACGCTCAGGCCGTGCGCCGCCGCCTTCGTGCGGTCGATCTGCACGCGAATCTCCGGCCGGCCGGGATCGCGGCCGATTTCGGCATCCACCGCGCCGGCGGTCGTGTTCACCACCGCCAACACCTGCTCGGCAATGACCTGCAGGATGTCGAGATCGAATCCCAGCACCTCGATGATGATCGGCTTCTGCCCGCCGCCGGGGCCCATCTGGGACGTGTCCACGTTGATCTTCTGCACTTCCGGCCACTTCGCGGCGACGTCCGCCACGGCCCGGCCGATCTCCTTCAGGCCGCGGGCGCGCTGCGTCTGCGAGACCAGGCGCACCATGACCCAGCCGATGTGCGAACCGCCCTGGCCCATGCCGCCGGACTCCCCGCAGCGCCAGGCGTAGACCATCACGTTCTCCCGCCCGGCCTCCGCCAGCGCCACGTCCAGGATGCGCTGGCCCACCGCCGCCGTCTCCTCCACCCGCGTGCCGATCGGCGTCTGGTAGCGCAGCATCAGCCGCCCGTTGTCGTCCTCGGGCGAATACTCCGAGCCGAGCCCGGCAAACAGCAGCCCGCTCGCCGCAAACAACGCCACCGCCCCCGCAACGACCACCCATCGCCGACGCAGCGCGCGCCCCAGCAGCCGGGAATACACCCCGTCCAGCGCCGCGAACCGGGCCTCGCTCCACACGTGGAACGCCTCGGACAGCCGTCCGCGCGCTTTTCGCTTGGCCGGCGCCTGCAGCAGCCGCGACCCCAGCATCGGCGTCAGCCACAGCGCGCACACCAGGCTCGCCAGCAGCGTCGCGGTCAAGAGCCCTCCCAGCTGCTTGAACAGGATCCCCGCCTCGCCCTTCAGGAAGATCAGCGGCACGAACACCACGATCGTCGTCAGCGTCGAGGCGCTGATCGCCGTGCCCACCTCTTCGCTGCCGAACATCGCCGCCTCGCGCGGAGCCGTCCCCTGCTCCACTTTCGTCGCGATGTTTTCCAGCACCACCACCGCGTTGTCCACCACCATGCCCATCGCGATCGCCAGGCTCGCCATCGAGATGATGTTGATCGTCCAGCCCATGGTCCACAAAAAGATGAAGGCGAGGATCAGCGAAAACGGAATCGTCAGCGCGATGATCAGCGACGACCGGAAACTGCGCAGGAAGAAGAACGCCGTCAGCACCACGAACACGAACGCCCACCGCACCGTCATCGACACGTTGCCGATCGACTGGGTGATCTGCTCGCTCGTGTCGAAAATCTGGTGGATTTCGATGTCCCGCGGCAGCGTCGGCAGGATGTTCCGCTCCAGTTCCCGCGTCACCTCCTTCGCCGTCTCCACCGTATTGGCCCCGGACCGCTTCTGGATCATCATCATGATCGCGCGGCGGCCCATCACGTTCGAAAGCCGGGTCTCCTCCGCGAAGCCGTCCTCCACCTCCGCCACGTCGCGCAGCCGCACCAGCGCTCCGGCCGAGGAACGGACCACGACGTCGCCGATCTCCCCGGGGGCCGTGAATTCGCCGGGCACCCGGATCGTATAGTCGATCTGCCCCACCTTCACGTTCCCCGCCGGCAACGTCACGTTCTCTTCCGCCAGCGCCGCCGCCACCTGGTCGAACACGAGCCCGTACCCCGCCAGGCGCGCCGGATCGAGCCGGAGGTTGATCTGCCGCTCCAGGCCGCCGAACAGATTGACCGCCCCCACCCCCGGCAAGCGCTTCAGGGGATCGGCGATTTCGTTGTTCGCGAGCTCCTCGAGGTTCTCGATGCTTTCGTCGCAGGTGATGCCGTAGAACTGGATCGGAATCTGCGAGGTGTTGAACTTCCGCAGGACGGGCGCATCGGCGTCGTCCGGGAGCACCTGCCGGATGCGCTCGAGGTTGCTGCGGATGTCGTTGGAGGCTTCGTCGAGGTTCGTGCCCCAGGCGAACTCGCAGGTCACGCTCGAAATGCCTTCGATGGTGGCGCTGGTCATTTCCTCGAGTCCGTTCACCGTCCCCAGGGCGCGCTCCACCACCTTCGTGACCATGCTCTCGACGTCCTCGGCGCTCACGCCTTCCCACGTCGTCACCACCGTCACGGTCGGCCGCTCGATCTCCGGCATCAGGTCCACCGGCAGCTGCGTCACCATCACGCTGCCGAGCATGAACACCGCCAGAAAGAACATCAAGGTGGTGACGGGCTTTTGAACGCCCAGTTCAGGCAATTTCATCGCCGTCTACTCCGCCGGGTCGGCCGCCGGCGCCACCCGTTCGATCGCCGCGCCGTCCGTCAGCTTGTTCTGCCCCATCGCCACGTATTCGTCCCCCTCCGCCAGCCCCTCGAGGATTTCGATGTATGCCCCGTCGCGAATGCCCGTCTTCACGTCGGTCGACCGCGCCACCTCGTCGCGAATCGTGAAGACCAGCTGGCGATCCAGCGCGCGGATCACCGCCGCCGCCGGCACCGCCAGCGCGCCCGGGCTCGTCGCCAGCGTCAGCTTCGCCGTCGCGTACATCCCCGGACGCAGCGGCCAAGCCCCGTCCTTTTTCGGATTCTCCAGTTGCACCTCCGCGCGAACGGTGCGCGTCGCCGGATCCGCCTCCGGGAAGATCCGGGCCACCGCGCACTCCGTTTCGCGGTCCGGCCACACGTCCGTGGCCACCGATACCCGCGTCCGGCCCTCCTCCAGCATCGGCAGGAGCCGCGCCGGAATCGCCAGCATCAGCCGCAGCGGATCCATCTGCGCGATTTTCACGATGGCCGCCGACGGACCGACCATCGCGCCCGGGTCCGCGCGGCGCTCCGCCACCACGCCGTCCATCGGCGCGCGGATGTTCGTCTCGTCCAGATTCACTTTCGCCAGCTGGAGCTGCGCCTGGGCCTGCGCCAGCGACGCCTTCGCGCTTTCGTGCGCGGTCACGGCCGCGTCGCGGGCCTGCTCCGTCGCCACCTCTTCCGCAAACAGCGCTTCGATCCGACGCCGCTCCCGCTCCCGGTCCGCCAGCGCCACGTCGGCTTGCTTGGCCTGCGCCTCCGCCAAGGCGACCTGCGCCTCCAGCTCCCGCCGGTCGATTTCGGCGATCACCTCCCCCTCCGTCACGTCTGCCCCCTCCGTCGTCGGCCGGCCGCTCTCCAATTCCAGCTTCTCCAGCCGTCCCTGGATCTTCGGTTTCACTTCCACCGACAGCGGCGACTCCAGCTCGCCCGTAAACAACAGCGTTTCGGAAATGTCGCGCCGCTCGACGCGCGCCGTGCGCACCGGCACCGGGCCCCGGTCTTTCTTTTTTCCCGTTTCCGACTCCGCCGTCTTCGAACAGCCGCAGCCGATCGCCGCGGCCACCGCCGCGCACGCCCAAATCCAAACCTGTTTATTCACGTTCATCCTCCCAAACTCGCTTTCCGCCGCCCGTTTCCGCCCCCGCGCCCAGCACCGCCGCATCCGGCAGCGCGCCCTCCGACAGCAATCCCATCGCCTTTTGCAGCGACACGCGGGCCATCGCATGGTCGAAGAGCGACTTGTAGTAGTTGGCCGATGCCGTGGTCAGCGCCTGCCGCGCATCCATCACTTCCACGGGCGTGTTCTGCCCCTCCTTCAGCCCCGTCTCCACCAGGCGCAGCGCCTCTTTCGCCGTTTCCAGGTTCTGGCTCTGCGAATTCGCGAACTCCTCGGCCGTCTTCAGCGACAGCACCAGCTGGCGGATCTGGCTGATCGCTTTTTCCTCGGCGTCGCGCAGCGCGATCTCGTACTGCCGCAGCTTTGCGCGTTCCTGGATCAGCGCGCCGCGGCGGTCCATGCCGTCGAACAGCGGGAGGCTCAATTGCACGCCCGCCTGCCACTCGTCGCCCCATTCGTCCCGCGAGGAATCGTGCGGATCCGGATTCGCCCATTCCTGCAAGGCGTAGCCGGACACTTCCGGAACGTACCGGCTTCGGGCGGCCGCCACGCTCTCGCGCTGCATCCGGACGGCGTATTCCGCCTCCGCCAAATCCGCCCGGCGTTCCAGCGCCATTCCCAGCGCCGCCTCGAAGCCGATGTCCTCGACGACCATCGGAATCGCGTCCACCAGCCTCACGTCGCTGGCCGGCGAGGCCCCGATCAGGCGGAACAGCGCGGTTTGGGCCACGTCCTTGCTGTTCCGCGCCTGCAGCACCTGCGCCCGGAAATTCGAGACCTCCACCTGCGCCCGGAGCTCGTCGTAGTTCGAAGCCATCCCCTGCCGCCGCCGCGCCTGCGTGTCGGCCAACTGCCGTTCCGCCGTTTCCAGCGCCGAGAGATTCACGTCCAGCAGATGGTCGGACAGCACGGCGTCGTAGTAGGCCAACGTCGTTTCGTAGCGCAGGTTCTCTTCCGACTGGCGAATTCCCAGCTCCGCCCACGTCCGGTACAGCTTCGCCGTCCGCAGCGCGGCGCCGATGCGCCCGTTGAACAGCGGCTGCGTCAGTTTCAGTCCCGCGCCATACTGGTCGGGGTATCGCGTCGTACGGTACGTCCCGTCCGCCTGCGTCGTGCCCAGTTCCTCGTCGCGCCGCACGTAGTCGCCCGTCAGCGCCAGTCCCGGCAGGACTTCCGCATAGGATTCCTGGATGCGCCCGCGCGAGATTTCCCGCTCCAGCCGCGCCTGCCGCAGCGACAGGTTCAGCTCCATCGCTTTCGCGACCGCATCCGCCAGGCTCAGCTCGCCCGACAGGTACGCGGATCCCTCCGCCGACCCGTTCTTCGACAGTTCGAGCAAGCGGATCTCCGACTTTTCCGCGCGGAGCGCTTGCATCTCCTGCGCGTCCGGCACGCCCACACATCCGGCCGCCCAGACCGCCGCCCAGACCGCCCCCGACCCCGCCCATTTCCAATTTGCCATCGGTTTCACCATTTCGAGATTGTCGTTTCGCGCGGCGGGAAAGTTACATCGCCGGCGTTTGCATCGCCGGATTCTCCAGATCTTCCTCGAATATCCGGCTCAGCTCCCGCCATACGGGCCCGGGCTTGCCATCGCCCACGGGACGGCCCGCGAACTCCGTCGCCGCCGTCACGTGCGGCGTCGTGCCGAACACCAGCATTTCCGCCGCCTGCTCCAGTTCCGCCCGGGGCACGTCCGCCTCCTCCACGCCCGCGAGAACGCCCGCCGGCACGAGCTTTTC
>JBFXHR010000037.1:0-23432 GCA_050176815.1 Kiritimatiellia bacterium
CGTCCGCCGCGTCGAGGAGCTATTGAACAACCGGCCCAGGAGGTGCCTGGGCTATCGGACCCCCGCCGAAGCCTTGCATGCCGAACTTTCGTGCACTTGATGTTTGACACCGCCACTACGTAAAACTTGGCGGGGGCTAGTGGTCGTGGCCGCAGCCGCAACCGACGATGGCATCCTTGTTCGGCGCGAACAGCAGCGGGAAGACGATGTCGCTGGTGCAGCACGGCAGCCACACGGACAGGAACAGGAACACGCCGATGCCGGCGAGGACCGGGACGGATGGCACGCCGCCCAGGGCCATTGCGACGTGGAAGAGCGACGCGCCGGTGCTGATGAGGACGTGCAGGCTGTGCGGCACGCGGGTCTTGACGCTCCAGGCGCCCAGCGCGATGCCGAGAAACGCGAGCGGATTCACCAGCCACCATTCCTCGATGAAACCGAGATGGAACCCGGGATTCGGCAGGCCCAGCATCCATTCGCCCAGATAGGGGATGAGGCAGTCGCTCAGCGTGCCGATGCCGACGCCGCCGAGATAGCCGATGGCCAGGATGCGCCAGAAGCCCGCGCCGCCCGCGCGCCGGAAGGTCGCGATCGTCGCCTGCGCGCTCAACAGCACGTGCAGCGGATGCAGGATGCCGAAGAGCGTGGCCGACGAGGCGGCGGAAACGTCTGCCCGCAGCAAGCCCAGCAGCAGCGCGATGCCCGCCAAGGTGCCCAGCGCGGTGAAAGGCGCGTGGGCCCGCAATTCATGGAAGATCAAGGTGCGTTTCATCCGTTCTCTTTGTCCGTGTCCGTTCGCCTGGGAAGATTCGGCAGTGAAGCGAAACCAGGCGCTCTTGTCCACTTCGGAAAGCGCCGCGCCGGCGCCGTTGGGGGGAGCCGCGTTCCGAAAAACTACGAAAGGTCCTGGGCCAACCGGGGCAGGAAGATCCGGAAGACGTTGCCCTGCCCGGGAAGGCTTTCCACGTCGATGAATCCGTTGTTCTGCTCGACGATGCCGTAGACGGTGGCCAGGCCGAGGCCGGAGCCCCGGCCCAGGCCCATCGTGGTGAAGAACGGCTCGAAGAGCTTGCCCCGGGTTTCCTGGTCCATGGCGATGCCGGAATCGCGCACGGCCAGCCGCACGTAATCCCCCGGGGCGCGGTCGGGCTGGAGGGTTCCATCGGCCGCATCGAAGCGGACGTTGGCCGTTTCGATGGCGATCCGCCCTTCGCCGGCGATGGCGTCGCGGGCGTTGACGCACAGGTTGGCGAGGATTTGATCGATTTGGGAGGGGTCCATCCAGACCGGCCAGAGGTCTTTGCCGGGCGTCCAGGAGAGCCGGACGTCTTCGCCGATCAGTCGCCGCAACATGTGGAGCATGTCCACCACGGTTGCGTTGAGGTCGATGGGCCGGGGGGCGGCCGGCTGCTGCCGGGCGAAGGCCAGCAATTGGCGGGTCAGGTCGGCGGAGCGTTCGGCGGCCTTCCGGATTTCATGGAGATCGGCGTAGTGGGGGTGCCGGGGGTCGAGATTTTCCAGCATCAATTCCGCGTAGCCGAGAATGGCGCCGAGCATGTTGTTGAAATCGTGGGCGATGCCGCCGGCGAGCTGGCCTACCGATTCCATTTTTTGCGACTGAGCCAGCCGCGACTCCAGCCGTTCGCGTTCCGTCTCGGCGCGACGGCGGTCGGTGACGTCTTCGGAGATGCCCAGCAGATACTCGGGCTCGCCCGCCGCGTTGAGAATCGGCACCTTGCGCGTATGGAGGATCCGTTCGCCTCCGCCGGGAGACTGCAGGGGCTCTTCCGGGATGTCCACGGCCTTTTTCCCCTGCAGGACTTCGCGGTCGATCCGCGTGAAGGAGTCGGCCTGTTCTTTGGGGAAAAAGTCGTAGTCGGTCTTGCCCAGCAGTTCCGTCCGCGACAGGCCCAGCAGGTTTTCGCCCGTCCGGTTGATGCGCACGAAGCGCAGGTCCCGGGCACCCTTGAGAAACAGCATGACCGGGATGTTTTCGACGATGGAATCCAGAAAGGCGTTCGACCGCCGCAGATCCTCCTCGGCGCGCCTGCGTTGGTCGACGTTCTGGTCGATTCCGATGAAACCGGCGGGTTTTTCCTGTTCGTCCAGAACGAGCGAGACGAAGGTGGAGGCCCAGAACGATTCGCCGCGCCGGTTTTTCTGGACGTGCTCTCCGCTCCAGGACCCTTTTTCCAGGAGTTCCCGCCGGAACGCCTGTTGGTCCGGGGGGGCGACTGCGCCGGCGAGGTCCCAGTAGGACTTGCCCATGGCTTCTTCGGCGGCGTAGCCGTAGAGTTTTTCGGCGCCGAGGCCCCAATACAGGATGCGGCCTTCCAGATCGGAGGCGACGACGGACTCCCGCACGCTGTCCAGCAATTGGGCGTGGAGGCGGAGGCGTTCCTCGGTGCGCTTTCGTTCGGTGACGTCCCGGGAAATGCCCAGATAGAAATCGCCGCCCGGGCCGTGGAGCGCGGACCCGCTCGTGAAATGCCACCGCCACGATCCGTCTCGATGGCGCACCTGGTATTCGATTCCGTTTTCTTTCTGGCCGTATCGGGCCCGTTCCATGGCGGCGCGGCAGGCGGGCAGGTCGTCCGGATGGACGAAGTCCCCGAAATGCCGGCCGACGACGTCGCGGGTTTCGTGCCCCAGAATGTCCTTCCAGTTGGGAGAAACGTAGTTGAAGACGCCGTCGGGGGACATCGTAAAGACGATGTCGTTGGCGTTTTCCACGAAGGAACGAAACCGCGCCTCGCTTTCGCGCACGGCTTGGTAGAGGCGTTCGATTTCCTGGTTCCGCGACTTGAGTTCCCTCGTTCGCGCGGACACTTGGCGCTTCAGGGAGGTGCTCCACGCGAAGCTGAACAGGAGCAGCGCCGCCACGGCGATGCCGGCGCTCTTGAGCCACGCGGGCCAGCGGAACCCGACGTCTTCGGAGGTCCACCGTTCCAGCGATTGGTAGTAGGCCGACGCGGGATTCGATTTCATTTGCCGCAGACGGAAGTCGATGGCGTCGCGCAGGGCCGGTTCGCCGGTCGGGGGCGCCGCGAAGAAGACGCGCGTGGGATGGAAGATGATCCCCGTGTCCTCGATCTTGCCTCCGCGGAGATAGGCGGAACCGTGGAAGCGGTTGGCGATCACCGCGTCGGCGGCGCCGTTGGCCACGGCGGCGAACGCCCGGGCAAAGTCCGGGAGCGGAACCAGAAGGGCGCCCAGATCGAAATCGGCGACCATTTTCCCGAAGACGTCCTGCTGGATGGAGTCTTCGAGCACCGCCACCCGCCGGCCTTTCAGGTCCAGCAGGGCGCGGATGCCGCCGTCGCGGCGGGCGTAGATCTCGAACCAGTCCGACAGCACCGGTTCGCGGTGGAAGGCGAACCGCTTCTCGCGTTCGTCGGAGAACGCCACGTCGGGCATGAGATCGATTTCTCCCGCCGCCAGCCGATCGATCCCTTCAGCCCACGTTCCCGGAACGTATTCGATGGTCCAGCGTTCTTCCGCCGCGACGGCCTCGATGAGGTCGACGAAAATCCCCTCGGGCTCGCCCGATTCGGACAGGCCGACCTTGGGGCTGTTTTGGTAAATACCCACCCGGACCGTCGTCTGCGCGGCGGCGGGCAGCACGATTCCCGCGAAGGCCAGCAGCAACGAAACAGCCAACCAGTTCAGGCGCGGCGCATTCATGGCTACTTCCAGCATCAACCTAACGGATGGGGGAGGCAAGAGCAAGCCCCCCCCCCGGGTGTTTTTGGCGCGTGGGCCCGCAGGAGGACTGGTCGGCGGGGCGGGGGGCGGGTAGGATGGGCGGGCATGAAGGCGATCATCCATTATTTTTCGGGCACGGGGAACACGGCGCGGGCGGTCGGAATCGTCGCGGCGCGGCTGGAAGCGGCGGGGTGGAAAGTCGCGCGACAAGCCATCGCCGGCGGGACGGAGCCCCCGGCGGGGATTCCGGAGCTGACGGTGGTGGCGTTCCCGATCTGGGCGTGGGCTGCGCCGCATTTCGTTTTGGATTACGTCCGCCGCCTGCCGAAGGCACAGGGCGAGAAAGTGGCGGTGTTGGCGACCTGCGGCGCGTTCGGCGCACAGGGCGTCGGGGAGATGGAACGCGCGTTGCGGCGCCGGGGCTATGTCGTTGCCGCCAGCGGCGAGGCGGCCTATCCCGACAACTTCCTTTTGGCGGTGAATCCGCCGACGGGAGCCAAACTGGAAAAAGCCCTGGCGGCGGGAGATCGCAATTTATCATTGTTTGCAAACAAGGATAAGGAGGGAAAATCGACGAGGTTCCGCTGCGGGTGGGGTCACGTGCTCTGGTCGTGGCCGATGGCGCGGTTGTTCCGGATTTGCGGCCGGCGGTTCCTGGGCAAGTTTTTCGTTGCGGACGATCAATGTACGGCATGTGGGCTGTGCGCGGCGGCGTGTCCGGTGCAGGCCATCCGGATGGAAGGCGCGCCGGCCCGGCCGCGGTGGGGAGCGAATTGCGCGGGCTGCTACCGTTGCATCCAGCTGTGTCCGGAGCAGGCCATCCAGGTTTCGATGGCGCGGCTGGCGATCCATTTGGGCGTGAACCTGGCGCTGACGGTCGGATGGGTTTATGGGATCGGATGGATCCATCGGCACGGGCCGTCCCTGCCCGGCGCCGCGCAATGGGCGCTGGCCATCGCGGCCGCCTCGATCGTTTTCGCCGCGCTGACGGTTCTGCAGTTGACGGCGCTGGACGGCCTGCTGCGCTTTCTGGAAACCCGGCCGGCGTTGCGCCGGTTCTTCGCGGCTAGCTACACGAAATCGTTCGGCCGCTACCGCGTGCCGGGTTTCCGGCCGGAGAAACGCGGCGTTCTTTCGCGTTGAGGCCGGCGGGCGAGGCGTGTAGATTGGGATTTCCGATCGAACGGAAAGGCGAAAACGCATGGGCATCAAAGATTTTTTGAAGAAGAACCTGCTGCTGGTGGACGGGGCGATGGGCACCCAGATCCAAGAGCGGAATCCGGGAGCGGCGGCGTGGGGCGCCTACGAGGGCTGCAACGAGTGGCTGAACCTCTCGGCGCCGGAGATCATCCGCGACATCCACGCGGCGTACTTCGCGGCGGGCAGCGACGCGGTGGAAACGAACTCGTTCGGATCGTCGCCGCTGACGCTGGGGGAATACGGTCTGGCGGAACAAGCGCGGGAGATTTCGCGGGCGGCGGCGCAGATCGCGCGGGGCGCGGCGGACGCGGCGGCGGCGAAGGACGGCCGGCCGCGCTTCGTGCTGGGCTCGGTGGGGCCGGGGACGCGGCTGGCGACGCTGGGGCAGATTTCGTTCGACGAGCTCTACGGCGGCTATCAGGAACAGATGGGCGGGTTGCTGGAAGGCGGCGCGGACGGCGTGCTGATCGAAACCTGCCAGGACCTGCTGCAGATCAAGGCGGCGGTGGCGGCGGCGCAGGCGGTGATGGGTTCGCGGCAAGACAAGCTGCTCTACGTGTCGGTGACGGTGGAAACGACCGGGACGCTGTTGGTGGGATCGTCGATCTGGGCGGTGATGGCGGCGCTGGAGCCGTATCCGATCGACGTGCTGGGGCTGAACTGCGCGACGGGCCCGGAGGCCATGAAGCGGCATCTGGAGGCGATCGCGAAGCTCTGGCGCGGCGGCATCGGCTGCATGCCGAACGCGGGGCTGCCGACGCTGGTGGACGGCCAGGTGCGCTATCCGCTCGGGCCGGAAGCCTATTCGGCGGCGTTCGCGCCGATCGTGCGGGCCGTCGGGCTGAATATCGCCGGCGGCTGCTGCGGCACGACGCCGGACCATATCCGCGAGTTGCGCAAGGCGCTGGGCGCGGCGGCCGCGCCGGCGCCGCGCGATGCGCGGCCGCCGGACCAGGTCGCCAGCGTTTTTGCGCCGATGGATCTGACGCAGGAGCCCGCGCCGCTCTACGTGGGCGAACGGGCGAACGCCACGGGGTCCAAAAAATTCCGCGAGGCGCTGCTGGCCGAACGGCTCGATACCGCGTTCGATCTGCTGACGGAACAGGACGAGGGCGTGGCCCACGTGCTGGACCTGAGCGTGGCCTACGCGGGGCGCGACGAGATCGCCGACATGACGACGCTGGTGGCGCGCGCGGCGCGCGAGTGCCGCCTGCCGCTGATGGTAGACAGCACGCAGCTCGACGTGGTCGAGGCGGCGCTGAAGCTCTACGGCGGGCGCATGCTCGTCAATTCCATCAACTTCGAATCCGGCGAGGAGAAGGCCGAGAAGCTCGTGGCGCTGGCCAGGCAGTTCGGGGCGGGGCTGGTGGCGCTGACGATCGACGAGACCGGCATGGCGATGACGGCGGACCGGAAGGTGGAAATCGCCAAGCGCCTGATCGAATTTTGCGAGCAGCGCGGGCTGCGGCGGGGCGATTTGCTGATCGACGCGCTGACGTTCACGGTCTGCAGCGGCGACGGCGCGCTGCGCGACGCGGCCAAGGAGACGATCGCGGCCATCCGGCGGATCAAAACGGAATTCCCGGGCGTGCGGACGATCCTGGGGTTGTCGAACGTGTCGTTCGGGCTCAAGCCGGCGGCGCGCAAGGTGCTCAACACGGTGTTCCTGGACCGCTGCATCAAGGCGGGGCTGGACGCGTGCATCATCAATACCGCCGGGCTGGTGCCGCTGACGGACCTGGCGCCGGAAGCGGTCAAGCTGGCGGAACGATTGTTGGACAACGCCGCGGCGGACGGCGATCCGCTGGAGCTGTATATCCAGCACTTCGAGGCGGCGGCGCCGGAAGCCGAAGCCGGCGCGGCGGGCGCGGCGCAGACGCCGGAGGAGCAGGTCGCCGCGGCCCTGGTCAAGGGCAAGGCGGCGCTGCTGGAAACGTCGATCCCGGCGCTGCTGGCGAAGATGCCGGCGGAAGACGTCCTCAACGGCCACCTGATTCCGGGCATGAAGGAAGTGGGGCGGCTGTTCAACGACGGGATTTTGCAGCTGCCGTTCGTGCTGAAGTCGGCCGAGGTGATGAAGAAGGCCGTGGATATGATCCAGCCGCACTTGAAGGCGGGCCAGGCGTCGTCGTCGGGCAAGCTGGTGATCGCCACGGTGGCGGGCGACGTGCACGACATCGGCAAGAACCTGGTGGACATCATCCTGTCGAACAATGGCTACCAGGTGGTGAACCTGGGCGTGAAGGTGTCCATCGAGAAGATGATGGAAGCCGTGCGCGAATCGGGCGCGGACGTGCTGGGCATGAGCGGGCTGCTGGTGAAGTCGGTGCAGGTGATGCGCGAAAACCTGAAGGCGATGGAAGCCGCGGGCCTGCGCCTGCCGGTGCTGCTGGGCGGCGCGGCGCTGACGGAGCCGTTCGTGGTCCACGACTGCCAGCCAATCTATTCGGGGCCGGTGCGCTACTGCAAGGACGCCTTCGACAGCCTGACGGCGTTCCGCGAACTGAAAGAAACGGGCACGCTGCGGCGCGCGGGAATGCCATGAGCAACGAAACGCCGACTTCGCCGGACAAGGAAATCATCCCGCCGTTCTGGGGCGCGCAGGTTTGGGAGCCGCCGCTGGAAGAGGTGAATCCATACCTCGAACGGATGTCGCTGCTGGTGGGGCGGTGGGGCTACAAGAAAGGCAACCTGTCGGAAGGCGAGTACCGGCAGATCCTCGAAGGCGAGGCGCAGGGGCATTACGATCGGCTGCTAGAGGAGAACCTGAAGCGGCGCCTGTTCGTGCCAAAAGCGGCGGTGGCGTGGCACCGGTGCAAGCCGGACGGCGACACCTTGATCGTGTATCCGCACGGGGGCGGGGCGCCGGTGGTGCAGGCTTTTCCGCGGCAGAAGATCAACGAGCGGCTCTGCATTCCGGATTTCTTTGCGCCGCAAGGGGATCTGTTCGGCTGCTTCACGGTGACGGTGGGCAATCCGGCCGCGTCGGCGGAGATGGCCCGGCTGCAGGCGGAAGGGGAGTACCAGGAGTATTTCTTCTGGACGGGATTCGCGGCGGAATACGCCGACGCAGTGGCCGAGTGGGCGCACCGGAAGATGCTGGAGCCGTTCGGGGGCAAGACGGGCGCGCGGTTCGGACCGGGGTATCCCTCGTGTCCGGACATGGCGCTGAGCCGGAAGATTTGCGAATGGTCCGAGGCGGACCGCATCGGGGTGTCGGTGACGGACTCCGACATGCTGGAGCCCGAAATGAGCACGTGCGCGGTGTTGGCGCATCGGCCGCGGGCGCGGATTTTCAACCGGCTGGCTTGAAAACGCTTGACCTCGGCGGACGGCAAACGATTTTGCAGGGCAACGGGAAATGGCGGTTGACGGAAACGCGGCGATGCGTCTATACTCCCGAAAATTGAGCAGGCAGGCCATGGACGGCTGGCCGGCTCGATGGCGGTGCGCAGGAGGCCAAAGAATGAATCGTCCAGTTCGGTCCAGAGTTGCATTTGGGATGGCGTTGGTGGCGGCGTTGCTGTGGAGCGCCGCGGGGGCGATGGCGCAGGCGGTTCCGGGCTTGGCCGCGCCGGGAGCGGCGGGTTCGGACATCCTGCGCATTCGCAAGATGGCGCCGGTGCCGGCCACCAAGACGCCGATCTACCAGGCTTCGGTCCGCACGCAGGCCTCGGCGCGCTCGCTGGATTGGTGGCGCGTGATGGTGGAATACGAGACCGCGCCGGAATGGGTCGACGAACTGGAATTCACCTACTACGCCTATCTGGAGGACCAGAGCAACAAGAACGCCCCCGTGATGTTTCGCGGGACGGTTACTTACGTGAACATTCCCAAGGGCCGCCACTTCAGCGACATGTTCCTGCACCCGAACGTCGTGGCGCGCATGGGCCCCGTGAAGCAGATCGCCGTGGTGGTCAAGGTCAAGGGCGCGACGGTGGCCACGGACTCCACGGCCACGCGGGCGAACTGGTGGGACGGATTCAGCCCGGTCGACGGCGTGATGCTGAACCGTTCGCAAACCCCGTTCGCCTACATCGATTTCGACACTTTCGAGGCCATCAAGCCGGCGGCCGCCGCCCGGTAATTTTCAGCGAGGAAACCGTTCCATGGCCAAAACGCCGATACTGACGCTCGACATCGGGTCGCACAGCCTCAAGCTCGCCGAGTTTGCGGACGTGAAGGGCGGGCTGGAGATGACCCGCTACGCGGTGAGCGATCTGGGCGTCGATCCCCAGAGCGACGCCGACCGGTCGCAGTACATCATCACCACCATCCACGACCTGATCCGGGAGTCGGGCTGCAAGCCGGGCCCGGTGCAGGTGGCCATTTCGGGCCACGCGGTGTTTTCGCGGTTCGTGAAGCTGCCGCCGGTGGAGCCGGAAAAGGTCTACCAGATCATCCAGTACGAGGCGCAGCAGAACGTGCCGTTCCCGATGAACGAGGTGGTGTGGGACTACCAGCTCATCAGCGGCGCGTCGGGCGACGTGGACGTGATGCTGGCCGCGATCAAGTCCGACATCATCGCGGGGATTTGCGACTGCGTGCGGTTCACGGGACTGCAGCCGAACCTGGTGGACGTGGCGCCGATGGCGCTCTACAACGCGGTGCGCTACAACTACGACAGCCTGCCGCCGTGCACGCTGGTGGTGGACATCGGCGCCCGTTCGACCGACCTGGTTTTCCTCGAGGCCGGCCGCGTGTTCAGCCGCAGCGTGCCGGTCGCGGGCAACCAGATCACGCAGGCGATCATGAACGAGTTCAGCATCTCGTTCGACGACGCCGAGGCGATGAAGAAGGCGCACGCCTACGTGGCCTTCGGCGGCGCCTACGAGGGGCCGCAGAGCGAGACGGTGGACAAGGTGTCCAAGAGCGTGCGCAGCATGATGGCGCGCCTGCACCAGGAGCTCAACCGCTCGATCAATTTCTACCGCAGCCAGCAGGGCGGCCAGCAGCCGTCGCTGCTGCTGCTCACGGGCGGCAGTTCCGTGATTCCCTACACGGACACGTTCCTCAAGGAAAAGCTCGGCGTCGAGACGGACTATTTCAATCCGTTCAACAACGTGGCGGTGTCGGAGCAGATTCCGGCCGAGCAGGTGGGCGCGCACGCCTGCGAAATGGGCCAGCTCGTCGGCCTCGCCCTGCGTTCGCTGCATACCTGTCCCATCGAAATCAACCTGCTCCCGCCCAAGGCGGAAGAGGAAAAGAAATTCAAGCGCAAGCAGCCGCTGTTCGCCATGGCGGCCGCCGCCATCCTGCTGACCCTGGCCGCCTGGTCCCTGTTCTACGCGCGCATGACCGGCTCGACGGAACGCGTCCGCGCGCAGATCGATTCGCGCGTCGCCGAATTGTCGTCCGTCGAGCGCCAGCTGAAAGGGGCCGAAGACGAGACGGCCAAGGTGGAAAACCAGATCGCCAAGCTGACCGCCCTGGAGGGTCGCCGCAGCCTGTGGCGGGGCCTGCTGGAGTCGATCGCGGCTCCGCTGCCCGAGGGCATGTGGCTGACGCGGATCAGCCCGCTGTCCGCGTTGCCCGGCGCCGCGCCGGCCGCGGCGGGCGCGCCCGCCCCGGCCGCCAACGTCGTGGCCGGCATCGAGATCGAAGGCATGGGCTACCAGGACCGGATCAAGAGCGAGGCGGTCGACCAATACCGCGACCAGCTGCGCGCGTCCAAGTGGTTTTCCGACAAGACCGAGATCGTCTGGCAGCCGCCGGCCAAGCCGGATGAAAGCACCTTGGAATTCAAGATTTTGGCCGTTTTGGAGGCGCCGCAGGAACTATGAGCCGCAAACACATGCCGTTGATGGTGGGCGGGGCGGTGGTCCTCCTGCTGGTCGTCGCCCTGGCCTTTTTGCTGGTGGTCAAGAGCGGCGCCTATTCGGAGAGCACCACCGGGCTGTCCGCCGCGCAGATGCAGCTGCAGCGCCTGTCGACCCGGTCCATTTTCCCTTCGGAAGCCAACGTGCAGACCCTGGGCAAGCAGCTGGACATCTACCGTGAATACCGCGAGGGCCTTTTGGCGGACATGCGCAAGGACCAGCGGCCGGCGCAGGCGATCGACCGCGACGGGTTCCGCCGGGTGCTGGAAGACGGCTTGCGGCGGTTGGTGAGCGACGCCCGGGCCAAATCCGTGGCGCTGGCTCCGGGCCTCGCCTTCGGCGTCCAGCGCTACATCGAAGGCGCGCCGCCTTCCGACGACGAACTGCCGCGTCTCGTGGATCAATTCGCCTCCATCGCCGACTTGTGCGAGGTGCTCTACGACGCCGGCATCGGCGAACTGGTTTCCGTCGAACGCACCGTGTTTGAAAAAGACGCGCAGGCGGCGCCCGTCGAAGAGGAATTCGGCCGCCGCGGCCTGCGCGGCCGCGGCGAGGCCGCGCCGGCGGCGGCCGCGGCCAGCTCGGAATTGTACCGGGATCCGGACGGGCTGTTCACCCGCGAACACTACGTGCTGGCGTACCGCGCGCAGGATGCCGCCAACTGGAACGTGCTCGACCGGCTGTCGAAGGGGGCGCCCTTCGCGGTGGTGACGAAGATGGAGATCGCCAATCCGTCCCGGCCCGCCGTCGTCGTGCCCAAGACGGAAGAAGCGTCCGCCCCGGCGTCTGCGCCGGTGTCCACCGAAGGCTGGCAAAGCGCCGGCCCGGCGGGCCGCCTGGCGGGAGCCGCGAAGGAAGAAACCGTTTTGCCGCGCGAATTGCGCGTCGTGGCGGGGCAGGAATTGTCCAACGTCCGCCTGGAGGTGGACCTGTACCGGTTCGCCGAGGTCGCCGCCGCGCCCGCCGCCGGGGAAGGGGAGGTACAACCGTGAGCCAGGCACCCCGAGGGAAAAACGATTGGTTCAAGGACCACTACGAAAAGGTGATCCTGCTGGTGGCCTTGGTGGCGCTGCTGTTCTCCTGCGTATTGCTGATCAACCAGATCCAGACCGGCAAGGAAACCGCCGCCTTCAGCCTGGCCCGGATCGGATGGAAGGGATCGGCCGTGGCCCTCCAGGACACGCTGCCGTTCGATGCCGTTCTGGCCGAGGCCCGCGCCGCGTCGACCAACGCGACGATCGCCGCCGCCCGGACGACCATCAGCGAACTGCGCGTTTCCTGCGTGAAATGCGGGAAACCCATCCCCTACGATGCCGCCGAGTGCCCGTTCTGCCGCGCCGAGCAGCCAGCCATCGTGAACATCGATACGCTGGATACCGACAACGACGGCCTGCCCGACAAGGCCGAGCTGGCCATCGGACTCGATCCCCAGAATCCCTCCGACGCCTCCGGCGATCTCGATGCCGACGGATTTTCCAACATCGAGGAAATCCGCGACGGAACCGACCCCAAGGATCCCGGCAGCATGCCGGATCCGATCGTGAAACTGCGCGTGGCGGGCATCCGCCCCGTCCCGTTCTACCTGCGGTTCGTCGGCACGCAGAAGATGCCGGACGGAACCGTTCGCTTCCAGCTGAACCTGCAAACGCTCGAACGCACCTATTTCGCCAAGCCCGGCGACGTCGTCCTCGGCTACAAGGTCGACCAATACGACCCGGCGGGGAAGGGCGGGGAAATCCTGACCATGGTCCGCCAGTCCGACAAGCGTCCCGTGGTGCTGGTCAAGGGGCGGCCCGTCACCGAACAGGAACTGGCCATTTTGTTCGTTTCCCTTTTGGACCGCAGCCGCCTGCCCGTCCAGCGTCTCAACGACGTGTTTGTCGTTCGCGGCCTTGAATACAAGGTCGTTGACATCCGCCGGGATAGCGTGATAATCCTCAATGTAAAAACCAGCGAGAAAGTTACCGTTCCCCTGTTGAGCAGCGAAGAGCGCGCGGTCCTCGTGGGCCGTCCGACCGACGCGGTTCCCGGCGCGGCGCCGGCGGCGGCACCGGCTCCGGCTCCGGCATGGTGATTTGCAACAAAACATGGATGTCGTTAAACAGATGTTGGGTGGGCCGAGGAAAAAGCCTCGTCCCCGTTTCAGTTCCAAGGAGGAATCCCAGATGAAGTGGTTCATTGTCGCGGCGATGGCGGTGTCTTTCCTGTTGGGTGGCGTGGCTCGGGCCCAGGAAGACAATTTCGATCTGGATGCCCTTCTGGGCGACGTCGGCACTACGGCGGAAGCCGCAGACGAGGCGCCTGCGCCGGCGGAACCGGCTGTTGTCGAAGAAGCCCCGGCTGCCGCCGACGAAGTTGCGGCTCCCGCGGAAGAAGTCGAGGCTCCGGCGGAAGAAGCCGTCGCGGCCGATCCGTTTGCCGCTCCGGCGGAAGAAGCCGTTGCCGAAATCCCTGCCGCGGCCGAGGCCGCGGCGGAACCTGCCGCCGAAGATCCGTTCGCCGGGCTGGTCGCCGAAGAACCCGCCGCTCCGGCGGAAGAAGCCGTTGCCGAAGCCCCTGCCGCCGTCGAAGCCGCGGCGGAACCCGCCGCCGAGGATCCGTTCGCCGGCCTGGGCGTCGAAGAACCCGCCGCCCCGGCGGAAGAAGCGGTGCCGGCCTTTGAAGAAGCGGTGGTCGAGCCTGCGGCCGGAGACGACATGCTGGCCGATCTTTTTGCCGAGCCCGCCGCCGTCGAGGAACCCGCTCCGGCGATGGATGCGGCTCCCGCCGCCGACGAAGCCGCCGCTCCCGAAGCGGCCGCCGAAGAACTCTCCGCCGATTTTACCGCGGGAACGCTGGATGCGGAATTGGGCGCCGAAGCCTCCGCCCCGGCTGCCCAGGCCGAGGAAAAACTGCCGGCCAAGGAAATCAAGAAGATCGCCAAGGAAACCGCCGCGCAGGAAGAAGTCCGCCGGCAGGCCGCCGAGGCCAACGCCCTCAAGGCGTCCGAAACGGGATTCCGCGCCTTGAGCGACGGCGATTTCATCACCGCCGAAAATTCGTTTGCGTCGTCGCTGCGGGAATTGCCGGATCGGCCCCAGAACGCCGCCGTCCGCGAGCAGATTTCCTGGGGTCTGGCCGAAGCCCAGTATTTGCGCGCCCGCGGGATGGTGCAGAAGAACGAACGCCTGGCCGATGCCCGCAAGCTGGTGGATTCCGCCCTCAAGGCGGCGCCGACGCATCGCGGCGTCCAGGCGCTGGACAAGCGGCTGACGAAGCTGGAAGCCCGCGAAGCCTTGCCCAAGGCGCCGGCCGACCAGCCCGCGACCATGGAGAGGGCGAAAAACATCGAGCAGATGTACGACGAAGCCCGCGAATGGTACATGCTCAAGGATTACGACCGCGCCAGCGCCCTGTTTGAAAAGATCCTCATCCGCGATCCTTTCCACAAGAGCGCCATGCGCTACCTCCGCAAGATCGAAGCCGACAAGTACAAGCTGGCGACGACCGAGCGCGACGCCCGGGTCCAGGGCATGATGACCGAAGTGCGTCGCGGCTGGAGCCCGCCCATCCGCGCCCAGATCGAGATGCCGGCCGATTTCGCCCCCGGCGCCGGCGTGGACAGCAAGCCCGCTTCGCAGCGCCTGCAGGACAAGATGCAGACCATCGTCATTCCGGCCGTGGAGTTCCGCCAGGCCAACATCAACGACGTCGTCAACTTCCTGGTCGAGGCCAGCATCGCGGCCGATCCCGACAAGGAGGGCGTCAACATCATCCTGAATCTGGGCCAAGGCGGCGGCGGCGCGCCCACCCTCGCTCCCGCGCCGATGCCGGCCGATGCGGCCGCTCCGGCGGACGACTGGGGATTCGGCGGCGACGATTTCGGCGCGCCGATGGCGCCGGCCGGCGGCAGCGCCGCGGGCGTGCGCGACATCACCCTCAACCTGCGCCGCATCAGCATGATCGACGCCATCAAGTACATCACGGAAGTGGCGGGCCTGAAGTACCGCATCGAGGACAGCGCCGTCATCATCACGCCCATCGACGCGCCCGTCGGCAACATCATCACCCGCATGTACCCCGTGCAGCCGTCCTTCATGGACGTGATCGTCGAGCGCGAGAGCGCCACCACCGAAGAGCGCGACTCCGAATTCGTTTCCATGGGCGGCCGCGTCAGCATCACCAAGTCCGACGTGAAGGACTTCTTCGAGAAGACCGGCGTGAAGTTCCCGGCCGGCGCGTCCATCACCTACAACGCCACCATCAGCCAGCTGATCGTCGCCAACACGGCGGACAACCTGGAGACCTTCGAGCGCATCCTCCAGCAGTTGAACGTGGTGCCCAACCAGGTGGAAATCGAAGCCCGCTTCATCGAAGTCGACCAGACCGACATGGAAGAACTCGGCCTGCAGTGGATCCTGAACGACAACTACGAATTCGCGACCAAGAACGACGGCTCCGGCGGCCGCCTGCAGGTCAACGCCAACGACAGCGGCCTGACGCAGGGCAACCGGTTCTTCGGCTTCGACTCCGGCAACAACAGCGTCTCCGCCATTTCCGCGGTGACCCAAGGGGCCTCGCAGTCCCTGCTGGGCAACGTCCTCAGCGCGTCGAGCGTGCTGACGAATCCCGAAGTGAGCATCGTCCTCCAGGCGCTCTCGCAGCACGGCGGCACCGACCTGCTGTCGGCCCCCCGCGTGACCACCCGCAGCGGCGTCAACGCCCAGATCCAGGTCGTCAAGGAAATCATCTATCCGACGGAATTCTCCGTGACGCAGCCCTCGGTGGATTCCGAAGGCAACGTGACGATGGGCCCGATTTCCGAACCGGGCACCTTCGAGACGCGCGAAACCGGCGTCATCCTCAACGTGACCCCGACGGTCGGCCCCGACGGCTACACGATCGATCTCGTGATGGCGCCCGAGGTGTGCGAGCTGGTCGAATGGCTCCAGTACGGTTCCGCCATCCAGATTCCGGGCGCGTACGGCACCCAGATCTGGACGTACAACATGCCGCAGCCGGTCTTCACCAGCCGCAACGTGACGACGTCCATCGTCATCTGGGACGGCCAGACCGTGGTCATGGGCGGCCTGATCCGCGAAGAGCTGACCACCATCAAGGACAAGGTCCCCGTATTGGGCGACATTCCCGTGCTGGGCCGCCTGTTCCGCTCGGAAGGCGAGTACAGCCGCAAGCGCAACCTGCTGATTTTCGTGACCGCGCGGCTGGTGGATCCCGCCGGCCGGGCCATCCACCGCGAAGGCAACATGGCGTTGCCGGGCGCCGGCATCGATGCCGCCGCCGAAGCGTCCGCCCCCGTGGCGCAATAGGGAATCCCGGCGTCCGGGGTCCGGGCGCTCCGTGGGTTGGGAATCCGCGCGAGACGGCGTTTCCGCCGTGCCGCGGGTGCATCCGCCGGATGCGGCGGGGCGGTTGGTTTTGAGGGTCCTGTACTTCCGAGTTCCGCCATTCGAACCCCGGCCTATCCCATCATGGTCCAATCCATTCTCATCGTGGACGGCACCGCCGTGGCCTACCGCGCGTTCTACGCCGTGCGCGGCCTTTCCACCCGCGACGGCCGCCCGACCAACGCGCTGTTCGGCTTCGTCCGCATGCTGCGCCAGCTGGAAGCCCAATGGCGCCCCGACCGCGTCGTGGTGGCGTTCGACGGCGGGTCGCCCGCGCATCGCCTCGAAAAGTGCCCGGCCTACAAGGCCCAGCGCGCGCCCATGCCCGACGATCTCCGCTCGCAGCTGCCGCTGATCAACGAGTTCCTGGCGTCCGCGGGCATTCCGATGGTCCTGCTCCAGGGGCAGGAGGCCGACGACGTGATCGCCACCCTGGCCGACCGCGCCGCCGCCGAAGGCGCCGTCGTGCGCGTGGCCACCAGCGACAAGGACCTGATGCAGCTCGTCGGCGACCGCGTGCGCATCGTGCCGCCGACGAAAACGGACGTGGAGCTGGATGCCGCCGGCGTCGAGGCCAAAACGGGCGTCCGGCCCGCCCAGATCGTCGATTGGCTCGCGCTGATCGGCGATGCGGCGGACAACATCCCCGGCGTGAACGGCATCGGCCCCAAGACCGCCGCCAAGCTCATGGCCCAGTTCGGTTCGCTGCGGTCCTGCCTGGAGCAGGCGGACCGGATCGAGTCGGACAGCGTCCGCGAAAAAGTGCGCGCGGGCCGCGCCATCGCCGAATTGAACGTGGAACTGATGACGCTGGACCGGAACGTGCCCGGCGTTCCCGACTGGTCCGACATTCCCGCGCCGAACCCCGACGCGGCCAAGCTCAAGGGCTTTTTCGAAAAATACGATTTGCACCGGTTTGCCGCCGAAATGGACGCCAAGCCGCCCGCGCCCGCGGCGGTTCGGAAGGCACCCAAGCCCGCCGCCGCCGGCCAGATGGATTTGTTCGGATGAAGCCGGTCTTCAAAATCGCGATCCAGGTCGCGTGGATCCTGCTGGCGCTGGCGGGCGCGGCGGCGACGCGCCGCCACGTGCTCGACGCGCAGCGCGCGCTGACGGCGGACGGATCGATTCCGTTTTCGCTGGAAAGCGCGCTGGCGTTCCGCCGCATCCAGATGGCCTATCGCGACGGCGGGTTGCCGCGCGTGGACCGGGGCATCCAATATCCCGGCGGCGTGGTCACGCGCGAAATCGACACCCTCGGCGCCGAACGGCTCTATGCCCGCGCGGCCAAGGCTTGGCCCGGCACGCTCCCCCTGGACGAAAAAATCCGCTGGCTCCATCTGGCGTGGTTCTGCCTGGCGATTCCGGCCATGTTTTTCTGGGTGAAATGGATGGGGGGGGGGACGACGGGCGGTTTCTGGGCCGCGGCCTTCTATGCGGTGGCCGTCAGCGCCGTCGCGCGGTCCACGGGCCAGGAACTTTCGCACGAGAACAACGCCCTGCCGTTCCTGCTGTGGCATTTGGCCGCGGACGCCTGGCGGGGCCGTTGCGCGGGGAGTTTCCGGGCCCGGTTGTGGAGCGGCTGGATGTCGGCCGCGCTGGCGGCGCTGGCGCTGTGCGCGTGGGATCTCGTCCAGTTCTACCTGGTGCTCTACATGCTGCGCGGCCTCGCCCAGGCCCTTTCCGGCCGCCTGTCCCGGGAAGAACTCTGGACCCGGCCCGTTCCGATGATGGCCGTTTTGCTCGCGGCGGGCCTGCGCAACCCCTATCTGGCGTCGCACGGGTTCCTGCTTTCGCCCGCGATGGCGCTGGGGTGGGGGCTGCTGCTGGCGGGCGCTCCCGTCGCCCAGCGCCAGCAAACCGCCACGCGCGTCGTGCTGGCGGCCATCCCGGTGGCGGCGTTTTGGGGCCTCTCCGGACTCTATTTGCCTGCCTACAACCACTTTGCGTCGCTGCTCGTGGCCAAGCTGCGGTTCTTCAACGTCCGGCCGGTGGATCCGTCGCTTTTGACCTTCGACCAGCGTATCCTGTGGGTCCCGGCCCTCCATTCCGCCAACGGGCATATGCTGGCGCAATGGTTCCCGGCGCTTTTGGCGTTGACGGCCATCGCTGGATTTGCTCTACTGCGCCATACCGTTCGCAACAGACGCGCGCCGGCCGGATTTCCCTCCCTCCTCTTCTTCGTTTTGGCGTCGTTTGTCCTCTTCTGGCTGTTTTTCCGGTTCCACGTGTGGCTGGCGGTGTTCGCCTGCGGACTGGTCGGCCTGTGGGCCGGGTGGATGGAAACGTCCGCCGGCCGCTGGCCCCGGTGGATCGCCGCGGCCCTGCTGGCGGCCGGCTGGGCGGTGGAAGTCCACCAAACCTGGCGGGAACCCCTGCGATGGGGTCGCCCGAACGTGTATGCGTCCGAAACGGAAGCCCTGATGGAGCACTTGCGGAAATACGTCGCCCCGGAACCCGTCCTGGCGAATTTCGGCGTCAGCGCGGGCATCGCCGCCTATGGCGGGTGTCCCGTGGTCCTGCATCCGAAGTTCGAATCGCCGGATATCCGCGGCAAGGTCCGCGAATACGGCGAGGCGCTGTTCAAGGGCGACGAGGCCGAGTTTTGCGATTGGATGGAAGCGCAGGGCGCGACCGTCTACGTGCATTCGATGGGCGAGTTTTCGGACATCCAGCCCGGGTATCAGATGCGCTACATGGTCGATGCGCTCGATCCGGCGACGAACGCCGCCGCGCGCCTGTTCGAGCAGCGGCCCGAAGAGCTGACGCGGTTCGCGCCGCAGTTCGCCAACCGGAAGTACCGCGTGTTCCGGCTGACGCGCAGCCCCGGCGCGGTCCGGCTGGCCCGGACGCTGGCCGAACAGGCCCGCGCCGCGCTGGAAGGCGGCGAGCTGGAATCGGCGGAGACGAAGGCCGCCCATGCCTTGCGCATGGACGCCGACAACGAGGAGGCGCAGGAGGTCCTGCGCCATGCCACCGCCCTCCGCGACGCGGGATTCCGCGCCGACGAGGACGGCGGCGAAATGGCCGAGGCCCCCGCGATGGCCCCGGCCAAGCCGTGGTGAAACGAATGAAAAAAGGATTGGTCGTCGCCTTGACCGGCGGCATCGCCTGCGGAAAAAGCACCGTGGCCGATTTCTGGCGCCGGTGGGGCGCCGAAACGCTGGATGCCGACCACGTGGCCCATGCGCTGATCGCCGACGGCGGCGAATGCGTCGAGGCCGTCGCGCGCGAGTTCGGCCCCCGCGTGCGGGCGGCCCGGGGCGGCATCGACCGCCGCGCGCTGGGCGCGATCGTCTTTGGCGATTCGAGCGCCCGGGAGCGGCTGGAGGCCCTGCTGCATCCGGCGGTCATCCGCCGCATGCGGGCGTGGGCCGACGACGTCCGCCGCGCCGGCCGCCGCGGCGTGGCCGTCGTGCCGCTGCTGTTCGAGGCGGGCATGGAAAAGGACTGGGACGCCGTCGTGTGCGTGGCGTCCGGCGAACGGAAGATATTGGAACGGCTCGCGGCTCGCGGCCTGTCGCCCGCAGAGGCGCAGGCCCGGATCGCCAGCCAGTGGCCGGTGCGCGAAAAAGCCGCGCGCGCCGACCGCGTCATCGAAAACGACGGCAGCCTGGCCGAACTGGAAACGAAGTGCCGGGACATCTGGATGGATGTATTTGAACAAGGAGACTGAACCTATGCCCCCGAACCCCAAGCAACCCCGACCCCCTCGCAAGCCCAATTCCGGCGGCGGCGGCCCCCGCCGCGGACGCCCCCCCCGCAAGGGCCGGGACGACGAGGAAAACCAGAAGCCCCGCACGGATATGCCCCTGCCGGCCTCCCTGCTGGATACCACCATCGCCGACGGCGAGGAATATCGCCCCGGCACCGGCCGCCCCGCCGCGGAAGCGGCCCCCGCGCCGGAAAACGTCGGCAACGAACGGATTTCGCCGCCGTCGACCCCTCCGCCTGAAAACGTCGGCAACGAGCAGGTGTCGGCGGCGCCCCCGCCGCCGCCCGCTCCCGTGCCGCCGGAAAACGGCGCCCCGCCGCCGCCGGCGCCGGGACCATACCCGCCGCGGCCGGCCTATCCCCAGCATTATGGCGGGGGACGCCACGACCGCCATTTCGACCGCAACCGCGACCGCGACCGCCGCCCCGGCGGCGGGCAGCCGTTCCGCGACAACCGCCCCCCGCGCGTCCCGCTGACGCCCGAAGAGCAGGCCGCCCGCGACGCCCAGATCGCCGCGCAGCGCGCCGCCGCCGAGGCCGCCGCCGCCGAACGCGCCAAGCTCGCCCGCGTCCTCAAGCTCAACGAGCTCCAGCTCCTCACCGTGCCCCAGCTCAAGGAACTGGCCGACACCTACCAGCTCGTCGAACTCGGCGCCCTCAAGAAGCACGAGCTGATTTTCGAGATCCTCAAGGCCAACGCCCGCTGCAACGGCACCATGTTCGTCCGCGGCGTCCTCGAAATCCTGCCCGACAACTTCGGGTTCCTGCGCTCGCCCAACAACAACTACCTGCCGTGCCCCGACGACATCTACGTCTCGCCTTCGCAGGTCCGCCGCTTCGCCCTGCGCACCGGCGACATCGTCGACGGCGAGATCCGCTCCCCCAAGGACAAGGAGCGCTTCTTCGCCCTCCAGAAAGTCAACAGCATCAACGACGGCCCGCCCGAGGGCCAGCGCGGCATCATTCCCTTCGAAAACCTCACGCCGCTCTTCCCGGACAAGCGCCTCGTGCTGGAGACCAAGAGCGTCAACAACGTCAACATGCGCGTCATGGACATCCTGACGCCCATCGGCAAGGGCCAGCGCGGCCTCATCGTGGCCCCGCCGCGCACCGGCAAGACCGTCCTCATGCAGATGATGGCCAACAGCATCTCCGAGAACAATCCCGAGGTGAAGCTGATCATCCTGCTGATCGACGAACGCCCCGAGGAAGTCACCGACATGGAGCGCAACACCAAGGCCGAGGTCATCGCCTCCACCTTCGACGAGCCCCCGGAGCGCCACGTGCAGATCGCCGACATCGTCATCGAAATGGCCAAGCGCCAGGTCGAGGCCGGCAAGCACGTCGTGATCCTGCTCGACTCCATCACGCGCCTGGCGCGGGCCTACAACACCCTCCAGCCCCACAGCGGCAAGATCCTCTCGGGCGGCGTGGACGCCAACGCGCTCCACAAGCCCAAGCGCTTCTTCGGCGCGGCCCGCAACATCGAGCACGGCGGCAGCCTCACCATCATCGCCACCGCGCTGGTCGACACCGGCAGCCGCATGGACGAAGTGATCTTCGAGGAGTTCAAGGGCACCGGCAACATGGAGATCAGCCTGGACCGCTTCCTCGTCGACAAGCGCATCTTCCCGGCCATCAACATCGAGCGGTCCGGCACCCGCAAGGAAGAGCTCCTGATGCACCCCGACGAACTCAACCGCGTCTGGATCCTGCGCAAGGCGCTCAACGGCGTCCCCGCCGTCGAGGCCATGGAACTGCTGATCGGCCGCCTCAAAAAGACCAAGACAAACCTTGAATTCCTGATGACCTTGCAGGGATAATCGGGTCCCATGACGTCGTTGGGCCTCCATGTTCCGATGGGCCGCGAGGCGCGCCAGCCCTGGACGCGCGCCGCGCTGTTCGCGGCCGCCCTCGCGGTCTCGCTGCTGCTGCACGGCGTCCTGCTGGCCGAATTCCCGCGGATCCCCGTGGGGCGGCCCGCAGACGGGTTCGCCCGGGCCCAGCCGCGGCCGCTCGTGATGCGGGAGGTCCGGGCCGTCCCCGACCTCCCGTCCTACGCGCAGCCCGAGACGTTCCGCCCGGAAAATCCGGAAGCCTTCGCCGACGTCGAGCCCCTGCAGAAGAGCCTGCTCGAGAACCTGCGCGCCGGCGCGGAGGCCATGGCGTTCGTGCCGCCGCCGCCCGCCGAGGCCGAGGCGCCCGTGCCGTCCGCCGCCGAGAGCATCGCGGCGATGGACTTCCGCCAGGACATCCTCCAGATCGAAAAGCAGGTCGCCGCCGCCGAACTGGAAAACCTGCCCCGGCGCGTCGTCCCCGCCGTGGAGCGCGTCTCCGGCGCGCCCGACGTCACCCTGCCGGCCTCCGAGGAGGCCATCGCCGCCGCGGCCGCCTCCGGGCGCCCCGCCGACGCCTCCCTCCGGCCGCTCTCCGTCCTGTCCGCCGCCGAGCCCCCGGCTTCCGCCATGATCGACGCCGCCCGCCAGGGCGAGCTCTCCGACGCCGAGCGCCTCCGCGAGCAGGGGGCCATGCTCGACGAAGCCGCCGCCGACGTCACCGACGTCCAGCCCATCGAGCGACTGCTGGGCGTCGACGTCTCCGCCTACAAGGCCTCCGACGAGGATGCGCTCTATTTCGAGCTCGCCATCTCCCGCGCCGGCGTCGAGGCGCTGCCCGTGCTGCCCAAGGACGTCCTGCTCGTGCAGGACTGCTCCGAGAGCATCACCCGCACCAAGCTCGACTACTTCAAGGAAGGCATCGTCGAATACCTCCGCACGCTCACCACGGCGGACCGCGTCAACCTGATGCGCTACAGCGACTCGCCGACCCTCTGCTTCCCCGAGTGGCAGCCCGTCACCGCCGATTCCCTCCAGCAGGCCGTTCGCTTCGTCGACGACATGCGCGCCCGCGGCCAGACCGACCTCTTTTCGCCCCTGCAGCAGGTCCTCAAGATCCCGCGCGCCTCCGGCCGCCCGATGATCGCCGTGCTGATGACCGACGGCCGCCCCACGATGGGCGCCGTGGACAGCTCCGACATCATCGCCCGCTTCAGCAAGGCCAATCAAAACGGCGTGTCCGTCTTCACGCTCGGGGCGGGGGACCGCGTCAACACGTTCCTGCTGGACCTGCTCGGGCACAACAACCGCGGCGGCTCGTGGCTCATGCCCCTGCGCGAACAGATCCCCGCCGCCGCCAAGCGCGCCGCGCGCGAGCTCTCGCGCCCCGTCCTGGCGAACCTCGACTACCGCTTTTCGTCCGACTCCGCCGCCGAGGTCTATCCCGGCACCCTCACGCACCTCTACCTCGACCGCCCCCTGCGGCTCGTCGGGCGCTGCCCCCTGTCCCAGAAGTCCGCCGTGCTCCAGATCGTCGGCGATTCCGGCCCGCAGCGCCGCGACATGGTCTTCGCCCTCGATCTCGCCGAGGCCCGCGACGGCGGCGAAGGCATCCGCCGCGAATGGGTCGCCCAGAAAATCTACAAGCTCATCAACGACCACATGGCCGCCGGCCGCGCCGAGACCGTGCAGGAAATCCGCGACCTCTCCGTCCGGCACAACGTGCCGCTGCCCTACGGCGCCGACTTCCCCCTGTAATTCCGGGTTTTACG
>JBFXHR010000037.1:23532-26843 GCA_050176815.1 Kiritimatiellia bacterium
AGGCATACGATCAGCTTGGGCCGGATCACCGCGATCTGCCGCTTGAGGAACGGAATGCAGCCGGCCATCTCTTCGGGACTGGGTACCCGGTTGCCGGGCGGACGGCATTTGACGATGTTGCCGATGAATACCTGCTCGCGGCTGTAGCCCATCGCGGTGATCATCTTGGTGAGGAGTTGCCCGGCGCGCCCTATGAACGCAATGCCCTGCTCGTCCTCGTCGGCGCCCGGGCCTTCGCCCACGAACATGACCTCGGGCCGGAGCGCGCCCTGGCCCGGCACGACGTTCAGCCGGGTCGACGCCAGCGGGCAGCCCTGGCAGGCCGCGATCTCCGCGGCGATGGATCCCAGCGTGTCGGGGCCGGAGGCCGCGCGCGGAGCCGGGGGGCGAGGGCGGGGGGGCGGAGCCGAAACGGGGGCCGGAGGGCGGGGCGCGGCCGGCGCGGGGGCTTTCTTCGCGAACGTCTTGCCGGAGGCGGGCACGTGGGTGATGCCCTGTTCCTTGAGGTACTGCAGATATTCGACGGCCTGTTCGCGCAGCGGTTTTTTCATGGGGCCGACTATAAGCGCAGATGGGCCGCGAGGAAAAACAAAAACGGTCCCGTCAGGTCCGCTTCGCGCGGGGGCACGGGTAATCGGCGCGGCCGGGGATCACGCCGCGGATGCCGCCGCGGGGCGCGGGGTGGTCGCCGGTCCGGCGGGGGATCAAGTGCAGGTGGCAGTGGAACACCGATTGCCCCGCGTCGAGGCCGTCGTTCGCGCCGAAATTGAAGCCGGTGATGGTGGGGTCGGCGGCCTGCAGGTCGTCGGCCAGCTTTTTCGCGAGGCGGTGCGCGGCCGCCCATTCTTCCGGCGTCAGCTCGCGGAACGACGGCACGTGGCGGCGGGGAATGACGAGGGTATGGCCGGCGCTGACGGGAAACCCGTCGCGGAAGGCGATGCAGGGGCCGTCGGCGGCGAGGATGCGTTCGGCGGGCAGTTCGCAGAAGGGGCAGGGCGGATTCATGCGGAAAAGATAGGGCCGGAACGCCAAACAGGAAAGCAGGAAACGCGGGGAAGCCCTCTCCCGCCCGGACTGGATTTCAGGTAGGGACGCCTCTCCGAGGCGTCCGAAGCCAATCCAACAGCCCGGACGGCTCGGAGAGCCGTCCCTGCCTTGAATCCGGATTGCTTCCTTTCGCCGAACCGCCATGCGCCTCTCCCGCCCGGGGGGGGATGGACTTGGCTCGACGTGCGGCCGCCATCGGGGGTATACTGTCGGCATGGTAGCGAAAGAGGCCTCATGAATCCGCAGACCCCCGAGGAAATCGAGTTTGGAAAACGCCTGGACCGCGACGCCGCCGGGCGCGCGGCCGCGAACGTCCAAGACCGCTACATGGTGACGCGCCGCGAAATCCAGCAGCGCCTGGCCGCTACCGGCCGGACGATCACCATCCCGAAGGGGACGCCGTGCAAGCCGATCCGCAATGGACGCGGCCCGCTCTGCTACCGGGTCAATCCCTGGCGGGGAATCTCCAACGCCGAACTGGCCGCCTTGCAGACCATGGGTCTTGAGGTTCCCGCCGAAGACGTGGAAAACAGCCGCGGCGATGCCTGAACCTGCGCGCGTCTCCCCCCCGGAAATTTCGCCCCCATTGACTGCCAACCCAAAGACGACAATGGCCGCTTGGCTGGCCGCGTTGGCCGTATCCCTCCTGTGCGCCCTGCCGCTCCAGGCCGCCCAACCGTGGCAGACCCTCGCGAATTGCCGGCTGGTCGAGAGCCGGACCAACGACGGCGATTCCTTCCGCGTCCGCTGGAACGGCGGCGAGTGGACGGTTCGTCTCTACTTTGCCGATACGCCGGAGGCCGACACCCGCTTTCGGGATCGCACCCGGGCGCAAGCCGAATACTTCGGCATCACCGAGGGACAGGCGGTCGAAGTCGGCAAGACGGCCAAGGCATTCACCCGGGACGCCCTGAAAGGCGGATTCTCGGTCCGGACGCGATGGCAGGGCGTTTTCGGCAACAAAGGCGCCACGCGCAAGTACGGGATCGTCAGCGTGAAGGGCCAGGACCTGGCCGAGCTGCTGGTCGCCAACGGGCTGGCCCGCATCCACGGCATGGGCATCGGCGGCAAGACCTGGGAAGAAGTCGAGCGGCTGAAGGCGCTGGAGGCGAAGGCCAAAGCCGCAAAGCGCGGCGCGTGGGGACTGGAACAGGCCTGATAATCGAGGGGCAGAGGAAAACACGAAGGAAACGCCCTAATCATCCGCATACGTGGAAAACGGCCGGATTTTGCGGTATGCTCCGGGGCCAGGAGGTAGCGGCGATGAAACGATGGCGGGCGATTGGACTGGCGCTGATGGCGCTGGGCCTGTGCGCGACGGCGCAAACGGAGGAACCCATGCAGGGCATCTATGCGTTCACGATGAAGGACATCGACGGCAACGACGCGAGCCTGGCGGCCTACAAGGGCAAGGTGCTGCTGGTCGTCAACGTCGCCAGCAAGTGCGGATTCACCGGGCAGTATGCCGGACTGGAAAAACTGTACCAAACGCATGCGGACCGCGGGTTCGCCGTGCTGGGCTTTCCCGCCAACAACTTCCTGGGGCAAGAGCCGGGCACGGAGGCCGAGATCAAGAGTTTCTGCACGCTGACCTACGGCGTGACCTTCCCGATGTTCGCCAAGATCTCCGTCAAGGGCAAGACGATCCATCCGCTCTACGCGTTCTTGACGTCGAAGGAAACCAATCCGGAGTTCGCCGGCGGCATTACCTGGAACTTCAACAAGTTCCTGATTGGCCGCGACGGAAAGATCCTCGGCCGCTTCGGCAGCCGCACGGCCCCGGACGATCCGGAACTCGTCGCGGCCATCGAGCAAGCGCTGAAATAAGCGAATTTCTGTTCTTCCAGACGCTTTGCTCGACGGATCGACGCGCCGAAGTCTTCGCCATCTGGCGAGCCGTCAGTTGGTATGGCGCCCGCCCGTGGGCCGTCTACCCCAAGCGGGAAGACCCCACGCTCGCCCGCCCGTAGGGGGTGGGGCGGAAAGAAGCCGGGCGATCCGGTCGTGTAATCGGAATACTACTAGATACATGACCCCTTCCCGCTATTCTTTTGCTGGTGTTCTCGCCCGATGCCTGCTAAATTCAGATTTGCTTTGAAAGAAAGCTCCGACATAACGGAAGCATGAATTCGGCTGTTGAATTCTTCTGCAACATTCTCTGCAAGATTAAATTAAAACTAATTGCTTGCAAAGCAGGTATCAATTGATACTTTCATGAGCAGAATTACCGAGCAACCGATTCCGTCCGCGTGGCGAAAAGCCGT
>JBFXHR010000038.1:0-25934 GCA_050176815.1 Kiritimatiellia bacterium
ACCGGCGCATCTGCGCGACGCCGCTCATCGTTTCCATTTTCGCGGGCAGCGCGGCCGAGTTCGGAAAACTGGCGGGGCGCGTATCGGAAGCGCGGCCCGACCTGATCGAAGCGAACGTGTCGTGTCCGAACGTGGAGTCCGAATTCGGCGTGCCGTTCGCGGCCGATCCGGAGGCTTGCGGGCGGGTGGTCCGGGCCGTGAAGGAAAACGCCGGCGCCGTGCCGGTGTCCATCAAGCTGTCGGCGCAATGCGCGTCGCTGGCGCGGATGGCGGTGGTCTGCCGGCAAAACGGCGCCGACGCGATCACGGCCATCAACACGGTCGGGCCGGGGATGTGGATCGACGTGGGAACCGGCCGTCCGGCGCTGTCGAACAAGGTCGGCGGCGTGTCGGGACCGGCGATCCTGCCCATCGCGGTGCGGGCGGTCTACGAGATCCGGCGGGCGGTCGATCTGCCGATCATCGGGACGGGCGGCGTGTCGTGCGCGGAGGACGCGCTGCAGCTGATCATGGCCGGGGCGGACGCGGTTGGGATCGGCAGCGGGATCTACGCGGGAGGGGTCGAGCTATTCGGCGAAATCAACCGCGGCCTGGCCGATTTTCTGAAAGAGCGCGGCTTCGAATCGCTGGCGCAGGTGAAGGGGCTGGCGCAGCGGGAGGGGCGGCCATGAACGGAAAGAATCTGGTTTTACCGAGCCATGAGATGCACTCGCTGCCGATCAAGCAGGTCGCGACCCATTCCGCGGAGCTCAAGAGCTTCCTGTTCGAGCAGACGTTCGACATCGAGCCGGGGCAATTCGTCCTGCTGTGGATTCCGGGCCTCGACGAGAAACCGTTTTCCGTTTCCGATGTGCGGGACGGGAAAATCGAAATCACCGCCAAAGCCGTCGGGACGTTTTCGCGGGCGCTGCTGGAACGCAAGCCGGGCGACCGGTTGGGCCTGCGCGGGCCGTTTGGGCGGGGATTCCGTCCGCGTGGGCGCGGGCTGGTGGTGGGCGGGGGGATGGGCATCGCGCCGCTGCGCTATCTGGTCCACCGCCTCGAGCGCGACCGCTCGTCGTTCCGGGTCGCGCTCGGTGCGCGCACGGCGGGCGACATGATGTTCGTGGGCGATTTTTCCCGGTTCGGCGCGGAATTCGCGACGGACGACGGCACGATGGGCAAGCAATGCCTCGTGACGAGCCTGGCCGCGCGCTTGTGCGACGAGGAACCCTTCGACGTGATCTACGGCTGCGGACCGGAGCCGATGCTCGTGGCGCTCAAGAAGCTGGTGGACGAGCGGAGTCTCGATTGCCAATTCTCGCTCGAACGCCACATGAAGTGCGGCATCGGAATTTGCGGAAGCTGCTGCGTGGACGGCAGCGGCATCTGCATCTGCCGCGAAGGCCCGGTGCTGGACCGCACCGAGCTGGACCGCGTGGCCGACTTCGGTCTGCCGCACCGCGACGCATCCGGCCTCCGGCAAAAGTCTCCAGCCCTTTGACTTGTAGGCGCTAGACCTTCCAGCCGGTGCCGCCGCACTGGTTGCATGCGGCGTAGTGGAAATCCGATTCGGCGCCGTCGTGGATCATCCGTTTGCCGGTGCCGCCGCAATCCCTGCATTTCCGGGGCCGGAGCCACCAAAAGACGAAGCTGGCGATGGCCACGACGGACAGGCAAAAGACCAGATAGGCGTTCATGGCACGAGCAGTTCGAAGCCGGTAGCGGGATCGGGCAGGCGGCGGGCGGTCGAACCGAGGAGTTCGACGAGGACGACTTCGAGCACGTGCCAGGTTTTTACGCCGGTACGGATGCAGCCGGTGACGGTGTTTTCGCTGCGGCCGCAGGCGAGATGGACGTGGAGGATGGGGATGCCCTTTTCGTCGGGGAAAATCGTGCCGGTGCCGACGACTTCGTGGACGTTGTCCAGCACGGCGGTTTGGGGGGCGATGGGCGGGGGGCATCGGCCTTCGCGCGGACCGGTGACCAAGACGCTGCCCTGGTCGGCGCCGCCGTGCATCGTCAGCGCGGCGTGGGTAATGCCGTGTTCGGCGGCGAACCGTTCGATGCATTCATGGACGATTTCGCCGTCCTCCAGGCGGAGGACAAAGACGCGGCCGAGCTGGGCGGAGCTGAACTTCACGGCACGATGTGCGTGCCGTTCTTGCCGGCGATGGCTTCTTCAAGCAGATGGGGTTGGGTGATGATGACTTCCTTGCCGCCGTGTTCGAGGAAGTCGATGGCGGCGGCGATCTTGGGGCCCATGCTGCCGGCGGGGAACTGGCCTTCGGCGAGGTACTTTTTGGCTTCGGCGACGGTGAGCTTGTCGAGCTCGCGCTGGGTGGGCTTCTTGAAATCAATGGCGACCTTGTCGACGCCGGTGGAAATGATGAAGAGATCCGCCTGGAGGTTCTTGGCGAGGAGGCAGGAGGCGAGATCCTTGTCGATGACGGCGGCGCAGCCTTCGAGGTCGCCCTTTTCGTTTTCGCGGACGGGGATGCCGCCGCCGCCGACGGCGATCACGACGACGTCCCGGTCGAGCAGGAGGCGGATGGTGTCTTCCTCGACGATCCGGAGGGGCTGGGGCGAGGCGACGACGCGGCGCCAGCCGCGGCCGGCGTCTTCCTTGAGGACCCATCCGCTGTCGGCCTTGTGCTTCTGGGCTTCGGCCTCGGTGTAGAAGGAGCCGATGGGTTTGGTGGGATTCGTGAAGGCCTTGTCGTTCTGGTCGACGAGGACCTGGGTGACGACGGTGGCGATGGATTTCTGGATGCCCTGGTGGCGGAGTTCGTTGGCCAGGGTCTGCCCGATCTGGTAGCCGAGGGCTCCCTGGGTGTCGGCGACGCAACTGTCGAGGGGCACCTCGTGGAGGACGTTGCGGGCGAGGTCGGAGCGGAGGAGGATGAAGCCGACCTGCGGGCCGTTGCCGTGGGTGACGACGACGCGGTAGCCGGCGGCGACGAGCGCGGCGATGTGGTGGGAGGTTTCGCTGGCCGCGTGGTACTGGTCTTCCACGGTGATTTTCTTGCTGTCCAGAATGAGGGAGTTTCCGCCGATGGCGATGACGGCGAGAGGACTTTTCATGGGGTGGGCTCCTTGTTTAGTGGCTGTGGGGGCATCCGCCGCCGGCGCAGCCGCGCGTGGGGCAGCTGCCGGTTCCGCAGGGCGGAGCGGAAAAGGATGGGGAGGACGCGATCGCGGCGCTGAAGGCGGAAAGCTGTTTTTCGAGCTTCTTCGAGCCGCAGTTTGGACAGGAAGGCTTTTGCGCGCCGGTCACGAGCAGCTCGGCGAATTCGCCGCAGGATTTGCAGATGTATTCAAAGAGGGGCATGGGGCCGGACGAATTTGTAGCACGACGCCCAAAAGGGGGACAACAGGCATTTTCGGCAATCGCGCGGGATGGGGGAAAGGTCAGAGGCTCAGGAAACGCTGGAGGGCGGCGGAATCGAGGACGCCTTTCCCATAGCCGGCGGAAGGGGCGGGGGAGAGGGAATTTTCAAGGGCGGAGAGGGCGTCGCTTCGGGTGGCGTCGGGATGCGCATTCATGTATTGGGCGAGGGCGTTGGCGACGACGGCCGACGAGATGGACGTGCCGGCGTAGTTGCCGGAGGGGAGCGTGGCGGTTGCCGACGCGGAAAGATCGACGAAATCGCCGTAGTTGGAGTTTTTCCAGGTTTGTCCGTCGGCATCGACGCCGGCCACGGCCACGACGGTGGAATAGGCGGCGGGATAAATGGATATTCCGGTGGGTTCGTTGCCGGCGGAGGCAACGAGGATCAAGCCCTGGTCGTAAGCCGTCTGCAGGGAGGTTCGAAGGAAATCGCTTTCGGTTTCGGCTCCCCAGCTCATGTTGACGACTTTGGCGCCGGCCTTGGCGGCATAGGCGAGGGACTGCAGGATGGCGAAGGTGGAGGTTTTGCCGTCGTCGTCGAAGGCGCGGATGGAAACGAGGGGGAGGACGTCGCCGGAGGCGTAGGCTCCGTCCGCCGCCAGCAGCCCCGAGGCCAGATAGGCCATTTGGGTGCCGTGTCCGTCGGAGTCGGCAAGGGCGCGGTCTGGATCGACGGCGTCCCATCCGGCGGAGAGGATGGAAGACAAGCCGGCGTTCGGGTCGAGGCCGCTGTCGAGAACGGCGACGGGGATGGAGCCGTCGGACGGAGGGGAGACGGGGGGAAGGGTCCGCCCTTGGGACGGGCTGGCAGAAGCCACGGTTGGCAATCGGAAGACGTGGTTCAATTCGGCGTGGGCGACGATGGGGTTGCCGGAGAGTTGCCGCAAGAGGGCTTCGACGTTGGTGCCGGTCGGGAAGCGGATGAGATAGACTCCGGTGGCCCAATCGACCTCCACGATCATTCCGCCGATTTCGTCGAGCAGGCGCTTGAATTGGCCGTAGGTGGTGCCCTCGCGGACGCCGACGAGCAGATCGTCCTTCACGAATTCGGGAGCGGTGCCGAGAACGCCTCGGGTGGCATCGAACGCCGCCGATTTTCGGGGCAGGGGCTGGGCGGCGGCCGGAGAACCGGGCAAAAACACCTGGATTTCGTGCAGTTTCGGCACGCGGCCCAGCGGGCCCCGGAGCACTTTCCACGTCAGAAGGTAGTCGTAGGATTCCAGAAGAGACGCCAGCGTTTCATCCAATTCCGCGCCCAAGACGATTCCCGTGACGGTGGATTGGATGCGCGGATCGAGGCGGACGTCGACACCGGCGCGGGCGAACTGTTCCAGCACCTCGACCAAGGGGGTTTGCTTGGCTTGGAGCCACAGGCGGTCGCCATCGAGACGGAAATAGAACGCCGAAGCCGACGGGGGAAAAAGCCAAAGGATGGAAAAAAGGGCGGAAAAGAAATATTTTAGGATGTCTGAGGGCATAGGGCGCTCTGGTAATCGATCCAATCGTAGTAATCGGCGATATCGAGGCCGTTGGGCGGCTTCGACAGTGAATCGGGGATGGATTGGTCCTTGTCCAGAACGGGAAGGCCATTTATTTTTGAGGTTATAATCTCCTCTGGTTTCACGAAGGAAATTTGGATTTCTTCCGGGATGTCGGAAGAGCGCCGAAAGCCTTTGGGGACGCAGATGGGGACGATCCATCCGGAAGGGGGGACGTTCTCGCGGAGGATTTCGGCGGTTTCGGCGGCCAAAACGCCTTGAACGGCGCCGTTTTTGTCCCGGGTCCACAGCAGGGCGGCCATGCACCGGGCGGCGACGGACTCGGGAACCTCGGCCAGGCGGTAAACGCCCCGGAAAACGCGGATCCAATTGCCGGTTTTGACGTGATAGAGGTGGACGCTGTCGGCATAGCCGATGTCGACGGCTTGCGCGGCGGTGAAGCAGCCGTGCTGGCGTTTCGCCAGTTTCCGCAATTTTTCAGCCAAAGCTTTCGAGGATGTACCCATGTGCCGTCCCAAGTTGAATTGATTGGCGACAAAACCACAAATTTTGACGTTCCGCAAGTCGGGAAATCCAAAATAACGGGAAAAAGAGGAAAAAACGAAGAATATTGGACAGGAAAAAAGAAAACGGGAAGGATCATCCTGCACAACTTCCAACAAAACGATCGGGACGGAGTCCGTCCCTCCAGAAGTCGGTTTATCCGTGTTGGTTGAGTTTTCGGAGGGGCAACCGTGCGGCCCGGTTGAGTTTCTCAAAAGGTTCGGGATTTAGGATTGCGGGAGCGCAGTTGGGTTGCGTAGAGTACCGGGCCATGTTCCACGACTTCATCAACAACGCGACGCTGGTGGTGGCGGTGGCCAGCTGGCTGACGGCGCAGTTCATCAAGCTCTTCACCTTCATGGCCCGGGAAAAGCGGTTTGATTTCGGTTTTCTGTTCCGGCTGGGGGGGATGCCAAGCTCGCACACGGCTTCGGCGGCCGCCTGCGCGATGTCGGTGGGCTTGCGAACCGGTTTTGGCTCGGCGGTTTTTGCGGTGGCGACGGGGATGCTGGCGCTGATCATGATCGATGCCCAGAGCGTGCGGCGCGCGGCGGGCGTGCAGGCGCGGCTGCTCAACCAGATGGCGGAAGAGTTCTACAAGAACCACAAGGTCTCGCCGGAGAAGCTGGTGGAGTTTCTGGGGCATACGCGGATGGAAGTGCTGGCGGGCGCGGCGTTGGGCATTGCGATCGCCGTGGCCGTGCACCGGTTCTTCCCCGCGTGGGCCGCCGCCTTGTGAAATTATTGTTAGGCCGGGGTTGACGGAATTCTCCGAAAGCGTATGATGCCGTAAGAGTCGACTAACAGGAGACATGAAAGTTATGAAGCGCAAGGCCTTTGGATTTACCCTGATCGAACTGCTGGTGGTGATCGCCATCATCGCCATGCTCGCCGCCATTCTGGTGCCGGCCGTGAACAAGGCCCTGCTCAGCGCGGCCATGGTCCAGACCGTCTCCAACGGCGCCAACATCTACAAATCCGCGTTTGCGGGCCAGATGGACGACGTCGTGCTGGGCGGCGGCTACTCGGCGTGGCCGACTTCCTCGAACGCGCCGACGTCGACGGCCTTTTTCATCAATTTGGTGACCTCCGGCGTGATGACGGTCTCCTTCGATTTCTTCTCCGCCCGCGGCCTGCCGGCGGTGAAAAGTTCCGTTCCCGGCGATTTCACCTCTGCGGCAAACGCCTGGAATCTGGTGCGCGGCTTGGACAGCGCCAAGGAAGGGACGACGTTCCTGTTCACGCGGAACGCTCCGGCCGAAGTGCCGATGAACGACAACCAGATCCAGCTGAACGCGAACCAGGATCCCTTCCGCGCGGAAGGAATGGTGGCGGTGCTGAAGGGCGGCTCGGCGTTCTCGCTGAAAGGCAAGCAATTGCGGGGCAGCTTCATGAATCCCGCGCAGGATGCGGAAGCGGAAATCGACGTCGCGGAGCCCTAAGAACGCATTTGTTTGGCATGGGAAGGCTGGGACTCCGTTGCGCGGTCCCGGCCTTTTCCATTTTGGATCCGGCGCGATGGAAAAGCCGAAAGGATTGATGCATGTGCGGGATCGTGGGATACGTGGGGCCGAAGGACGCGGTTCCCCTGTTGATTGAAGGGCTGAAACGGCTCGAATACCGGGGATACGATTCGGCGGGGGTGGCGGTGCGGCGGGCCGACGGTTCGCTGGACGTGCGCAAGTGCGTGGGGCGGCTCTCGAATCTGGAGGAGGCGCTGGAAGCCGCGCCGTTGTCGGGCGGGTTGGGCATTGGGCATACGCGCTGGGCCACGCACGGGGAGCCGTCCGAAATCAATTCCCATCCGCATCTCGACTGCACGGGGGACATCGCGGTCGTCCACAACGGCATCATCGAAAACTATCTGGAACTCCGGGCGGAACTGGAAGCCAAGGGGCACGTGTTCCGGTCGCAGACCGACACGGAAGCCCTGCCCCACTTGATCGAGGAAATCCTGAAAACCGGCGAAACCAGCCATGCCGGCGCGATTCGCGCGGCGCTGGGAAAGGCCCGGGGCGCCTATGCGCTGGGGATCGTGTTTCGCGACGAGCCGGGGGTTTTGTACGCCGCGCGCTGCGGCAGTCCGTTGATCGTCGGCGTGGGCGAGGGCGAGCAGTTCATCGCCAGCGACGTGCCGGCCATCCTGAACCGCGTGAAGAAGGTGATCTACCTGAACGACGGCGAGGTGGCGGAGTTGCGGGCGTCCGGCGCGACCTTGACGAAATTGGACGGAACCCCCGTGGTTCCCGACGTCCAGACCGTCACCTTGCGGGCCGAAGCGGCGGAACGCGCGGGGTTCGAGACCTTCATGCTGAAGGAAATCCACGAGCAGCCGCGCGTGCTGCGCGCGCTGCTGGACGCGCACGTGGGCAAGGACGGGGCGGTGGATCTCGGCCCAGCCTCGGCGCTGATCGACGAAACGGCGAACGGGTTGCAGCGGGTGCTGATCCTGAGCTGCGGCACCGCGCATTATGCCGGCATGTACGGCCGCCTGCTGATCGAGCGCTGGGCGGGGATCCCCTGCGAAACGGACCTGGGCAGCGAATTCCGCTATCGCGGCCCGCGGCTGCCGGAAAACACGCTGGTGGTCGCGGTGTCGCAGTCGGGCGAGACGGCCGACACGCTCGCCTCGGTGCGGCTGGCGCGCAAGATGGGCTGCAAGGTCCTGAGCATCTGCAACGTTTCCGGCAGCACGCTGCTGCGCGAGAGCGACGCGGCGCTGCTGACCCAGGCCGGGCCGGAAATCGGCGTGGCGTCGACCAAGGCCTTCACGGCGCAGTTGATGGCGTTTGCCCTGCTGGCCATCCGGATGGGCCGCGTGCGCGGCACGATGGACGCCCCGCGGGAGCGGGAGCTGACGGAGGAACTGGCGCGGATTCCCAACGGGATCCATCGCGTTCTGGAAGGCCAGGACGACGTCCGGGCCATCTCCCAGAAATACTACGAGTGCTTCAACGCGCTGTACCTGGGGCGGCGGTTCAACTATCCGATTGCCCTCGAAGGCGCGCTCAAGAACAAGGAAATCTCCTACCAGCACGCGGAGGGCTATGCCGCCGGCGAAATGAAGCACGGGCCCATCGCGCTCATCAACGAGTTTCTGCCGGTGGTGTGCCTGTGCACGCCGACGGCGGACGAGGTGCACGACAAGGTGGTGTCGAACCTCAAGGAGGTCGAAGCGCGCAAGGGCCGCATCATCGCCGTGGCCGCGGAAAACGACCGGACCATCCGCGGATTGGCGCAGGACGTCATTCCGGTTCCGGAGACCATCGAGGAATTTTCGCCGATGATCAACGTCGTCGCGCTGCAGTTGTTCGCCTATTTCAACGCCAAGCTGCGCGGAGCGGACATCGACAAGCCGCGGAACCTGGCCAAGAGCGTCACGGTGGAGTAGCGGGGACCATGGCGCGGCTCGTCATCCGGGGCGGGAAGAAGATCGGCGGGGCGTTCCGTCCGCTGGGCAACAAGAACGCGGCGTTGCCGATGCTGGCGGCCTGCGTGCTGACCGACGAGCCCGTCGTCCTGGAGAACGTGCCGCGCATCCTGGACGTCGACAACATGCTCAAACTGCTGGTCGATCTGGGCGTGGCGGTTTCGCGGAAAGGCCATACCGTCGAACTCTGCGCGAAGGGGCTCCGGAAAACCGAGCTCGACCGGGATCTGTGCGCCAAGGTCCGGGGGGCCATTCTGCTGGCCGGCCCGCTGCCGGCGCGGCACGGGAGCGCGACGGTGTTTTCGCCCGGGGGCGACGTGATTGGCCGCCGCCGGCTGGATACCCATTTCGAAGGGCTGGACCGGCTCGGCATCGGCCTGGAGTGGAAAGGCGCCGCGTTCCACTTGCGGCGCAAGCGCGCCTTTCGGGGCGCGGAACTTCTTTTGGACGAGGCTAGCGTGACCGCCACGGAAAACATCCTGATGGCCGCCGCGCTTGCGCCCGGCCGCACGACGGTTTTCAACGCGGCGTGCGAGCCGCACGTGCGGGATCTCGGCGCGCTGTTGAACCAAATGGGCGCGAAGATCGCAGGGCTCGGCACCAACCGCATCGAGATCGAAGGCGTGGAGAAACTCGGCGGCGCGCGACGCCGCGTGGGGCCCGACTATGTCGAGATCGGCAGTTTCCTCGCGGCGGCGGCGGCTACGGGCGGGGCGCTGGCGGTGGCCGAATTGCCCGATGCGACCACGCTCCAGGTGATGCGGCGGGCGTTTGGACGCCTCGGCGTGGAGTGGAAGATCCACGGCGGGGAATTGCACTTGCCGGCGCGCCAGGATTTGCGGGTGCGGAAAGATTTGGGCGGCGCGATTCCCAAAATGGAAGACGGCATCTGGCCGGCGATTCCGTCGGACCTGTTGAGCGTGGCGCTGGTGCTGGCGACGCAGGCGCGCGGCGAAGTGCTGTTCTTCGAAAAGCTGTTCGAGAGCCGGCTGTATTTCGTGGACCGCCTGCTGGAAATGGGCGCGACGCTGGTGCAGTGCGATCCCCACCGCGTGCTGGTCAGCGGGCCCGCAAAGCTGCGGGCGCAGTTGATTACGAGCCCCGACATCCGCGCCGGCATGGCGCTGGTCGTCGCGGCGCTGTGCGCCAAGGGCACGACCGTCATCGAACAGGCCGAGATGATCGACCGCGGCTACGAGCGCATCGAGGCGCGCCTGCGCGCGCTGGGCGCGGACATCCGGCGCGAAGAATAAACCCGGAGGAGACGACCGCCATGGCCAACCTACCCCGCAGGGATTTTCTGAAAACGGCGGCGGCCACGGTGGCCGCCTTGGCGTTTTCTCCGAATCGTCTCTTCGCCGGCGATCTGCCGTCCGCGGCGCGCGTCGTCGTCGCGCACGGAACCGATATTTCCCGCCTGATGGCCGTCGGCATCGGCGCTTTCGGCGGCTGGGGGGCGTTCGTCCAGAAGGGCCAAAAGACGACCCTGAAGGTCAATGCGGGATGGGCCTCCACGCCCGAACAGGGCGCCAACACCCATCCGGCGGTGGCCGAGGCTTGCATCCGCGCCTGCCTGGCCGCCGGGGCGGCCTCGGTCGTCCTGCCGGAAAACCCCTGTTCGCCCTCCGCGAAATCCTTCGAAATGAGCGGCATCGCGGCGGTGGCCAAACGCGCCGGGGCCCGGCTCTACGAACCGGACGATGAAACCGATTTCGTGGAGACGGACGTTCCGCAAGGGAAAATCCTTAAACGCGTGGCGATTGTCCGCGACGTGCTGGAGACCGGCTGCCTGATCAACATGCCCGTGGCCAAAACCCACCGGGGCGGCACGCTGACGGTCGGCCTGAAAAACTGGATGGGTTCCGTCCGCGACCGGGGATTTTGGCATCGCAGCGGCTTGCACCAGTGCATCGCCGACTTCGGCACGTTGGTCCGGGCCCATCTGACGATCGTGGATGCCACCCGGATCATGGTCACGAACGGTCCGCGCGGCCCGGGCGATCTGGAAAGGCCGAACCAGATTGTCTTCGGAACCGACCCCGTGGCGGTGGACGCCTACGCGGCGACGCTGTTCGGCAAGATGCCGTTCGACGTGCCGCACATCCAGATCGCCCACGACATGGGAATGGGTTGCGGAGATCTCTCGAAAGTCGACGTCCAGCACATCGAGACATGAGACGGTTTTGGATTCGCGGAATCTGCTTCCTGTCGGCGGCGCTGCTGGCGTTCCAGGCGCTTCCGTGGCGGGAAGCGGCCGCGATGTTCGTTTCCCTGAGTCCGGTGATGGGATTGCTGGGCGCGTTGGCCGGTCGGGCGGCCACGGTCTGGACGCTGCTGGGGATCCCGGTGCTGGTCGTTGCGGCGTTTCGCAACCGGTGGTTCTGCCGCTACGGATGTCCCGTCGGTTTCGCCGCCGAGGGCATCGGTCGGCTGAATCCGAAGGGTCGGGGCCGGTTCGCGAAGTGGCCGAACGTCGGCCGCGTGCTGTTGCCGCTGTTGATCGGCAGTGCCGCATGCGGCTATCCGCTGTTCATTTGGCTGGATCCGCTGTCGATGTTCAACGGTTTCTTCGCGGCGTGGCGCGCGCCGCTGGCGTGGAGTTCCTTCGCGCTGGCGGCTGGATTTCCGCTGGCGCTTTTGCTGAGTTTCTTTGTGCCGCAGGCGTGGTGCCACCGGCTCTGTCCGCTGGGCGCGGCGCAGGATCTGGCGGCTCGGCTGCGGCGGGCGGCCATGGGCCGGGGAAAAACGGCGCCGGAAAAAACCGCGGGGCTTGATTTGAGCCGCCGGGAATTCCTCGGCGCGGCGGCGGGCGGGGCCGCGGCGCTGGCGTTGCGGCGGACGGCGGCGGGAAAGAACCCGCCGATCCGGCCGCCGGGCGCTCGGCCGGAAGACCGGTTCGCGGGACTCTGCGCGCGCTGCGGGGCGTGCATCCGGGCGTGCCCGTACGGCATTTTGAAGCCGGATCTGGGCGCGGGCGGGTGGACGGGCTTGCTGGCGCCGACGATCGACTATTCGAAGGCCCACTGTTTCGAATACTGCAACGAATGCGCAAAGGTCTGTCCTACGGGCGCGATCGAGCGGCTTGCGCTCGAAGACAAGCGGAATCGCGCCATCGGCCTGGCCGAAATCCGCCGCGAAAAATGCATCGCGTGGGAATACGGGCAATACTGCATGGTCTGCCACGAATTCTGCCCGTATCTCGCCATCGATTCGGTGGAGCAGAACGGCGTGGAATGCCCGGTGGTCAAGCCGGAGATGTGCCGGGGGTGCGGGGCCTGCCAGGTGAATTGCCCGGCGCTGCCGGACAAGGCCATCGTCGTGAAGGGCATTCCGCCGCGCGCCGCGCGGCCGCTGTGAGGCCGCTCAATCGTCGCGCGCCGGTTTCTGGCGCAGGGCTTTTTTCGCGCCATGCTTTTTCTTGGCGTCGACCATGATCGCGGTCTGCCGGCGGGAGCGGCGGCGCTTCTGGCGGCGGATTTTTTCGCGTTCCTGCTGTTTCTTCGATTTTTCGCCGTGGATCTTTTCGGCGATCTTGTCGCAGAGGTCGCGGCGGGCAAGGAAGCGGTTGAGCGATTGCGAGCGTTCCTGCGCGCAGCGGACTTCAAGGCCGGTCGGCTTGTGGCGCAGGCAGACGGTGGAGGACGTCTTGTTGGTTTTCTGTCCGCCGGGACCGCCGCCGCGGATGAACCATTCCTGCAGGTCGCATTCGGCGATGCCGAGCGTGGCCATGCGCCGAAGCAGCTGGTCTTCTTTGTCGGGATTGATGGGAAACAGGCTCATGTCACGGCGGAAATGGTACTGGAAGGGGGGCGTGGGGGCAAGCGCAGCCGGGCGCTATCCCTCCTGATAAATATCGGCGGGCGGGATTTTTCACACTCTAGTAGTTGCAATTACTTTACTATAGTGTTTGCAAATACTAGATTACGGGGACTGGGAGACTTCGTTCACTGTCGGGGGGGGGGCGATTATGGCTTTCTTTGGACTTGCGCTTGAATCGGGCGCAAGTCGTGGAGTCGGAGGATGGTGGCGCCGTTCAGCCAGGCGCGGTGGGCCATTAGCGCGCTGGCTTCGTCGGGGTTGCGGTCGGGATGCAGAGCGCGAACGATGCGCTTGCGGGAAAGGCCGATCAAAACGGGGTAGCCGAGGGCGACGAGCGGGGCGAGGTTGTCGAGGATCGCGGCGTCCTGCGGGCGGGTGGTGCCGAAGCCAATGCCGGGGTCCACAACGAGGCGGTCTTGTTCAACGCCGAGTTCGGCGATGCGCCCGGCTAGCCAGTCGGCAATGGTTTCCGACGGATGGACATCGTTTTCGGCAAGCGCATGGGCTACGCCGTGCATCAGAAGGATGGGCATGCCCGATTCGCGGGCGAAATCCGCCATGCCGGGGCGGGAGAGGGCGGCGACGTCGTTGAGAATCGCGGCGCCATGCTCGCGGGCGGCGCGGGCCACGTCGGCCTTGCTGGTATCCACCGAAATCGGGATGTTCAGCTTGCCCGCCAGTCGGTCCAAAACCGGCAGCAGTCGGCGCAACTCTTCATCCGCGGAAACGGATTCATGGCCGGGCCGGGTGGATTCGGCGCCGGCGTCCAGGATGTCCGCGCCGTCTGCCTCAAGGCGCAGCGCCTGTTCCTCGGCGGCCGCGGGATCGAGGAATCGACCGCCGTCGGAGAACGAATCGGGGGTCAGGTTGAGGATGCCCATGAGGATCGGCGCGCGGGGCGCGTGCCCGGCGGTGGTCAGAGATCGGAGGTCGGAGAGGCGGAAAGCCGATTGGACCTGATTCACCCGCGGCGCAAGGCCGCGGGGGGCTTTGGCCGGAAAGTGTTTACGTTCTACGTAATTTTCGCTCAAAGTTTTTACGTTCTACGTAAAAATCGATTTCAGGGCGCGGGGGCGGCTTCGGCGGCGTTGCGTTCGGCGGCGGTGAGGATGCGGCCGTGCTGGAGGAGGTCGTCGACGTCGCGGCCATCGAGGGATTCGCGCTCGATGAGGACGGTGGTGAGGAGGTCGAGCTTGTCGCGGTTGGCGGTGAGGATGTCCAGGGCCTTGGCGTAGGATTCGTCGATGATGCGCTTGACCTCGGCGTCGACCTTGCGGGCGGTTTCCTCGGACATTTCGTTGGAGCGGGAAACCTCGCGGCCCAGGAAGAGAAGTTCCTCGCGGGTGCCGAAGTATTGCGGGCCGAGGTTGTCGCTCATGCCCCATTCGGTGACCATCATGCGGGCGATATGGGTGGCCTGGCGGATGTCGGAGGCGGCGCCGGTGGTGACGTCGTCGAAGCAGATTTTTTCGGCGGCGCGTCCGCCCATGGTGCCGACGATCATGCCGAGGAGCTGCTTGCGGCCTTCGGTGTATTTGTCCTTTTCGGGGAGCTGGATGGTGGCGCCGAGGGCCTGGCCGCGCGGGATGATGGTGACCTTGTGGAGGGGTTCGGTGCCTTCGGTGAGCGCGAGGGCGATGGCGTGGCCGGCCTCATGGCAGGCGGTCATGCGCTTTTCCTTGTCGTCGAGCACGCGGGAGCGGCGTTCGCGGCCCCAGCGGACCTTGTCGCGGGCTTCCTCGAGATCCTTTTCGACGATGGTGTCGGCGCCGCGGCGGGCGGCGAGGAGGGCGGCTTCGTTCATGAGGTTGGCGAGGTCGGCGCCGGAGAAGCCGGGGGTGCCGCGGGCGATGTTGCGCAGCTGGACGGCGGCGTCGAGCTTGACCTTGCGCGCGTGGATCTTGAGGATGGCTTCGCGGCCTTCGAGGTTAGGGAGATCGACGACGATCTGGCGGTCGAAGCGCCCGGGGCGCAGCAGGGCGGGGTCGAGGACGTCGGGCCGGTTGGTGGCGGCGATGATGATGACGCCTTCCTGGGTGTCGAAGCCGTCCATTTCGACGAGGAGGGCGTTGAGGGTCTGTTCGCGCTCGTCGTGTCCGCCGCCGATGCCGGAGAAGCGGGAGCGGCCGACGGCGTCGATTTCGTCGATGAAGATGATGCAGGGGGCGCTTTTGCGGCCCTGTTCGAACATGTCGCGGACGCGGGAGGCGCCGACGCCGACGAACATTTCGACGAAGTCGGAGCCGGAGATGCTGAAGAAGGGGACCTGGGCTTCGCCGGCGATGGCGCGGGCGATGAGGGTTTTGCCGGTGCCGGGGGGGCCGACGAGCAGGACGCCCTTGGGGATGCGCCCGCCGAGGCGCTGGAATTTCTTGGGGTCGCGCAGGAATTCGATGATTTCCTGGACTTCCTCGCGGGCCTCGTCGACGCCGGCGACGTCCTTGAAGGTGATCTTGTTGTTGTCGCGGTTGAGCAGCCGGGCGCGCGATTTGCCGAAACTGAAGGCGCCGCGGGTGCCGTTGGCCATGTTGCGGTAGAAGAGGAAGTAGATCAGGCCAAAGACCAGCAGGAACGGGAGGGTGCTGGAGAGGATTTGCCAGAGCAGGGGGTTCTGGGGCTTGAACTCGAACGGCACCTTGGCTTCGGTGAGTTTTTCGACGAGGTTTTCCGTGATGGGCGCTTCGACGCGGAACGTCTTGAATTTGCCGGTGGCGTCGTCGAGATCCTTGAGTTCGCCGCGGATGAACTGCTGTCCGGAGACTTCCATGACGACTTCGGCCTTGTTGATGCGGCCGTCCTGGAGGAGGGCGAGGAATTCGGGGTTGTAGGGCAGGCTGGTCTGCTTGGAGGAATGCTGGGTGGCCAGTTGATAGACCGTGACGAGCAGCGCCATGAGCAGGAACCAAGCCAGCAGGGCGCGCATGGGCATGGGGGAGGGGCGCTGGCCTTTGGGGTCGAGGGGTTTGTTCGGTTTGGGGTCCATGTTTCTTGGAATTCCAGGGGGGTTGGGATGTGGAACTGCACCCTATCACGCTTGCCGGGGGGCGGCAACCCGGGAAGCGGTCCGATAAAAAAGATGAAGCGCGCCGGAAATGCGGTAGAATGGCCCCCGCATAATGAAGGCGAAGCGGAAGAAAACGGTTCTGTTCGACATTGACGGCACGCTGGTGGACACGGGCGGGAGGGGGCGCGAGGCGTTTATCCGCGGTTTGGAGCGGGTGACGGGAGTGCGGGACGAGCTGGCGTACGTGTCGTTTGCGGGGAACACGGACCGCAACGTGCTCGACCAGGTCATGGCGGCGCGGGGGCTTCGGTTTGCCGATGAAGAGATCCGGCGGATTTTTGCGACGATCGCGGAAGAATTGCGGGGGCTGCTCGGGGCGCGCCCGGCGCAGGAAATCCAGGGGGCGGAGGCGTTTTTGTCGCGGCTGGCCGCAGAAGAGGCCGCGCTGGGGCTGGTGACGGGAAACATCCGCGAATGCGCCTTTTTGAAGCTGAAAAGCGCCGGATTGGATCTGTTTTTCGGGTTTGGGGGGTTTGGGGATATTCATGCGGAACGGGCCAAGATCGCCCGGTCGGCGCTGGCGGCGGCGCGAGAGGCGGGGGTGGCCGTGGAGGAGGGGGGGGTATGCTTGGTGGGGGATACGCCGTTCGACGTGGCGGCAGGAAGGGCCTTGGGGATTCCGGTGATCGGAGTGGCGACGGGAAAATACGATGAGGAATCGCTGAAAGAATCGGGCGCAACTTTCACGGTTGCAGACTATTCCGATTTGGAACGACTTTTTGAAAAGCTGGAGAACGGCTTCAAGTAAAACGCTTGACCTTCCGGGAAGCGGCGTGGAGAATGGCCGGACCATGAGAAAAACCAAAATTGTCTGCACGATCGGTCCCGCCTCGGACAGCCGGGAGGTTCTCGGCCGCATGATGGACGCCGGAATGAACGTGGCGCGCCTCAATTTTTCGCATGGCACGCGCGAAGAGCATGCCGCCAAAATCGCCCTGATCCGCGCGCTGGCCGAAGAGAAGGGACTGCCGATCGCCATCCTGCAGGATTTGGCCGGGCCGAAAATCCGTACGGGTTCCTTCGCCTGCGGGAGCATCCAGCTCAAAACCGGCGACGAGTTCATATTGACCTCCCGCAACGTGCCGGGCGACGAAAAGGAAGTCGGGCTGACCTACCGCGAACTGCCCCAGGACGTGCAGGAGGGCGATATCCTGCTGCTGGCCGACGGCGCGCTCGAACTGCGCGTGGAAAAAACCGAAGGCACCGACATCCACTGCCGCGTGATCCTGGGCGGACGGCTGAGCAGCCACAAGGGCATCAATCTGCCTTCGCGCAGCATCCGCGCGCCGATTCTCACCAACAAGGACTACGAGGATTTGGCGTTTGGCCTCGCGCAGGGGGTCGATTACGTCGCGCTGTCGTTCGTGCGTTCGGCGGCGGACATCGAGGTGGCCCGCGCCTACATGCGGGCGCAGGGCTCCGTCCGGCCGATCATCGCCAAAATCGAGAAGCACGAGGCGCTGGCGGAACTCGACGGCATCATCGCGGCGGTGGACGGCGTCATGGTCGCGCGCGGCGACCTCGGCGTGGACATCCCGCCGGAAAAAGTGCCCACGGCGCAGCGCATGATCATCGAAAAGGCCAATTTCGCCGGCAAACCCGTCATCACCGCCACGCAAATGCTCAAGAGCATGACGGACGCGCCGCGGCCGACGCGCGCGGAAGTCACGGACGTCACCAACGCCGTGCTGGAAGGCACCGACGCCGTGATGCTGTCGGAAGAGACCGCGATGGGGCAGTATCCCGTCGAAGCGGTGGCGACGATGGCCAAAATCGCCGAAGAGGCGGAAAAAGGATTTCCGCGGGCGGCGTGGTGGCAGCGCCTCCAGCACGTGCAGACCGCGGACGATTCGGAAGCGATCGCGCGCGCCGCCTGTTCGCTGGCCGAGACGATCGACGCCAAGGCGCTGGTGATCGCGACGCAGACGGGCGGCACGGCCCGGCTGGCGGCGAAAATCCGGCCCGCAAATCCCATTCTGGCCGCGACGACGGAGGCCGAGGCGTTTCGCCGGCTGGCGCTGGTCCGGGGGGTGTGGCCGATGCGGATTCGGCCGGTGCGGCGACTGACCCATTTGTTCGAGGAGATGCATCGCGCGGCGAAGGAAACCGGCGTCGTGGAAACCGGCGATTCCGTCGTCTGCACCGCGGGATTTCCGCTGGGAAAGACGGGCGCGAGCAATTTGATCAAGGTCGAGATCGTCCCTTGAACGCCCTGGGCGTTGCCAAGGCGCGCCGATGCGGGTAGATTGAATCCGTTGTAGATGCCGTTGGCGGCGTCCGAAAAGGAAAGGAAGGCGGCCCATGGCCATGCTCCCCGATTTGCAATCCACGCTGCTGTGCGACGACGTCCGCCAGGAACGGACCGGAAAATTCATTCTGATCGGACTGTTCGATTCGCTGGGAAGTCCGCACTTTCCGTTCCGGCATCCGCGGATGTTTCTGGCGACGCGCTGGTGTTCGGGCGAGGGGACCTTCGAGCAGCATACGAAGATCTTGCGGCCGGACATGGGCACGCTGGTGGCCGAGGGCCGCAAGATTCCCGTCAAATTGCCGAATGCGGAAGCCACGGCCACGAACGTCGAACTGTTCCTGAACCTGGAGTTCCACGGCCCCGGCACGCATTGGGTGGAAATCCTGCTGGACGGCGACCTGAAAATCCGGTTTCCGCTGCGGGTGGGCAAAGTGAATCCGCCGCCGGGGGCGGCCCCGGGCGGACCGCCCTTCGAAGAGGGGAACTGACGGCCATGTGCCTTGCGATTCCAGGCCGGATCGTTTCCCTCGCGGAAGGCGAAGGCTTCGACCGCCGCGGCACGGTCGATTACGACGGCGCGCGCCAGGAGGTCTCCCTGGCCTATTTGCCGGAGGCGAAAATCGGCGACTACGTGCTCGTGCACGTGGGTTTCGCCATGACGCTCCTCGACAACGAAGAGGCCGAGCGCATTTTGCGGGAAATCCGCGAACTGGAAATCGGCTGAGCCGAAATGGGCTCCGGGCTCTACGTCCACGTGCCCTTCTGCGCGCGCAAATGCGCGTATTGCGCGTTTTTTTCGCGGCGCGCGGAACCCGCTCTCGTCGCGGCGTGGCTGAAGGGCGTCGGGCTCGAGTTGAACGCCCGGCCGGAGGGGTTCGCGCCCCAAAGCGTTTTTTTCGGCGGGGGCACGCCGACCGTCTTGGCGGAATCCGATTTGGCGCGGCTCCTGGACCTGATTCGTTCGCAAACGAACCTTTCCCGCGTCGCGGAATGGACGTGCGAGGCCAATCCCGGAACCCTGACGCCGGGGAAGGCCGCGTTGCTCCGCGCGGCGGGCGTGGACCGGCTGTCGATCGGGGCCCAATCGTTCGACGACGCGACCCTGAAGCGCCTGGGCCGCATCCATTCGGCGGCGGAAACGCGCGAAGCCGTCGCGATGGCGCGGGCGGCGGGATTCGAAAACGTCGGGCTTGACGTAATCTATGGCGTGCCGGGCGTTTCGGTGGAATCGTTCCGCGCGGACGTGGAAGCCGCCATGGCGCTGGATCCGGAACACGTTTCCTGCTACTGCCTTGAAATCGAGGACGGCACGCCGTTGGCGCGCGAGGCGCAGGCGGGGGCTCTGAAAACGTCGGCGGAGGAGCAGCGCGAGCAATTCGACTGGGCGCGGCGGCGCCTGGCGGAGGGCGGATGGGCGCACTACGAGATCTCGAACTTCGCGAAGCCGGGGCGCGAGTGCCGCCAGAACATGCTGTATTGGAGCGGCGGGGAATATCTTGGAATCGGTCCGGCGGCGCATTCGCATTGGCGCGGCGCGCGGTGGGGAAATTCGGCGGAACTGCCGGAGTGGAAGCGGGCGTTCGAAGAAAAGCTGGAACCCGAGGCCAAGGCGCGCGAAACGCTGGTCATGGGCTTGCGGAGGATTCAGGGGTGGGGACGGGACGAATTCCGGGCGGCGACGGGATTCGACTACGACGCGCTGCGGGGCGGCGAAATCGCGCGAGGGGTCGCGGAAGGATTGCTCGTGGCCGATGCCCATCGCATCCGCCTTGCCGAGGATGCCCTATTCGTCAGCGATTCCGTATTTTCGGAACTCGTGTAGCTTCTCTGTTTTTTTAGGGGAGAAGGCGGCCGATTCCAGATGCGCGCACTTCATTAACTCTGCGCCAAGAATTTTATGCAATTAATTCAGAATTCCTCTATGCCCACAATTATCATTACGCACACTTCATTAACTCTGCGTAGGATATTTGATATCCAAATCGGATGCTCAAGGGGCTCGGGAAAGGGCGTTTTCTAGCGAATCCGGATGTCGTCGTAGAAATGGGCGCTGGCCGTGGCCATGTAGGGGGAAAGCCACAGGAAGCCGATGCCGAAGGTGGGAATGCACAAAAGGACCCAGCCGATAAAGCGGAAGCCGAGACAGAATTTTTTCCACTTGAAGCCGTCCATCATTTGCCGGCTAAGCCGCAGGGTCTCCACGGCGCGCAGCTCGGGGCGGTCGGAAAGGAGATAGAAAATGAGGGAGTAGCCCAGGACGGCCCGGATGGCGGGAAGCAGCGACAGGACGAACAAGAAGACGAGGAGCGGAAGGATCAGCACGCCTAATTCGGGCGTCTGGTGGATGAGCGGATTCAGCAGGGCGGCGAAAACGGCCGGTACGATGGCCAACAAGGACCACAAGATGACAAACAAACTCATCAAAAAGTTGGCGGTCCACGTTTTCCCAAACATCTTGAACCCGTCGAAAAGTAGGTTTCCGTGGGCGGCTTCGCCCCGCGCGATCGCCAGGAAAAAACGGTTCCAGCCGAAAACCAAGGGCCCGGAAATGAAAAAGGCCAGCAGCACGTGCAGGCCGGAGGCGGCGATCTTCCATTCGCTGGAGCCGAATTTCGATGCCATGTTGAAGCCGTTGGCGACGAGGCCGTAGAGCAAGGCGATGCCGACGGCGAGGGCCCATTGCCCCCGAAGAGACCGGCGCGCCCGGGCCATCAGGTCGCGGTTGGAGGTCGTTCCCGGAAAGGCCGGGGCCAAGGCGGGAGAGGATGCGAAAAGTCCGGGAACGGCCGAGGCCGGTTCCCATTCCTGTTCCATGGTCGGATTCCAGACCAGATCGCTTGGCGCAAGCTCGCCACTTTGGGCCAGCCGGCGCAGTTCGCTTTCTTCCACCGGGCCGACGCGCTGTCCGTCATGGATATAGAACCATTGCATGGGCGTTGTTTCCTTTGGGGTGGTTGTTCAGATCGGACCGTTTACAAGGTTTGCAGCAACTCTTGGTATTCCCGGAGTACGTCCAGGGATTTCAGGACGGCTTGGTACGAGAACCAAGTCAAGGCCAGCAAGACGATCGTCCAGGCGATCTTCCAGGCGGGCGCGGTGTGGGGCCGCCACCAAACCAACGGCAGCGCCAGCGGGCCGACGCAACAGGCGACAATCGCGATGGCGGAGGTGCGGAAATACCAAGGCATTTGGTTTTTCGGCAGGGGCGGCGGCGGCCGGCCGGATCCGTCCAGAAACTCGCCGCAGTGCTTGCATTTGATGGCGGCGTCTTGGATTTCTTCGGCGCAGAACGGACACGTTTTCATGGAGCCCCTGCGGTCAAATCACGTAATGGCCGGAACCTCCGGCGCCCACGTGGCGGCGCAGGATTTCGGCGAGGGTGATTTTCCGCAAGCCGTCGCGGACGGCATGGCTGACCTCTTCCCAGACGGAATGGGCCACGCATTTTTCCGTGCGGGTGCAATACTGGGGATCGTCCACGCATTCGACGAGCGAGACGGGGCCTTCGAGGATCTGGATGACGTCGAGCAAGGTGATCGACGCGGGATCGCGAAGCAGAATATAGCCGCCCTTGGGGCCCCGCATGCCGCGGACCAGTCCGGCCGTCTTGAGCAGACTGACGATCTGCCACAGGTATTTCGCCGAAATGCCCTGCCGCTCGGCAATGTCGTTGAGATTCACCGGGCCCTGCGCCTGGTGGATCGCGATATCCATCAGCGTGCGCAGCCCATAGCGTCCTTTGGTCGAGATTTTCATGGTGATCGTAGTCTACCACGTTTCTGGAGAATGGGGGAATTAAATGAAGGGGAACGGGAGAGCAACCCGTCGGTTCAACAACAAAACGTGCAAAAGGCACGAAAGGGGATGAATTTTGGATCGGTTGTAGATCCAGCAGCCGTCTCACGCCAAGACGCCAAGACGCGAAGTAGCTTTTGAAGGGCCGCACGCCGCTTGGCGGCTTTGTGCCTTTGCGTGAGGAAAATTCGGGATCGGAAGGCCCGAAAGCCAATTACGATGGGGGACGGTCCGAAAACCGTCTCACGCCAAGACGCCAAGACGCGAAGAAGCTTCTGCAGGGCCGCACGCTGCTTGGCGCCCTTTGCGCTCTTTGCGTGAGAATTTCTCGGATAAATCGCGGATTGAGACCGGAAAACGACGGATTTTGGGTCCGAAAACCGTTTCTCGCCAAGCTCGCCAAGATCGCGAAGGAGCTTTCGCGGAATCTCATGCCTCTTGGCGACCTTGGCGTTATTTGCGAGAGAATTTCCCCGAAAAATGCCGGTTTTCAGGCCGAAAACCGCGAATATTCTTCAAAACTTGTCGCGCGGAGGCGCGAAAAGGCCCAAAACGGCAGAAAAACGGCGTTTTCGGTCATTTTTTGCCTGCAACGGGCTTCGCAGCGCGTTTCGTTGACCATTTTTTGTCCGAGGCCTATGCTCGAAACGGCCAAGCGCAATTTTTATGCAAGGCGTGAGAGTGTGAAGATCGGTGATCAAGCGATGGGACAGATCATGAAGATGAATGCGCTTCTGTGCGCTTTCTTGAGCGCAACCGCGATGCTGGCCGCCGCCTTTTCGGCGCGCGCGGACGGGGGCTTCGAGCAATTGCCCGCCGATGAGATGCTCTTGGACAACCCATCTTGGAACATCGCCGTTGTCACCGTCCAGGACGTCGCGACGAATGCAGCCACCGGAGAGGCGCGGCTGCAGGTGGATAAAATGCTTCGCGGGAAAATCAAGGCGAAGCAGATCGCGCGCGCATGTTGGACCACTCCGCCGAGCGAAGATTTGGGACTCATTCACGCGGCCCGCGTGGCCGAGGGGCTCATTCATAAATCGAGCAAGCCAAACGAATGGTATCAAAGGTCGGAACAAATGGGCCGGCATCAGGGCCCGTTGACGACCCCTGCACCGGGCGACAAGCTGATCGTCATGTTTCTGGAGAATCGGGACGTCCGGAACGAGCCGATCGAGCTGAAGGGGATTTATCGGTTTTCCGAGCAAAACCAAGAGACCGTCCTGAAGCATATGGCGCCGGCCGAACGGGGAGGGCTCTTTCAACTTCTGGCTTTTCTCTACATCCTCATCACCCCCTTTGTTTGCGGATACCTGGAAGCGGCGCCGATGGCCGCGTCCCGGAGAAATTCCAAACGCCGGCTGGAACGAAAACACGTGCCGCTGCTGGTGCTCGTGCAATTCATCGCCTATGCGTTTTACGAGTCGGGCATTCCCAGCGCCTACAATATTCGCATCGACCTGATTCCGATCGTTCCGGCATTGGCAGCCGCGGCCATCGTTGCGGTCCAGAGTCTGTTTCCTCCCAAGAAAACGGATCCCGACCCTCCCAGGGGCCGGGACGGATTTCCGGGATAACCAATGGACACGGATCGAACAGCCGTCTCTCGCCAAGCACGCCAAGACCGCGAAGAAGTTTTTTAAGGTGCCGCACGCCGCTTGGCGCCCTTTGCGCTCTTTGCGAGAGAGTTTCTCCGGAAAAGGCCGGTTTTCAGGCCGGAAATCGCGGTTTTTCATCGAAAACGGCCCGAAACGGCCCAAACTTGTCACGCGGAAGGCGTGAACGGCGTTTTCGGGCACTTTTTCACCTGCGAGGCTCGTTGCGGCTCGTTTCCGTTGACGATTTTTTGCCCGAAGCCTATGGTCGAACGGAACAAAACATGGCCGGAAGGTCGATGGATCGCTCCGGCCGGCATGAAGGAGCAACGTGACGTCCTATAAACGAACTTGGATCCAGGTGTTCATCGCGCTGGTGCTCCTTCTGCCGGGTTTGCCTTTCGTCCTGTTGGCCCTGAGTTATCTGCTGAACCGCATCGGACTTCAGGGTCTGCTGACCACCTCGCCCCTGATGGCGATTTTCAAAGCCTACTTCGCGCTGCCCTCCCAATTGTGCGGACGCGACTTGTTGCACGCCGGTTGGGGCGGAATCATCGCCGCGGTTCTCTTCTATGGCCTGGTTGCGCTGGGGTTGGCTTTTCTGGTTTCGAAATGGATCGTGCGCTCGCGCGCAAAGAAATCGGACAAGACCCAACCCAATCCGCCGGATCAATCGGCCGGCGCGAAAGCGCCCGGGAATCGGAGGAAAACCGTCGGCATGAAAAAGCGCGCGATTCTGGCGGTCTGCATCGGGGCGTTCCTTCTGGCCGCGCTCTTTGCGGCGAAGGGACTGCTCATTCAATATCATATCTGGCAGTTCCGGCGGGTGACGGAGGCTTTCGAGAAAGGGGGTTCGCTCGATGGGCTGAAGAACGACAATTCCTTTGGCGCTTTGATCGAACTGGGATACCTGACCTCCTACGACATTCCGATCCGGCAACCCCACCCAGATGCCGAAAAGCGCCTTGAACTCATCACCATGGTGATGTTCAAGCACGGCATTCTGGCGTCCGCCTGGATGGACGACAGCTCCGATCCGCCCCAATTGATGGTCATCGACCGCCCGGATCAGAAAAAAGCGTGGGAAACGTACGTCCGCATGTACCTGGAAGCGCGAGACGACCGGCCGCCGGTGGCCGGGCAAGCGCCGGACAACAGCGGCGGCGATCTTGGGCCGTAACAGCCGGTCCAACTACGAATCACGCGAATGGCGCGAATGGGGAGGTATTTTGGATCGGTTGTAGCCCGGCGCGGTGAGCCGGGCTACAGCGGGAAAAACAGCCTCCATTCGTGTCCATCCGTGTCCATTTGCGGTTGAAAATGCCCGATTTTCCGGAAAATGCCGGTTTTCAGGCCCCAAATCGCGATTTTTCATCGAAACTTGTCGCGCAGAGGCGCGAACTTGTCACGCAGAAGGCGTGAACGGCCTTTTCGGACCCTTTTTCGCCTGCACGGCCCGTTGTGGCTTGTTTCCGATCCGAAAACCGTCTCACGCCAAGGACGCCAAGAACGCGAAGAAGCTTCTGCAGGGCCGCACGCTGCTTGGCGCCCTTTGCGCTCTTTGCGTGAGAATTTTCCCGAAAAATGCCGGTTTTCAGGCCGAAACTTGTTGCGCAGAGGCGCGAACTTGTCACGCAGAAGGCGTGAACGGCCTTTTGGGACCCTTTTTCACCTGCGCGCCCGTTGCGGCTCGTTTCCGTTGACCCTTTTTTGCCCGAAGCGTACGCTCGAAACGACAAAGCGCGAATTTTATGCAAGGCAAGATATGGCAGCCGGGCGGTGAAAATTCACCCTGCATAAAGACAACTTGAAGTTCGTTGAATAAATACTGTTAGAGGATACAGAATGGAACCGGTAAAAAAATGAATAAATACGCGTTTGTCTGTGCAGTGTTCCTAATCGGCGGATGCGCATCATTACCGCAAGACCCGAATGCGCCCCCAGCGGCAATAGTTGAGGCGAGCGAAAAGATTATGGGCTTTTATGAAGCCCCCTCTCCTCAGGTTTACGCCGAAATTATTGCAGTAAAAGACGCATCGGTACAATGGGCCAAAGAGAATGCTCCACACGGGGGTGCCGAAAGTATAGAAAGATCCTCTCGGGTCTTTATATCCTTTGTATGGAAAAAACACGGCTACAGTGGATCGCCTTACTCTGAAAATGTAATGAACGATACCGTCGCCTATATTCAAGAGTTGAAGGTGGCCGATCCTGGCGAACTAGACGCATTATGGGCGGCGTATTTCGCAACCGGAGACGAGCAGTATTTAGACAAATTGGTAAAAGCGGCCGACTCTCGAAACACGTGTATCGCTGGCGCAGCAAAGTGGTCCCTAGATGCGAATTACCACCAGCGGAAATCCGTGCGACAGTATTTCAATCAAAGACCAGAGAAAAAGAAAAAGATAATCAAATAAGCCTCCAATCGGGTCCAGCGTACCCGCCACAAGGTGTCGGGTCCGCTGACCCGAAAACGGGTCAGTCCCGTAATTTAGTAAATTGAAAAGTGGGGGAGATGAGTCGCAACTAAACGCGCCGGGGAAAAGAAAACGGCCGCGCCTTTTGAGG
>JBFXHR010000039.1:0-24911 GCA_050176815.1 Kiritimatiellia bacterium
TCAACCCGCGCCTCGGCTACGACCGCGTCGCGCAGCTCGTCCAGGAAGCCCTCGCCACCGGCCAATCCCTCCGGGATCTCGTCCTCGAAAAGAACTGGCTGACCGCCGCCGAGTACGACGCGCTCCTCGCCTCCTCCACCGCCCCGAACCTGTGAACGCCGCCCCGGCATTCTCCGGAGCGGATGCGTTCCGGAACGCCCCCCTGCAGGCCAGCGGCCTGCCGCTCCGCATCCTCGCCGCGCTCCGCGCCGCCGGCGCCGCCACCCTCGGCGACCTCTGCCAACCGCCGCCCGCCTGCGAAAAGCTCGACGCCGACCACCGCGCGCTCCTCGGGCGCGTCGCCGCCTGGTGCCGCGCCGCCTGCCAAGGCCGCCCCCCGCCCCTGAATCTTCCCGAATGGCTCGCCTTGTTCCTGCCGCCGCGCCTCGCCGACGCCCTCCACCTCCACTACGCCCTCCCGGATCCCGCCGCCGCCATCGCCCTGCACGAATCCAAGCTGCGCGACGTCGGCTTCCAGCTCGGCGTCACCCGCGAACGCGCCCGGCAGCTCATCGCCCTCGCCTTCGGCTCCCTCCGCCAAACCCTGCCCCTCTTCGCCGCCGAACCCCTCTTCCGCGCCGCCGAAAACGCCCTCCGCGCCGCCGGCGGCGCCCTCGACGCCGCGGCGCTGGCCGCGCGCGCCGATCCCGCCTGGGGCGGCGCGTCGCCCGTCGGCGCCTTCCTCCTCCTCGCCCATCTCCTCCCCGGCCGCATCACGGTGTATCGCGATTTCTTCAGCGAATTCTCCGACGTCTTCCTCGACCGCGTCGAAAAACACGTGCGCGACCGCCTCGCCCTGGCCGGCGGACTTCTGCCCCTTTCCGAAATCGCCGCCGGCCTGCCCCCCGCCGCGCGCCTCCCGCGCGGCATTCCCGCCGAACCCCTCCTGCTCGTCCTCCTGCGCCACCTCCCCGACGGCCTCGCCACCCGCGACGGCCGCGCCGGTTTCGCCGACCGCGACGCCCCCGAACTCCTGCGCGAAACCCTCGCCGCCACCGGCGAATCCCCGCTGCGCGCCCTTGTCGACGCCTACAACGCTCGCCTCTGGCCCGAATGCCGCCGCGGCAGCGGGTTCGTCCGCGGCGCCCTGCGCCGCGACCCGCGCATCCGCCCCACCGCCCCCGGCCGCTACGCCCTCCCCGGCGGCCACCAGCCCGACCTCCCCCTCCGCCCCTGAGTTTGACGTAGGACGTACAACTTTTTTACGTAGGACGTAAAACCGCGGAAAAAGTTTTACGTACGTAAAACCGGCCGCCCGGCGGCGGCTTCCAGCGCTTCGCGGCCGATCGGCCCTCCGCGCAGGATTTCAATGCCCCCGTCGGCGACCCTCGCCACCGTGCTGGCGACTCCGCCCGGCGCCGGCCCCGCGTCCAGCGCCAGCGCGGCGTGCGGCGCCAGCGCATCCCACGCCTCGCGCGCCGTCCGCGCCGCCGCCTCGCCGCTGCGGTTCGCGCTGGTCGTCGCCGCCGGAAACCCCAGTTCGCGCAGCCACGCCAGCGCCACCGGGTGGTCCGGCACGCGGAATCCGTCCCAGCCCCCGTCCGCGTTCCGCAGCACCAGCGTCAGCGGGCCCGGCCAAAACGCCGCCGCCAGTTTTTCCGCCGCGGCGTCCACGCGGACGCCCGCCGCGCGGAGGGCGCCGACGTCCGCGGCGAGAAACGCCACGCGCTTGGAGGCGTCGCGCCCCTTGGCGGCATACAGCCGGGCCATCGCCTCCGGCGCATCCGCGCGCGCGGCCACGCCGTAGACCGTGTCCGTCGGCACGATCGCCAATTCCCCCGCGCGGACCGCCTCCGCCGCGCGCCGGACGTTTTCCGGCGTGGCCGGCAGGATGCCCGCGCGCTCAGGGCTCGCCGGCATAGCCGAGCGCCTTCAGCCCCAGCAACACGTCCGCGGCCCGCCGCAGATAGGTGTCGTTGCGCGTGCGGTCGCGCAGCGCCTTGTCTTCCTTCTCCTCGTCCGTCGGCGCCTTGCCCTTGCGCAGCACGGGCGCTTCCGGCTCGTAGACCGTCTCGTCGAGCGCGGCGTCGGTGATGGCCACGTCCGGCGCCACGCCGTTCGCGCCCGCATAGACGGTGCCGTCGGCGGTCTGGATCCGGCGCTTGGCCAGCAGGACGTAGCCGCCGGCGGGCAACGGGACCGGCTCGCGGATCATCGGGTCGCCCGACGTCTCGCGGCCGATGATCATCGCGCCCTTCACGCTGCCGGCCAGCACCGCCGCCAGCAGCTCCGCCGCGCCGGTCGTGTCGCCGTCCACCAGCACCATCAGCGGCATCCGGAGTTCCGCCTCATCCGCGCGGCCCCCCGGGCCGACGCCCTGGATTTCGCTTCCGTCCCGGGCGCCGCTTTCATACAGCGTCCCGAAATCCTTCTTCGCGAACGGCAGCGCCACGCGGGGGATTTCCTCTTCCGCCATCCCGTCCGCGCCCCGCAGATCCAGAATCGCGCCGAAAATGCCCGCGGCCCGCCACGTTTCCAGCGCCGCGGCGATTTCCGCGCCCGCGCCCGGATAGATGCCCGCCGCCCGCGCGTAGCCGATGCCCGCCGGCAGCTCTTCGACGTCCGTCAGCGACGTGTCCGTCCGGCGCACGCGCTCCACGGAAACCACGCGGCTCTTTTCGTCGGCGCCGCGCACGCCGACGTCCAGCGGCGCCTCGTCGCCCTCGAACAGCGCCTCGCGCACGAGCGTCAGGTTCGCGCCGGCCAGCACGTCGCGCCCGGCGATCTTCTCGATCCATTCGCCCGGCAGAATGCCCGCCGCGGCCGCGGGCGAATCCGCCCGCACCGCCGCCACCTTGGGCAAGGCGTCCGGTACCGCCACCAGCGTCAGCCCCGTGTCCCATTCGCGCTCGGACAGCCGCCGCGACCGGGCCGCGAGGCCTTCCTCGTCCAGAAAAACCGCCGACGGCTCGCCCGCCCGGATCAACGCCTCGACCAAGGCCTTCCGGGCCGCGTCCGCCGCCGGCGCCAGGCGGTGCTCCTCCAGCAGGCGCACGCCTTCCGTCACGGCCTGGCACAGGTCCGGCGCCAACGACGTCGCGGCCGGCGCGGCCGCTTCCTGCGCCCAAGCCCCGCACGCCGCCGCCAGCCAGGCCGCCGCCGCTCGGCCGACGGCACGCGCCGCCCGGCTCTTCGTTCCCGTCGATGTCATGCTCTCCTCTTCCGCGCCTAAAAGCGCATGCCCACGCCCAGCGACAGCGCCAGATATTCGTTTTCGACGCCCGCAATGTCCTCGCCGCCGCCGATTTCGCCGGTGGACGAATCGCGATATTCCATGTCGCCGACGATCAGGTCGATCTGCTGCCAGTCCAGCGCGGCCGACACGAACGCGCCCTGGAGCCCTCCCCGGGTGAAGTCGTAGCGGACCTCCACGCCAAGGCCCAGCATTTCGCCGTCCTCGAACGTCTCCTTGTAGGACGTGGCGGTCATCACGTGCTCGTCCCAATCCGTGGCCGACACCAGCCAGCTGTAGACCAGGCGGGCGGACAGCGTGAACGGACCGCTGGCGAAGTCCGCGCTCGCGCCGACGTACGGCATCCGGAATTCCTGCTCGTAGTTGATGCCGTTCTCGCCCTCGTAGTCGTAGTTCCTCAGGTACCCTTCGTCGACGTACTGCAAATAGACGACCCGGTCCTCCCACGACCAGCCGTCCTGCTTGTAGCCGACCATGCCACGCACCGCCATGTCGGGCCGCCGCCAGAAATCCCAGGCTGCGTTCGCGTCGACCACGTATCCTTCCGACACGTCCACCTCCGACAGCGAATAATGCGTCCACTGCGGGGAATCCGGCAGCAGCCAGTCGTAGTCCTCCATCTCGCCGCCGCCTTCCGTCAGGGCCATCCAGCCGCCCGCGTTCAGCGTCAGGGCCCCCAGGGTCGGATCCCCCTTGAACGGCCGCACCGACACGTTGCCGCCGCCCACGACCACGTCCTTCAGGTCCCAATCCAAACGGCTCACCTGGTACCGGCTTCCCGAATCGACGTCGTTGTCGAAGACGTGCTCCTTGGCCTCGCCGTTCAGCACGCCGAGGGAACATTGGCCCGCAAACGAGACGCCCGCCCCCCCCATCGCCTCCGCCAGGACTCCCGCCTGCAAACCCGCCCGGGCCGAAACCGTAAGCGCCGCCCACGCACAGAAAACCACCACCAGATTCTTCATCGCGCGATTCTCCTTGTTGGATCCGTTTTCCGCCGCGACGCAAACCGCGGCGATTTAATTTCGTTTCAGTCTGAGCCGCCTCCCCCGCAGGGTAAAGCAGAAAAATCGCCGCCCGCTCCGCGGCGTTTCTTTTGCTTGTCCGCGTCCTTGCCCCGAGGCACAATGGCGGTTCAATGGATCCGATCTGCCATATGCCCCTTCTGCTCCAGCCCGTATACAAGGAGTACATCTGGGGCGGCGACCGCCTCATCCATGAATTCCACCGGCGCCTCAACGCGGGCATCTACGCCGAAGCCTGGGAAATCGCCGACCATCCCGACGGCCACACGCGCATCATCAACGGACCCGACGCGGGCGCCACCCTGACGGAAGCCATCGCCCGACGCGGGCCGGAACTTCTCGGCATCGGCCGCACCGACAAGGCGTTTCCCCTGCTCGTCAAGCTCATCGACGCCCGCGAAACCCTGTCCGTGCAGGTCCACCCGAACGACGAGGCCGCCGCGCGGTTCGGCGGCGAGGCCAAGAGCGAGATGTGGTATGTCCTGTCCGCGACGCCCGACGCCCACATCTATTCCGGATTCAAGCCGGGCGTCGGCCCCGCGGATTTCGAGAAAGCCCGCGCGGCCGGCACCATCCCGGCCCTGCTCCAGCGATTCCCCGCGCGCCCCGGCATGGTGTTCAACACCCCCGGCGGCCGCGTCCACGCCATCGGCGCCGGCTGCCTCCTGCTCGAAGTCCAGCAGGACGCCAACACGACCTACCGGCTCTACGACTGGGACCGCCTCGATAAAACCGGCCTGCCCCGGTCCCTGCACGTCGAAAAGGCCCTGCAGGTCATCGACTGGAATCTCACTGAAAGTCCCGTCGCCCCCATCCTGCCGGAAATCCAGCAGGCCGGCGGCTATTCCGCCCGGCTCCTGCTCGACGACCCCCATTTCCACGTCGAGGAATGGACCATTTCCGCGCCGTGTCCAATCGAACACGACTCCCGCAGTTTCCTGATCCTGTTCCCCGTCGACGGCGACGTCCGCATCAAGACGCCCGGCCAGCCCGCCATGATCCTCCAGCACGGGACCACCTGCCTGCTGCCGGCCGTCCTCAACGCCTTCACCCTCCAGCCCGCCCAGGCGGGCAACGGCTCCGTCCGCGTCCTCGCCACCCGCCAGCCATGAGCCCCGTCCAGGACGTCGGCCTCGTCGGCCTCGGCGCCATCGGCATCCTCTACGCCGCCCAGATTTCCGCGCGCGATCCCGCGCGCCTCCGCATCGTCGCCGATGCCGGCCGCATCGCCCGCTACCGGGCGGATCCGCCGTCCTTCAACGGCCGGCGCCTCGAGTTGAACTACGTCACCCCCGATCGTCCCGGCCCGCCCGCCGACCTCGTCCTCGTCGCCGTCAAATCCACCGCCCTGCAAGCCTCCCTCCCCGTCGTGGCGTCCGTCGTCGCGAAGCACACGCAGATCCTGCCCCTCCTCAACGGCATCACCGCGCAGGACATCCTCGCCGAAGCCTTCGGCTGGCTGCGCGTCCTCTACGGCTTCGTCTACTGTGAAAGCTCCATGCGCGACGGCAACGCCGTCGTCCAGGGCGGCCGGGACAAGATCGTCTTCGGCGAGGCGACCAACGATCCGCCCGCCCCCCGCGTGCAGGCCGTCGCGGCGTGCTTCGAGCGCCTCGGCATCCGCCACGACGTCCCCGCCGACATGCGCGCGGCCCAGTGGAAGAAGTTCATCCTCAACGTCGGGATCAACCAGGCCCAGGCCCTGCTGCGTGCGCCCTCGCGCGAGATCCAGCAAAACCCCGAAGCCCTGCGGCTCGCCCGCACCCTCATGGACGAAGCCGCCGCCGTCGGCGTGGCTCTCGGCATCGCGGGCGCGGCCGACGTGCCCGCCTGGGCGGAAACCGTCATTCTCGGCGCCAAGCCGGACAACCGCACCTCCATGCTCCAGGACATCGAAGCCGGCCGCACGCCCGAAATCGACCTCTTCGCCGAAACCGTCTGCCGCCTCGGCCAGCAATGCGGCATCCCCACCCCGGCCAACGAAATGGCCGTCCGGTTGCTCTCGTCCTAGGATCTCTTCCTGAGAATCCGCTTAACCAAGCGCCGCCCGATGCTTGCCCATGTTTTCCAGCACGTTCCTTTCGAGGGCCTCGGCGCTCTCGAACCCGCTCTCCGGCGCAACGGCTATGACATTGACCATACCCGATTCTTCGCAGGAGACCGTCTGCCCGATCCCGCCCAGATCCATGCCCTCATCGTCATGGGCGGTCCCATGAGTGTGAACGACGAATGGACGTTCCCCTGGTTGGCGGCGGAAAAGGACTTCATCCGTCGGTTTCATGCATCCGGCAAGCCTCTGCTCGGCATTTGCCTGGGTGCCCAACTTCTGGCCAGCGCTCTCGGAGCGCGCGTATTTCCAAATCCGGAACGGGAAATCGGATGGCACCCCATCTCCACCCTCCCTCATTCCGATCGATCCTCCTTTCGCTTTTTCGATTCGGCCGAAGTTTTCCATTGGCATGGCGAAACCTTCGATTTGCCGTCCGGCGCGATCCATTTGGCCCGCAGCCACGCCTGCGCGAATCAGGCCTTCCAGATCGGCGCCGCGATCGGCCTGCAGTTCCACCTCGAAACCACCCCCGCCACGGCCCGCGCGCTTGTTCAAAACGCCCGCGCCGAACTGGTCCCCGGTCCGCATGTCCAAACCGCGGCGGACATTCTCGCCGCCCCGCCGGAAAAATACGCCGCACTCCACCGCCTGCTGGACGCCCTCTTGGCTCGGCTGCTGCCGCCGTCCGCCTGATGTCCAGCCGCTGGAATCCGCTTTGCGCCGGGCGCGTTGCCCGGGCGTTTCACGCGTAGGCCCGCGCTACTCGTTGATATGCACCACGGTCGCCGGCGGAAAGCCGTTGAACCAGGTGGACGACGCGTGGCTGTAGGCGCCGATGTTTTCGCTGTAGACCAGGTCGCCGACGTCCAGATCCGGCAGCTCTTCCGAAAGCCCAATGGTGTCGAGCGCGTCGCAGGTGGGCCCGAAGACCGCGCAGAGCTGCGTCGGCCCCTTCTTGAACGCCTTCACCGGATACTTGCAGTGGTCGAAAATGATGCCCGAATACGTGTGGTACACGCCGTCGTTGATATAGTAGCAGCGCCGGCCGTCGCGGTCCGCCTTGCCGATGACTTCCGCCACCAGCGTGCAGGCCGTCGCCACCAAAAAGCGCCCGGGCTCGGCCAGGATCGCGACGTCTTTCGGGAACAGCCGCTTGCACTCGGCATTGATCACCTTCGCCAGTTCGCGCAGCGGCTTCACGTTCGCGTCGTAGGGCGCCGGAAAGCCGCCGCCGATGTCCAGCTGCTTCATGTCCTTGAAGCCGCGCATGCGAGCCTCCTTGAAGATGCCCGCCGCGAGGTTCAGCGCCTGCACGTAGTTCTGGAAGTTCGTCGTCTGGCTGCCGACGTGGAAGCTCAGGCCCTCCACGACCAACCCTGCCGCGTGGGTCTGCTCGATCAGATCCACGGCCTGCCCGGGATCGGCCCCGAACTTCGACGACAGCTCCACCATCGCCCCGGTGTTCGGCACCTTGATGCGCAGCACCATGCCCGCGTGCGGCGCGTACTTCTTCACCTTGCGGATTTCCTCCGCGTTGTCGAAGGTCACCAGCGGCTTGTACGGCTCGAGTTCCAGCAGCGTGTCCTTCGCCTTGATCGGATGCGCGTAGATGATCTTGTCCCAGATGAAGTCCTGCCGCGCCTTCGCCGGCAACCCCTTGATGTTCTCGTAGACCAGCCTGAACTCCGCGATCGAGGCCACGTCGAAGCTCGCGCCGGCCTTGTAGAGCGTCCGCACGATCTCCGGCAGCGAATTCGCCTTCACCGCGAAATACGGCTGCACCTTCGGCAGGTACTTCTTGAATTCCGCCAGGTTCTTCCGCAGCTGGTCGTGGTCCACCACGAACAGCGGGGTCCCGTATTCCTTCGCCAGTTTCTTCAGCCGCGCCTGCGTGACCATGGTGTCCTGCCTTTCTTTCCGCTAAACCGCAAATGAACGCAAATGGACGCGAATCATGACGTTTGTCCCGGGTTCGTTCATCCTACTTTTCCGTTAAAACAACCTTTTTCCAGTCCAGCTTGGAATGCTTGAAATTCAGGATCACCCCAGCCTCGCAACCGGTGATTCGCAGATAGTTGATGACTTGCCCCATATGCTCGTCCGTGATCGATTCGGCCGTTTTGATCTCTACGATCACCCGCCCCTCGACCTCCAGATCGGGAATGTAGTCATCTATGTGTTCACCGCGATAATGAACGGGATGCGCATGCTGGGAATCATAGGCGATATTCTGCCTCTTGAATTCCAGGCACAGAGCCCGTTCATATGTTTTCTCCCGCAATCCATGACCCAGTTCATTCAAAACCGCCATGGCGCATCCGGCGATCTTGTACACCAGGTCGCTTTCGATCCACTTATCCTCATTTGCGCCCATTTGTGTCCATTTGCGGTTCCCGCCTACGCGTAGTCCTGCACCAGGAAGTTCTTGAACTGCCAGGGATCCTTCCGGTCGATCGACGGCCGGTTGAAGCCCTGGAAATGGTTCTCGTAGTGCTTGAGCGGGGTCCAGTCGGACGGGATCGACAGGTTGTGGCCGAGGTACGGATCCGCCACGCCCAGCACAAACTCGTGCGACAGGTCTTCCGGCGAGCACACGCCCTCTTCCGCGTGGTCGAACATCCACATGGACGCCGCCACGACGGAAATCGCCACCTGCAGGGTCGTCGCGTTCTGGTGCGGCACCATCTTGCGGGCGTGGGCGATGCTCAGGTCGCTGCCCGTCCACCACGAATTGAACGCGTGGCCCATGATCAGCGCGCCGAGGACGTCGTTGCCGGTCGTGATCTCGTCGCCCATGATCCGCAGCTTCGGCTGCAGCTCGTAGTTGCGGCCGCGCAGCTCGTGCAGCGAGATGATCGCCGCGTCGCACGGGCAATACGCGTAGTGCATCGTCGGGCGGTACGCCGCCTTGCCGTTCTTCCACACCGTCAGGAAGTCGGAGATCGTGAACGCCTCGCCGTGGCGCACCACCATGCCTTCGACCGTGTAGTGCGGCACCCAGGTGCGCACGCGCGTGTTCATGCCCATCCGCGCCAGGCAGATCTGGTTCTTCGGCCCCGTCTTGTGCGTGTACGCCAGCGCCGGCAGCTCCTTCTCGTGCGTGCCCCAGCCCATCTCCGCCGTCGTGATGCCTTCCTCGCGGAAGCCCTCGATGCTCCACGTGTTGACGAACTCGTCCACCGCCTTCGGCACGTCGGAGATCTGCGTGTCGCGCTCGCTGCAATGGATCACCTTCACGCCCAGCTCCATCGCCAGCTCGTTGAAGACCTGCGTCCGCGCCAGGTGTCCGATCTTCTCGGCCTTCGCGCCCTTGACCTTCTTCTCCGACACCACCGCCGCCGCGACGTCCAGCAGCCCGCGCTTCGTCCAGTGCGAGATCAGGCCCGGGTTCGCCCCGTGCTCCAGCACCGCCGTCGCGCCCGGCGTCTTCCACTTCGCCAGCATTTGGCGGATGGCCATCCGGCGATGGTACAGCGTCTTCTCCGTCGGGTGCTTGTTCTTGGCCCCCGCATACGGATCCCACAGCTCGATCGACGTGTTGATATACAGCACGCCCGCGTCGTGGCACCACTGCAGGATTTCGCAGCAGTCGATGTTCCAGGCCAGATCCACCAGCAGGTCGCCCGCCTTCAGGTACTTGCTCAGCTTCGCGTCCAGGTTCTCGCGCGTGATCCGGTCGCGGACGAATTTCACCCCCTGCGCAATCCACGGCTTCAGTTCCGGGCGCTTGTTCTCGAAATCCATCACGGTGATGTTCTTCGCGGGCACCTTCGCCAGCTTGAGCAGCAAAGGCAGCGTGCACTGCGCCACTGAACCGTAACCGACCATCAGAATCTTGCCCGAGAATTTCGCCATGATGTTTCCTTTCGTTGAACTGATTGTCGTTCTTATCGCAGAAGACATGCGGAGGCACAAGCGGGAAACCCGCGAAAGAATCCTTTCCGCCGGACCGCGGCGAACGCCGCGGAACGGCCCCTACTTTTCCGTCTCCGCGCGGATCGCGGCGACGAACTCGGCCATGCGCTTCATCGCCTCGCGGATGTTGTCCATGCCGGTGGCGTAGGCGCAGCGCAGGAAGCCCGCGCCGGACCGGCCGAACGCGTCGCCGGGCACCACGGCCACGCCTTTTTCCTCGAGGAACCGCATCGCGAAATCCTCGGACGAGACGCCGAGGTCGCCGACGTACGGGAACGCATAGAAGGCGCCCGCCGGGGTGTGGCACGGAACGCCCATCTCGGCGAACGCCGCGATCAGGTAGTTCCGGCGCCGGTTGTACTCCGCCACCATTCCCGCCACCGCCGCGTCGCCCCGCTCCAGCGCCTCGGCCGCGGCCCGCTGGCCCGTGGTCGGCGCGCTCATGATGGCGTACTGGTGCAGCTTCATCATGTTCTCGGAAATCTCCGCCGGCGCGCAGGCGTAGCCGATGCGGAAACCCGTCATCGCCCACGCCTTCGACATGCCGTGCAGGAAAATCGTCCGCTCCTTCATGCCGGGCACCGAAACGAAGCTCACGTGCTTCGAATCGTAGGTCAGTTCGGCGTAGATTTCGTCCGTCAGCAGCAGCAGGTCGTGCCGCTGGCAGAAATCCGAAATGTCCTCCACGTCCTTCCGCCCCAGCACCGCGCCGGTCGGATTGCAGGGGAAATTGAGCATCAGCACGCGCGTCTTCTTCGTGACGGCCTTTTCGAGCATCGCCCGCGTCAGGCGGAACTGGTCCTCGCGGCGCGTTTCGACGCAGACGGGCGCCCCGCCGGCCATGACGATGCTGGGCCGGTAGCTCACGAAGCACGGCTCGTGGTAGAGCACCTCGTCGCCGGGATTGAGGACCGTGCGCAGGGCGACGTCGATGGCCTCGCTCACGCCGACCGTCACCAGCGTTTCCTTGTCCCAGTCGTATTCCGCGCCGAACTGCCGGGCCACGTAGCGGCAAATGGATTTGCGCAATTCCGGATCGCCCCGGTTCGAGGTGTAGTGCGTCGCCCCGCGCTCCAGCGAGTACACGGCCGCCTCGCGCACCGTCCACGGCGTGTCGAAGTCCGGCTCGCCCACGCCCAGCGAAATCACGTCCTTGCGCGACGCGACGATGTCGAAAAACTTGCGGATGCCCGAAAACGGCAGCGCCTTCACGTGCGCCGCCACCCGGCTCTGGTGGTTCATGGTCCGATCCTCCGTCCGCCCTACGGACTGACCTGCAGGCGGTCGTCCGCCTTGTCGCCGTCCATCAGCACGCCGTCTTGCTTGTACGTCTTGAGCATGAAATGCGTGCCCGTCGACAGCACCCCGTCCAGCGTCGCCAGCCGTTCGCTGACGAACGACGCCACCTCGCGCAGGTTGCTCCCTTCCACGAACAGCAGCAGGTCGTACTTGCCCGACATCAGGTACATGTTCACCACCTCGGGGAATCCGCTGATCCGCCGCGCGATGCGGTCGAACCCGCCCTCCCGTTCCGGCTGCACCCGCACCTCGATCACGGCCGTCACGCGGTCGCCCGGCAGATGGTCCTCGTTCACCAGCGCCCGGTATCCGCGGATCGTCCCGTCTTTCTCGAGCTCCGCGATCTTCGCCGCCACCTCGGCCGGCGTCGACCGGATCATCTTGGCGATGTCCTCGTTGCCGGTGCGCGCGTTCTTCCTCAAAATGTCCAGTATTTCATTCATGGTCCGCCTCCGGCTTTCATCGACTTGAAACGGGAATCCTACCAGCCTCCGCCCACCGAACGCCAACCAATTTGATTCAAACGCCCCCGATTTTCCGATAGGCAGGACGCTCCTGACAGAATACAGTTCCGCCATGCCCCTTGACCTCGAAACAGAAAAAACGAGCCGCCTGCGGGCCATTGCCCTCTCGCGCTGGGCGCGCGGCACGTTCCGGTCCTGGGTCGAGCGGGCGCGCGGCGGCGAATACGTGTTCCTCCTTTTCACGGCCGCCCTCATCGGGCTGCTGGGCGGCCTCAGCGCCATCGCCTTCAACCTGGCCATCCGCCTGTTCCAAAGCGGATTCTGGAACGTCGTCGAACCCCGCCTGGCCGATCTCCGCGAAATCGCCGCCTGGAAAATCGCCCTCGTCCCCGCCGTCGGCGGGCTGATCGTCGGCCTCATCACCACGTACCTGGTTTCCGAAGCCAAAGGCCACGGCGTGCCCCAGGTCATCAAGGCCGTCGCCCTGGGCGGCGGCAAGATCCGCGGACGCGTCGCCCTCGCGAAGATGCTGGCCTCGGCCATTACCATCGGCAGCGGCGGTTCCGCCGGGCGCGAAGGGCCCGTCATCCAGATCGGCGCCGCGATCGGCTCGCGCATCGGCCAGGCCATGGGCATGTCGAAGCGCCGCCTGCGCACGCTCGTCGCCTGCGGCGCGGCCGCCGGCATCGCCGGCACCTTCAACGCCCCGGTCGCGGGCGCGCTCTTTTCCGTCGAAGTCATCCTCGGCGAATTCGGCGCGGCCCAATTCAGCCCCATCGTCATTTCGTCGGTCGTCGCCACCGTGGTGGCGCGCGCCTGGCGGGGCGACGCCGCGGTGTTCGCCCCGCCGCCCTGCACGTTCGCCAGCGCGTGGGAACTCATTCCCTACGTCCTGCTCGGGCTCCTCTGCGGCCTCGTTTCCGTCGCCTACATCCGCTCCATCAGCTTTGCGGAAGGCCTCTTCGACCGCCACGTCCGCCTGCCGCGCTGGCTGCGCCCCGCCCTGGGCGGCTTCCTGCTCGGGCTCCTCGCCCTCGCCCTGCCCCGGGTGATGGGCGATGGCCGGATGCTGTCCAACGCCGCCTTCGTCGGCACCCTGCCCGCGTTGCTGCTGATCGCGCTCGCCTTCGCCAAGATGCTGGCCACCGGCCTCACCCTCGGCAGCGGCGGCTCCGGCGGCGTCTTTTCCCCCGCCCTGTCCATCGGCGCCCTGCTCGGCGCCGGCGTGGGCACCTTGGCGGCCCCCCTGCTCGGTTCCCACTTCGGCGGCATCGCCGCCTATGCGGTCGCGGGCATGGGCGGCCTCATCGCCGGCGCCATGCTCGCGCCCATCACCGCCATCCTCATGATCTTCGAGATCACCTCCAACTACGCCATCATCCTGCCCGTCATGATCGCCTGCATTCTCAGCACGGTGCTGGTGACGAAGCTGACCGGCAACCTCTCCATCTACACCTTCAAGCTCGCCCGCGACGGCATCCGCCTCTTCCGCGGCAGCTCGCCCGACCTGCTTCGGGCCCACCCCGCCCGCGACCACATGCGCCCGCGCGTCGAAACCATCCGCCCCCACGAGTCCGCCGCCGCCCTCATGAACCGCCTCCTCGCCTCCGACGTCTCCCAGTTCTACGTCGTCGACGCCGCCGATTCCCTTCTCGGCGCCATCGCCCTCGGCGATGCCCGCCGCGTTCTGCTCTCCCCCCCCGGCATGGTCAGCGTCCTGCTCGCCGAAGACGTCATGCGGCGGAACGTCCCCGTCATACTCCCCGATGAAAGCCTCAGCGCCACCCTCGCCAAATTCGCCGCCGCAAACCTGCAGGAACTGCCCGTCGTCCGCTCCGCCGAAGACCGCCGCATCCTCGGCACCCTGGCCTATTCCGACGTGCTTTCCGCCTATCAGGACGAGCTGCTCAAGGCCGACACCACCCAGGCCCTGTCCGGCGGCCTCGCCAACCTCTCGCGCCACCCCATTGAAATCGCCCCCGGCTTCGACCTCGTCGAATGGGATCCCCCCTCCTCGCTCCACGGCCAAACCCTCGCCCAGGTCCGCCTGCCCGACACCTGCCGCGTCCGCGTTCTCCTCGTCAAGCGCCGTACTCCCGAAGGCAAGGTCGTCACCCGCCTGCCCCAGGCCCAAACCGTCATCTCCCCCCGCGACGCCCTCGTCCTCCTCGGCACCCACGACGACATCGCCCACACCGCCGCCCTCTGACCCTTTCCGCGCAAATCCATTCCCTTTTTTCGGGAAAATCCGCTCCACGGCCGCGGCGGCGCCCGGCGCCGGAATCCGGCGGAACGGCCCCTACGGACTCGGTTCGGCGTCCGACAGCCAAGCGGCGTTGAGATCCAAATAGTCCCACGTGGCCAAGCCGTCGATGAACACGCTTTCCAGCACGACGGCCGGTTGGCCGGCCAGCGCGTTCTCGCATCCGGCGGGCGTTCCCAACGCCCCCCATCCTCCGGCTCGCTTCACCGATCCGAACGACAAGATTTCCGGGGGGCGTTCGGCAAGGATTTCCATGAAGGAATCCGAGTAGTAGGCCATGGACAGCGGAGAGCGGTCCCGGGCCGAGGCAAGGCGCTCGTACTCTTCGGTCCACGCCGGCGCGACCTGGGCCGTCAGCGGCACCGGAAACGCGTCGAAGGAAACGCCCAGGGTGCGCAATTGGCTCCAAAAGCGCGCATCCTCCGGGGCCACGACGATGGGAACCGACTCCGGATCCAGCGGCGGCAAACCGGGATGGCGGTTCCGGACGACGCGGACGATTTCCGCCGCGGCGACCGTTCGTCCCCATTCGGTCCAATGGTAGTCGCGCTTGAAGAAGAGCGGCCAGTCGGGATGCCGTTCCCTTGCCTTGCGCATGGCCGTTTCCGGCAAGATGAACCATTCCCTCGCGTCCGGCGGCAGCCGCTGCTCGATTTTTTCCGCCAGCGCGTGCCGCTTCGGCAGCCGGAACAAGACGTCCATTCGGTCGCGGTCGAAGTCCAGGCGGCTCGGGGCCAAAACGAAGTAGTAGTCGACCCCGGCCTTTTGGAAAAAGTCCCGCTTGCGCCGGAGGATTTCGATGAACGAATCCACGTCCCGATCGGTGCCGACGTTCCGGCCCCGATACCAGTCGACGTGGCCGACGCCGAACACGGAGCCGTCTTCCAGAATGACGCTGTTCGCGCCGTTGGCCCCCAACGTCCGGTGCCGCACGTTCGCCTGGAACTGGATCAGCGGCCCGCGATACGGAAACACGTCGGACCAATAATCGTCCCATTGCCACGGGAACGCCACTGCGGCCGCCACGCTGCGGGGAATGGACGGACGGGGCCGCGGATTCCGGTATTCGTGGCGCCGCATGATGAGGTTGTCGCGCCCGATGCCCCATCCGTTCAGCGCCAGCGGCGCAAACAAAACCGCCAGGAACAGAACGCAGGTGAGGACGCCGTCGATGGCCTTCAGGCCCGACGGACTTCCCTTGAAATGCGGCGTTGCGTCCATGCTAAAAACGGAAATAGATGAAGGGGTTGTAGGTTTCCGCGACCAGGCTGGGCACGCACGCCAGAAACAGCGCCAGGACCGCCGCCAGCCGCAACGCCAGACAGACGGCCCGCCGCCCGTCCCCGCCCCGCATGTCCGGACCGCAGAGGGAATCCAACCACCGCCGGGGCGCGGTCAGCGGCATCGAGAACAGGAGTCCGGCCGCCATGGCCAACTGGACGTCGCGCCCGAACCACAGCCAGATTTCGCTGCCGCCCGGCAGCGCCGACCCGAAACCCGCCATGGCCTTCCAGAACACCAGCACCTGGCTCCAGGCGTCCGCGCGGAACAACACCCATCCGAACGCCACCACCGCCAGGGTGTAGAGGTTCCCGAGGAACCTACGGCCCTCGCCCCGCCGGCCGAACATCCTCTCCAGCACCAAAAACAGTCCGTGGTACATTCCCCACAGCAGGAAATTCACGCTGGCGCCATGCCAAAACCCGCAGAGGGCGAACACGACCCACAAGTTGAAATAGGTCCGGATCTTCGTCCCCCGGCTCCCCCCGAGGGGAATGTAGAGATAGTCCCGGAACCAGGTGGACAGCGAGATGTGCCAGCGCCGCCAGAATTCCTGCACCGACCGGGAAATGTAGGGGTAATTGAAGTTTTCCAGGAACTCGAAGCCCAGCATCCTTCCCATGCCGATGGCCATGTCGGAATAGCCGCTGAAGTCGAAGAAAATCTGCAGCGCGTAGGCGATCGTCCCGATCCACGCCGCGCCGAACGTCACCTCGTCGGCCGGAAGCGCGAACGCCTTGTCCGCCAGCAAAGCCACCTGGTTCGCGATGAGCACCTTCTTGGCCAGCCCGAGGGTGAACCGGCGCATTCCCGACGCCGCCTTCTCCAGGCTCAGCGTCCGGCGCCGGAGCTGGCTCGCCACGTCGCAGTAGCGGACGATGGGCCCGGCCACCAGCTGCGGGAACATCGTGATGTAGCAGGCAAACGCCGTCAGCCCGCGCGCCGGCGGCACGGCGCCCCGATACACGTCGATCGTGTAGCTCATGGCCTGGAAGATGAAAAAGCTGATGCCCAGCGGCAGCGCGATGGATTCCATCGGCACCGAAACGCCCAGGTTGCCCAGCGTCCCCACCAGAAAGTTCGCGTACTTGAAGTAGATCAGCAGCCCCAGGTTGCCGGCCACGGCCAGAGACAGGATCCATTGGCGCGCGCGGCGGCGGCGCGCGCCGTCCGCCGGGGCCCGCGCTCCCATCAGGAGCCCCGCCGCGTAGTTCAGCCCGATGGCGACCAACAGGATGAAGATCCGCTTTTGCTCCCCCCAGAAATAGAACAGCAGGCTGGCGGCCAGCAAACACAGATTCCCCACCCACGTGCCCGCCGCCGACGACAGTTCGCGCCCGCCCCCCGGGCCGCCGGATTCCAGGCCGGTCCGCCGCCACCAGGGAAGCGTGCCGACGTAGTAGGCGGCCAACGCCAAAGGCAGGAAACAAAACAGAAATGTAATCGAACTGAAAACCATGGGAAGAAGTGCGTCCCCTATTCCAATCCGGGGAAGATTGCAAATCCCGCCGCCCGTGACAAGAGCGGCCTAACCGGGTCCCGCCTCGCCCCTGGCTTGCTTTCCAGCCCCGACAACTATAGGATTCCATGGATTGGAATCCACATCGACCTCGACTTCTTTCCGACCGGGAAATTTCATGAAAATCGGCATCGACCTCCTCTCCTTCCACGCCCCCTCCTACGTTCTCGACCTGCGCGTGCTGGCCGAAAAGCGCGGGGCCGATCCCGACAAGTTCATCGTCGGCATCGGCCAGGAACGCATGGCCGTCGTGCCCCCCGACCAGGACATCGTCACCCTCGCCGCCAACGCCGCGCTCCCCGTCGTGGAAAAGGCCGGGCGAGACAACGTCGAGCTGCTGATCTTCGCCACCGAATCCGGCATCGACCAATCCAAGGCCGCCGCCTGCTTCTGCCACAAGCTGCTCGGCCTGCCGTCCGCCTGCCGCTGCATCGAGGTCAAGGAAGCCTGCTACGGCGCCACCGCCTCCCTGCGCATGGCCGCCGCCATGGTCGCCGCCCGCCCCCACACCAAGGCCCTCGTCCTCGCCGCCGACATCGCCCGCTACGACCTCGCCAGCCCCGGCGAACCCACGCAGGGCGCCGGCGCCGTCGCCATGCTCGTCTCCGCGCATCCGCGCGTCCTCGCCCTCGATCCCGAATCCGGATTCTACACCGAGGACATCATGGACTTCTGGCGCCCCAACTACCGCGAGGAAGCCCTCGTCGACGGCAAGTATTCCACCAAGATGTACCTCACCACCCTCATCGACGCCTGGAACAACTACAAGGCGGCGTCCCAGCGCGGACTCGCCGACCACGCCCACTATTGCTTCCATCTCCCCTTCACCAAGATCGCCTACAAATCCTTCGCCCGCCTCTGCAAGACCGAAGGCGTCGACGAGCCCCCGCCGGCGGAGCTCGAACGCCTCCTCGATCCCGCGCTGAAATACAACCGCCAGACCGGCAACACCTACGCCGCCTGCGTCTACGAGGCCTTCACGTCCCTCCTCGACAACGCCCCCGCCGCCTTGGACGACCGGCGCATCGGCTTCTTCTCCTACGGCTCCGGCTGCATGGCCGAATTCTTCTCCGGCGTCGTCCAGCGCGGCTACCGCGAACACCTCTTCACCGACCAGCACCGCGCCATGCTCGATACCCGCGTGCCCGTCACCTACCGCCAGTACGAAGACATCTTCAACTACGGCATCCCCAAAGACGGCGCCGACCACGTCTTCGCCCCCTACCGCTCCGGCCCCTTCCGCCTCGCCGGCATCAAAGACCACAAGCGCCGCTACGAAGCGAAGTAGTCTTCCGGCGTTTGCATCGCGGATCGGGACTTCGATCCATGTCCCTATTGGAACCCGACGGAAAGCTTGAAGTAGGCATTGCCGGGGAATGAAGTCGCGTCCACTTCGTTGGATCCCGTGGTGGCATCCGTCACGATGGGCTGCCAGTCCGGATCGACCAGATTGGTCGCGCAGAATACCGTGTAGCTCCGGGCGGCCTGCGCCTCCCAGTCGAACGCGGCCGTTGCGCCCAGCATTTGCAGGGTCAAGCTCAGCCGGCTGGAGGGATCGTCGGCCCTCGTTCCCGCAATGAATTCCTCGAGGTTCGAACGCCCGTCCCGATCCCGATCCGCCGCCGCATCGTTCGTCAGGCAGTTGAATTGATCGATTTCCCATCCATCGTCGAGCCCGTCGAGGTCGGCGTCGGCGCCCAGCGTGCCCAACGCATAGATCTCATGGAGAGTGGCCCCGGTCCCGGAATCGGCCTCCTCCATGACCAGCTTGACGTAATGGCAAACCACGGGCTTCGATCCGAAATTCTGGACCGCATCGGAACTGGCCAGAACGCCGGAAGCAAAAGGAGAATACTGGCTGCCATCCAGCGACAGGTCGACCCGGAAGGTCCGGAGCGGTTCGCAGGCGGCCCCCCCCGCGTTCAAGAGGGAAATCCCGCGGACGATGGCCACTTGATCGGTGAAGGCGAAGACGATCTCCGACGGCAAGGCGCCGGCCTCTTCCCGCCAGAAGCTGAGGGGGTTCCCGTCGGCCACCATCGGGGGAGCGTTCAGGGCGTCCCCTCCGTCCCGCGAGAGGATGCATCCTTGCTGCGACAACAGCAGGTTGGGGTTGCCCGCCAGCCGGATCGCGCACGAGGTCGACACCAAGGTCCGCACCAGGTTGTGGACGGGATCCACGTCGCTCCGGACCGTCTTTTGCCACGCCCCGCGCTCCGAGTTGTAGCCGTAGGCATTCAACGTCGATTCCGGAATGGCCGTCCCGTCCACCCGCCCGTCGTCATCCGCATCCGGATAGGGAACGAGAAGTTGCACGGATTGGCTGAAGCCTTTGATTCCGAAGTCGAAAACGTATTGATCCGGGAGGAATTCCTTTCCGGCGAAGGCGGACGGCCCGCGCGCAACCGGCGCCGCTTCCTTCCGGACGGACAGGATCTGGTTGGAAGGCACCGTGTAGGGCGTGACCGAGAACTCGAAGCCGTCCACGCAACGATATTGGGCGCGCGTGGCCGCATCGACCGTGTAGAGGACCTGGCTCCCGACGGCTTCCACCGCGTGAAGGTCGGCCGCGGTGGGTTCGGCGACGTGCACCTGCACCGTGTCGGAGCAAACCTGCCGACCCTGGGTGTCGCGGGCCACGGCCCGCAGATAGATGGCGGTGCCCGGCAGGAACGGCGTGACGTCCCATTCCGCGTCGAACGAATACGGCGGAGCATCGATCCAGTCTCCGATCGCCGTCCACTCGGCCTCGGCGGCCAGCCGATACTGGAATTGAACGCTGCCGGTCAGGTGGCCGGGGGCCGTATTGGCGCGCAGGGAAACGGCATCGCCCTTCAGCGTCTGGCCATCCTTGGGCTGCGATATCCAGACCCGCAACTCGGAGCTTTCCGATATTTGCAGCAGGTTGGAGCGCACGATCCGGGAACCGTCCTCGAACAGGATGTGGGCGACGGGCCAGTATTTTCCGGGATCGGCGTAGACGTGGAGGATCGAGGAATTCGTGGACACGGCATCCACCCGGCCGTCGCCGTCGCAATCCCAGTGGATCGCCGTCGCATTGCAGTTGCTGGCGTTCAGGACGCAGAGCTGGACGGAGAGCGGTGAAAATCCCGTGGGCGGGAAGAATTCAAGGGCCGGTTCGCAAACGGGGGGCACGCTCGGCGGCCACACCATCACCGTCCGGTCCCCGTGCCCCATCACCCCGTCGGCATCGACAACCGAAACGCCGGCGAGATATTCCCCGGCCGCGCCATAGACGTGCCGAATCTGGGGGGTTGCGGAGACTTCATCCACCGCGCCGTCGCCGTCGAAATCCCACTGGTAGCTGGAAACGGGAACGTTGGTGGAGGTCGGCTCCACTTGCGCCTCGAAGGAAACGGACAGGGGGGCGTTTCCGCCGACGGGGTCCGCCAGCAGCGCAACCGCAGGGGCCGCCCCCTGCACGTCCACGTGGATGGCCGCGGACGCCATCGCCCCGAAATTGTCCACCACGCGCAATCCGGTCGCATAGCTCCCCGGGCGCAGGTAGTCGATGGCCAGCCGGCCCGCCCCTTCCACCGCTTGCTCGTAGATCCCGTCGCCTTCCGGGTCCACCTCGCTCCGGACGATCGACCCGTCGGGGTCGTAGGAATCCGCGAAATCAAAGGTGATTTTGCAGGGCGCCGCCCCATGGGTCCGGTCCGGCACGACCTGTATGACGGGCATCTGGTTGACCTTGTTGCTGGCGATGGCAGCATAGATGTTCCAGACCGCATTGGAGGACAGGGCGCAACGGTAGATCTTCACCTCGTCTATCTTCCCGTTGAAGCCCCGGTCGAAGAACCGGTTCCGCATGCCCAGCAGCAGGTTGGTGGCGTCGTTGAAAGGCGGGAGCCCCGCATGGGCATGGTCCCGGTAGACCTCGATTCCGTCGAAGTAGAAGACGTTGTCGCCCGGCACGTAGGTGGCGGCCAGATGATGCCACTCGCCGACCGTGGGCGTGTGGCAGGACGTGTCCGCGAAGAAATCATCGAACCAGATCATGAAATCGCTGTTGGTGAGGGTGATGGAAATGCCCCGCCCATAGGTGTTGTCGTCGGAACTCAGCAGCATCGCGTAATAGGGGCCGGGCTGGGTTCCCATGATTTTGAACCACAGCGAATACGACGTCTCCCCGTACGGGTTGAGGTTGACGGGCAGGGAAATCGTATTCCGTCCGTTGAAGCTGAAGCAGGCTCCGGAAACGGCATCGGTCGACACGTTCGCTCCCGAGACGGTTCCGTCCAGGGCGTTGCCGCTGGCATCGTAGGCGTTGCCGTCCAAGGGATAGTAGGCCAGCAGGCAATCGCCGTCGTCCCGCTTCGCGAGCACCTCGTGCATGGCGGACGTGGCCACGCCGGACGCGTGCTCATAGAGCGCATAGACCTGGCAAACGAGGTCGGTCGCCGGCGTGCCGGAATGCAGGACGTTGCCCGCAAACCACACGTCGCTGGACGCCTCCGCCGGTTCGAGGCGGAAGGTCGCGCCGGGGGTGACGTCCATGCGCTGGCCGGTGGCGGTATAGGCGAAGCAGGAAAAGGCGGAGGTCTTTTCGGGACCGATCGCCGACGTGCCCTCCACCACCAGGCCCGTGACCGTCAGCCCCATGCCGAAGATCGACTGCATTTCGTTGGACGTGAGCGTGCGGTTGTAGATGCGCAACTCGTCGATGGAGAAATTGGCGCCCCGGTCCATGAACAGGTTCCGGAGGCCCAGCGTGATGTTGGTCGCGTCGTTGTACGGAGGCGGATTGGCGTGCTCCGTGGTCGCATGGACGCATCGGCCGTCGATGTAGAAGCAGGCCCGGCCGGGCTCGTAGGTCATGCCCACGTGCTTCCACAGGCCGACCTCCGGAACGGCCACGTCCGAATATTCAAAGGCGTCGTCGTACCACGTCATGAAGCGATTGTCGCGGGCATTGACCCCCAACCCCCGTCCAAAGGTGTTGTTGTCCGTGCTGAAAAACATGCCGTACTCGGGATTGCCCAGCGCCCCGTTGATCTTCATCCAGAACGAAAAGCTCAGCGTCCCGCAGGAATTCAGGTCGATCGGCAGCGTCACGTAGGGGTTCGGCGGCAGAACCAGCCCTCGGCCATGGATGCCGGCCTCGTAGTCCAGGCTAGTCGAGGGGATGCCATGGAAGGCATTCGGGGAGCTGTCCTCGACGTTGTCTTCGAACGTGTAATAGGCCAACAGGCTTTGGTCGTCATAGGCCAGTTGGACCACTTCTTCGGGACTCAGCGTCCGGTCGTAGATATGGAGATCGTCCACGGATCCATTCAACCCCCGGTCGAAAAACAAATTTCTCAGGCCCACGAGGAGGTTGGTGCTGTCCAGAAAAGGCGGGGCGTTGGTATAGCCCTCGCAGGCATAGGCCTCCTTGCCGTCCAGATACATTTTCACGAGGCCCGGGGCGTAGGCAAGGCAGACGTGCTGCCATTGGCCCGCGGCCACCGGCGGAACGCCGGTGTTCACGAACCGGTCATCCAGCCAGACCTGGTAGTCGTCGTTCTCGAGATTGATGGCGAATCCGCGGCCAAACGTGTTGGCATCGCTGCTCAACACCATCGCGTAATAGGGGCCCGGCTGGCTCTCCTCCAGTTTCAGCCAGAAGCTGAAACTGACGTCCGCGGTCTCGCTCAGGTCCAGAGGCAGCGAGATAAAATCCGACCCCGAAAACCGCGCGCAAGACCCCCGATGACCTTCCGCAAAGACAACCCCGGAAGAAGCGATGCCGTTCTGCCCGTCGGTTCCCGCATCGTTGCAGTTGCCGTCGAAGGGATAATACCAGTCGTGGCTCGCAAAAGAACCTTGCGCATAGAGGGCCAGACTGCAGACCAACGCGGACATTGCGCTTCTCATGACCCACCTCTTTATTCGGATTACGCTCGAGTCGGGCTCGCGCTTTCGCTTGCCAAGCCCATCCCAAAACCGGGAAACTCAAGAGGATATATATCGCTCCGATAGACATAATGCAATGAATACTTATCTTCAAGTGCCTGCCGTACTTGTATATCCGTTAACAATAGACCGCCCGCCGATCCGTCCGGTCGCCGCCTGGCCTACGGAAAATCCATCCGCCCCATATAGGACACTGCGCCGTGAGAGCCCCTTCCGCCTCGCCGGCATCAAAGACCACAAGCGCCGCTACGAAGCGAAGTAACTGGCGGGTTTGTGGTTGGTGGTTAATGGTTCGTGGTAGGGCGAAGCCTCCGACTGAGCCGGGATCGGATTTCAGGAGGGACGCCGCGCCGTCGACATCCAGACTATCCGCCCTCCCCGGGAACGCCAATCCCGCCGAGAAAACAGCCCTTCCTCTCACGGAGGCCACAGAGCCGCACAGAGTTCCCGGTTGGGCCGGCGCTCGCGCTCCTTTCGCGCCCCTTGCGCCTCTTGCGTTAACTCCCCCAACCCCTCCCCATCCTGTAAATCCTGTAATCCTGTCAAAAATTCTTCGGCTGTTATTCGTGCCTTTCGTGTATTTCGTTGTGAAAATCATCCCTCCTGTCCGACGCTAGCGCTCCTTTCGCATCCCTTGCGCCCTTTGCGCTAAAATGCGCCGAAATTCGGTTCATCCGAGAAGTTTCTGCCTGGAACCGCCAATGAACGCGAAAGGACCCCGGCCATTCGGCCGGGGCGTTGACCCGGCGAGATCGGACATCCGAGCCAAAGCATTCCTCTCGCCAAGAGCGCCAAGTTCGCCAAGAGGCTTCGGGCATCGCAGACGCTTCTTGGCGCCCTCCGCGTCCTTGGCGAGAAAACGGACCGGGATCGGGATGTATCCGGCTTGTTTTCCTGATCAATGTTCCCATTTCTTTGGACAAGTGGGGGTGCGGGACCGGAACTTTCCGGATGAGCCGATTTTTCGCCGTTTTTCGCCAAATAACGCCCATTTTTCGAAAAAACAGCCCATTTTTACGAATTTTTGCCTATTTTTTCCGTTTTTTATCCGTTTTTTAGCGTTTTTCGCCCCAAACCCCTCCCCAACCGCACTCCTGAATTCTCGCGCAAAGCGCAATATATTGCGAAGTACTTTTAACGCGATCTTAACCGCCCGCACCTATCCAAAATCCGCCGTTCTCTGCTATTTTTCCCGCATGTCCCCGAGCTGGAATTTCATCCGCTCCCCCTCCGCCCCAACCACTGCATCCTTCGACTCAATCCCGCTGTGCCCCCCCCACCCGCCTATCCTTACCACTGGTCGGAATTTTAACACAACTTTGGATCAACGGATCCGGTGAATAAATACTGTTCGCTAATATGATTAATAGAATTGATCCATCTGAATTAATCGGTAAGGGCTATTCCGATACTCCCGATTGGGACCGCAAGTTTGGCAAGTCCTACGGCTGGCCAAACCTCATCCTAGCGATGGCATTCTTCGCGGGACTTGTTCTCGTGTTTCGTGGCCAAGTCAATTATGGCGGCCTCATCATGCTGGCTAGCTTCGTCATTATTCTCGTACTTTGGTGCTTCTTTAGACACTCGAAGCCCCTTAGTCCCATTACAGGAAAGAAGCTGACGCAATATCTCAGCACAAGCCCGGTCCAGCGAGATCCATACAATCCGGAGTCATCCCCCATTGTGGAAATGATCTATGTTGACCATGACTCTAAACGGTTTTTCAGGCATGTGTTTCTTGAAAACGACCCAATAGGATCAGGATGAGCGAACAAGCGGGTCCAGCGTACCCGCCACAAGGTGTCGGGTCCGCTGACCCGTGACGTTCGCTGAAATAATATGATAAATATAATTATAGGCTTAACGCTTGGGTTCCTTGCGGCGGGTTGTACTCTCGACCAAGAAACGATCGATGCCGCCTGTGTGGTACCGAGCACGGCTTAC
>JBFXHR010000040.1:0-24727 GCA_050176815.1 Kiritimatiellia bacterium
CAGAACGCCGCGAAGAACCACGCTGGAAGCGTGGTGAACCCCGCCGATCTTCACGCCGAGGGCAACGCCCGAGGCGCAAGGCGAGCGAGCGCCAGCGAGCGAGTTCCACCCGGAGCCCAGCCGTGGACGCCGAAGGCGTGACGGCGGGGCGAGGAAGGCCAGCCCCCGGCGCAGGCCGCGCCACGCCGCGCCAGCGGCGGGGCCGTGGTCGAAGCGGGGGCGGCCATCCCCCGAGCGACGCGAAGCGGAGCGAGGGTCAGCGTAGCGGCGCGGCAGCGCCGCGCGTAAGGGGGGAGGCCGCGCAAAGGGGGGCAGCGTAGCGGCGGCGCAAGGGGGGCTTGAGGCGAGCGCGGCAGAGGGGGGCAAGGAAGGTCGGGCGCAAGGGGGGAAGCGGCGCAGGGGGGAAGGCAAGGCCGCGCAAGGGGGGAAAGCGAAGCGGGAGGAAGGGGGCCGCGCGCAAAGGGGGAAGGCCGCGGCAAGGGGGGAAGCGATTGCAACCGTTTCGCAGATGTGTTCTACTTCTCCCCCAGTACGGCGGTTTGAACCCGGTCAAGGTAACTCCGCCAATTTTTTGGGAGGATCCATGGCAGCGCTGCTACTCTATTTGATCGGCGCCCGTTCGGCGGGCAAAACGGCGACGTTCGACGCGCTGATCCAGACGCCCGAGGGCCCGCATTTCGCGACGAAGGGGGCGCATCGGCTCGGGACGGTGAAAGTTCCCGACGCGCGGCTGGCCGTTTTGCGGGATTTGTTCCAGCCCAAGAAGTACATCCCGGCGGAAATCACGTTCGTGGACGTGGCGCTGCCGTCGGGCGGGGAAGGGAGCGGATTCAGCCAGCTCAACGCGTTTTTGGGGGAGGCGGACGCCTTCGCGCTCGTGGTGCAGTCGTTCGGCGACGTGGACGGGGCGGGCAAGCCGCTGGATCCGGTGGCGCAGCTCGATTCCGTGCTGCTGGATCTGGCGATGGCGGATTTGGAAAAGATCGAGCGGCGCATCGAAAAGATCGAGCAGGAGGTCAAGCGCGGCCTGAAGCAGGGGCTGCCCGAGCTGGCGGTTTTGCAGAAGTGCAAGGCGGCCATCGACGGCGGCCAGGCGCTGCGGGATCTGGAACTTTCGGCCGACGAACAAAAGGCCATCAGCAGCTTCTGCTTCCTGTCGCAGAAGAGGGTGCTGGTGATCGCGAACGTGGGCGACGGCGACCCGTCCGGCGAGAAGTGTGCCCCCCTTTGCGCCGCGTGCACGGCCAAGGGCCTGGATCTGCTGGCGTTCTGCGCGCCGCTGGAAGCCGAAATCGCCGCGCTGGCGCCTTCCGACCAGACCGGATTTTTGAAGGACTACGGCCTGACCGAACCCGCGCGGGCGCGCCTGATCCAGGCGGCCTACCACACGCTGAACCTGATCAGTTTCTTCACCGTGGGCGAGGACGAGGTGCGGGCGTGGACGATCCGGCGCGGCGACAACGCCGTGACGGCCGCCGGCAAGATCCATACCGACCTGGCGCGGGGATTCATCCGCGCGGAGACGGTTTCGTCGGAAATCCTGATCGAGAAGAAAACCCATGCCGCCTGCCGCGAGGCGGGGCTGCTGCGGCTCGAAGGCAAGAACTACGTCGTGCAGGACGGCGACGTGATCGAAATCCGCGCGAACGCGTGATCGACCGGCCTACTTGAAGCAGATGCGGGAGATGAGGTCGTTGAAGCTCTCTTCGCCGCTGAGCAGTTCGATCTCGACGCGGAGAAAGTAGAGGGGGACGTCCCGGCGCTCGATGAGGGGCAGGCGGACGGCGTCTTTTTCCGTGGTGACGATGGCTTCGGCGCCGCGGTCGCGGGCGGCGTTGATGGCGTCGATGATTTCCTGCTGGGTATATCGATGGTGGTCGGCGAAGCGCTTGCGGTGGACGAGTTCGCCGCCGAGTCGTTCGATGGTTTCCTCGAAGCCGCGCGGGGCGGCGATGCCGGAGAGGGCGGCGATCTTGCGGCCGCGGAGGAATTCCAGGGGCTTTCGCTCGCCCGTGAAGACGTCCTGGACGTGGCGCGGGGTGTGGCGGCATTCGGCGATTTCCGCCTGGCCGTTCAGCGCGCGGATCCGCTCGCGCAGTTCGGGGGAGCCGTCGCCGGGGGACTTGGTGATGAACACGAACGTGGCGCGGCTGAGGTGGCGGACGGATTCGCGCAGCAGGCCGCGGGGCAGGACGAACCCGTTGTCGAAAGGGTTGGTTCGGTCGACGAGCACGACGTCCACGCGGTGTTTGAGTTTCAGGTATTGGAAGCCGTCGTCGAGGATGAGCGTGTCGCAGCCGAGCTTTTGGATGGCATAGCGCCCGGATTTGACGCGGTCCTTGTCCACGAGGACGCAGACGTCGGGGAGGTTGGAGGCGAGCATGTAGGGTTCGTCGCCGCCCATTTCGGAATCGAGGAGGAGGCGATGGCCGTCGGAGACGACGCGGGGGGGCTCCTGCACGGGGGTCCGGAAGGTGAGGCGGTTCAAAAGCTTCTCGGAATAGGGCGTTTCCGCCTTTTTGTAGCCGCGGCTGAGGATGGCGACCTTGCGGCCGTTCTGCTGGAGCGCGCGGGCGAACACTTCCACGACGGGCGTTTTGCCGGTGCCGCCGACGGTGAGGTTGCCGATGCTGATGACCTGGCAGCCGAGGGTCTTGGAGCGGATGATGCGGTGTTCGAACAGCGCGAGGCGCATGTTCATGCCGAAACTGTAGAGGCGCGAGAGCCATTTGAGCAGGAAGCGAAGCAGATTGGGGCCAACGCCATGAAGGCGGTCGGAAACGACCGCCAGAATGTAGATTTCCCATCGTTCTCGGGAGGACCGGGCCATGCGCGCACTATGGCCAGAGGACCGGGCCCAGGTCAAGCGTGGGGAGCGGGTTTGAAAACCCGCGGCGTTGGCGCGGGGAAGCGCGGTTCCAGCGTGCGATTTCACCGCGAAAAGAGGGGGAGGCGAATATCATTGTTTGCAAACAATGATATTCTGCCGCAGGGGCATGACCGTTGATTTTCCGCGTTTGGAGCTAGGAGGCGAGGGGCCGGGGACGGAGGAGGAAGAGGAGGCCGCCGTAGAGGGACCAGAGGCTGGCGGCGAGGTAGCCAAGCAGGGAGAGCATGAGGGCGGGACCGGGGAGGATGCCGAAGGGATGCAGAAGCTGGACGTAGAGGCCTTCGCGGACGCCGAGGCTGCCGGGGGTGAGGGGCAGGGCGGCGAGAACGGTGATGACGGGGAAGACGGCCAGCAGATCCATGAAGGCGATGGAAATTTCGAGGGCGCGGGCCAGCGCGGCGGTGGCGGCGGCGAGGAGCAGCAAATTGGCGACGGAGAGGATGGCCGGCCAAAACAAATGGCGGAGGTTTCGCCGGAACAGGAAGAGGGCGTCGTAGGCGCGGCGCAGCAGGGGGCCGATGCGGCCGCGGCGTTGGAGGCGCTTCAACCAGGATATCCGCTCGAACAGATCGCGGGTGAAGAACAGGGCCGTGAAGGCCAGGGCGGCCAGGAGAAAGATACCCATCAGGACAAGCGAGAGGCGGGCTTCCTCGTGGCCGGCGAACGTGCGGATGCGCGGCAGAATCATCGCGCAGCCGAAGAGGAGCGTGACGACGAGGCCGATGGCGCGGTCGAGGAAGACGGAGACGACGGCTTCGGCGCGCTGTTCGGAGTGGTCGTGGGCGGCGAAGACGGCGCGGGCGAGATCGCCGCCGCAGGCGCCGAAAAGAAAGGCGTTGAAGAACTGCCCGATGAAATATCCGCGGTAGGCCCGGCCGAAGGGCGTGGGCAGGTCCATGGCGCGGAGAAGGAAATGCCAACGGACGACGCCGGCGAGCAGGGCGGCAAAGGTGAGCGCCAGAGCGGCGGCAATCCATGCGGGATGATCGCGGATGGGCGCGAAAGCGGCGCGGATGGATTCCAAGCCGATGGATCGGACCAGGAAGGCGATCAGCGCGAGGCCGAAAAGGAGGCGGAGGATCGGGGTCCGGGAAAAACGGCCGGCGGCCATGGATCAGGTTCCCGCGCGGCGGCGGGAGAGGATGTCGGCGTAGACGGCTTCGAGGGTTTTGCGGAGGGGGATTTCCGGCTTCCATCCGACGTGGGAAAGGATGCGGGAGGTGTCGTAGGCGGGCCGGTTTTCGTTGGGGCGGAACAGGGAAGGGTCGACTTCGATTTTGGGCCGGAGGTTGGCGATGTCGCAGAGAAGGTCGAGGATGTCGCGGACGGGAATCATGCGGCCGGAGGCGATGTTGTAGGCGAGGCCGGATCGTCCGCGTTCCAGCAGGAGGGCATAGGCCCGCGCGACGTCGCGGACGTCGGTGAAGTCGCGGCGCTGGTCGAGATTGCCGACGCGCACGAGGGGTTCGGCGCCGTTGGCGATGGCGGCGATCTGGGAGGCGAAGGCGGAGGAGACGAAATACTTGGCCTGGCCGGCGCCGACGTGGTTGGACGGGCGGGCGACCATGACGTCGAGTCGGTGGTGGGCGGCGTACAGAAGGGAGGCGTGGTCGGCGGCGGTTTTGGCGACGCCGTAGATGTTGTCGGGGCGATAGGGGGCGTCTTCGGCGAGGGGCTTGGGCGCGGGATGCGAGCCGTAGACTTCGGCGGAAGTGACGATGAGGACACGCGCGGCCGGGAGTTTTTGGCGGACGGCGTCGAGGAGATTCAAGGTGCCGATCGTGTTGACGGAAAAGACGTTTTGGGGCTGGGTCCACCCGAAGGGAACAAAGGCGATGCCTCCGAGGTGCAGAATGGCGGATGGACGGACTTTTTCCAGGACCGCCGCGATGGAATCGAGGTCGCGGACGTCCATCTCCAGGCAGGGGAAAGGGGCGGAGGGCAAGCAGGCGACGTCGCCGCCGACGACCTCGTGGCCGGCGTTCCGCAGGGCGACGATGGCGTGCCGTCCCGCGAATCCGTTGCAACCGGTGACGAGGACTTTCATGCGGGGGAAGAATTCAGAATTCAGGAGTCAGGATTCAGAATGGGGGTTCGAGCTGGTTGTTTTCACGTTCGGGATACTGGATTCCGACTTCTGGATACGGGTTGTTCTCAGGCCGTGACCGTTTTGCCGGCCTGCCGATCCATGTCGGCGTCGACCATCATGGTGACGAGCTGTTCGAAACTGACCTGGGGTTTCCATCCGAGCTTGGCCTGGGCTTTGGCGGGATTGCCCAGAAGGAGCTCGACTTCGGCGGGGCGGATGAATTCGGGGTCGATGACGACGTAGTCCTCGTAGTTGAGGCCGACGTGCGAGAAGGCGATCCGGAGGAAATCGCGCACGGAATGGGTCCGGCCGGAGGCGACGACGTAGTCGTCGGCGGCGTCCTGCTGGAGCATCATCCACATGGCGCGGACATAGTCGCCGGCGAAGCCCCAGTCGCGCTTGGCGTCGAGGTTGCCCATGCGCAGCTCCTTTTGGCCGCCGAGCTTGATGCGGGCGACGGCGTCGGTGATCTTGCGGGTGACGAATTCCTTGCCGCGGCGCGGGGATTCGTGGTTGAAGAGGATGCCCGAGCAGGCGAAGAGGTTGTAGGATTCGCGGTAATTGACGGTGATGAAGTGGCCGTAGGCCTTGGCGACGCCATAGGGGCTGCGGGGATAGAAGGGGGTGGTTTCGGTCTGCGGGGTTTCGAGGACCTTGCCGAACATTTCCGAGGACGAGGCCTGGTAGAAGCGGGCCTTGGGGCAGACCATGCGCATGGCCTCGAGGACCTTGGTGACGCCCAGGGCGGTGAATTCGCCGGTGAGAACGGGTTGGCTCCACGAGGTGGGCACGAAGGACATGGCGGCGAGGTTGTAGATTTCGTCGGGCTGGACGTCGTCGAGGAGCTTGACGAGGGAAAACTGGTCGAGGAGGTCGGCTTGGCGGAGGGCGATCCGATCCTTGAAATGGGCGATGCGGTCGAAGGTTTCGGTGCTGGCGCGGCGCACCATGCCGGTGACCTGGTAGCCTTTGGAAAGGAGCCATTCCGCCAAATAGGAGCCGTCCTGGCCCGTGATGCCGGTGATCAACGCTTTTTTCATTTCTTTTCTCCGCTCGGGGTCTTGGGTTCCGTCAAATTCCACGTCGCGCGCAGGTAGTCGATTGCGCGGACGATGTCTCCGGCGGCCGTGTCCGGAGCCGGTTCCAATACGCGTACCCTATCCATTTCCGCGAAATCCGCCAAGGCCGGAAAATCGATTTTCCCGCGCGGCGGCATGAGGTGGTCCTGGCCGGGGGGCTCGACGTCGTGGATGTGCATGCCGGCGATATGGGGGGCAAGGCGCCGCAGCCAGCGCGAGGCGTTGATGAAGCCGAGGTTCTCGCGGATCTGGGCGTGGCCGATGTCCCACCAGAGGCGGATGCCGGAGGAATGGAAGCGCTTCATGAGCTTTTCGCCTTCGAGTTCGGAGGGAATGGCCTCCCAGGTGGGCAGGTTTTCGAGGGCGAGTTGCACGCCGGTTTCCCGGACGACGGGGAGGAGGGCCTCGAGGCTTTCGGAAAGATAGTCGATTTGCCGGGGCGCTTTTTTGTCCCGGGCGATCTGGGCCTTGAGCTTGAGGGATTCGTAGGGCTCGCCGAATTGCTGGCCGTTGGCGGCCATGCGGAGGAGGTCGAAAGAGAATTTCGGCATGTCCACGTTGCCGGAATGGCAGACGACGACCCGGGCGCCCATTTCGGCGGCGAAGCGCAGGGTGCGGGAGATGTGGACCACGGCGTATTCGCGTTCGCGGCGATCGGTGGAGGCGGGGGTGTAGAGCTCGGGATGGGGGCGGGGGGCGCCGACGGGGACGGGACAGAAATTGTGGACGCTGTCGGCGCGGACGGCCTTGGATTCGATCATGGCCCGGACGCCGGGGATGAGTTCGGCGCGCAGGTCGTAGCCGAGTTCGACGCGATCGAGGCCGAGGGCGAGGATTTCCTCGATCATGGCTTGGCCGGACTGGTGCCGTCCGGCGTTCCAGCGGGTGCTGAGGGCGAGCGGGATCATTTCTCGGCCTGGGCCTGGATGGCGGTGATGGCGACGGTGTTGACGATGTCGACGACGGTGCAGCCGCGGGACAGGTCGTTGACCGGCTTGCGCAGGCCCTGGATGACGGGCCCGATGGCGACGGCGCCGGCGGAACGCTGGACGGCCTTGTAGGTGTTGTTGCCGGTGTTGAGGTCGGGGAAGATGAAGACGGTGGCGCGGCCGGCGACCTTGGAGTCGGGCATCTTGGTGCGCGCGACGCCGGCGTCGATGGCGGCGTCGTACTGGATGGGGCCTTCGATGGGAAGGTCCGGCGCCATGCCGCGGGCGAGGACGGTGGCTTCGCGCACGCGTTCGACGTCGGCGCCGCCGCCCGAGGCGCCGGTGGAGTAGGACAGCATGGCCACGAGGGGTTCGACGCCGAAGGTCTGGGCGGTGCGGGCGGACGTGACGGCGATTTCGGCGAGCTGCTGGGCGGTGGGGTTGGGGTTGATGGCGCAATCGCCGTAGACGAGCACGCGGTCTTTGAGGCACATGAGGAAGACGGACGAGACGATGGAGAAGCCCGGCTTGGTGCGGATGAACTGGAGGGCGGGGCGGACGGTGTGGGCGGTGGTGTTGATGGAGCCGGACACCATGCCGTCGGCGAGCCCCTTGTAGACCATCATGGTGCCGAAGTAGGAAATGTCGGCCATGATGGTTTCCGCCATGTCGGGCGTCATGCCCTTTTCCTTGCGCAGTTCGCAGTAGGCGGCGACGAAATCGCGGAAATGGGGGGACTGGAGGGGCTGGACGATTTCGACGCCGGGCAGATTGAGGCCGAGGTGCGAAATCTTGCCGCGGATTTTCCGTTCGTTGCCGAGGAGGACGACGTCGGCGATGCCGCGCAGGAGCACCTGTTCGGCGGCGTAGAGGATGCGGTCTTCTTCGCCCTCGGGCAGGACGATGCGCTGGCGGGGCGACTGGGCGCGCTGGATGAGGCCGAACTCGAACATCTTGGGCGTGACCACGCCGGTTTTCGCGGTCTTGAGCAGGTCCACGAGCTTTTGCGCGTCCACGCGCGATTCGAACAGGGCGAGGGCCGAGGTGATTTTGCGCGTGGCGCCCGGATAGATGCGCGAATGGAGGCGCGAGACGGCGGCGACGGTTTCGAAGGTGGTGCCGGGCACGGAGAGGACGGGCACCATGTTCTTGACCTCCGTCAGCAAGGTGCCGACGGCGCCGGAAGGCCGGAATCCATTGGTCAGGACGATGCCGGCGATGTTGACCGGCTTGGCGGAATTGAGCTTGAGCATCACGCCCAGCAGGTTGCCGAAGCGGTCGCCGGAAATGAAGAGCAGCGCGCCGTCCTTGAGCTGCGAGAGGAAGATTTCCGGCGAGGAGTCGGCGACGCTGTAGGAGGTGGCCTGGAGGGAATCGAGAAGGTCGGGCCGATAGAACGTCTCGGCGTCCAGGGCTTGGGCGATCTCGCTCATCATGGGCGCGGCCAGGAGGGGATCTTCGGGGATCGCGAAGACGGGCAGGTCGGCGTACCGCGAGGCCTTCAGGACGTCGGGCAGCTCGTCGATGCGGTCGGCCGGGAATCGGTTCAGGATGGCGGCCAGGACCTTGCAGTCGACTTCCCGGAAGCTTTGCACGGCGAAATCGAGTCCGGCCGTCTGCCCGCCCTTGCCGATCTTGTGTCCGTTCACGATCAGCAGCACGGGCGCATCGATGTTGCGGGCGATTTCGGCGTTGATGTTGAACTCGAAGGCGGATGTTTCCCCCTCGTAGTCCGAGCCTTCGCAGACGACGAAGGCGAAGCGGGCGGCGACGGCGTTGTATTTCGCCAGGATGCCGTCGAGGAGGGCCGAGGTTTTGCCGGCGCGGATGAGATCGCCGGCCTCGCGGCTGGTGTAGGCGAAGGCCTGCTCGTAGGGCAGGTCGAGCCGGAAATGGCTGGTGATGAGGGCGATGTCGTTGTCGCGTTCGGCGCCGTCGCGCTCGGCGGAGATGATCGGGCGGAAAAAGCCCACGTGCCCGACCTTTTTGACCATCATTTCCATCACGCCCAGCGCAATGGCGGATTTGCCGCTGCTGGACTCCGTGGCGGCGATATATACGTTGCGGGACATGGGACGACCTCTCCGTCGGAAAAAACAAAATGCTAAACCGGAATTCGGGCCCACCGTATCGGTTTTGCGCCGATTGCGCAAGAAAACCCGTTGCGGGACCTTGCGAAAGGGATTGCCCGGGGGAGGGGGGGTTTGATAAAACGGTTCTTCGATGAAAATATTGCTGACAGGCGGATCGGGCTACATCGGCAGCGTCACGACGGAATTGCTGTGCGACGACGGCCACGAGGTGGTCGTGTTCGACAATCTCGAGCGCGGGCACCGCGAAGCCGTCGATCCCCGGGTGCGCCTGGTCGTGGGCGATCTGCGCGAGGCGGAGCCCATTCGCGCGGCGATGCGCGAGGTCCGGCCCGACGCCGTGGTGCATTTCGCGGCCTACGCGCTCGTGGGCGAGTCCATGCAGGATCCGACGAAGTACTTCGAGAACAACCTTGGCGGGGGGCTGCACTTGCTCGACGCCATGCTGCGCGCGGGCACGGAGAAAATCATTTTTTCCTCCACGTGCGCGACCTACGGCCAGCCCGAGACCATGCCGATGACGGAGGCGATGCCCCAGCGGCCGACCAATCCCTACGGCGAATCCAAGCTGATGTTCGAGACGGCCCTGCGGTGGGAGCAGGAACGCCGCGGCATCCAGCCCGTGTTCCTGCGCTATTTCAACGCCTGCGGCGCCACCGAGAAATACGGCGAGGACCACGATCCCGAAACCCACCTCATTCCCAACGTGCTGAAGGTGGCGCTCGGACAGGCGCAGGCCGTGCCCGTTTTCGGCGACGACTACGACACGCCGGACGGCACTTGCATCCGCGACTACATCCACATCGTGGACCTTGCCCGCGCCCACATTCTCGCGCTGGAAAAAGACGTGTCCGGGCCGTTCAACCTCGGCACCGGCACCGGATTTTCCGTCAAGCAGGTGGTTGAGACCTGCCGGCAGGCGACCGGGCATGAGATTCCCGTGGCGATCTCCCCCCGGCGGCCGGGAGATCCCGCCTGTCTCGTGGCCGGCGCCGCCCGGGCGAAGGACATTTTGGGCTGGAATCCGAAATATCCGGATTTGAAGACGATCGTGCAGCATGCGTGGAACTGGCATCGGGCCCATCCGCGCGGATACGGAAAGAACTGACATGGACGAACTCCCCGTTCAACGCGGCCATTTCCGGGTGGATACGCGCCGCCCCCGCAGCCGGACCAAGATGCGCTCCAAAATCCGGCAGATTCTCGCCGTATCGTCGGGAATGTTTCCGCTGATGGCGGCGTTTGTCGTCGCGATGTCGTGGTTTCGCCTTCCGGTGCAGCGGATGCCGTACTACAAGCTGGCGATCGTGTTTTTCGCCTGCGGCATGGCGACGCTGTTGCTCTACGCCTGGGCCCGGGCCGAAAAACTGCGCCGCCGGGAGGTCTCCAACCGGAACCGCGAATTGCGGCACCGGGAACGCGAAGAAGCCTGGCGCCGGGAAGAGGCGGAAATGCGGGAGCGGGATCCGGCCGCGTCCGCCAAGGGGGGCTGATGCCCCGTCTCCCGCAAGCCCGTTCGGGCATGGCGTTGATCCTGACGCTGGCGGCCATCGTGTTGGCGGGAGGATTGGCGTTGTTTTTGCAGGCCCGCGCGGCGGCCTTGTCCCGCGCCGAACAGGCGGAAGTCCTGCAGGAAAAGTTGCGGGTGGCGGCGGCGGAAGCCGCCCGCGAAGCCTTGCTGGTTTTGGCGTCGGACCCGGATCTCCAGGTGGATCATCTGGCCGAAGCATGGGCCGCTCCGATGGAGCGCAACCGCGAGGACGGATTGTCCACCTGGGCGGTGGTGGAGGATGCCGGCCGCTTTTTCAACTGGAACAACCTGTCGGCGTCCAACCGTTCCGCGCGGGCCCCGCGCGAAATCCTGGTCGATCTGATGATGTATTGCGGCGATTACGACGCCGAATCCCGGGTCGATGCGCTGGTCGACTACCTGGATGCCGACGAATCGGGCGCCTACGAAGCCGGGGCCTACCAGGCCGCGGAAGTTCCGTTCCGCCCGCCCAACCGGCCGCTGTGGTCTCCGGCCGAACTGCTGAACGTCCGGGGTTTCTCCCCGGAACGGTTCCAGCCGCGTCCCCGGACGTCGTCGGACGAATTCGCCGTCGGCGATCTGGCGTCTTGCACCGCGTTGGTTCCCGCCGCGCTGGAAAAACCGATTCCCATCAATCTCAACACGGTGGACCGCGAGGTGCTGATGGGCGTCACGGGCGGCCGGCCCGGCCTGCGGCAGGAGGCCGCGGTTCGCGCGGTGCTGACGTTGCGGCAGATGCAGCCGACCAACACCCTTTCGATGGTGGCGATGGCCTACCCGGAGCTGGGGGTGGCGCTGGGCGATTCCGTGGGCGAAGCCAGCAGCTATTTCCGGGTGAAGGCCCGCGCCTCGATGGGCGGCGCGCAGCGCGAGGCCATGGCGTGGGTGAAGCGCGACCGGAACGGCGACGTCCAGATCCTGCAGTGGGTGGAAGGGGAAGGCTGACCATGGCGCGCGGATTCAAATTCGCATATGGACTGGAAATTTCCCCCGGGCGGCTGGCGCTGGCCCGCGCGTCGCGCCGGGGCGCGGCCCAGTTCCTGTGGGCCGCCGCTCCGGACTCCGAGGAAGCCCGCCGGGCCCTGGCCGCCATCGCGCGCGAAGTGGAGGAAGGCCGCGCGTTCCTTGCCGTGGCGGCGCCGGCCGCGCAAACCGTGGTTCGCCGCCTGCGCGCGCCTTTCGCCTCGGCCAGCAAAGCCGCCAAGGTGTGGCCGTCGCTGCTCGACGTCGATTTGCCGTTCCCCGTGGAAGGCGCGGCGTGCTGCTACGGCAAGCCCTGGAACGACCGCGGCGGGACCGCGGTTTTGGCCGCCGCCATCCGGATCGGCGATCTGGAGGCCTTCGACGGGGATGGCCGCGCGGCGGGGGTGTCCGCCACCCACTGCGACGCGGAAGTGCTGGCGTTGTGGGACCAGCTCGCCGTCGAGGCGCCCGCCGCGCGGGCCGGAATGCCGCGCGTGCTGGTGTGGCTGGGGCCGGACCACGTCGCCGTGGCGCGCGGCCGCGGAGCCGAGTGGATGGCGGCGCACGTCTTGCGCGCGTCTTTCCCCGCCGGCGATTCCGCCGGCCGGCCGGCGTTCGATGCGCTGTGGAGCCCGCGGATGCGGCAAATCCTGGCGGCCCATCTGGCGGAAACGGGCACGGCGGAGATGGACGTCTGGTGGGCGGGTCCCGGCGCGGAATCCGAAGCGGGCGTCGCCGCCCTCCGGGCGGCGTTGCCTGCGGAATTTTCCTTGCGCCATGAAATCCTTCGCCAGCCATCGTCGTTCTTGGCCCGCGCCCTGGCGCGGCGCGCCGCCGCCGGTTCGGGCGCCAATTTCAAGACGGGCGAACGGGCCCATCCCGCCCGGGTGCGCGCGGAATCGCGCCGTCTCCGTTGCGCCTATGGGGCGGTCATCGCCGCTTCGATCGCGGTTTTGGCCCTGAACGTCGGCGAATCCGGCTGGCGGAAGCGCCGCATCGACGCCGTCCAGCGGCAGTTGGCCTCCGAAGCGAAGGCCATCGTCGGCGATGCGGTACCCTATGGACAGGAACGGCTGATGGTCGAGCGGGAGATCGTCCACCGCGACGCCGAAACGCAGCCCTTCCGGACCGCCTTGGACCCGGTCGGGCTGGAAGGCCGTTTGGCCGCCGTGCTGGAGGCGGCGAAGGCGCTCGACGTCGAGATTTCCCGCTTGAGGCTCTCGCCGGCGGAAATCGCGATCGAGGGTTCCGCCGCCGTCAAACAAGCCGTGGAGGGCTTGGTCCGGCGGCTGGATGGGCAGGGATGGGAGATTTCGCCGGATCTTCCGGTGCGCGTGATCGAAGGTCGCCAGCAATTCAGCTTGAAAGGCGCAGGTGGCCATGAAGGGTGAGCGCGTATGGAAGGGAGTCGTCTGGGCGCTGGCTGTTTGGGCGGTGGCCGCGAGCCTGAACACCGTGCTGTCGTACCGGCGCCACCGGGACGTCCTCGCTCCCAAGGTGGCGGACTTGGAGAAGATTCTCCGCCATGCCGGCCGGTGGCAGGCGGAGGACGCCTGGCGCGCCCGCATGGACGCGAAACAAGCGTGGGTGCCGGCCGATCTCGATGAATGGGCGACCCGCACGCTGGGCGCCGGCGTCGCCCGGATCGATCTGCGTTCGGCGGCTTCCGCCGCCGACGGCTGGCAGGTGCGCGAGGCGGCCGTGGAGCTGGGCAACGTCTCCTATGCCGAAGCCGCCGCGTTTCTCGCCGCCGCCGGTTCGGCGTCCCCGCCCTGGCGGCTGCGCGAAATCTCGATCCAGCCCGGGGCCGAGGCCGGGGCGGGAACGATGAATCTGGCGCTGGAAGCGCTGGAAAAAGACCAGCCATGAGTTGGGTCCGGACCATATGGGAACGGCGCGAGTTGCTGTGGAACCTCGTCGCGCGCGAGCTGAAGCAGCGCTACAAGGGCTCCGCGCTCGGATTCCTGTGGAGCGTGCTGACGCCGCTGTTCATGGCGGCGATCTACGTCGTTTTCCTGCGCCTGCTGGCGCGCGGCGTGCCGATGTCCGACATCCTCATCGGCGTGTTTGCCTGGCAATACACCACGCAGTGCGTGATGGGCGGCATGGCCTGCGTGACCGGAAACGCCAATTTGGTGAAAAAGGTATTCTTCCCGCGCGAGATCCTGCCCGTCAGCCAGGTGTGCGCCAACGGCATCGGCTATCTGCTGTCGCTGCTCGTGCAATTCCCCGTGCTGGCCTTTCTGCTCTGGCACGGCGGATCCTCCTTTTCCTCCGCGTGGCCGGCGTTCCTGTTCTGGGTGCTGTGGCAGACGGTTTTCAATCTGGGGCTCGCGATGCTGGTCGGCGCGCTGAACGTGAACTTCCGCGACACGCAGCATCTCGTCGGCGTCCTCCTGAGCGCGTGGTTTTTCCTGAGCCCGGTGATGTACAACATGGATTTCGCGCGGAACCTCGCCTCGAACTGGCCGTGGGCCGTGGACGTGCTGTACGCCAACCCGATGGCCGTGATCCTGAACGGCTACCGGGCGGCGCTGCTGCCAGGCGCTTCGGCGGGATTCCCGCCCGCCGCCTGGATCGGTTTCGCCCTGGTGCCGGCGACGCTGGTCCTCGGCGCCGCCGTCTACCGGCGCCTCCAGAAGAACTTTGCGGACCTGCTGTGACATGAACGCCATCGAAGCCGTCAATCTGGGAAAGTGCTACGTCCGCAAGGGCCTTGGCGCGCCGACCTTGTTCGGTGCGTTGACGGGCGGATTTCGGCAGAAGCGCGAGCCGTTCTGGTGCCTGCGCGGCGCCAGCTTCGAAATTCCCGCCGGGCGCACCATCGGCGTCGTCGGTCCCAACGGTTCGGGCAAAAGTTCGCTGCTGGGGCTGACGGCCGGCACCATCGCGCCCACCGAGGGTTCGGTCCGCACGCATGGCCGCATTTCCTCGCTGCTCGAGCTCGGCGCGGGATTCCATCCCGACCTCAGCGGGCGCGAGAACGTCTTTCTCAACGCCGCGCTCCTCGGCATTCCGCGCGAGGACGTGAAGAAGAAATTCGACCGCATCGTCGATTTCGCCGAACTGCGCGAATTCATCGACATGCCGGTGAAACACTATTCCAGCGGCATGTACGTGCGCCTCGGATTTGCCGTCGCCGTCGAAGTCGATCCCGACATCCTGCTCATCGACGAAGTGCTGGCCGTCGGCGACGTTTCCTTCCAGCTCAAATGCCTGGACCGCATCCGCGATTTCCAAAAGCGCGGGAAAACGCTTTTGTTCGTGAGCCACGCCCTGCAGACCGTCGAGGAATTTTGCCACGAGGCCTTTTTGATCCACCACGGCCGGCTGGCGGCGCGCGGCGATCCGGGCGACGTGATCCTGAAGTTCATCCGCGCCTACATGGGCGAAGGCGGCGGCCTCTACACCCAGGAATTCGGCACCCGGGCCGTCGAATTCGGCAACGTGCGCCTGCTCGACGCGGCCGGGAAGGACGCGGCCACGTTCGAGACCGGCGGGGCCATGGCCGTGGAAATTCCCTACGTGGCGCACCGGCGCGTGGAAAGGCCCGTGTTCGGATTTTCGCTCAAGACCGGCAACGGCATGTACGTCTTCGGCAGCAATACGCAGATCCAGAAATACGACCTCCCGTCCATCGAGGGCGAGGGCACGATCCGGCTCGAGCTCGCGCCCCTGCGCTTGATGCACGGAAACTACTTTCTGTCGCTCGCCATCCACTCGTGGGACCACGCCGAGCAGTTCCACCGCCGCGAGGACTGGTGGCCCTTCGCCGTGCGCAATCCGACCGGCGCGCTCGGCCTCTTTCAGCTCGACAGCCGCTGGAGTCTCGGCTCCGCGCCGCTTCCGCGTTAAGCGGGGCCGGGGGCGATGCAGATCGTCCCGGATTCGCTTTCGCCCGGCGGCAGGATGCGGGCGCCCCCGGGACGGTGCAACGAGCCGGCCGGGGCCATCCAGGGTTCGTCGCAGAAGAACGGTTCGCCGGGCAGGGTATGGAGCTGGCGAAAGCGGAACAGCGGGGACGCCGTCTGGCTCAATTCAAACCCGTCGGGGAATCGGATTCGCGTTTCGTTGTCTTCGCCCATTTCCAGGAGGCTGCCGTTGAGGTCGTCGTCCGCGACGGAAAGCGGGAAGGCGGGCGGTGGACCGGAAGCGCCCAGGCGGGTCTTGGTGGAGTCGTAGAGATGCCGCGCGCGGGGATGCGCTTCGAAAACGGTTTGTTCCTTGCCGGATTTGGGCGGGGGGGTGGCGAAATAGGGATGGAACCCGGCATAAAAGGGCATGGCGTGGTCGCCGGAGTTGCGCACGGTCAGGCGGCAGGAAAATCCATCGGGCGCGACGGAATACAGCAGGTCCAGCTCGAACGCGAAAGGAAACGCGGCGCGCGTGGATTGGGAATCGGCCAGGCGCAGCCGCAGGGAATCGGGCCGAGAGGCATCGACCACTTCCCAGGGCATGCGCATGGCGAATCCGTGGATCGGCAGAACGAAGGATTGGCCGGCGATGCGGTACCGGCCCGGGACGCCGCCATGAAGCAGGCGGCCGCAGACGGGAAAGAGGAGCGGGAGGCCGCCGCGGGTTTCCGGCGTGGATGGATCCCAGAACCATTCGTGGCGGAAGAGGCATTCGCGTCCGCCGCCGAGGCGAAGCGACGAAACGATGCCGCCCAACTCGGGAACGACGTCCGCGCGGGTTTCGCCGCGGGGAGAGGAGATCGATTGCACGCGGATGCGGTTGTGGAAGGATTCTTCGGCCATGGACAAGCGCCTGAACGAGCCCAGTAAAGCACAGGATGGGGCATCCGGCAACGGGACGCTTTCGCCGGACGCGTTTCGGGCATTCCGGCCTCCGTCAATCCCGCGTTCCGGTTTTTATAAACACCGGAATGCATTTTGCGGCTTCCGAATGGGTTTCGAGCGCGGATTCCGGCGGCAGTTTGGGATGGTACTGCCGCTCGTGGCGGTCGGAGCGAAGCTTGACGTAGCCGCGCAGCGCGAGGTTGGCGGCCAGGCCGATGGCCAGCCCGGCGGTGCCGGCTTTCAGCAGCGTCCAGGCCACGGCGGCGGCGGCGACCAGCGCGAGCAGTCCGCCGAAGAACCAGCTGAAGACGACCCAGATGGCGCGGCCGATCTTCAAGTCGGCGTCGCCGCGGGACATCGTGCGGTCGCCCATGCCGGTGGCGACGACGGCGGCGAAGGTGACGTAGGTGGTGGAAACGGGGAAGCCGTTGCTGGAGGCGAAGGCGATGACGCTGGCGCTGACGGACATGATGACGGCGGCGCGCAGGGGATCGAAGTGCACGCGCTTGCCCGTTTCGGTGCGCTGGGGCGGGGGGGCAAGGTCGGGGCCGGCCGGCCGCAGGAGCAGGAGCCCGCGCGCGATGGCCTTGCACCAGCCCGGCGCGTAGAGGGCGATATGGTCGAACTGGCTGCCCGTGTTGACCGCGGCGCGGGTGACGCGCTGGGCGCTTTTCGTGGTCATGCCCAGCACGAGCAGGAAGCCGCAAATCGCCAGCAGCCAGACCGGAATGGACATCCGGGTGGCTTCGGCCGTGCCGACGTCGGCGTGCGTCCAGAGCCAGAAGGCGGAGAGGCCGGGCGAGGCGCCGTTGGCGAGATCGTTTTGTCCGAACGCGAAGGCGAGGCACAGCATGCCGAGAACGGCGAGGATGCTGAACAGGCGCTTCGTCAGGCGCTCCTGGAAGATCGTGGCCAGCACGTGGATCAGCAGCGTCAGCGCGCCCCAGGCCACGACCAGGAATCCGCCCATGCCGAGCCGTTCGACGAAATGTTCGCGGAAGGCGGCGATGAACGGCACGGCTTTCATGCCTTTGAGGATCATGAACCACGACAGCCAGGTCAGCATGAGCCCCGCGATCCACGGGCCGTGCAGAAGGACGCGCAGGTGGTCGGTGTGTTCGTCCTGGATGGCGGCGCGGAAGACCCGCTGCACGAGGAACCCGGCGATGCCGGCCAAGAGAATGGAGACGCCGATGGCGTTGAGAATCGATCCGACCTTGCCCCAGTGGACGAGGCCGAGCGAGAGCGAAACGCCGATGGCCGCGCCGACCAGTTCGAAGATGAGCGAGGCCGTGGTGCTGACGGGCATGCCGTAGGCGGAATAGGCGTGGAGGAGGGCGGTATCGACGATATAGGCCGAAACATAGACCACCATGGCCTGGTGCAGCTGGAGCTGGCCGGGTTCGAAGATGCCCTTGCGGGCGGTTTCCATCACGGGCGAGGAGAACAGCGCGCCGGCGAGCACGGCCGCGCCGGCGAGCCAGACCGCCGCCCGGTGCGTCATCACGCGCGCGCCGAAGACGCCGTTGATGAGGTTGGCGGCATCGTTCTTGCCGACTTCGATGCAATCCCACGCGAGCATTCCCACGGCGGCGATCATCAGCAGAGTCGTGAAATCCGGCATGTGCGCTCCTTTCCCGACCACGAAGGTGGTTTGCCCGCGCACCGTAGCGGCGAAAAAGCGGGATGGCAAGCAAATAGGTATAACGATTTACTAATTTAGCTGTATCATGCTAAGCCGGAGAGGAATAGGCAATTATATTCTGTGGAAGCCTTAGCGTTGCCGATGCATCCGCCGCTCGAGATGGACGAGCGCGAAGGTGCAAAGGCCGAGTGCGGCCGTCGCGGCGAATCCGGCGAAGGAGAGGGGCGAAAGTTTGAAGGCTGCCGCCAGCGCCGGGACGTACATGACGCCCAGCTGCAGGACCAGCGTGACGACCGTGAGTCCCGCGAGGGCGGGGTTCCGGCCAAAGCGGAACGGCTTGTCGGTGAGCGCGCGCAGGCCCCAGGCCTGCCCGATTTGCGCAAAACCGATGGCGGAGAACAGCACGGACTGCCATTCGCCGTCCCGCCCTCCGAAACGATGCCAGGCGCCGGCGAGGAGAAGGGAAGCCAAGCAGATGAACAGCCCCATCCAACCCACGTGCACGATGGCGGGGCGATCGAGGATGGGGGCGGCGGGACGGCGCGGGGGGCGGCTCATGACGTCGGTCTCGGCCGGTTCCAGGCCGAGGCCGAGGCCCATCAGCCCGTCGGTGAGCAGATTGAGCCACAGGAGATGCAACGGGCGCAACGCCATGGCGCCGATGCCCGCAAGGGGCGCGAGCATCATCACGAGCACCTTGCCGAGGTTGCCGCCGAAGGAATATTTGATGAACCGCACGAGGTTGTCGTAGATGATGCGGCCTTCCTCGATGGCGGCGACGATGGTCGCAAAGTTGTCGTCGAGCAGGACCATCTTGGAGGATTCCTTGGCGACGTCGGTACCCGCGATCCCCATGGCCACGCCGATCTCCGCGCGCTTGAGGGCCGGGGAATCGTTGACGCCGTCGCCGGTCATGGCGACGATATGGCCGCGGTTTTGCAGGGCGGTCACGATGCGCAGCTTGTCTTCGGGAGAAACGCGGGCGTAGACGGAAACGCGTTCGACCTGGGCTTCGAGGTCGGCGTCGGAGATCGCGGCGAGCTCCGCGCCGGTCATGACGCGGGGGGCCTCGCCTTCGGGCGGGAGGCGCAGGTTGCGGGCGATGGCGGCGGCGGTGAGGGGGTGGTCGCCGGTAATCATGACGGTCCGGATCCCGGCGGAATGGCTGGCGGCCACCGCGGCGCGCACGGCCGCGCGCGGGGGATCCAGCATGCCGACCAGGCCGCAGAAGACGAGGTCGGATTCGACGTCGCGGGCGTGGGCATGGGCGGCGGGGGGGGCATCCAAGCGGCGGAAGGCCATGCCGAGAACGCGGATGCCGTCGTTGGCCATCCTCTCGTTGTCGGCATGGAACTTGCGGCGGATCTCGTCGGTGAGGGGCACGATGCGGCCTTGGTCGAGGACGTGCGTGGCCAGCTTGGCCAGGCCATCGGGCGAGCCCTTGACGGCGACGAGGACGGGCGCGGCCATGGCCTCCGGCACCGGGAAATCGCCTTCGTTTCCGCGGTGAAGCGTGGCCATGCGCTTGCGGTCGGAGTCGAACGGGAATTCCGCGATGCGCGGCAACTCGTCGCCGAGGGATTGCGTGGCGATTCCAAAGCGTTCGGCCACCACGAGCAGGGCGGTTTCGGTGGGATCGCCGATCATGCGCAGGGGCTTGCCGGATTCCTCGAAGACCAGATGGGCGTCGTTGCAGAGCGAGGCGGACAGCAGGAGGGGAAACAGTTCGGGCTCGTCCTCGGCGGAGAGCAGGGAGGGTTCGGCGTTTTCGCCGTTCAGGAGCAAATCGCGGTGGTAGGTGTGGAGGCGGGTGACGGTCATCCGGTTTTCGGTCAGGGTTCCGGTCTTGTCGGTGCAGATGACGGTGACGGCGCCGAGGGTTTCCACGGCGGGCAGCTTGCGGATGAGGGCATGGCGCTTGAGCATGCGGCGCCCGCCGAGGGCCAGCGTGGCGGTGATGACGGCGGGAAGCCCTTCGGGCACGACGGCGACGAGCAGGCTGACGGCGGTCAGAAGCATGTCGGTGAACTTTTCGCCGCGCAGCAGGCCGATCAGGAGGATGGCGATGGCCGCGCCAAGGCCGGCGATGGACAGATGCTTGCCCACCTGCGCGAGCTTGCGTTGCAGGGGGGTGCGGCCTTCGTCGATCCCCTGGATCATGCCGGCGATCTTGCCCAGCTCGGTGCGCATGCCGGTTTCGGCCACGACGCCCGTTCCGCGGCCGTGGGCGACGACGGTGCCCATGAACGCGAGGTTCTTGCGGTCGCCCAGCGGCCGTTTTTCGTCGGACAGTGCGGCGATTTCCTTCCGGACGGCCTCGGATTCGCCGGTGAGCGCGGCCTCCATGACGCCGAGATTGACGACGTCGAGAAGGCGCAAGTCGGCCGGGACGACGTTGCCGGTTTCGAGTTGGACGACGTCGCCGGGGACGAGTTCCCGGGCCGGGATTTCGAGCAGGGTACCGTCGCGGCGCACGCGGACGACGGGGCTCGACATCTGTTTGAGGGCGGCCATGGCTTTTTCGGCCCGGTATTCCTGGACGAAGCCCAGCACGCCGAACAGGACGACGATGGCAAGGATGGCGATGCCTTCGGTGACGTCGCCGAGGCCGAAAGAGAGAAAGGCGGCGGCGACGAGGATGAGGATCATCGGTTCGACGAACTGCGCGAGGAGCATTTTCCAGGCGGGCCGCGAGATGGTTTCCCGCAATTCGTTCGGCCCGTGGATTGCCAGGCGGGCGGCGGCTTCGGCGGCGGAGAGACCGTCGGAAGACGTGCGCAAGTCGGCGAGGACTTCCTCGGGCTTCCGTGTGTGGGGTGCCGTCATTCTACGCTGCCTCGATATGCAAAAGGCGCCTTCCGGCGCCGAACCCTGAATGGAAATTGGAGGCGCGGATCGGGATCGAACCGATGCATAAGGATTTTGCAGACCCTCGCCTTACCACTTGGCTACCGCGCCATTCAAGTCGGAGGCAAAGATATCGGGGGAAGGGCGGTCTGTCAACCCGGCCGGTGGATTCTTCGCCCGCGCGATTTTTTGGCAGTTTCAATTCGACACGCGCCGGATGATGCGTTAATTTTCGCGTCGTTGGATGGCGGGCGGATATCGGCGCCCGGGCCGACGGCAAAACAAGGAATCCATATGTCTACGGTAATGAAAGAACTGAAAGCGGAAATCTCCCGGCTGGCCCGCCGCGAGGTCAAGAAAGCCTTGGCGCCGGTCCAGCGGGTCAATGCGGCCCGGCGGGGATTGATCGCGGACCTGCGGCGCCACGTGGTTGCCTTGCGGAAAGAACTGAACGGCCTTCGGAAGACCGTGCCGCAGGCCGTGGCGGGAACGAAGGAACCCGAGGCCGGGGAGCGTTTTTGGATCACGGGAAAAGGCTTGCGGTCCCTACGCAAGCGGCTGGGCCTTACGCAGGCGGAATTGGGCGTGTTGGCCGGCGTCAGCATCCCGACCGTGGTGAATTGGGAAGGCACCCAGGGAAAGATTGCGGTTCGCCGCAAGGAAACCGTCGGCCGCCTGCGGTCCATCCGGACCCTGAACAAGCGGGGCGCCGCGGAAATCCTGGCCAAGCGTCCCAAGGCCAAGACCCAGGCGAAGACCAAAGCCAAGGCCAAGGCCTAGTTTCCGGGTTCGCGGCCTCGGGGAAAACCGCCGTTGACGCGGCCCCGTTGCCCATGATACACCCCCTAGCACTGAATGCTTCGGAACGGGGCGTAGCGCAGACTGGTAGCGCGTTTGCTTGGGGTGCAAAAGGTCCCGGGTTCAAATCCCGGCGCCCCGACCAGCTTTCAGTGGGAGCCGCGGTTTCCGCGGTTCTTTTTTTGGACCGGATTCCGGGGAGGGATCACGGGCGGAAGAGGAGCCATCCCATTTGGAGGGCGCCGAAGGCCATGCCGGCGTTCCCGGCGATGAACCACGGGAAGAAATGCTTGTCGTCGTTGGCGATCAGCAAGGCGTTGAAGGCGAGGGTCAGGGGGAGGACGGCGCGGCAGTAGGCGAGCTGCTCGGCGAAGAGGGGTTCGGAGAAGAAGAGGAACAGCGCGGCAAACGCGGCGCCCATGCGCCAAAAGGGGGAGCCCAGGCGCGGCCGGGCCCCGAGGTAGGCGGCCTGGGCGAGCAAGGAGAGGGTGGAAAGCAGCGTGAACAGGGAGAGGCGATCGGGCGCATTCCACAAAGCCGCGCAGGAAGAGCGCAGGTGCGCCATCAGGCCGACCAAGGGCCATCCGAGGCTGCCGGGCGTTGCGGTGCCCGCGTCGCCGAACACGTGCGCGACGTAAAAAGTCCAGGCCGCGATCGGCAGGAGGGCGGCGAGTCCGCCCGCGGCGGCGCGGAGGAATTCCGATCGATCCGCGCGGCGCGGCCAGGCGACCGAGAACAGGCCGATGACGGTCGATTCGCGGCAAAGAACGGCGGCCGCGAAAATCGGGAAGGCGGCGGCGGAGCTTGCCAGTCCGGCGGCCCAAAAAGCCAGGGTGGCGGCGGGCAGGTCGGTCAGCGACCGCGCGACGGAGGCCAAGGCGCCGGTGGACCATGCGGCGGCGGCGATGCAGAGAAAATGGCCGATCGTTCGCGGTTTCAGGAAGCGGGCGAATCCCCAGAGGAGAAGGGCGAAAAAGGCCAGATTGAGCAGGGCGTAGGCATTCAGGATTCCGGCTGGCCGGCCGAGTCCCAGCGCGTGGGCGAGGGCCGGCAGGAGAATGCGGACGGAGCGGTAGCGGGGGTTGTCCAGCGCGGTCTTGAGCTGCGGATGGCGCAGGGCGGGGTCAATGGCGATCTGGGCGTAGAACTGGCCGTCGTAGCCGACTTCGCCGACGAGGGGATGGGGGACGTTCCGGACTTCATCCAGCGCTTGCGCGTCGAAGGCGGGGCCGAAGAGGATCAGCGAAGTGAAGCCGGTATCGCGGTCGAACGACCGGGCCGCGTGAAGGAGGGGGAGCAGGAAAAGGAAGGCGAGAAGAGGGACCCGGAATGGGGCCGGGATGACCTGGCCGCGGATCATCGAAGGAGGCGTTCGGCGTTGCCGCCGAGGGCGGCGGCGACGAGGTCGTCGGGGAGGCCGAGGGCGCGCCAGCGGGCGAGTTCTTCGGCCTGGTCGCTCCATGGGCTGTCGGTGCCGAAGAGAATGCGGTCGGCGGGATGGGCCAGGATCATCGCGCGGGCTTCTGCGGCCGGCATTTCGTGGAGACAGTAGGAGGTCTCGATAAAGAGGGGCTGGCCGATGAGATATTTGCGGGATTCCTCCCAGTCGCGCCATCCGCCCAGGTGCGTGGCGACGAATTTGAGCGTCGGAAACGTGTCGATGACGCGGCGCACGCGGATGGGATCGGCGACGCGGTCGAACGGGTAGGCCATGTCGAAGCCGGTGTGGAAGACGGCGAAGAGCCCGCGCGCGGCGAGGCGTTCGTAGAGCGGGAACAGGCGTTCGTCGTCGAGCGTGAACCGCTGGTAGTAGGGATGCAGCTTGACGCCCTTGAAGCCCTCGGCGGCGGTTTCGTCGGCGTGGGCGAGCGCGTCGGGATCGTCGGGGTGGATGGACAGCAGCATTTCAAGGCGCGGCTGGGCGGCGCGGACGGCGCGGGCCCAGCGGCGGATGCCGTCGAAGTGCGAGGGTTTGGTGGCGATGGGGCAGACGACGGAGCGGTCGATGCCGGCGCGGTCCATGGAGGCCAGCAGGCCGGCGGCGCGGCCGTCGGTACACGCCTGGATGTTGCCTTCCTTTTCGAGAAAGGGGATCGCCTTGGCGGCGAGGGCGTCTTCGAAGGCGTGGGTATGGAAGTCGATGAGCATGGAGGCGATTGAATCAGAACTCATGGACTCGTGAAAAGAGAAAACGGGGTACAACCAGCAGCCATGAACAGCAAAACACCCGCAATCCGCAGTGGACAACAGGGATGCAATACGGATGCAATACAGGAATTCGGATTGCCAACCGACAATCAAGTAGATACAGTCGGATCGGTAGTACCACCTTGAATGGGGTGAGCATGAAGTTAATACGTTCGGCGACGCCGTGGAAATGGTGCGCGGGGTTTTCGCTTGCGCTGGGATGGGTCCTCGCGATGCCGCAGAAGGCGCAGTCGGCGCCGGAGCAATGGACCGCGCTGTACAATCGCGGCCAGCCGATCCAGGAATATGTGGTCGGAGATGTGCTGGATTACCCGTACGAGTTTGCCATCAACATGGACACGGCGGGCTGGGGGGCGGAATACGGTCTGGGCACAACCACGGATGGCATGGACTGGTCGTGGTATGGCGCCGATTGGTCGCGCATGGATGGAGACAACCGCGTCTGGATTTCCAGGCCGTATGAGCATCAGTTCACCTCGGCCGGCACCTGGTATTACGCAGGCCGATTCCTTTCTTGGAATCCTCCCTACGACATCTACCACGCGGCGGCGGACTGGGTGGCCAACAGCGGCGAGCCGTTGGCGGCGGAAAGCTATTTCACGGTCAACGAACTGTCCGTTCCGAGTTTTGTGGTTGCCATGCCGGATCATGAAAATCCAGCCACGCGGGCGCAGTTGGGTTGGCAGCAAGCGGACGGCAAGCATGTGATGGTCACCATGGCGACCGAACCGCCAACCGGCAGCCCCGAACAAGGAGTGGATTACGAGCCCAATGACATGTTTGGCAACCAGACGGTCATGGAGAGCCGGCTGGCCTTTAATGGCTTGGATGTCCCGGGGTTGATGCCGGGCCAGACCTA
>JBFXHR010000041.1:0-23698 GCA_050176815.1 Kiritimatiellia bacterium
CGTGCGCCCGTTCACTTGATCATTGGAAATTGGATATTGAATATTGGATATTGCGATTTCGCTCATCCAACTTCCTTCCCGATCACCTTCAGGCCCTCTTGCCGCACATCGCCCTCGGCGACCGCCGCCTACTTGGCCCCCCATCCGGCGCCCCTCACCGGCTGTTCACTTGATCATTGGAAATTGGATGTTCAATTCCTTGACCCCAACGCAATATGTGATACTATAGTGGCACTATGAAAACAGAGCTTGTTACCACACTGAAGCGACAGGCGACCCGCCTGATTGCAGAACTCCGGGAAGACCCGTCCCCTGTGTTGATTACGGAGCATGGACGCCCTGCTGCCTATCTCGTTAATGTCGCCAGCTACGAGGATCAGCAGGCGCGTATGCAAATTCTGGAAGGTATTGCCCGTGGCGAGCGCGCGTTCCAGCAAGGACGCATCTTAAGCCACGAACAGGCCCAAAAGCGGATGCGGCGATGGCTCGCCTGATTTGGACCGAGCCGGCTATCGCCGACCTAGAGGCTATTGCCGACTATATTGCCCTCGACAAACCGGATGCGGCCACTCGGTATGTCCAACAGGTATTTGCTGCAGTCGAACGGTTGATGCGGTTTCCGAAATCCGGAGCTAGGGTCCCAGAGATACCTCACTTGCCCTATCGGCAGGTTGTTGCGCCGCCATGCAGGATATTCTATCGGATCGAAGGGGAAGATATCCTGATTGTATTCGTCTTGCGCGGTGAACAGCGGTTGCGGGAGATCGATTTGACCGAAAGAGAATAGGAATAGAACAAGGCGTTGGATATTGGATATTCCATATTGGGATTCCCCTCATCCAACTTCCTTCCCGATCACCTTCAGGCCCTCTTGCCGCACATCGCCCTCGGCGACCGCCGCCTACTTGGCCCCCCCATCCGGCGACCCTCACCGGCTGTTCACTTGATCATTGGAAATTGGATATTGAATATTGGATATTGCGATTTCGCTTATCCAACTTCCTTCCCGATCACCTTCGACCGCAGCACCCGGTCCGTCAGCCGCGCCGGGAAAAACCGCGCCGCGAAATCCCCGAACCACGCCACCACCGTCACCGGATACCGCGCGCGCGGGAACCGCGATTCCAGCGCATGCGCGATTTTCTTCGCCACCGCCTCCGGCGGTTTCCGGAAGACGTCCGTCGGCCGCGAATACGTCCGTTCGGGCTCGGTCAATTCCTTCGCGTACTGCGCCGCGAACGCCGAATTCCGCATCTCCAGCCCGCGCCCCGCCTCGCTCACCACGCGCTTGCGGAAAGACGTCTGGATTGGCCCCGGCTCCACGATGGAAACCGAGATCCCCGCCGGCCCCAGTTCCATCCGCAGCCCGTCGCCCATGGCCTCCACCGCGTGCTTGCTCGCGCAATACGCCCCCATGAAGGGAATCACGATGCGCCCCAGCACCGAACTCACCAGCACGATCCGCCCGTACTTCTGCGCCCGGAACGTCGGAATGAACCGGCCCGTGAAATCCAGCGTGCCCAGCACGTTCGTTTCGAACTGCTTGCGCATCGCCGACCGCGACAAATCCTCCAGCGCCCCCGGCTGCCCGTAGCCCGCGTTGTTCACCACCGCCCCCAGCACGCCCTGCGACAATTCCAGCACTTCCTTCGCCGCGTACTCCACCGAATCCGGATCCGACAGATCCAGTTCCACCGGCTGGAATCCCTCCCCCCGCAGCAAATCCAGGTCCGTCCGGCTCCGCGCCGTCGGAAACACCCGCCAGCCGCGGCTCTTCAGCAGCCGCGCCGTCGCCCGGCCGATGCCCGTCGACGCCCCCGTCACCACGGCCACCCGCTCGCCCACAGTTGGATAACGTTTCATGCGCCCATGCTATCCTTTCGCCCCTCCCGCATCAATCCCCAACTCGCCCCCGGGAATCCCCTGGGCGCAACGCCGAAACAGCCCTGAACCAAACAACCCGTTAACGCAAAAGGCGCTAAGGTCGCAAAAGGATCGCAAGCGCAAATCCGTTCGGCCTGCATCCGTTGGTCCTTTCTGCCGATGCACCCGGCGCTTGCGTTTCTTTGGCGCCGCTTGCGGCTCTTGCGTTGAATGGATCGGAATTTTTAATCCATAATTATTCATTGCCCTTCTCTCCCTCGTTGTGCCATATTCCCCCCCGTCTTTCGGGCGATTAGCTCAGTTGGCTAGAGCACTTCCTTGACATGGAAGGGGTCACAGGTTCAAGTCCTGTATCGCCCATTGCCTCCGCGCCGCGGAGGTTTTGGCGTCTAGAGCATATTAATCTATCCTGTAGCCGCCGAATCCGACCGGGACGAGGTCGTCCCGGCTCCAAACAGCCAGGGATCATGTCTTTGGAGCCCCCGACGACCCCGTCGGGGGGTGTTGGGCAGCTACAGTATTTCGCAAACCGCTCTAGCCGCCGTTGCCTACGCGTCGCGAAGGCAATGGATGTTCAGCAGAAACCGGCGGAGGGTTTCGCGGGCGGCCTCGAGCGACGCGGCTTCGACGTATTCGTCCGCGGTATGCGCCTGGGCGATGTCGCCGGGGCCCCAGACGATGGTTTCGCCGCACGCGGAGGCCAACGGGCCGGCATCGCTGCACCAGGCCGCGCCTTCCCGCACGGGCTCCACGCCCGTTGCCCGCAAGGCGGCGCCGAAGTTCCCCACCAGCGCCGCGCCGACGTCGGTATGGAACGGCAAGCCTTCCTTCAGCAGGCCGATCTCCACGCCGCCGGGAATGGCCTCCAGCCGCCGCCGGACGTCGTCCAGCACCCGCGCGGCGGTCTCGCCGGGCATCAGGCGGCGGTCCACCTGGATTTCGCAGCGGTCCGGGACGACATTCGTGCCGGTGCCGCCGCGGATCGTGCCGACGGACACCGTGGGCCGGCCCAGGGCCGCGCTGGAATGGGCCTTGGCGGCTGCCGCCGCTTCTTCGCCGAGGATGCGCCAGACGGCCGGCATTTTGAGGATGGCGTTGTCGCCGCGCGCCGGATCGGAGGCGTGCGCCGCGCGGCCGCGCGTGGCGACCGTGAACCAGCAGGCGCCTTTGTGCGCATGCACGATGCGCAGGGCCGTCGGTTCCAGCACGACGCATTCGTCCGCGCGCAGGCCGTCGGCGACGGCTTCCTCCGCGCCGAGATTTCCGGTCTCCTCGCCGATGGCGCCGAGCCAGACGATTTTCGTTTTGGATTTCGCCAGCGCGCCGAGCGTTTCGTCGTCGAGCGCGGCCATGAACGCCGCCAGCGGGCCCTTGGTGTCGCACGCGCCGCGTCCGTAGAGCCGGCCGTTTTCCTCCCGCAGGCCAAACGGATCGCCTTGAAACCCGGATACGCCGACCGTGTCCAAATGCGACTCGAAAAGAATCGTCTTTTCCGGCGCGGCGGCGCCGAAACCCGCCAGCAGGTTGGGCCGGCCGGGGGTGTTTCCGACGCGCCGCGTTTCGAAGCCGCGCGCGGCAAACCACGGCTCCAGCCATTCGACCATGCGGGCTTCGTTGCGGATGGAGTCGTCGTCGGCCAGCGCGGGATTCACGCTGGGAATGGAAACGAGGCGGCGAAGCAGTTCGGAAACGGGAGGAACGTTCATCGGGGGTCATCCTTTCAAAATCATCGGCCCATCCAAAGTCCGGCGGCAAACAGCAATCCAAACGCCAGGTGCAGCCGGGCCATTCCCAGGACGTTGCGCTCCGCGGCCGGATCTTTCCACAGGCGGAGGGCCCATTGGACGGCCAGCGGAAGGGTCAAAAACGACCCTTGCACGGCCGCCGGAAGCTGCCGGGTGCCGGCCATGAGTCCCGTGAGGAGATAGGGCGCGGCCAGGAAAACCATGGCCAGCGCCTTGGCCTCGGTGGGCGCGAACAACATGGGCAGGGTATGCAGGCCCACGTCCCGGTCGGACCGGACGTCGCGCAAATTGTTGGCGTACAGCAGCAGGGTCATCAGCAGCGCGGCGGGAAGGCCCGCAGCCACCGCGCCCCAGGAAAAACGCCCGGTTTGCGCCATGTGGCCGCCGAGAGTCATGCCGACGCCCATCAGCAGGAACAGCCAGACTTCGCCGAGCGCCCGGTGCTTGGGACTGAGGGGCCCGGCGGCGTAGGCCACCGCTCCGAAAAGCCCCGCCGCCCCCAGCAGCAGACGCCCCCACCCCGCCCGCCATGCCAGCCCAACGCCGAGCAGCGCGGCCAGCGCCGCGCAGACCGACGCGCCCCGGAAGCAGCGCGCGGGCGACATTTCGCCCAAAACCAACACGCCGCTGCCGATGCCGCCGCCTTCGCGGTCCACGCCGTGCTTGAAATCGTAGTAGTCGTTCCACAGATTGGCGGCCGTATGCATCAGCACGCCGGCGGCGAGGGATACGCCGAAGCGCAGGCGCGAAAATTCCCCGTCCGCCAGCCGTGCGTACAGCCCGCCGATGGCCACCGGCACGATGCTGGCGGAATAGGCGTAAGGCCTGACGGCTTTGGCCCAGAGCCGGACCGAGTTCATGGCCACCCCGCCGGAAGGGCGACCGATTCGTCCGGCGTCAAGGCCGCGCGGGAAATCCGCCAGCCGTCTTCGCCTTGGGTCCACAGCAGGGCCGCCTTGCCGTCGCCTTCCCAAGCGCCCCCCGCTTCGTGGACGAACCGATAGCGGGCCTCCACGGCTGCATTCACGGCGCCGCGGCGGAAAACGGCGACGAGGATCCGCGGCTCCGCGAATTCCATCCGGTCGAATTCGTTGCGGACCTGCGCATAGAACTGGACGATCTCCTTCCTCCCCGTCGCCAGGGGCCCGTAGCCCTCGAGTTCGAGCACGGCGTTCGTGGCGAGGTAGCCGCCCAGCCGGTTGGCGGACAAGCCCAGCGCCACCGGCGCCTCGGGAGCGGATTTCTCCACCAACCGCACCAGCTTCGCCGTGGCGCGGCGCACCCGCGCCTCCGCGCCGAAATAGCTTCGGGCCCACAGCGCCGCCACCAGCAGGAAGGCCAACGCCAACGCCCCCGGCAGCAGGGGGCGCCGCCGCGAGGAGGGGGCGGGGCGGGTCTCGTTCCGCATAAAATCCTTTCGGTCACAGAATTGGCTGGTCATTCGAGGGCAACCAGCATACAAGAATATACCGAATTTTGGAAACGGCGAAAGAACCCCCTATGAGCGATCAACCCAGCATGCAGGAATACGTCGCGCCCGCGCAAACCATCCTGGCGGATCTCCTCCGCCTGTTGGAATTCGAAGACGCCCGCGTGGACGCCGCCGTCGAGGCCGACCAGATCTTTTTCCAGATCGTCACGGCGGACGCCGGGCGCCTCATCGGCCGCACGTCCCAGACGCTGGACGCCATCCAGTTCCTCCTCAACCGCCTGCTGTCGCGGAAATACGAGGACTCCCCCTACTGCGTCGTGGATGCCGAACACTACCGCGAACGCCGCCGCGAAAAACTCCTGGCCGACGCGAACGAAGCCCTCGAACGCGTCCGCCAGACCGGACACCCGTGGCGCATGCCCCTCCTGAATTCGATGGAACGCCGCATCATCCACCAGGCCCTCAAGGATTGCCCCGACATCCAGACCCACTCCGAAGACGAAGACGCCGAGGGCCGCAAGCGCGTCGTCATCTCCCTCGCGGAACGCATGCCCGAAGACGTCCCGCCCGCCGATTCCGCCGCTCCGGCCGAACCGACCTGACGGGGCGGGCCGCGAAATCCTCCGCTCCGGCCCGGCCGGCAGGAATCTCGCCTTGCGGCGCCGTTGCCGGACGAATATGCTCCCGGGCATCGATGAACGCCTGCCGATATCCGCATCTGCTGCTCCTGCCGCTGGCGACGGCCTTTTCCGGCGCCGCCCTCTCCGCCCCCGCCGAACCTGCCCTGTTGACCGTCGGCCCGGGCTGGGCATGGGTGCGCGAATTTTTCCCGCCGTCCGGCGAAAAGGAAATCGAGCGGATCGTCTGGACGAACCCGCCGGCCCGGATGGATCTCGATACCCTCCAGATTTGGAACGTCCGCCGGCCTTGGCCGATCCGCGAATGGCGATGGCTCGAATCCCCGCCGCCCGATCCGGACGATGCAAAAGACGGCCCGGCGGATGCCGGTCCGCTGGTCTGGCGGCCGAACCCGGCCCCCCCGCCGCCCCCCGCGCGCAATCGGCTCGAAATCCTCATCGCCGAGCCGCTCTCCCATTCCATGGGCCATTCCCTGACGTATCGCCTGCCGGGATTCAACTGGTCCGCGCACTACCGCGTCGTCGTCCGCGGCATCGGCCCGGAATCCATCGACGCCGTCCAGGTCGATTTCACGGGATATCTCCGCATCCAGAACGACACCCCGAACGCCTTTCCCGATGCGCGCGTTTCATGGGTCGGCACCGACGCGGCCCTCCGGCCGCCGCCGAAGCCGTTTGGCCTTCTCGCCCTGAATCCCGACACGCCGTTGTCCGATCTTTGGCTGGCCCCCGCCGTTTCCGCGCCGGCGATCCCCTTCCAATTCCCCCTGCAAATCCCCGCCGCGATCCCCGCCCACGGTCCGGCGGAAATCCAATTCGCCCGCGTGGTCCGCAAACCCGCGCAAATCACGCACGTGTGCGACTCCGACCGCGTTCCCGCTCCCTCGCCGAAGGGCGGCGTGGCGTTGCGCCGCGCGCTGCTCGTCCCCAACACCGCCGCGATGGACCTCGGATTTCCTCTCCCGCCCGGGCAGGCCGATCTGTTTCTCGGCGCCGCGCGCGGCGCGCCGTTCCAGTCGGGCCACGTGTCCCACACGCCGTTCCCCGGCACGTTGCAGCTCGACATGGGCACGGCGAACACGGTCCGCGCCAGCCGCCAGGCCGGCGAAGAGATCCCCTTGCCCGAAGGCGCCAAGCACGTCGACTACACGTTGACGCTCGTCAACGACCTGGCCTCGCCGGTCCGAATCCTGGCGCAGGAAAAGCCCGCCACGCCCATGCAATGGAATCTCGTGCGTTCCTCCATTCCCTGCACGGAAACGACGCGCGCATTGAACTTCGATCTGACGGTCCCCCCCCGATCCACCCAAACCATCACCTACCGCCTGCGCCTCGTCGCGCGGAATCCGTGATCCCCGCATCCCCGATCCCCGAGTTGCCCCCCTTTCAACGCAGTGTTAATTAACTCTGCATTGCGCTAATGATGTCGCAAAATGGGTTGAAATCGAGCCGTTGAAAACATCTTATTTCGCCTATTTCAATCTTTGGGAAAATGTTATCAAGACTTGGATATCCCCTGTCCGCTCTATCCATTGCCGCATAGTTTATTAACTCTGCGTGTTAATTTTTCCCTGCCAGATCCGCAAAGAAAATCGCCTACGCCGAATCTTCCACCAGATCGCGGATGCGGCGCATGACGAGAGCGCCGACGGCCTCGTAGTCGCCCTTGGTGGGCATGGCGGCGCGGATTTCCTCGGGCGTGATGGCCTTGCCCAGCTTCGCCACGATGCGCGAGGGTTTCATTTTCTTCGCGCCCTTGGGAAACGCCTCGTAGGTGCCGGAAATGTAAAGCGGCACCACGGGCACGTCGCCTTTCGCGATCAGAAAGCCGATGCCGCCCTTGGGTTCGCGCATGGTGCCGTCGGGCGAACGCGTGCCCTCGGGGAACAGTCCGACGACCTTGCCTTCCTTCAGGGTGGCGATGGCCTTTTTCAAGGCACCCAGATCGCCCTTGGTCCGGTCGAGCGGAATCACCCCCACGCGCGGGAAAAACCATTTCGCGACGGGATTGGACAGCAGCGTGTCGCGCGCCATGAAATGCACGATGCGCCGGTTGCTGCACCCGCCCACCACCGGCGGATCGAGATAGCTGCAGTGGTTGGCGGCAATGACCGCCCCGCCCTTCGCCGGGACGTTTTCGCGGCCGGTCACCCGCATGCGGTACTTCAACAGAAGGCAAAAATAGACGAACCCGCGCGCCAGCCAATACAGCGGTTGCCTGAACAAGCCCTCGCGCATGGATCGAATCAGGCCGGAACCGCGCCGGCTTTCTTCAGGTCGGCGACGATGGTGTCCACGACCTGCTCGACGGTCATGCCGGTGCTGTTGATGATTCGCGCGCCCAGGGCGATCTGCAGCGGCGCGGTGGCGCGGCTGGAATCCTTCTGGTCGCGGCGGCGCAGCGAGCTGAGCACGGCGCCAACGTCGTGGGTGCCTTCCTGCTGGTGGATTTCCGCGGCGCGGCGGCGGGCGCGTTCTTCCGGATCGGCGTCGAGGTAGTACTTGAAAGGCGTGTCGGGAAACACCACCGTTCCGATGTCGCGGCCTTCCATGACGAGGTTGCCGAATTTCGTCATCAGGCGCAGCTTCTCGACGACGTAGACGCGCACGGACTGCTGGGCGGCGATGTCGGCCACGCGCTCGCGCACCGGTTCGGCGCGGATTTCCTGCCCGGGATCCTCGCCGTCGATCAGGTAGCCCACCGCGCTGTCGCGCAGCACCAGTTCCATGTTCATGCGGATCAGCAGGTTGGTCACCGCCTGCGAATCCTTCACGTCGATGCCTTCCTTGACGCACTTCCAGGTCACGCCGCGGTAGAGCGCTCCGGAATCCACGTAGATGAACCCGACGGCCTGGGCCGTCTTGCGCGATACCGTCGATTTTCCGGAGGCCGAAGGGCCATCCACCGCCACGATGGTCGTTTGCTTATTCAACTTTCACTCCCAGGTTCCCGAGTTGCTCCCAAAATTCCGGATAGGACGTGTCCACGCACGCCACGTTGCCGATGCAGACCGGCTGATCGGCGAAAATCGACAGGATGGACATGCTCATGGCCACGCGATGGTCGCCGTAGCTGCGGATGCTCTTGGTGGGCGATATCTTCGCGGTCGGCCCTTCGATCGCCATGCCGTCGGGCATCTCCGACGCGTTCACGCCGAGGCTGGCGAGGTTTTCGACCATGACGCCGACGCGGTCGGATTCCTTCACGCGCAGTTCGCCGGCGTCGCGGATGACGGTGCGGCCGCGGGCGAGCGCGCCGAGCACGGCCACCAGCGGCAGTTCGTCGATCAGATTGGGGATTTCCGCCCCGCCGACTTCCGTGCCCTTCAGTTCCGCGCCGTACACCGTCACGTTGCCGTAGACTTCCGGATCGGTCGGCGCGGAGGTGCGTTCGATTTCGACGCGGGCGCCCATGCGGCGCAGGACGTCCAGCAGGGCCGTCCGCCGGAGATTCAACCCCACGCCTTCCGCGCGAACGGTCACGCCGGGAATCGCGGCGGCGGCGGCCAGCCAATAGGCCGCCGAGGAGAAATCGCCGGGAACGACGTAGGGCCGCGCGAGGAATTTGGGTCCCTGCGGTCCGTAGCCGTCCACGGAGATATGCTGGCCTTCCACCCGGATGGGCGCGCCCACCGCGCGCAGCATGCGCTCCGTATGGTCGCGCGTCGGGATCGGTTCGAGGACCGTCGTGCGGCCCTCGGCGTAGAGGCCGGCCAGGATGCAGCAGCTTTTCACCTGCGCCGACGCCGTCGGCAGGCAGTATTCGATGCCGTGCAGCGTGCCGCCCCGGATCGCCATCGGCGCGGTGCCCTGCGGCGTCAGGTCCACCTTCGCGCCCATCAGTTCGAGCGGTTCCTTGATGCGCCGCATCGGACGCGACCGCAGGGAGGCGTCGCCCGTCAGCGTCACCTGGATCGGCGATCCCGCGCACAGGCCCGCCAGCAGGCGCATGCCCGTTCCCGAGTTGCCCACGTCCAGGGGGCCGGCCGGCTCGATCATCTTGCCGCCCGTGCCCTGGATCGACAGCACGCCTTCGTCGTCGAACCACGACCGCGCCCCGAAGGCCTCCATCGACTTCAGGGTGTTGAGGCAGTCTTCCGCCTGCAGGAAACCGCGGATTTCCGAGGTGCCCGAAGAAATGCCGGCCAGCAGCGCCGTCCGGTGGGAGATGCTCTTGTCGCCCGGCACGCGGACGACGCCGCCGTCGAATCCGCCGGGATGCACGATTTTCGTCTGTTTCTGGATGGCCATCGGTTCGCCTGGTTGTACGTTAGTTGGAGGCGGCGGGACCGGGCCCGCGCCCCTTCAGCAATTCCGCGCGGGCTTCCCGGGCGCGTTCCAAGAACTGCGCCACGTCGCCGAAACGGCCCGCTTGGAGATCATCATATACCCGCTCGACTTCGAATTTGAAAGCCCGCAATTCCTCGGCCACGGCCGGGGCGTTGGTCATCAGGATGTCGTTCCACATCTCGATCGAACCGGAGGCCACGCGGGTGGAGTCGTAGAAGCCCGTGCCGCAGAAAACGCCCACCTGCTCGGCCCCGTCGCGCCCGATGGCCTTGGCCAGGGCCGCCGCCGCCACGTGCGGCAAATGGCTCGTGCGCGCCAACAGGCGGTCGTGGTCTTCGGGCTCCATGCGGCACGTCCGCGCTCCGGCCGATTTCCAAAGCTCCGCCACCTGTTCGGCGGCGCGTTCGGGCACGTCCAGATGCGTCGCCACCACGGTCAGCGCCCCCTCGTACAGGTCGGCCGACGCCGCCTGCAGGCCCTGCTTCTCGGAACCGGCGATCGGATGGCTTCCCACGAAGGTTCCCGGCGGCAAGATCCCGGCCATTTGGCGGCAGATCCATCCCTTGGTGCTGCCCACGTCGGTCACCAGCGCGCCGGGCCGCAGCGCCGGCGCGACGTCGGCGGCGAGATCCGCGCAGGCCCGGATGGGCGCGCACAGCACCACCAGCGAAGCCTCATTCACCGCCGCATCGGGATCGTCCAGCGCTTCGTCCACGATTCCGCGCGACAGGGCCTCCGCGCGGGTCTCCGGCTTGCGGGCATACGCCACCAGCCGCCCTCCGTAGCCCCGTTTGCGCAGCGCCATCGCCAGCGAGGCGCCCATCAGGCCCAGCCCCACGATCGAAATGCACGGTTCCTTGGTCATGCCCTTGCGCCCGTCCGCCCCGCCTAGAACAGGTTCCGCCCCACGGCGCGCGCCACCCGTTCCAATTCGGCCATCAGATCCTTGAACCGCTTGGGCGTCAGCGACTGCGGCCCGTCCGAAATGGCGTTCGTCGGATCCGGATGCACCTCCAGGATCAATCCGTCGGCCCCCGCCGCCAGGGCCGCCTTGGCCATCGCCGGCACCAGATCCCAATGCCCCACCCCGTGGCTGGGATCCACCACCACCGGCAAATGGCTCTCGCGCTTCAGCACCGGAACCGCGCTCAAATCCAGCGTGTTGCGCGTGAATTTCTCGAAGGTCCGGATGCCCCGCTCGCACAGGATGACCTCCGCGTTGCCCTCGCTCATCACGTATTCCGCGCTCATCAGCAGCTCTTCCAGCGTGCTGGCCAGGCCGCGCTTCAGCATCACCGGCTTGCTGCATCGCCCCACGGCTTTCAGCAGATTGAAATTCTGCATGTTCCGCGCGCCCACCTGGAGGATGTCGGCGAATTCCGCCACCATCTCCACGTCGCGCGTGTCCATCACCTCCGTGACCACCGGCAAGCCCACCACGGAGCGCTCCTCGGCCAGGTAGCGCAGGCCCTCGACGCCCAGCCCCTGGAACGCGTAGGGCGACGTGCGGGGCTTGAACGCCCCGCCCCGCAGCATGTGCGCCCCCGCCCCCTTCAAAAAAGCCCCCAGCGAGAGAATCATGTCGCGGGTTTCCACGGAACACGGCCCCGCCATGATCACCACGCCCGTCCCCCCGATGGTCAGCCCCCGGTCGCCATGGCGGGCCGGAGGAATCTTGATGACCGTCCGGTCCGCGTGGAATTCGGCGCTGGCCCGCTTGTAGGGCTTCTGCACCGGCATCACCTTTTCCACGCCCGGCATCATCTCCAGCGAAGGCCCGTGCACCTGGGTCTCGTCGCCGATCAGCCCGATGACCGTCCGCTCCTCGCCTTGGCTCACGTGCGCCTTCATGCCCCAGCTTTCCACCAGGGCCGAAATCGCCTGGATTTGGGCCGCATCGGCACCGTTTTTCATCACGACGATCATAACATTCTTCCGTTAAAAGCCGTTTCCGTCCGGCGGTCCCGCCGGACGCAATTCGGCCGAAACCATACCCCGCCCCCCTCCCCCTTTTCCATCCTAAAAACGGGCGGCCATGCAAATAATCCGGCCGCGCGCCCAACGTCCTTCGGCGCAGGCAATTCCGCGTTCCGGCCCCCCGGGCCGCCCCGCAAGCCGCCGAGGATCGCCAGGCCCATTCGATCCCGTCGCCCCGCGCCGCGTTTTCTGCATCCGCGGGATTGCGGGAACCCGGTCGAAAGCGTAGATTTCTGGCCGCCATGGATGCCCTGCTCAACTTCAACGGACCCTCCGACACCCTTCTGTTCTTCTTCGACACCGAGACCACCGGCCTGCCGCGCAGTTGGAACGCGCCGCTGAAGGACCTCGACAACTGGCCGCGCATGGTCCAACTGGCCTGGCTGCTCTGCGACGCGGCGGGCAACGAACTGGCCCAGGCCAACCGCATCATCCGCCCGCAGGGATACGTCATCCCCCGCGACGCGGCGAGAATCCACGGCATCACGACCGAGCGCGCGCTGGAAGAGGGCATTCCCCTCGCCGACGCCCTCGACGAAGTCCTGCCCCAAATCGAAAAGGCCGCCGTCGCCATCGCCCACAATATTTCCTTCGACGAAAAAATCCTCGGCGCCGAGTGCCTGCGCCTCGGCCGCCCCCATCCCTTCGCCCAAAAGAAAACCTGCTGCACCATGAAGGAATCCACCGATTTCTGCGCCATCCCCGGCCGGTACGGTCCCAAATACCCCAACCTCACCGAACTCCACCGCAAGCTCTTCCAAAAGGCCTTCCGCGACGCCCACGACGCCTTCGCCGACGTCCGCGCCTGCAAGTCCGCCTTTTACGAACTGCGCGCGCGCGGCGTCCTCGACCCCCTGGCCCCTCCCACCCCGGGAAACGCCTGACGGGAAATCCGGTCCCGCCTGCGCGCGGACCGCACGGAGGCACCGATGCGACTGGGAATCGATCTGGGCGGAACCAAAACCGAGCTCATCGCCCTCGACGAAGGCGGACGCGAAATCCACCGGAAACGGATCGATACCCCGTCCGGCGGATATGAGGCCGTCGTTTCCGCCATGGCCGGGCTGGTGGCCGACGCGGAATCGGCGCTGGGCCGGCGCGGAACCGTGGGCGTCGGCATCCCCGGCACGATTTCGGCCCGCACGGGACTCGTCAAGAACGCCAACACGACCACCCTGAACGGCCACCCCTTGGACCGGGATCTGGGCCGCCTTCTCCGCCGCGAAGTGCGCTGCATGAACGACGCCAACTGCCTCGCGCTTTCCGAAGCGGTCGACGGCGCGGGGGTCGGCCATCGCATCGTGTTTGCCGCCATTCTCGGCACCGGCTGCGGCGCCGGCATCGCCGTCGATGGCCGCCCCTGGCCCGGCGCCAACCTCGTCGCCGGCGAATGGGGCCACAATCCCCTGCCCTGGCCAACGCCCGAAGAATATCCAGGCCCCTCGTGCTGGTGCGGCAAGACGTCCTGCATCGAAAAATGGATTTCCGGCACGGGTTTCGCCGACGACTACGCCCGGGCAACCGGCGCGGACGGATCCGAAAGGCGCAACGGAAAACAAATCGTCGCCCTCGCCCGCCGCGGCGATGCCGACGCGCATGCCGCCCTGAACCGCTATGCCGACCGGCTGGCCCGTGCCCTCGCGCACGTCGTCAACGTTCTCGACCCCGACGTGATCGTTCTGGGCGGCGGCATGAGCAACGTGGACGAACTCTACGACTGGGTCCCCCCGCAACTGGCGAACTTCGTCTTCGGCGGCGAAGCGGAGACCCCGATCATCCGAAGCCAACACGGCGATTCCAGCGGCGTCCGCGGCGCGGCCTGGCTCTGGCCGGATTGAGTCCGGCCCCGGCGACGAGCCAAAAGCCCCCCCATTCGGAACCCTATTGCCCACTCTCGAATCTAAACCCCCGTTGACGCGTCGCTCGCAACCCCCTATCCTTTCGACAGTCGCCGCACCCATCATCCAGGAGACCGACATCATGACCGCCTGCCGCCTGAAAGCCGCCGCCCTCGGCATCCTGCTGGCCACCGCATTTGAAACCGTCCCGGCCCGGGCCCAGGCGGAATTCGACGCCCAGCGCATCGTCGACGACTTCGAGGCCGCACAGCCGTCCGACGACTTCAAGCAGCAACGGGAACTCATGGACGGCGTCCTGCCCGCCGACCGGTTCGACGTCGACCGCTATTTCTCCGTGCTGGACGCGCTGAAACCGGCGGAGGGCTATGCGCTCGATTGGGTCTATTGCAACCGCGGCAGCGGCGGCTATCCCGTGCTCTACGCGCGCGCGGCCGACGCTGCGCCCATCGCCGACTTCGTGGCGTATGCGGCGCAAGCCACGAACGATCTGCCGGCGAACGCGGACGCCCGCGATTTTCTGCGCTATGGCTATCTCGAAAAGATCCAAGCCGAGGATTCGCCGAAGGGGTTTTTCCAGCTCGCCGTCCTGCGGCTGCTCGGAGACCGCTTCCAGCTTTACTGGCACGAATACTACAACGAAATCCATCTCGTCTGCTCCCGGGACGGATGGGAAAAACGGCTCGCGCGCGAACGGGAACGCGGCAAGCCCTACGAAGCCCCGCCGAAGGCGTTCGCCGCCGCGGCCAAGAAACTGGATTTCGCGCCGCGCATTCGCATGGCGGACGATCGGGTGGACGTGGGCGTCGTCGCCTATCGCCCATTCGGAGGGCTGGTCCGGTACGATTTCACGTTTTCACGGACGTATCCCCACCGGCTCCTGAAGCAGTCCCGGACGGTTTTGCGGGAACACAAGCAGCGCTTTGCCTTCTAGAGCGGATGACGATATTCCGTAGCCTTTCGCCAGCGCGATGGGAATTCGGTTTGTAGGCCCGGTCCCCTGACCGGGCGGGATTTCGCCGGGTGAGGGCACCCGGCCTACGTCGGGATCCTGCGGCTACAGGAAAAGTGAAAATGCCCTGGGCGAACGCCGCGAAAAAAGCGGCCTACGGCACCAACTGGACGCCGATGCCGTAGAAGTAGATGCCAAGGCTGGCCGGCACTGCGTTCGTGTAGGAATTGGTCGGCGCGTGGGCGGACAGATTGCCGACGTGTTGGGTGTAGGGGCCCGAGGCGTTCGTCGCGCGCATAATCGAATAGACGCGGCCGGTCGCGCTGGGCCAGCGGAAAATCAAGTTCGCCGTCGCCGTCATGTTCGTGGCCATGGGCGCCAGTTCCAGAAGCGACGTCGCGGACGTCGGATCGGTGCCGGCGATGCACTCGGCGTAGTTGCTGGGGCCGTCGGAGTCGGAATCTTCCTCCGGCATGGCCTCCACGCCTTCGGGAAATTGCTGCGCCTCCCACAGATCGGGCATGCCGTCGGCGTCGCCGTCGTAATCGGGATCGGCCAGAACGCCCACGAGCTGAATGGAGTCAAGGAAAGCGGCGTTGGACGTCCGATCGCCGGCGCTTTCCTGCAGGCGGGCGCGGACGGATACCTGGACGGCATCGGCGGGCAGGAATACGGTCCAGGGATTGGCCATTTGCGGATTGCGCTCCTCGTAGGGACCGCAGGCGTCGTAGGCGAGATCGCCCCAGGCGTCGTTGCCGTCGATCAGCTTGGCGGACGTCCACGAAACGCCGCGATTGGTGGAGTAGTCTAGATAAAAGTCCACGTCGGTGTTCAGGCCGGTGGCGGCGTGGGGCACGAGGAGCGCCACGTTGGTATGGCCGTACAGGGGGACGTTGGTGAACGTGATGGCGGGATGGGCGGTGCCGCTGGCCGATCCGCGCAGGCGGCAGGCATAGGTGCCATCGCGCACCAGCGCGGTGGAATCGGGGCTGATCAGCCCCCCCTCGCCCGGTTCGCACGCGTAGCTCCACGTGTCGGCGGCGGCGCCTTCGAACCCTTGGAACGCGAGAGTCGGCGCGTCGAGGATGCGAACGGCGTCGATGGCCATGTCGCTGCGGTAGTCGGTCCCCGTCGTTCCGCGAAACCGCACGACGACGCCGGTTTGGCCGCCGTAGGGCGCCAGATCAACGGTGGCCTGGCCCCACATGGAGTTGGTTTTCCACTGCTGCGCGCCGGACTTGCTCCAGACGCCGAGGTCCCAAGCCGCGCCGCCGTTCGTGGACACGTCCACGGAGAGCGTGCCCATGTTCGCAAGCGAATAGTCGAACATATGGTAGTAGAACCAGAGCCGCGGCGCCGTGGCGTCGCCGAAGTCGAACGCGGCTTCCAGAACGGCGTTGCTGTTGGGCGTGGTGCCGGTGGCTTCCACGTAGAGATAGGATCCGCTGCCGCCGTAACCGCTGGGTGGGCCGGTCTGCTCGGAGGGCGTCGGGCCGCTGAGCCGGGTCCAGTCGAAGTCGTCCCCCGCCCCGTTCTGCCAGATGCCCCAGCCGCTTTCGAAGTTTTCCTCGTAGGCATACGGGACCCACGGTTCCTCCTCGGGCGGCTCGAAATCCGCATCGGCGGCGATGCGGACGTCGTCCAGATAGCAGTTGTTGCCGTACAGCGAGTGGAAGAGGAATCCCACGTAGAGCGTGGCTTGCTCTTCGGCGCCGGCCGGAAGCGTCACGCTCAGGTTCGTCCAGCCGACGGACGCGCCCCGCCGCGAATGGAAGGCGGCATCGCTGGTCCAGTCGGTCCCGTTGGTGGACCACTGCACGGTCATTCCCTCGGCGTCGTAGCCAGTCCGCACGTCTTGGAACCAGGCGAAATGGACGGCGACGTTCGTGCGGCCCTCCGTGGACAGGGCCGGCGCCACCAGCCGAAGCTCCGCCCCGCTGGCGCAATCCCACGAGTTGAAGGAAACATACCGATACCCCTCGAAGGGGCTGGCGTTTTCATGTTCGCTCGACGTGACGTAGGCGAGCGCCGGATCGGTGCCCGGATCGGTTACGACGTCCGCGGACCAGTCCGCAGGCAGCGCATCGCCGTTGAATCCCTCCGCCAGCAGTTGGTCGGTCCGAACGATCTGCACGTCGTCCAGATAGCAATTGTCGCCGTAGTTGGAGAAAAATTCGAAGGCGACCTGCACGGACTCGTCGCCCATGGCCGCCTGCGGCAGGGAGACGCGGAACCGTTCCCAGCCCAGCGGCCCTTGGCGCGGAAAGAACGGCTCCAGATCGTTCCAGGTCGCGCCGTCCGGCGACCACTGCACCGTCACGCCTTCGGCGAACTTGTTCGTCCGGGAGCGCTGGTACCAGGCGAACTCGACGTCCACGCCGGCGCCGTTCGTGGTGGCGAACGCCGGGCTGCTCAGGCGCACGACCGCGCCGCTGCGGCAATCCCACGAGTTGAATTTGACGAAATGCGTCCCTTCGTACGGCGTCGCGTTGGTATAGGTGCTGGTGGTCACGAACGAGACGACGGGATCGATGCCCGTGCCGCTGCCCACGGCGTTGGTCGCCAGCGCCCAGCCGACCGGCAAAGCCGAATCGTTGAAGCCTTCGGACAGCAGGACGTCGAGCTCCTCGTAGGCGGCGTGGACGGAATTGGTCAGCCCTTCGGCGACCGGCAGCGTCATCCGGGAAGGCTCGCGCCAGCCGGCGACGTGCGCAAAGGACACGACGTGCGAGCCCGCGAAGGCGTTGGTGGCGACCTCGTCGCTGTCGAACCAGGCGCCGTCGTCCACGCGCCACTGCGCGCCGACGGGCGCGGGCTCGTCGATTGCCACGCGGATGGCCCCGGCGTTGCAGACCGATTCGCGGCAGTAGATGAAGCAGGCGACGACGTTGAGGTTCGAATAGCCGTTGTTGTAGCCCGGCCAGTCGTATTTCGCGCCCGCCCCGTCGTAGCTGGGATAGCCCGGGGTGTTGCGGTTGCCGTACGGATCGTTGAAAATGGCGGTGTACTGGTTGTCGTAGAAACCGATCGTGGTGATGTAGTGGCCGGAGGTGGTCAGCAGGTTCAGCAGCACGAACGGCGAACCGGACCGGATCTCGGCCGTCAATTCGTCCCAGGTGGGCGACCAATCCACGCCGGTGCCCGAGCTCTTGCCGTGGTTCAGGATGTACTGCCGCATCCACCCGCGGGTCTCTTCCCAGTCGTTCTGGGTGATGTAGCCGTAGCCGCCGTATTCGGTCGTGTCCACGCCGTTGTGGATATTGTAGACGACGCCGTTGTTGGTATAGATCTCGGACACGTATTGCCCGTAGTGACTCGTGTGCGACGACGGGCTGGCGCACGTGCAATCCCAATAGGGCAAGGTTTCGGAGTAGTTGAGCGCCATCAGGGCCGACGACGCGCCGCAGGCGGAGTGCTTCTTGGTGAAGTCGTCCCGCGTGTCGTAGACCTGGTGCAGATACGGCACGTCCAGCATCGTGCAGATGGCTTTGGGCACGGCTTGCTTGACCGTCCTTGGCCGCCGCGACGCGACGGGAATCTCTTCCGCGCTCTCGGGAAGAACCACTTCCTGGATCGCCCCTATCCGGAACGGAACCACATCCCCCGAACCCGTCTTCGCCGCCGGGGAAATCCGCGCGACGTGCAGCCGCCCGGTCTTCAGCGAGACGTAGGCGATGCGCGAACCGTCGCGAGAGAGATGCCCGCCCGCTTCGTGCTCGTCCGCCTCCTCCGTCAGGCGCGTTTCCTTTTTTCCGTCGTAGCGGACGCAATAGAGGTCGGAGGATTCGACCTCCAGATATTTCGACAGCACGGTTCGGGTAAAGACCACGTGGCGGCCGTCGGGGGCCCAGCAGGGTTGCGAGCCGGCTCCAAAGGGATAGACCCGCCGCGACGGGAGATCCACCGCCAACAGGTTGCCGGCGACGGTTTCCACGGCCAGTTTTCCGCCGTCCGGCGACCAGACCGGATTGAAACAGGCGGCGGAACCGTCGGTCAAGCGTTCCCGGTCGCCCGTTTCCACGTCCAGCCGCCAGATCTGCCCGTCCCGGCCGTTGTAGGCGAGATGGCGTCCATCGGGCGACAGTCGGGCCAGATTGACGTAGTGTCCCAGGTCGTGTCGGGCGACGGTCGAACCATCGGCGTCGACGATCTGCACTTCGTTGCCCACGGTGAACGCCATGCGCCCCCCGGTCGAAAAGGAAGGCACCCCGGCGCGGCGGGTCGCGGAAATCAAGGGCGCCACGGTTTCCGCGCCGGTCCGGTACACGGCGGCCATCTGCGGCGGCAGGTCGTCGCCCGCTGCGGGCTCGAACAGCTTGAATCCCAAGCGGCTCCCATCCGGCGACCATTCGACCCAGGCGCCGCTGCTGGGCGCGTCGGTCAGCCGCACCAGACTCTGCTGGTCCACGTCGTAGACGTAGACCCCATTGCCGCCGGCGTCCGTCAGCGCCAAGCGCGCGTTGTCCGGCGACCACACCGGCCGGGAGACGTTTGCCAGGGACGGAGCCGCCAGGGACCAACTGCACGGGAGCACGCCGATCGCGCAGGCCAGCGCGAGAAACCGCATGGGGCGATTCATGGAATTCCTTCCGTTCAGGGTGCGCGCTGGACGCCGATGCCGTAGAAGTAGGCGCCGGCGGCGGCGGGCACGGCGTTCGTGTAGGAGTTGGTCGGCGCGTTGGCCGACAGATTGCCGACGTGCTGGGTGTAGGGCCCGGCGACGTTGGTGGCGCGCCAGATCGAATAGACGCGGCCGGTCACGCTGGGCCAGCGGAAGATCAGGTTCGCCGTCGCCGTCATGTTGGTGGCGTAGGGATCCAGCGCGAGCACGGACGTTTCCTGGCCCGGATGCGTGCCGGCGACGTATTCGGCCAGATTGCTCATCCCGTCGTCGTCGTCGTCCGCGTCCGGATTGCCGCCGGTCGGGCTGCTGAAATAGGTATTCTCGTAGTCGTCCGGCATGCCGTCGCCGTCGCTGTCGGTTTCGCCGGTCAGCTCGCCCTGGTGGATCAGGACGTCGTCCAGCCAGACCTGCCCGGCCCGGGTCGAGGTGCACTTGTAGTACAGGCCGAAATAGCTCGTGTCCACGTGCGCGGTATCGGTGGCCGTGCCGGCCGAGGCCATGCCGCTGAAGGCGCCTTCGGGATTTGTCTTCAATTCCCAGAGACCGGCGGCCGAGCGGGTCACTTCGATGGCCATCGTGGTGGCCGCGTTCCAATCCACGGCCGAGGTCAGCACCGTCGCGCCGATCGCGCCGTCGGTGATGCGCCACAACTTCACCAAGTCGTCCGTGCCGGTGAAATTGATTCCCACGGCATAGCCGTCCACCGCGCTGCCCGTGAAATCGGCGGCGGAAGCCGCGAGGAAGACGTGGTAGCGGTTGTCGGAGGACGGATCCCAGTTGCCGTTCTTGAGCTTGAAGCGCCAGGTCGTCGTGTCGGCCGACAGGCTGTACGACGGCTGGGCATACACGTAGTTGGTTGTCGCCACCCCTGACAGGTTGTGCTTGAGCGATCGCTCGCCCGTAATCGGAGTGGTCGCGCTGTTGGCCCAGTTGCCGGCGCCATCCTGCGTCCAGCCCACGAGATCGCCGTCCTCGAAGTCGTCGGCAAATATCGTGGTCGGCTCGGGCACGGAGTCCTCCACGTAGGTCGCCGCAAAGGCATTGGTGGTGCCGTTGGTAGTGGCCGTGGCGACGTCGGCGGGAGCGGTCCAGCCGGAAACCGCGCTGAACGACACCGTGTGCGCGCCGGCGGTCAGGCCGGTCGCGACCGCGCCGCTGGCGCGCCACGCGCCGCCATCCACCCGCCATTGCGCGCCGGCGGAAACCGCTTGGGCGGGCTGGAGCGTCACCTGCAGGGCGCTGGAAACCACCGGCGCGGTGCCCTCCTGCCCCTTCAACTGGATTTCGTCCAGATAGTAGTAGTCGGATGCGTTGGGCGAACCGGCGGCGTTGGAGTACGCCACGCGCACCTGGATCTGGGTGCGGGAATCGGCCACGGCCAGCACGTACGGCGTGCCCTGCGGCTGGCGCTCCGCGTTCGTGAACACGTTGTAGTCCAACTTCAAGGTGCTGTAGCCGTCGGCGATTTGCGTGCCCCAGACCGACGGCGTCCAGGTCGCGCCGTTGTCGTAGCTGACGGACACGTGCAGGTCGTCGCCGCTGTCGGGCCCGCTGGCCGCGAACGGAATGGTCAAGGTCACGTTCGTGTAGCCGGAGATGTCCACGTTGTCGAAGACGACGGCCGGATTGGCCGCGCCGTTGGTGGCACCCCACATGCGCAAGGCGTTCGTGCCGACGAGCACCAGATTGGTCGCGGCCACCGCTCCCGATCCGTGGTCGAGATTGGTCGCCGCCGCGGCGTTGTCCAAATAGGCCACGCTCCAGTTCCAGGGGTGGACGTCGAGACCGTCGAAGCCCTGCGACTGGATGCAATCCGCGCCGACCAACTGGATTTCCTCGTAGGTCTGGCTCAGGCTGGCGGCCTCGCCGGCGGCCAGGGCGTAGGACGTCGCCGTGGGCGTGACGTAGCCGGCGGCGGCGGAATACGTGATCGTGTAGGTTTTGACGGCCAGATCCGAAACGGTCGCGCCGCTCTCGTTCCAGTTGGTCCCGCCGTCGAGGCTCCACGTCGCGCCCGCCGCCACGGCCCCGGCGGGGCCGAGGGTCACGGTGATCGAGCCGGGCAGCGCCGTATAGCTGTAGGATCGCGAAATGTTCGTGTCGGCGATAACCGTCGTGTAGGCGGTGCTCGGCACCGTATAGCCGGTGGCGGAATGGAAGGTGTAGTACTGGCGTCCGGCGAGCAAGTCATAGGCCGTCGCGCCGCTGGCGTACCAGGTGCTTCCGCCGTCCACGCTCCAAGCCGCCCCGTTCGCCACGGCCGCCGCCGGCGTCAGCGTCACCGTCAAATCGCCCACCAGCGCGACGTAGGTTCCCGTTCGCGAAACCGCGCCGCCGGAAATGGTCACGCTTTGATCCACCGGCGTCGTGTGGCTGGCGACGTCCTGGAACGTCAGCGTATAGGTGCCGTTCGACATTCCTGACAGCGTGGAACCGCTCGTGCGCCAAGTGCCGCCGCCATCCACGCTCCAGCGGCCCTCGGCCACGGCCGTCGCAGGCGTCAACGTGACGGTCAGCGAGCCGGAGGCGGACGCATAGGTGGCGGTGAAGACGTTGGTCGCGCCCGCCGTCACCACGACGGACGTCGCGACCGGCGTGACGTAGCCCGCCACGGGCAGGAACGTCACTTGGTAGGTGCCGGCGTTGAGACCGGTGCGCGTGCTGCCGCTGACGTTGGTGGTGCCGTTCACGATCCACCGCGCCGCATTGGTAACGGCCGTCGGCGAAAGCGTGACGCGGATGGCGCCGGGGCTGGCCGTATCGCTCAGGAATTGCATCGCTTTGTCCATCACCGTGGCGCGGGTGGCTTCGTTGGTGATGGTCTCGAACGGGAAGCCCATGACAATGGTGCGATAGGTCGCGTTGCTGTACTGGACGATGGCGCCGCTGGCGCCAACGGCGCTCGTGCCGTAGACGGCGGAGGTGACGCCGCCGCTCCCGACGCGCAGCACGTCGGGATAGTTCGCCGCGTACACCTGCGGCAGCAGGTTCGTATAATTGAAGACGATGGACACGCCGCTCAGGAAGCCGCCGGCCGTGCCGGTGGCGTTGCCCGTGCCGCCGCTGTCGGACGCATAGACCGCGCGCAGGGCGTTGGTGAAGAAATTCACGTCCGCCGCCGAGGATACGCCCGAACGCCCCAGGTCCCAGCCGATTTCCGCGCCGGAAACGAGCAGCCGGCCGCCTCGGCCGAGGTAATTCGTCACGGCGGCCTGTTCGGCGGAGCTGAACGTTTCGTCCACGGTGGATTCCTCGCCCAGCATCCAGACGACCTTGGAATAATTCGTCAGCAGGGCCGCGGTCACCTGCGTGGAATCGGCGTAATCGAAGGTCTGGCCGGCGGCGGCCAGCGCGAGGCCGTGCTCCTTGACGTAGTCGAAGCCGTTGATCATCCGCGGACGGACGAGCGTGACTTGTCCGTTCAGGCCGTTGGCGAAGTAGCGCGTCGGCGAGAGCCCGGCGTCGTTGCGCTTGAAGCCGTCCACGACCAGCACGCCCGCCTTGGCGCCGCCGGCGGTCACGCGCACGCCGGCCACGGCGGAATCGAACGATTCGCCGCCGGCGTTCGTGGCGCAGACGCGGAAGAAAATCGCGGCGCCCGCGTTCAGGTTGGTAATGACCTTGCTGGTCGTGCTGCCGCCGGAGACGACGACGGGATTGGCAAAGCCCTGGCCGTCGGTGGAGGTATAAAGGATGAAGCCCGTCGGCAGGCCGCCGCTGGCGGCGTCGCGCGCGGGCATTGCCCAGGAAACGGTCACCGCGCCGTTGCCGGAGTTGACGGCCTTGAGGTTCGCCGGGCGGTCCGGCGCGTTGGTGTTGACGATGCCGCTGGCGTAGTAGCCGGCCAGATGCTTGATGAGCCCGCGCACGGACGATCGCGCCAGCCATTCGCGGCCGGCCGGCAGCTTCAACACCGCGCAGTCGAGTTCATTGTCGTGGAACGCCACCTCGTTGATGGTGGTGTCCATCTTGAGGAACACGCTCGAATTGTAGATTTCCCCGTAGGTGCTGCCATAGAGGTAGGTCGTGCGCGTGCTCCAGCTGGGGATCACGCTGTTCGTGCCGGCGCGCAGGTCCACGTTGCACTGGCGTGCCAGCGCGGCGGCCAAGTTGGTCTGCGCCGCATAAAGCGACGGATAGCCCGACTGGATGCGCGTGTCGTAGAGGCCGATTGCGCCGCGGCCGTCGCCGGTGCCCGCGTTGGAGTGGAAGCCCACGTAGACCCGGCGCCAGCGCGGGGCGTCGTTCGAGCGGCACATGTAGGCTGCCATGCGCGCGGGCTGGCCGATGTTGTCGCTGC
>JBFXHR010000042.1:0-22960 GCA_050176815.1 Kiritimatiellia bacterium
AAGAACAGGATTCGATCGTTTCTTTCCAAACCGCGCGGGACGGGAGCCCCGCGCTACTTCAGATCAGTGCCTCCCCCGTGGCATGCGGCTCCCGTCGCGTGCATACTTCACATCAGCGCGGGACGGGAGCCCCGCGCTACTTCCGATCAATACCTCTCCCCGTGGCACGCGGCTCCTGTCGCGTGCTTCCTTCCCGAACCGCGCGGGACGGGAGCCCCGCGCTACTTCCGATCAGTGCCTCCCCCGTGGCACGCGGCTCCTGTCGCGTGCGGCTGTTCCCGATCTGCGCGGGACGGGAGCCCCGCGCTACTTCCGATCAGTGCCTCCCCCGTGGCACGCGGCTCCCGTCGCGTGCTTCCTTCCCGAACCGCGCGGGACGGGAGCCCCGCGCTACAGGGAAACAGCCCCGTGCGCAAACAACAAAAAAAGAGCGGCCTTTCGGCCGCTCTTTCGTTTCATACCGCGAATGCGGGATTACTTGCGGATCTTGCGACGGAGGACCATCGCCAAGGCGCCGAGGCCCAGCAGGCTCATCGTCGCGGGCTCCGGAACCGGAGTCGAATAGGTCGCGTCGAAATTCGCGCCGCCGTTGTTGTTGTACACGGTGGAAGTCCCGTCGGTGGCCGAGAAATAAACCTCGACCGTGTGCGTACCGCCGCCGCCCGTGCCGCTGGCCGCCACGACGTCCACGCCGGTCATGTTTTCCCACGTGTCGTTGTTGCTGCCGAAGCTGAGCCAAGGCAGGGACACGGAGCTCCAGTAGGTGTTGTCCACGCCATAGCCCATCGTCACGGTCATGGTGGGATGCGAGGCGTTGTCGTCGACGTGCGTCTGCGTCTGGCCGCCAAGGGTCAGCGAATAGACGGAGCCGAAGTTATAGGCGTCGAAATCGCCGGCCGCACCCCAGGTGGCGCCCGCATTGAACCAATCGTCGCCTTCGACGTTGTAGACCGCGCTGTTGCCGGTCCATGTCAGCGTCTGGGCGCTGGCGGCGAAGGCCACCATCGCCATCATCGCAAACAACAGAATCTTCTTCATCCGTGTCTCCTTGTTTCGTTCATTTATTTAAACCGCGCCACAAAACCATGTGACGATGCGCAAAATAGCCAACGGCCACAATCAGGTCAAGCGTTTCTGGCGTTTTTTTTCGTTAAATTCTTGTTCGGAATTTCCGACATCGGACGGGGAAACAACCTTTTGCGAAGCGTTTGTCTATCCTATTCGATTGGAATGGATTGCACCTACAATGATGCCCCATTGGCATTTCTGACCTTCATCAGATCGAGCCGCATCAGGACCAAGCCCGCTTCCGGAAGGCGCGGGTCGATCTGAAGCGCGCGCTCCACGCAGGCGCGGGCTTCGCCGAAGCGCCCCAATTTTTCGCAGACGAGACCCAGGCGATACCATGTCCAGGCCCGGTTCGGCATGGCGCGGGCAGACGTCTCGTAGCATGCGCGGGCTTCTTCCCATCGGCCCGCTTTGGCCAGCCGTCCGCCGAGATTGTAGTTCGCGTCCGCATGGCCGGGATCCAGGCGCAGCGCTTCTCGGTATGCCGCCATGGCCTCGTCTTCGCGTCCCAAAGCCAACCGCGCGTTGCCCCGATTGTTGTGGAAATCCGGCCGGCGCGGATCCAGCCGGACGGCTTCGTCAAACCGATCCAGCGCGGCCTGCACATCGCCCCTCTTCTGCAAAACGACCCCAATGTAGTTGTGGTCCAGCGCCCGACGCGGCCGCCGCGACAATGCCCGCTCGAGCAAGGCCAGCCCAGGGTCGTATTGCCCGGCGTCGACGAGCGCCTTGCCCAGGCTTTCCTGCACCACCGGCGATTCCGGCGCCAGGCGGATGGCGCGCTGAAACAGGGCCATCGAATCCCGCCACCACGGCAATTGCGCCCGGGTGAGGACCGCGCAAGCCGCCAGCGCCAGTGCCGCCGCGACGACCACCGGAATTTTCAGCCGCCGCCAGCGGTCCGCGACTTCCCCCGCCCCCCAGGCCAACAGCAGACCGATGCCGACCGACGGCAAATAGGTGTAGCGGTCCGAAAACGCCGATTGTTCGTCGAACCGGATGCCGCGGACGACCGGCAGCAGCGCGGCCAGGAACCACAACCACCCGACCGCCCAATATGGCCAGCGCTTCCGGATCCGCCACGCGCCCACGGTGACGGCCAGCAGTCCCGCCAGCGCCACTCCGCGTACGCCCCAAGGCGTCGGCACGTCGGGGGAATTGACCACCGTCAGCTGCGCCGGCCAAACGAATTTTCCGAGATAGACGGCGTAGTTGGGCGCAACCAGAGTCAGCCGGTTGAGCCACGAGTTGTCGCGGACGCCTTCGCCGCCGGCGCCGTGGGTGGCCAACGTCAGCCAAACGAAAACGGCGGCCAAAAACCACAAGCCTGTTTTCTCCGCAAGCAGTGGCCGCCAGCGGCTCCAGGCGCCGCGGCCCCACGGTTCGCCGCCGCGGCCGAGAGGCCAGTAGTCGAGCAACAACAACAGGACCGGCAGGACGACCACGATGGATTTCGCCATCGCGCCCAGCAGCATGCAGGCGAACACGGCCGCGGCGCGGAGCGGGCGGGTTCGCTCCGCGAGCCACGCGTGGGCCACCAGCGCCAGCATGAAGAACAGGCCGCACAGCACGTCCTTGCGTTCCGTGATCCATGCCACGGATTCCACGCGCAGGGGGTGCCAAGCGAACAGCGCCGCCACGAACGCGCTGCGCCATCGCGACCCCGTCATCCGGAAGAGCGCCCAAAACAGCAGCGCCGCGTTCGCCGCGTGCAGCAGCACGTTCACGAGATGGTGGCCGTGCGGTCCCGGCCCGAACAGCTCGACGTCGGCCATGTACGAAATCCACAGCAGCGGCAGCCACCACTGCTCGTGCACCGTCGCGAACGCCTCCCGGATCGCCTCCCCGCGCAGCCCCCCCGCCACCATCGGGTTTTCCACCACGTAGGCCCAATCGTCCAACTTGACGTAGTCGAATCCCCTCGCCGGCCAAAACAAGGCCAGCGTGGCGGCGAACAGGAAAACGGCGATGCCGGTTTCCTTCCGGATCGCAAAAGGAAACCGAAGAGGCGTCGTGCTCATGCGCCTCTCATATCCAATCCCCCCGCCCAACGCCAGCGGAATGTGGCCGACTGCGCGGAACGGGAGCCCCGCGCTACTTCAGGCTGCCCCGGTTCCCGTGGCACGTGGCTCCCGTCGCGTGCCTACTTCCACGCGGGACGGGAGCCCCGCCCCGCTTTTCCCCCTACCGAATCTTATTGGCGGCCCTGCGGGCCTTGATGATCTGCTCGGTCAGGAAGAAGGGCACGGCTTCGTAGTGCTCGAACTGCATGGTGAAGCCCGCGCGGCCTTGGCTCATGCTCCGCAGGGCGGTCGCGTAGCCGAACATCTCGCCCAAGGGCACCATGCCGCGGATGAGCTTCTGCGAGCCCTTTTCTTCCATCGTCTCGATGCGGCCGCGCCGCTGGCAGACGCTGCCCGTCGCCCCGCCCATGAATTCCTCGGGCGTGTTCACTTCCACGGACATCACCGGCTCGAGGATGATCGGGCTCGCCTTCAGGAACAGCTCCTTGAATCCGGCGCGGCCGGCCTCCTGGAACGCGAAGTCCGACGAATCCACGTCGTGGTACGACCCGTCGAACAGCGTGACGCGCATGTCCACCACCGGATAGCCCGCGTAGGGACCGCTCGCCATCGCCTTGACCACGCCCTTTTCCACCGACGGGATGAAGTTGGACGGGATGCGACCGCCGACGACGTCGTTGACGAACTCGAAGCCCTCGCCCGGCTTCAGCGGCTCCAGGCGCAGGCAGACGTGCGCGTACTGGCCGCGGCCGCCGCTCTGCTTGACGTGCTTGTACTGCCCCTCGATCTTCAGCGTCGCCGTCTCGCGGTACGCCACTTCCGGGCGCCCCACCTTCGCCGCCACGTTGAATTCCCGCTTCAGGCGGTCCACGATGATTTCCAGATGCAGCTCGCCCATGCCCGAGATGATCGTCTCGCTCGTCTCGGAATCGAACCCGACCGTGAACGTCGGATCCTCGTCCGCCAGCTTGTAGAGCGCGGCCGAAAGCTTGTCGTTGTCCGCCGACGTCTCCGGCGCGACCGAGATCGACACCACCGGCGCCGGGAATTCGATCGACATCAGCTGGATCGGGTGGTCCTCGTCGCAGATCGTGTCGCCCGTGCGCGTGTGGGCCAGCCCCACCACCGCCACGATGTCGCCCGTCTGGGCCGTGTCCAGGTTTTCGGAGTGGTTCGCGTGCATGCGCAAAATGCGCCCGATGCGCTGGCTCTTGTCCAGGGTGCTGTTGAGCACGTTCTGGCCGGCCTGGAGCGTGCCCGAATAGATGCGGACGTAGGTCAGCTTGCCCGCGTGCTTGTCGGCCACGATCTTGAACGCCAGCGCGCTGAAGGGAGCCTCGTCCGTCGGTTCGCGCTCGACGGGTTCTTCGCCTTCTTCCGCCACCGCCGAGATGATCGGCGGAATCTCGTTGGGCGCCGGCAGCAGGTTCACCACGCCGTCCAGCAGATGCTGCACGCCTTTGTTTTTGAACGCCGCGCCGCAGAAGACCGGCACGATCTTGCGCGCAATCGTCGCCTTCCTCAAAATGCCCCAGATCTCGTCCTCGTCCAGGTCGCCGGTCGCGAAAAACTTCTCCATCAGCGCGTCGTCCTGCTCCGCGCACTTCTCCACGAGATTGGCCCGCCACTTTCTGGCCTTCTCCAGCTTCTCCACCGGAATCTCCGCCACGCGGAAATCCGTGCTCTGCTCGTCGTCGAAGTAGGCCGCTTTCATCGTCACCAGGTCGATGACGCCCTGGAAGGTCTCGGCCTTGCCGATCGGCACCACCACCGGCACCGCGTTGCAGCCCAGCTCCTCCTGGATTTCCTCCAGCACGCCGAAGAAATCCGCGCCCGTCCGGTCCATCTTGTTCACGAAAGCCAGCTTGGGAACTTCGTACTTTTCGGATTGCAGCCAGACCTTCTCGGACTGCGGCTGCACGCCGCCCACCGCGCAGAACAGCGCCACCGCGCCGTCCAGCACCCGCAGCGAGCGCTCCACCTCCACGGTGAAGTCCACGTGGCCGGGGGTGTCGATCAGCGTGACCAAATGGTCTTTCCACTTCAGCGTCGTCGCCGCGCTCTGGATCGTGATGCCGCGCTCGCGCTCCTGGACCATGAAATCCATGGTCGCGGCGCCGTCGTGCACTTCGCCGATCTTGTGCGTCTTGCCCGCGTAGAACAAAATGCGCTCCGACACGGTCGTCTTGCCGGCGTCGATGTGGGCCATGATGCCGATGTTGCGGATCTTCGAAATGGGGGTCGTTCTTGCCATAACTGCCTTCTTTTCCTAAACAAACGCCCCCGGCGGCCTTGCATATCGGCCCCGGGGGTGCTCGATCAAACAGGCGCGAAACATACGGCCTGCGCCCCGTTTGCGCAACCAAATAATCGCCCCCCCCCCGCTCGCGCGGCCTACTTCCGCCCCCGACCCTCCAGCGCGCCGCCGCTTCGAAGGGCTTCCTCCACCGCCCGCGCCGCCAGGCCGTACCCTTCGCGGTTCGGATGCAGCGGATCGGCGTGGAATTCGGCCGCCCCGTTCCGCCGCGCGTCCCGATAGACGTCCAGCAGGTCCAGGACCGGCAGCCCGCGTTCCGCGAGGGCGGCCCCGACGACGGCATGGAGATCCTCCAGCGGATAGGCTTCCAAATCCAGGAACACCGGCATCACGGCCACCCAGACCGGCACGCCGGTTTCCCGGCTCCACCGGGCCACGGCGTCGAGGCCGGCATGGAACCGATCCCGCGACGCCCCGGCGCCGTACAAGGATCGGTAGTACGGCGCGCCGCCGCCCCCCAGAAGGATTTCCATGTCGTCGCGGTATCGTTCCCGCGGCGCCGCCGCGCGTTCCGCAAACAGCGACACCCATGCGTACCGCGCCAGCAGTCCCAGCCGGGATCCGCCCAGCGCGGACCGCGAAGCCGCCCAGCATTGGCGGACGTAGGCCTGGCGCGCCGGAGAACCGCCGCGCCGCCCGAGGGTCACCTCCAATTCGCGGCTGGTTTCCTGCGGATCGTTCAGGCAATACAAGTACACGACGAGATCGGGATCGAACGCCCCCACCCGCGTCTCCAGCGTCGCGGCGACCTGTTCGACGTTGTAGCCCGGAACGCCGAAATTCAGGACTTCGAACGGAGGGCCGCCGGACGGCGGCGAACCGTTGAGCCGCTCCTCCAGTTGGACGCCGAAATGATCCCGGGGCGTGCCCATGCCGAACGCAACGGAATCGCCGATGCAGGCGATGCGGAAAACGCCCGAAGGCTTGGCCGGCTCCACCGGGCGGTTCCGCATCCCGCGGGAATTGATCGCGACGTCGCGCAGGGGCGAAACGTAGTGGGGCACCAGTTCGTAGCGGATCCGGGGATCGGGCGTCAGGCGGACCATGCCCAGCTGGAGCCGGAACACGTCCGGACCCAGGTGGAACGCGCGGACCGCCCATTCCCCCAACCCCAGCGAAAACAGAAGGGCCGCCAGCGACAGGAGGATTTTGCGGGCCGTTCGCACGGAAAGACGTTGCCGCCGCGCCTTCCTACGGCACGAGCGGCTTGGAGTCTTCCTTCAGCCAGTAGCGGCGGCCCGGCGGCGCGCGGTCTTTCACCACGATGGGTTCCCCCTCCCGCCCGGGAACGTTCACGGCGTCGGGCAGCAGTTTCCACTGGGCTTTCGCGCCCCGATCCTCCGTGTACATCACGCTGTAGTACGTCCCGCGCTCGCCGGTCCACGACAAGGTCACGTCTGCGCCCGCGCGCGTTTCCACCCACCGGGCCCGGTGGATGGGACGGATTTCCTCGTGGATCGTCTTGCAGCCGGCGGCGCCCAAACACGCGGCGACCGCCGCCGCCAGCGCCCATGCCCCTCGCCTGCCGGTCATCGCGGCACCCCGTTTACGGGGCGGGGGTCTCGACGACCTCGCCCGCGTTCACTTCGACGGGAGCCAGCGCCGGCTCCGCCGCCCGGGCGCCGCTCCGCCGCGAACGCGTGAAATACTTGAAGAACGACGGCGCCGGATCCTTCACCGCGCCTTGGCCGTCGTACCACGTCTCGCGCTTGGCGGCTTCGGCCTCCTCGGCCTTCATGTTCGTCAGCGTCAGATTGTAGCGCCCCGCGAACCAGCGCCAGTCCGCCGGCGTGAACGGCAGATAGCGGCCGATGCCGTTGACCAGCTCGTACGTGTCCAGGTTCGGCACCTGCGTGGATGCGTCGCACCACGCGCCGATCGATCGCAGCTCCGGCGGCAGCAGCGCGTCGTCGCCCAGGAAAACCGTGCGGCCGGGATGCGACTGCAGGAAAGCGCCGCTCTGGTAGTCCGCCAGCGACAGCGGCATCCACTCGTAACCGTTCCACACGTGCAGCACCGGCTCCGCCGGCGCCCCCTGGTAGCTTACCAGCACGGTCGGATAGCGCCGCGCCACGTCGAAGGCCACCTGCATCACCGAATAGCGCGACGGCGTCACCAGCAGCACCGCGTCCTCCTGCGCCGCCGCCGGCGAAACCGCCCAGCCGCCCATCGCCAGAACGCACGCCGCGCAGATCCACAACATCTTCTTCATGCTCGCTCTCCTCACAGTTGTCCGAAAACGCGGGCATTAGACCAATCGCCCCGCCAAAATGCAAGCCCCGCCCGCGCCCCCGCGAAATTCTATTGGCCATTCCGGGCCCGCCCCGCCCGCATCCCGCCGGCGACGCACCTTCGTCGTTCGAAACCGAAAAAACTTCCCCATCCCCCCGCGCAAGCCCCATACTGCCCCCATGCCAAGCCTCGCGGACATCCTGGCCCGGAACGGCCCTCGCAGCGGCGCCGAACTTGCCGCCGCCGCGGAGGAAACGGACGTTCTCGGTCTCTGGCGCGCCTGCCACGCCCCCGGCATCGTGCTCCGGCGCACCGGACGCCGCTACATGCGCCTCGACTCCGCCGTCGGCGGCTACGCCCGGCTTTCCCCCTCCATCCGCCGCGAGTTTCTCACCTACACCCTCGTCGGACTCGAGCCCCAGCGCGCCGCCATCGAAATCCGCGCCGCCGAGCTGGAGAAAACGGCACAGACCGTCTCCCGCGAAAAACTCGATCTTGCCCGCGAAAGCGTCTGCATGGCCTTGGCCGCCCTCCCCGACGAGCCCCTCCTGCTCCGCAATGCCGCCTTCATGATCGCCGGCGACATCACCTACGGCATGGCCCATCGCGTGCCCCGCCCCGAAAAAAGCTCCGGCCAGATGGTCCGCGGGTCCGACCTCGACATCATCATCGTCGTATCCGACGATCTGGCCGATGCCGCTGGCCAAGCCCTCGACGACGCCATTTACCGCCAGAAGCACTACCTCCTCACCCATCCCGACCACCGCGAGGAGATCGACTACATCCTCAAGCCCCTGGAGAAAGTCCGCCAGCAACTGGCGTTCGACCGCTTCGAACACATGGTCGCCTGCAAGATCCTTTGCGAGTGCCGGCTCCTCTACGGTTCCCCCTTCCTCTTCGAGAAGATCATGCAGCTCGTCGACGCCTCCGGCGTCCGCGCCAAGCTCGACGCCCTGCAGGCCGCCGCCGAAACCGAGCGCGCCGACGCCGAACGCACCCTCCTCGACCCCGCCGCCACGGCCGCCTCCGGCAAAAACCCCCTCGACCTTTTCTTTACCCGCGAAGAAGGCGACGAAATCTATTGATCGCCGGCCGCGGGCCACGGTTTTGTCGCCGGTTTCTGCGAATACGACAAATACGAATTGATTTTTCCGCCTCTCCGGAGCACTCTCGACGGCGGTTTTGAAACCATCAACCCCAAGGAATCCCATGTCCCACAAGGTGATCATCGCGCGCGATTTCGACCACATGAGCCAGATCGCCGCAGAATTCGTCCAAGACCGCGTCGCCCATTCGTTGGCCAGGAAGAAGGAGTTCGTCCTCGGCCTCGCCACCGGCAGCTCCCCCACCGGTCTCTACAAACACCTCGCCAAGGCCATCAACGCCGGCCAGGTGGACGCTTCCAAAATCCGCAGTTTCAACCTCGACGAATACGTCGGTCTCCCCGGCGAAAACGCCCAGATGCGCGCCCTGCATCCCGAAAGCTACAGCTATTTCATGATCCAGGAACTCTTCGGCCTCCTGCGCAAGAAGTTCGTCGAAACCAACGTGCCGTGGGGCTGCCTCGTCGAGCAGGATCAACTGATCCGCGAGTTGAAGGCGAATCCGGGCGACTGGCACGAACAAGGCGCCGACAAAGGCAAGGCCATCGTCATCGATCCCCAGGCGAAATCGGACTATCTCCGCTGGGTGCGCGCCGAAATCCTCGACGCCTACCAGCAGAAGATCAAGCGGCACGGGGGCATCGACCTGCACATCGTGGGCGTGGGGGGACGAGGCCACGTGGCCTTCCACGAATCGGGAATTCCCTTCGAAGGCAACGGCATGCTCCTCGTCCGGCTCGACGACAACACCGTCGAGAACGCCGTGGCCGACGGCCACTTCGCCCGCAAGGAAGACAGCCCCCGCTACGCCATCTCGATGGGCGCGGAACTCGTCTACCAGGCCAAGTGCGTCGTCCTGCTCGCCTCCGGCAAGCGCAAGGCCGAACCCGTCGCCACCTCGCTCGCCGAGGACCCCACCCCCGCCGTGCCCATTTCCCACGGACAAATCCACGCCAAGCGCGGCGGCGACATGCTCTACGTCGTCGACCGCGAAGCTGCCGCCGGCGTCCTCGCCCGGCGTTCCGAAATCGAGAAACGCGGCATCGTCATCGAAGACGTCAGCGCCGGTTCCGCCAAATGCCGCGTGGAAGACCTGAAATTCTTCCGCGACTCCGCCTCGGGAATGGTAGGCTAATCCCCTCCTCCCCCAAAACAAGGCCGGCACTCGGCGGATTCGCCGAGGCCGGCCCGAAACGAGAATCGGCTAGCCGATTTCCTTCTTCAGCGCCGCGGCGATCGAATCGCACAGGCGTTTCGTTATCTCGTCCGTCGGTCCTTCGACCATCACGCGGCACATGTTCTGGGTGCCGGAATAGCGCACCAGCACGCGGCCCTCCTGGCCCAGTTCCTTTTCCGCGGACTGGATCGCCGCCTGCACGCCCGGCAGATCCTTCAGCGGAGGCCGGCTCGCCACGTCCACGTTGATCAAATGCTGCGGAGAGAGTTTCAGGACCGACGCCAGGTCGGACACTTCTTTCCCCGTGCGGCGCATCACCGCCAGCAACTGCAGACCGGACACGATTCCGTCCCCCGTCGTGTGCTTGTCCAGGAAGATCATGTGCCCCGACGACTCCGCGCCGAGAACGCCGCCCTTCTCCTTCATCATTTCCAGCACGTAGCGGTCGCCGACCGTGCTGCAACCCAGCTCGATGCCGAGCTTGCGCATCGTCGCGTGCAGCCCGAAGTTGCTCATCACCGTGCCCACCGCGAGATTGGCCTTGAGTTCCCCGCGTGTTTTCATGTCTTGGGCGCAGACGGCCAAAATGTGGTCGCCGGACAGCTCGACGCCGGTCTCGTCCACCACGATCAACCGGTCGCCGTCGCCGTCGAACGCCAAACCGACGTCGGCGCGCTCGGCCAGCACTTGCTCGCGCAGGGCCTCGGTGTGCTGCGATCCGCAGCGCGCGTTGATGTTCAACCCGTTGGGCGTGCTGTGCAACGTGGTCACGTGCGCGCCCAGCCGTTCGAACACCGCCGGCGCGGCCTTGTAGGTCGCCCCGTTGCCGCAATCCAGCACGATCCGCATGCCTTTCAGATCCAGCTCTTTCGGGAACGTTCCGATGCAGAACGCAATGTAGCGCTCCAAGGCATCTTCCACCCGGAACGACTTGCCGATGCCGCCCGCCTTGGGCAGCAGGCTGGGCAGCGTGCCGCCGGCCATGAGCTTCTCGATCTCGGACTCTTCCTCGTCCGGCAGCTTGTATCCGTCGCAGGAGAACAGCTTGATCCCGTTGTCCTGGAAAGGATTGTGAGAGGCGGAAATCACGAATCCCGCGTCCGCCTTCTGGTCGATCGTCAGCACCGCGATGCCCGGCGTCGGCAGCGTGCCCACGAGGAGCGCGTCGGCGCCCATCGAGCACAAGCCCGCCACCAGCGCGTTTTCGAGCATGTAGCCGCTCAGGCGCGTGTCCTTGCCGATCACCACGCGCGGGCGTTTGCCGCCCTTGCGCTCCATCAGCACGTACGCCACCGCGCGGCCGAGGTTCACGGCCATTTCCACCATCATCGGCTCGCGGTTTGCGACCCCGCGCACGCCATCCGTCCCAAACAATTTCTTCTCGCCCATTTTCGACTCCTAATTTCCGGTTATGCCGGCGAACCGGCGCCTTCCACGATCTTCTGCAGCCAGGCGGTGCCTGCCGCCTTGGCTTCCGCGGGCAGTCCTTGCACCCGCGCCAAATAGCTTTCTTCGGCCGCCGCGTTCCACGCGGCGAGAAACACCGCCTTCTCCGGACATTCCACGCTGCCGGCGGCGGCCAAACGCGCGCGGGCCGCCGTCCAGCCTCCGCACAGCTTTTCGTGCTCCGCGCACAGGTCCGCGCCCAGCGCCGATCGGTCTTCCTTCGCCACCTTCTCCATCACGTCGTCGAGCCGTTTCAGGCGCTCCTTGCGCACCGAGGCCAACTGCTTCAGCGCTCCCTCGTGGCACGCCTTGCCGTGCGGCGTCTTTTCCATCAACGGCCGGCGCACCTGCTCATACCAAACCTGCAGCGCCGCGATATTGCCGATATAGATCGCGCAGTTGCGCGCCACGCGCGCGATCGAGCGATAGCCCGTTTCGTACAGGAACATGCCCGCATGCGGCGTCACCGGCACCACCAGTTGGTTCGGCTGGAGCACGTCCTTGCGCGACACCAGCCCCGCCGCCTGCACCGTGCCGAACTCGATCCGCACCGGCCCCGCCACCCCCCCCTGCCCGCCCAGGAAAATCGCCTCCTGGTTCAGCATCACTCCGCGCGGCACGTCGCCGATCAGCGACGCCGTCGCCTTGTCCCCGTGGGGCGTGTAGTTGAAATGGATGAACGACGAGCCGATTTCGCTGTGCACTTTGCGGCTCTTGCCCCCCGACATCAGCGCGTCGCAGAAATTGATCAGGCTGCCGCCCACCACGAACGGGAAGAAGATCGTCTGCTTCAGGCCCACCGTGTGCGCCATCTCGGCGCCCTCTTCGAGAATCGTGCCCGGCCGCACCTGCGCGCCGCTGCCCATCGCCGCCCCGTCCAGAAACACCGCCCCGCTGAAATAGCCGCCCTTGAGCTCGACCTTCTCGCCGAGCTGGCAATCCTCCACCGTCGTCGGCGCCTCGCGCCCCAGCACGCAGCCCGGCCCAATGCTCGTCGCCGCGCCGAAAATCTTGCAGCCCGCGTGGATCACGGCGCCCGCCGCGATGCGGCCCGGATCCACCTCGTCGCCGATTTCCACCGACGCCGGCGCCGCGATCTTCACGCCCCGCCGCAACAGTTCTTCCACGTTTTTCATGCTCGCTGCTCCCTCGAAACCGGCCAACCTGCGCCCCGCGACGCGTTCCTGCCGAATTGGTTTTCGAGTCTCCCACAACTTCCCGCCCGTTTCACGCCAATTTTTCAACGGCCCGATCCGCCGCGGGCTTATGGCGGGTTGATTGCCGCGGGAAATGCGCTAAGATTCCCCCATGCCCCCAACCAGCCATCGGGTCGGACGGTTCACGGAATCGGTCATTCGCCGCATGACGCGGGTCGCCATGGAATGCGGCGCGGTCAACCTTTCCCAGGGCTTTCCCGATTTCGATCCGCCGGAGGAGCTTCGCACGGCGCTCGAAAAGACCGCCCGCGCCGGCCCCCACCAGTACGCCGTGACCTGGGGCGCGCCGAATTTCCGCCGCGCCTTGGCGCGAAAGCAAAGCCGTTTCACCGGGCTTGCCATCGACCCCGACGCCCACGTCGTCGTCACCTGCGGCAGCACCGAAGCCATGATGGCCGCCATGATGACCGCCTGCAACCCGGGCGACAAGGTCGTCGTCTTCTCTCCCTTCTACGAGAACTACGTGGCCGACACCATCCTCTCCGGCGCGGAGCCGATTTACGTCCCCCTGCGCCCGCCGGATTTCTCGTTCGATCCCGCCGAACTCCGCCGCGCGTTCGAGCAGCGCCCCAAGGCGCTCATCCTCTGCAATCCGTCGAATCCCACCGGCAAGGTTTTCACCCGCGGCGAACTGCTGCAAATCGCCGCCCTCGCGGAGGAATTCAACGCGTTCGTCATCACCGACGAGGTCTACGAGCACATCGTCTACGCCCCGCACCGCCACGTCTATTTCTCGGCGCTGCCGGGCATGTTCGAGCGGACGGTCTCGTGCAGTTCCCTCTCGAAGACCTATTCCATCACGGGCTGGCGGCTGGGCTACGTGGTTGCCGCGCCGGCGTTCATCGACGGCGCGCGCAAAGTGCACGACTTTCTCACCGTCGGCGCCGCCGCCCCTTTGCAGGAAGCCGCCATCGCCGGGCTGGAAATGCCCGACTCCTACTACGATTCCCTCGCCGCGCTCTACACCCGAAAGCGCGACTTGTTCCTCGGCGGCCTGCGCGACGCCGGACTGAAATTCACCGAGCCCGAAGGCGCGTACTACGTCATGGTGGACGTCTCCGAATTCGGCGCGGACGACGATGTGGCCTTCTGCGAATGGCTCGCGCGCGAAGTCGGCGTGGCGGCGGTCCCGGGCTCCAGTTTCTTCCGCGAGCCGGTGAACCATCTGATCCGCTTCCACTTCGCCAAGCGCGAAGATACTCTCGCCGAAGCCGTCCGCCGGCTCGCCCATTTGCGCGAGAAAGCCGCCGGACGGAACCGCTGGACTTGATATGACGGGCCCTTCCTTGATTCTCGCCCTCGACCAAGGCACGACCAGTTCCCGCGCCATCCTTTTCGACCGGGACTTGCGGATTTGCGCCGCCGCCCAGCAGGAATTTCCGCAGATCTATCCGCACCCGGGCTGGGTCGAGCACGATCCCGACGTCCTCTGGGAATCGCAGCGGGCCGTGATGGCCGAGGCCATGCAAAGCGCCCAGGCCGTTCCCGGCCAGATTGCCGCCATCGCGATCGCCAACCAGCGCGAAACGGTCGTCGTCTGGAACCGCCATACCGGCCGGCCCATCCACAACGCCATTGTCTGGCAGTGCCGCCGGACCGCCGAATTCTGCGAAACGCTGAAGAAAAGCGGCCTCGAATCCCGCATTCGCGAGAAAACCGGACTGGTCCTCGACGCGTATTTTTCAGCCACCAAAATCCGCTGGATCCTCGACCACGTCGAAGGCGCGCGCGAAGCCGCCCACTGCGGCGATTTGCTCTGCGGCACGATCGATTCCTGGCTGATCTGGAAGCTGTCTGGCGGCCAAACGCACGCGACCGACTTCACGAATGCCTCGCGCACCCTGCTGTTCGACATCCATTCTCTGCGGTGGGACGAAGAGTTGATGGACCTTTTCGACGTCCCCGCCTCGATGCTTCCCGCCGTCGTGCCGTCGTCCGGCATGGCCGCCGTCTGCCGCCTCCCGGAATTCGGCGACCATCGTCCACCCATTGCGGGCATCGCGGGCGACCAGCAGGCCGCCCTGTTCGGCCAAGGCTGTTTCGAGGCCGGACAGGCCAAGAACACCTACGGCACCGGCTGCTTCCTGCTGATGAACACCGGCGCCGCCCCGGTCCTCTCCCGCCAAGGGTTGCTCACCACCCTCAACGCGCAGACCCGCCCCGGAGCGCCGTCCTACGCCCTCGAAGGCAGCGTGTTCATCGGCGGAGCCGTGCTGCAGTGGCTGCGCGACGAACTGAAAATCCTCGCCCAGGCTTCGGACTCGGATTCGATCGCCGCCTCGATTCCCGACACCGGCGGCACGTATCTCGTGCCCGCCTTCGCCGGACTCGGCGCGCCTTATTGGGACATGTACGCCCGGGGCACGCTGATCGGCATGACGCGCGGCACCGGCCGCGCCCAAATCATCCGCGCCGCGCTGGAATCCATCGCCTACCAATGCGCCGACGTCGTCGCCGCCATGCAGGCCGACGATCCTCGCCCGCTCGAATTTCTGCGCGTGGACGGCGGCGCTTCCGCCAACGATTTCCTCATGCAATTCCAGGCCGACGTGCTTGCGACCCGCATCGAACGCCCCGCCTGCATGGAAAGCACGGCCCTCGGCGCCGCCGCCCTCGCCGCCCTCGCCCTCGGCTGGCATACGCCCCAAAGCCTCGCCCAGCGTCCGCCCGCCAACGTCTTCGTCCCCGCCATGGCCAACGACCAGCGCCAACCCCTGCTCGCCGGCTGGCGCAAAGCCGTCGCCCGCGCCGCGCATTGGATCGATCCCGCTTCCTGACCGTTCCAAACGCAAACCGCCCCCTCCTTGCGGAAAGGGCGGCTGCGCCGAAGCCGGAAACGTCTTCCTACGCCATGAACGACGAACGGATGAACACCAGCACGAAGAGGGCCACCGTTTCGATGACGCCCAGCGTCATCAGGTAGTTGCCGAAGCCCTGGCCCGTCTCCGCGAGGGCATCCGCGCCCGCCGCGCCGGCGTAACCTTGGAACCACGCCGAAGCGCCCATGCCCAGGCCGCCGAAGATACCGCCGATCAGCATCGTCGCCCAGTTCTGGGCCGCCGTTGCGCTCTGCGCCACCTCGACCATCCAGCCCATCAGGATCATGCCGTAGATCGTCTGCGACAGCGGCGCGCCGATGAACGTGATCAGGATGAACGGGGCCGCCTTGCTTTGCGCAAAGCACTTCTTCCACGCGCCGATCGCCGACGCGCCTGCCAAGCCCGCGCCGATGGACGATCCCACCGCCGCCAGCCCCAGCGCCGCCGCTCCACCCGCCTTGCCCAATGCTTCGATTGTTGCTGCATCCATGTTTGCTCTCCTCGATTCCGGGCGTCGCCGCCCTTCTTTTTTAAACCCGTTCTTTCGTTCCTATGCCGCGTTTTCGGGTTTCGCGAACGGCCGGTACGCCGACCCGCTCCACGAAATGCCCTTGTGGTTCGAAAATTCCAGCGTGTTCAGCCGGATGCCGTGCACCAGCACGCCCATCACGGCCAGCAGGACGTTCAGCGTGTGCGCCAGGAACGCCAGCAGCGCGCCGAGCAGCAGGCCGACCAGCGACACGTCGCCGCCGGGAAAAATCATGTTGTTGAACGCGTTCGCCACCGCAAAACCCGCCGTGCCCACCGCGTAGAGGCGCACGTAGGAGACCACGTCCGTGAAGTTGCTCACCAGGTTCAGCGGCAGCAGCGCCAGGTTGAACCAGCCGTCCTTGATCTCCTTCGGCGGCATCATGAACAGCACGATCATGGCGATCCCCGCGACCAGCGCGTAGCCCAGCCCCTTCCACAGCGCGGCGGAAGCCGCCTCGGACAGGCCCAGATACGAAAGCATGTTGCCCTTCAGCACCATGTCGTCGGCCAGGAAGAACATGAACCACGTCGTCAGCGTCCAGCCCAGCTGCTCCAGCGCCTTCAGCTTCTTCGCCCGCACCAGATCCACCACGTTCCACAGATGGCCGACGGTGATCTGGATCGCGCCGATCAGGAAGCACAGGCCCATGATGTTCTTGGCCGACGTGGCCGGATCGGTCAGGAACGGAATCTGGATCTTGTCGAATCCCGCCTGGGCCAAAATCTCCGGGTTGATGCCGAAGATCGTGCCTGTGACCAGGCCCCAGACCATCGTGCAGACGCTCGTCACCGTCAACAAGCGGAAAGCATCCGTCGGCAGCTTCTTCCGGGCCCAGAACGTCAGCCCGAGGAAAATGGCGCCGTAGCCGGCATCGCCGATGATCATCGCGAAAAACAGCGAGAAGAAGAGCATGAAGACCACGCTCACGTCCGCCTCGGCGTAGCCGGGCAGAATGTTGATGCCTTGGAACACCGCCTGGATGGGCGACGCCCAGCGCGGAGGATGCAGTTTGACGGGCACGTCGTCCTGCGGGCCGGGCTCTTCGACCACCAGCCCCCAGCCATGCCGGGTCGCTTCCCGCCGCACCGCCTCGACGTCGTCCGCCGGAATGAATCCCTGCACGTAGGCGATGGCTTCGGCCGTTCCCATGCCGGCGCGGACTTCCTGCAGCTTCACGTCGGCCTCGGCCTGCACCCGCAGGTTTTCCAGCAACGGCCGGTCGCCCGAGGACTCCTGCAATTTCTTTTCCGTTCCGGCCAAACCCTCCCGCAAGACGTTGGCCTCGTTTTGCAGCTCCGCCAGCGGATCTTCCGGCAGGCGCTCTTCCGCCCCCCCCGCCCATTCGAACGGGGCCCGGGCGAACAACGCCCAAAAAGCCTCCGTCTTCCGCACAGACAGCTTCTGCGCCGTCGCGCCCTCGGGCAGCGGCGGCGTGGATTTCGCGGATGCGCGATACAACTTGAGAACGACGCCTTTGGACGCCAGGCTTTTCACGACATCGGGATCAAACGAACCAAACGGTTCGATCCGCGCCATCTCGGTTTCCACGGCGGAAAGACGGTCCTGCCATTCCTTGCGTTCCTCGAGCAGCTCGCTCGTGTCGGAAACCACTTCGAAGGCGCCTCGGCCGGTCGGTTTCGCATCCGGCACCGCCGGAATGGCCTCCAGCAGGCGGCGCAGGCCCGCCGCCTTCTCGCGCGCCTCCTCCAGATGGGAACTCGAAGGAACCACCACCGGCTTGACGTGCAGTACGCCCAGGCTCCGGAGGGCTTCCAGCGTTGCGGCCCGATCGTGCGCCAGGCACAACAGAGTCAATTTCTGCATTTGGACGATCATGCCGCCGTCCCCTCTTGCGCCGCCGCTTCCTCCGCGGCCGCCTTCTTCACGCTCTTGCCCTTGGCGATCTTCGAGCGCACCACGGCGCCCGTGTTTTCATCGCCCAGGAAAATGCGGATGCGCCGGATGTTCTCCGCGCATTCCGGGATCTTCACCTTTTCGAACAAATTGACGCGCTGGCTGGTCGTGCGCAGTTCTTCGGCCAGCAGGCGGTGCTGCTCCTCGAGGAGGCGCCGCTCGATCCGCAGGCGGAAAAGCGTTTCCAGCGTCGACAGGCCTTCGTCCAGCCACGCGGGCGTGGCCCACAGGTCCGGCGCCGTCCGCTGGAAGCGGATGGCCTTCAGCGCCCGCACCGCCACCCCGGCGATGTTGCCCGGTTCGACTTCGATCGACTCGACCTTCAGCCAGGACAGGTAATCCAGCGGATCGGAGTACAGCTTGACCCAGCCGGACAAGGCGCCGCGCGCGGCCTCTTCCTCGGCCTTCTTTTCGGCGACGCGCTGGTCCACCTGCCGGATCTCCATCTGCAACTGCTGTTTCTTCAGCTGCAGGGTCGGCAAATAGCGGCGGTACCGCTTCAGCGAATCCCGCTGCGCCTTCAGTTCGGTCTTGGTGTTCTTGACCTTGGCCATCGCCGAATCCCTACGCGGTCGCCTTCGGCCAGAATTGGTCGGTCAGTTTCGAAGAAATGCCCGTTTCCGCGGGCTCGAAGCAGTCGGCCATGATCTGCCAGCCCAGATCCAGGGCGGCTTCCAGGGGAATGTTGACGGACAAGTCCATCATTTCCTTCTCGAAGCGCTCGCCGTAGCGCAGCAGCTTGTTGTCCCACGCGCTCATGCGGAAGCCCATGGACTGCTTCTCCAGCGTCTCCTTGTAGGACGCGTAGAGCTGGATCATCGTGTTCATCACCGTGCGGTGGTCTTCGCGGGTCTTGCCGTTCACCTGCTGTTTCAGGCGGGACAGCGAGCCGAACGGCTCGATGCGCCCGTTGCGGAGGTAGAACTGGCCTTCGGTGATGTAGCCCGTGTTGTCGGGCACCGGATGCGTCACGTCGTCGCCCGGCATCGTCGTCACCGCCAAAATCGTGATCGAGCCTGCGCCTTCGAAGTCCACGGCCTTTTCGTAGCGGGAGGCGAGCTGCGAATACAGGTCGCCCGGATAGCCGCGGTTGGCGGGAATCTGCTCCATCGTAATGGCGATTTCCTTCAGCGCGTCCGCGAAGCTCGTCATGTCCGTCAGCAGCACCAGCACGCGCTTGTTCTGCAGCGCGAACTGCTCGGCCACGGCCAGCGAGATGTCCGGCACCATCTGGCATTCCACCGTCGGATCGGCCGCCGTGTGGATGAACAAAATCGAGCGCGAGAGCGCGCCGTTGGCCTCCAGCGTGTCGCGGAACTGCAGGTAGTCGTCGTGCTTCAGCCCCATGCCGCCCAGGATGATGATGTCCACTTCGGCCTGCAGCGCGATGCGCGCCAGCAGCTCGTTGTACGGCTCGCCCGCCGCCGCGAAGATCGGCAGCTTCTGCGATTCGACCAGCGAGTTGAACACGTCGATCATCGGGATGCCCGTGCGGACCATCTTGCGCGGGATGATGCGCTTGGCGGGGTTCACCGACGGCCCGCCGATCGCGATGCGGTTCTCGTCCAGCACCGGCCCGTTGTCGCGCGGCTGGCCCGAGCCGTTGAACACCCGGCCCAGCAGGGCCTCCGTGAACGACACGTCCATCTTGTGGCCGAGGAACCTCACCTGGCCGTCCGTCGCGATGCCGCGGCTGCCCGCGAACACCTGCAGGAACACTTTTTCGCGGTCCAGCCGGATGACCTGCGCCAGCGAGGTGCCCAGCGTGCCGACCACTTGGGCCAGCTCGCCGTTGGCCACGCCGTCGGCGCGGACCGTGATCACGTTGCCCGCGATCTGCTCGATGCGATGATAGACCTTATGCATGTTCCGAAACCTCCGCCAGCATCGCGTCGATGCGCTGCTCCAGTTGCTTGAATTCCGCCGCGTCCATCAGGACCAGGTTCCAGTCCTTCGTCACCGAGGTGAGCTGCAGGAACCACTTGCGCGCCGCGTCCTTGTCCGGGAAAAACACCTTCGCGGTCAGAATCCCGTGGATCTTGGCGAACACGTACTTCTGCCGGTCGGCGCCCGTCGCGGCATCCACGTCGTGGAAGCTGTTTTGCTGCAAATAGGTCGCGTCCAGGAATTCGCTTTTCAGGTAGACCACGAAATCGTCGATGCTCGTGCCTTCCTCGCCGACCACCTTCATCATCTGGCTGACTTCGTTGCCCTGCCGGAGGACTTTGCGCGCCTGCGCGACCTGCTTCGGATCCACCACGCCCGGATACTTGCTCCAGCTGTCCAGCGGATGGATCGCGGGATAGCGCCGCGCGTCGGAGCGCTCGCGGTTCAGGCCGTGGAACGCGCCCACCACCTTCAGCGTCGCCTGCGTCACCGGCTCGTCGAAGTTGCCGCCCGCGGGCGACACCGTCCCGCCGATCGTCACCGATCCGGTCGTGCCGTCCTTCAGCCGCACCACGCCGCCGCGCTCATAAAACGCCGCGATCACGGATTCGAGGTAGGCCGGGAAGGCTTCTTCGCCGGGGATTTCCTCGAGGCGGCCGCTCATTTCGCGCAGGGCCTGCGCCCAGCGGCTGGTCGAGTCCGCCAGCAGCATCACGTTCAAACCCATCTGCCGGTAGTATTCGCAGATCGTCACCGCCGTATAGACCGACGCTTCGCGCGCGGCCACCGGCATGGACGACGTGTTGCAGATGATCAGCGTGCGCTCCATCAGGCTCTTGCCCGTGCGCGGATCGGTCAGCTCGGGGAATTCGCGGAGGGTTTCCACCACTTCGCCCGCGCGCTCGCCGCACGCCGCCACCAGCACGACGTCCACGTCCGCGTGCTTGCTGGTGATCTGCTGCAGCACGGTCTTGCCCGCGCCGAACGGCCCGGGAATGCAATACACGCCGCCGCGCGCCACCGGGAAGAACGTATCGATGATGCGCACCTTCGTCACCAGCGGATCGGTCGGGCGCAGGCGTTCGGCGTAGGCCTTGATCGGCACCTTTACCGGCCATTCCTGCACCATCTTCGCGGCGACCTCGTCGCCGCGCTCGCCGCGCAGCTTGGCCACCACCTGGTCCACGCCGTACGAGCCCGCCGCGAGCGTCTCCTCGACCTTGTATTTCCCCTGCAGGCGGAACGGCACCATGATGCGGTGCTCGAAAATGCCTTCGGGGACGGTTCCGAGCGTGTCGCCCGCCGTCACTTCGTCGCCTTTGCGCGCCTTCGGCGTATAGGCCCACTTCTTCTCGCGGTCGAGCGCCTTCAGGTAGGTGCCGCGCTGCAGGAAGAACCCGCACTGCTCCGCCAGCTTCGGCAGCGGATTCTGCAAGCCGTCGTACACCTGCGCCAGCAGGCCGGGCCCGAGTTCCACCGCCAGCAGGTTGCCGCTGAACGCCACCGGATCGCCCACCTTCAGGCCCGACGTGTCCTCGAACACCTGCAGCTCCGCGTTGTCGCCGCGGATGCGGATGACTTCCGACTTCAGCGCGATGTCGCCCGTGCGGGCATAGCCCACTTCGCTCTGCGTCACCGGGTTGTCGAAATGCACCGTGATCAGGTTGCCGTTGATCCCCACGATTTTGCCGACGTTTTCGCTCATCTTCGACCGCCTTCGTTATTTGAAACTCGCCGCGCCGCTTTGGGCCGCGTTTTCTTCCAGCTGGGAAACCAGTTGCTCGAGCCGCTCGCGGCCCGCCTCTTCCTTCATCGCCGACCACCGCGTCGCCAGCATCAGCTTGACCGCGAACGCCAGCACCGCCGGCAGCCCGGACGCATCCGCGCGCGCCAGGTCCTCGACGAATTTCCAGCGCGCCAGGTCCAGGCCCATTTCGCGGGCCAGCGGGCTCGCCTTGGCCAGCGCGTCGGTCACTTCCTTGTCCAGCCACACCGCGTAGCCCGGATGGCTCTTCAGGAACGGTTTCGCCTCCACCCCCAGCTTCGCCCCGCGCGCCTTCGCCGCCGTGTTGCGGATCTGCGCGTCCGCACCCGCCCACGCCCGCGCGAACGCCGAGCGACCTTCCGCCGCGCGGCCGGCCAGGACCAGGTCCAGTTCCGCCAGGTCGCCCTTGCCCAGCACGCCCTGGCACTTGAACCGGAATTCCTCCGGCGCGAACGGCGGCGGCGCCTCCAGCGACAGCGCCGGCAGCGACGACACCAGATATTGATAGAAACCCATCCCCCGATCCCTATTCCGCCGCCTTCTTGACGATCTGCGCCAGCTCCGGACGCAGGAAGTTCGACAGCGAATCCGCAATCGCTTCCTTCGTGAAGTCGTGGAACACCTGTCCGCCCTTGGCCCCCACGCGGAATCCCTTGAAGATTTCCTTGCTGCTTTCGATCTGGATCCCCGCCGCCAGCTTGCTCTGGTATTCCTTCGCGAACGCCGCTTTTACGGCCGCCGCGTCGGCTTCGCCCAGCATCGCGACGATCCCGCCCTCCGCGCCGTCCCGCGCATAGGCTTCCGCCAGCTTCAGGAGCATCTGCGCCATCAGGTCCGGCGTCAGCGCCGCGCCCACCTTCGCGTCCACGATCCCCGCCACCACGTCGCCCACCGAGCCGCCGATGCTGATCAGCAGATCGCGCGCCGACTGCCGCAGCGTCGCTTTGCCGCGCTCGGCGAACGCCGCCGAATCCGCCTCGGCTTTGGCCACCATGTCCTTGGCCTGCTTCTGGGCTTCGGCCACGATCGCCGCCGCTTTCTTCTTCGCCTCCGCCACCAGCGAATCCGCCGCCTTTTCCCCGGACTCGACGCCTTCTTTGCGGATACGTTCGATCAGATGCTGCAGTTCTTCGGCCATGGCTATTTCCTTTGCTCCATAGAAATATGAAAACGCCCGGCCACGATACACCCCGCCCCCGGCCCCCATCAACCCCAAAAAACACCCCCCCTCCCCGAAAACGTCCGCGCCGGAACGGCTATTCCTCCCGCGCCACGAGCGCCCGCCAGTTTTGCGCATGGTTGTTGTGCCAAACGTGATTCCCGGAATCGAAAAAACAAAACGCCAGACACCACTTCGGCGAATCCGGCGCCGTGAACGACGCTTCCCATTGCCCCGTCGTCTCGTTGCGCGCCATCGGCACGTCCAGCGTCGCGCCGTTGAATTCGTCTTGCCCCAGAT
>JBFXHR010000043.1:0-22841 GCA_050176815.1 Kiritimatiellia bacterium
GCCCATGCGTCGTCGGTCGAAATCTCCCGGTGCAGCCGCGCGGCTTCGACCAGTTGGTCCCCGATCCGGTGCAACGGCGACAGCGCCGTCATCGGCTCCTGGAAGATCATCCCGATCTTGCCGCCCCGGATTTTCCGCAACTCTTCGATCGGCATGGAAAGCAAATCCCGCCCGTGGAAGCGCGCGCGGCCGCCTTCGATCACCGCCGGCGGCCGCGGCAGCAGCCGCAACAGCGAAAGCGCCGTCACGGTCTTGCCGCATCCCGATTCCCCCACCAGCCCCAGCACTTCGCCCCGCCGAATGTCGAACGACACCCCATCCACCGCCCGCACGAATCCTTCGGCGGTCTGGAAACCCGCGCGCAATTCCTCCACGCTCAACAGCACCTCGTTCATCGCGGCCATCATCCAATCCCCCCCGCCATTTTGGCAAGCGTTTTGCTCCCCCGCGCTCCCGCCGCGCTCACGCGCGCGACCGGCGGCGGAGCTGCCCGCAGGCGGCATCCACGCCCTTTCCCTTGGATTCCCGCAGCGTTCCCTCCACCCCGCGGCGTTCCAGTACCCGCAAAAAAGCCTCCATGGCCTCGCGCGGCGGGGCCTCGCCCGCGAATTCCCCGACGGGGCTCAGCGGAATCAAGTTCACGCGGCAGGGAAACCGCCGCAAGCGGCCGGCGAGTTCTTCCGCATCGCGAACGGCATCGTTGACGCCCCGGATCAGGGTGTATTCGAAGGTAATGTGCCGCTTGGTTTTTGCCGTGTAGTCCGCGCATTCCCACAGCAGGGCCTCCATCGGGTATTTGTTCTCGATGGGCATCAGCTTCCGGCGCAATTCCGGATTCGGCGCATGCAGCGAAACGGAAAGCTCCACCTGGAGGCCCTCGCCCGCCAGCCGCCGGATGCCGGGCACGATGCCGCTCGTGCTCAACGTGATGCGCCGAGCACCGACGTTCAGTCCGTCGGGATGGTTCAGCAGGCGCACGGACTTAAGGACTTCGTCGTAGTTGTCGAACGGCTCGCCCATGCCCATGTAGACGACGTTGTCGGGCCGACGGCCCAACGCGGCGGCGACGAGCTGCACCTGGGCCACGATTTCCCCCGCCGACAGCCCGCGCGCGAACCCGCATTTGGCGCTCGCGCAGAACGCGCAGCCCATCTTGCAGCCGACCTGCGTCGAAACGCAAACCGTGTTCCGGTCGCGCGCGGGGATCAACACCGTCTCGATGCTTTCCCCGTCGTCGAGTCCGACCAGCCATTTTCGGGTGCCGCCGGGATCGCCGGATTCCTTCATAATCTTCGCGGGCTCCGGCGTGTGGGTTTCGGCCAACTTGTCCTTCAGCGCGCGCGGCAAATTACCCATCTGGTCCCAGCGGGTCGCGCCCTGAACCTGCAGCCATTGCCACAGCTGCTTGGCCCGGAACGCGGGCTGGCCCGCCGCCTGGCAAAGCGCCTGCAGCTCTTCGGGAAACAAGCCGTGGAGAGCGATCTTCATGAAATCCGACGGACGACACGGAGGTCGTCCCTCCAGCCTATCCCGTCCTTCGCCTTTTGGAGGGTCGGGCTCCGTCCCGACCGATCCGTCATCAATAGCGGTAATGCTCGGGCTTGTAGGGCCCGTCCGCCGAAATGCCCAGATAGGAGGCCTGCTTGCGGTTCAGGCGGTCCAGCTTGACGCCCAGATGCCCGAGGTGCAGCTGCGCGACCTTCTCGTCCAGCTTTTTCGGCAGCGTGTACACGCCGACGGGATATTTTTCCGTGCGGGTGAACAGCTCGATTTGCGCCAGGACCTGGTTCGAGAAACTGTTGCTCATCACGAAGCTCGGGTGGCCGGTGGCGCAGCCGAGATTGACGAGGCGGCCTTCCGCCAGCAGCAGGAACGACTTGTTCTTTTTCGTCCAGATGCGGTGCACCTGAGGCTTGATCTCTTCCCAGCGGTACTTCTTCATCGCCGCGGTCTGGATTTCGCTGTCGAAGTGGCCGATGTTGCAGACGATGGCCAGGTTCTTCATCTTCACCATGTGCTTTTCGGTGATGACGTCGCAGCAGCCCGTCGTCGTCACGAAGATGTCGCCCTGCGTGCAGGCTTCGTCCATCGTCATGACCTCGTAGCCGTCGATCGCCGCCTGCAGCGCGCAGATGGGATCGATTTCGGTCACGATCACGCGCGCACACTGGCCCTTGAGGGACTGGCACGAGCCTTTGCCCACGTCGCCGTAGCCGGCCACCACGGCCACCTTGCCGGCGATCATCACGTCCGTGGCGCGCATGAGGCCGTCCACCAGCGAGTGGCGGCAGCCATAGATGTTGTCGAACTTCGATTTCGTCACCGAATCGTTCACGTTGAACGCCGGGAAGAGCAGGTCCTTGCGCTCCGCCATCTGGTAGAGGCGGTGCACGCCCGTCGTGGTTTCCTCCGTGACGCCCTTGATGGACTTGGCCATCTTGAGGAAGCGGTCCGGATTCTTCTTCACGGCCTTGCGGACCTGGGCCTTGAGGATTTCCTCCTCTTCGCTGCCGTACGGGCCGGAAAGAACCTTCAGGCCTTCCTTCGCGGCCTTCACGCCGAGATGCACGAACAGCGTCGCATCGCCGCCGTCGTCGAGGATCATGTTGGGCGATTCCTTGCCCCAGTCGAGGACGCGGTCGGTGTATTCCCAGTATTCCTTGAGCGTCTCGCCCTTGACGGCGAAGACGGGCGTGCCCTTGACGGCCAAGGCGGCCGCGGCGTGGTCCTGGGTGGAGAAAATGTTGCAGCTCGCCCAGCGGACGCGGGCGCCCAGCGCCTGCAGCGTCTCGACCAGCACGGCCGTCTGGATGGTCATGTGGATGGAGCCGGCGATGCGCGCGCCCTTCAGCGGCTTCGCCTTGGCAAACTCCGCCCGAACGCTCATCAGGCCCGGCATCTCGTGCTCGGCCAGCTCAATCTCCTTGCGGCCGAAATCCGCCAGCCTCAAATCCTTGACCACCGCGTCCAGCGCCTTCTTGCTTTTATTTGCCATCTGCAACTCCTTTTGTGGAAAAACAAGGCCGGAATATAACCGCGGGACCCGCCCGATGCAAGGGCCGTCTGCCCGTTTTACGAGCGTCGTTTCCCAGCGGTTCCGCCCGATTGGGCGATATTCAGCAGCACGCCGACCATGAAAAGCAGCATCACCAAGCTCGTCCCTCCGAAACTGATGAACGGCAACGGCAAGCCTTTCGTCGGCAGGCGGCCCGTCACCACGCCGATGTTGATGGCAGCCTGCAGGGAAACCAGAATCGTGATGCCGAAGGCCATCAACCGCCCCCCGGCATCGGAGGCGCGCCCGCTGATGCGAAGCCCGCACAGCAGGAATACCACGAACAGCGCCACCACCCCGACGGACGCGCCGATGCCCAGCTCTTCGCCGATGATCGCGAAAATGAAATCGGTGTGGGCCTCGGGCAGATAATGGCGCTTCTGGAGGCTCTCGCCCAATCCCACGCCCCACGCGCCGCCCACCACGAAGGCGTTGAGCGCCTGGATGAGCTGGAACGCCTCGGTCTGGGCGTATTTTTCGGGATCCAAAAAGGCGGTGATGCGATCCATGCGCTCCGGGTTTTTCGAAATCATCCACGCCAGCCCGCCGGCCGCCAGCGCGCCCACGGGAACCAGGAAGAGAAAGGGAGCGCCGGCCACGAACATCATCAGCCCGCCGGTGGCGCCGATCAGCGCCGTCGCGCCGAAGTCCGTTTCAAACACGACCAGGCCCAGCATGGATCCCAGGATCGCACCCGGCACCACGATTCCGCCCACGAATCCGCTGCGTTCGCGGCGCTTCGTCCCGAACCAAAACGCCAGCGCGTTGATGGCCGCGAATTTGGCCAGCTCCGAGGGCTGGAAACTGAAGCCGCCGGGCAGCCGGATCCAACGGTGGCTGCCTTTGACGTTCAGCCCGACGTGCGGCACGTAGACCAGCGCCAGCAACACCAGCGTGACGGCCAGCATGGGCCAGGCCAGCTTCAGCCACACGTGGTAATCCAGCTTCGCCGCGGCAAACGCCGCCGCCAGGCCCACCAGCAGCCAAACGACCTGGCGCTCGGTGAAATAGTTCGCATCCCCAAACAGCTTTTCCCCCTGCGGCCCGCTGGTGCTGACCAGCATGACCAGTCCAAACAGGACCAGTATGCCCACCACCATGATCAGAATTGCGCTGGCCCGCACGTCTTGGCTCCTTTCGAACGAAACGCCCGGTCCTTGCGGGCCGGGCGTCCTTGCCATGCCCCGAAGGGCACGTCCGTCCTACAGGCTGGACGGAGGAATCTTGATCTTCTGGCCGGGCTTGACGTCCTCGCCGGCCGGAATGTCGTTCACGCGCAGGATGTCGTCCTTGCGCACCACGAACAGGCGGGCAATGCCCTCCGCCGTGTCGCCGTCCTGAACCGTGTAGGGCAGCATGTCGCCCTGGCTTTCCGCGGAAACGGACGCCGCTTCGGAAACCGCCGCCTCGGGCACGGAAGCCGGGGCCGCTTCGGGAACCGGGGCCGGCAAAGGCGCCACCGCCGGTTCGGCGGCCTGCGGGGTCGCGGATTCGGCCGCCGGAGCCGTCGTTTCCGCCGGCTTGCCTTCTGTCTTGGCCGCCGCCTTGGCACCTGGGATGACCAGCTTCTGTCCGGCCCGGATCTTGTTGGCGTCCGTAATGTTGTTGGCCGCCATCAGGTCCTTGGTCTTCACGCCGTGGGCCGCCGCGATCTTGGAGAGCGCGTCGCCCGGCTTGACCACGTAGCCGTCGCCCGAAGCCGCCGCGCCTTTCGCGGAAGTCTTGGCCGCCGACTTTGCGGCGGGCTTCGACTGCGAGGGCTTGGCGTGGTCCGGCAGAATCAGCTTCTGCCCGACGATGATCTTGTTGGCGTTCGCGATCTGGTTGAGCTCGGCGAGCTCGCGGGCATTCACGCCGTGCGAAACCGCGATCTTCGAGAGCGAATCGCCCGGCTTCACCACGTAGACGTTTTCCGCCGACACGGAGGTCTTCATGGGCATCGGCTCGACGGGAGGCTGGATGGACGGAAACGCCACGGGCTGCACCGAGGGAACGGCCACCGCCGCGGACGGAGGCAGGACGGGCACCGGGGCGGGCTCCACCGCCGCGGGAACGGCCACGCTGTCGCCGCTGCGCGTACTGGCGCAACCTTGCGTCATGACCACCGAACCAATCACGGCCACATGCACGCCGACGATCAAGCCGGCAACTACGGATACCCTCATTTTCAGACTCCTTGCTTCTTCTTTAAATCGATTTCAACTTTGCGGGGCGGATTATGCCCCCTCCGCCCCGTGGATTCAATCCTTTTCCCATGCGATTTTCCGGACGATTTTCCGGAAGGCGTCGCCGCGCTCGCCAAAGGCGCGGAACTGGTCGTAGCTGGTGCACGCCGGCGACAGCAGAACCGTCTCCCCCGGCCGGGCGGCCCGCCGCGCGGCCTCGACGGCGCGGTCCAGCGTGCCGCACGACTCGCAGGCGACCGCCGCGCCCCAGGCCGACGCCATCGCCGCCGACGCCTCGCCGATCAGGAACGCCCCGCGGACCCGCGCCCGGAGAATCGGAACCGCCGGCGAAAAATCCGTTTCTTTCGGGCGGCCGCCCGCAACGAGCCACACGGGCCGATCCTGCATCCGGATCGAGGCGATCATCGCCGACAGGTTGGTCGCCTTCGAGTCGTTCACGTAGCGCACGCCGCCGAATTCGCCGATGGGTTCCGCCCGATGCGGCAGCGGCTCGAAGCGCCGCAGCGTTTCCTCCACGGTTTTCGGCGCGAGCCCGGCCGCCCGCGCCGCGCCGTACAGCGCCGCCGCATTGGGTCCCAGCACGTCGTTGCCGAAATAGGAGGCGGAAAGATCGATCCCCCTCCCGCCCTTTTCCGAAATCCGGCCGGAAAAATAGATGAAATCCGCGCCGGGGTCCGTCCCAAAGGTTTTCCACCGGCCGCCCCCGCCCGACTCTTCCCGGAAACGCTCGCGCCATTCCGTCGGCACCAGCGCCACGTCGCCGTTTCGCTGGCGCGAAAACAAGCGCGCCTTGAGTCCGGCATAGGCGTCCAAGGTGCCGTGCCGGTCCAGGTGGTTCGGCAACACGTTCAGCAGCACGCCGACGTCCGGACGGAAGTCCGCGCAGGTCTCGAGCTGGAACGAACTGGCCTCGATCACCAGCCAATCGGCGGCGGAATCGTCGAGCACGGCCCGGCACGCCGGCAGTCCGTAGTTCCCGCAGGGGATCGCGCGGAGACCCGCCGCGGCGAAACATTCGGCCAGCGCTTTCACCACGCTGCTCTTTCCGTTGCTGCCCGTCACCGCGATCGAGCGGCCGCGGAACCGGCTCCACCCCAGCTCCAGTTCCGAGATCGTCGGAATGCCGCGCCGCCGAATCCCGGACAGGAACGGCGCATCCCCCCGCAGGCCGGGACTGGCGATGGCAACGTCGAATTCCCCGGCGGGCGGCGTGTCCGAGCCCAGCGCAACGGCGCAGCCTTGGGAGGAAAGCGCTTCGGCGCTTTTTCGGCTTTCGGGCGTGTCGCGCTCGTCGACGCCGACCACGTCGACGCCCTCCTTGCGCAGCAGAGTGGCCGCGGCCACGCCGCTCGCGCCCAACCCGCACACCAGCGCCTTGCGCCACGAACCCACGGCCGCCTCAGCGCAGTTTCAGCGTCGCCAGCCCCAGCAACGCGCACACGATCGATACGATCCAAAACCGGATCACCACCGAGTTCTCCGCGGCGGCCTCCGGCCGGCCCTCGGCCTTCGCGCGCTCCTTGGAGATGATTTCGAAATGGTGGTGGATGGGCGCCATCCGGAAGGGACGGCGCTCCGGCGGCAGGCCCTTTCCCGTGAATCGGCGATGCAACCGGCAGCTTGCGCGCTGGATCAGCACGCTGGCCGCCTCCCCCGCGAAGACGAACCCCACGATCAGCAGCGTCAGCTCCTGCTTGATGAGAATGGCGACCATCGCGATGGTGCCGCCCAGCGCCAGGCTGCCCGTGTCGCCCATGAACACCTTGGCCGGATAGGCGTTCCACCAGAGAAAGCCCAGCCCCGCCCCCAGCAGGCAGCCGCAGAACACGGCCAACTCGTGCGCGCCGGAAATGGACGGCACCTGCAGGTAGTTCGCCATCACCACGTTACCCGCCACGTAGGCCAGCGCCAAATAGGCCGCCGAAACCGAATTCATGCAGCCCGCCGCCAGCCCGTCGAGGCCGTCCGTCAGGTTCACCGCGTTGGTCGTGCCCACCAGCACCAGAAACATGAACGCCACGGCGCCCCAAATCGTCATGTCCGCGACGACCGGCGCCTTGAAGAACGGCACCATCAACTCCCGCGCGTGGGACCGGGTGCCCGGAACCGCTTCGATCGCGGCAAACGCGATCGCCACCCACAAGCCCTGCAGCGCAAGCTTCTGCCATTCCTTCAAGCCCTTGGAATTCTTTTCGCGCAGCTTGAGCCAGTCGTCCACGAACCCGACGCCGCCCATGAACAGCATGGTCGCCACGACGATCCATACCTGCGGATTCGACGAATGGCACCACAGCAGCGCGGCCACCGTCGTCGAGAAGAGGATCAGCAGCCCGCCCATCGTCGGCGTGCCGGCCTTGCCCAGATGATTGATGACGTCCAGTTCCGGATCGCGCCGCACGATCTGGCCGATCTTGTACGCCCGCAGGCGGCCAATCATCCAGCGGCCGAGAACCAGCGACAGCAGAAACGCGGTGCCCGCGCCCATGAACGCGCGGAACGTCACGTAGCGGAACACGTTCAGCGGCGTGAATTGGTCGGACAGCAGGGACAGGTAGTACAACATGGCTCAACTTTCTTTCTTCAGCTCGTCCAAAACCCGTTCGATGCGCACGCCGCGCGAGGCCTTCAGCAGCAGCGCGTCGCCCGGACGCAGCCGTTCGCGCAGCCAAGCCGCCGCTTCGTCGGGTCCCGGCGCCGCAAACAAACGATCCGCGCCCCCCCCCCCATCGCGAAACCCGTTCGCGACGGCCTGCGCCGCCGCATCCTCCGAATGCCGCGAAACCACGGCCACGCCCGACCAGCGGCCCGCCGCCGCGAAACGCCCCAGCGCCTCGTGCTCGGCTTTCTCCCGGCGCCCCAGCTCCAGCATCGGGCCCAGGGCAAGGAATTTTCGGCCTGCCACGGGCCAATCGGCGAATGCCCGGAGCGCAGCCTGCATGCTGACGGGATTCGCGTTGTATCCGTCGTTGACCGCGCGCCAGCCGCCGACGTCTTCCACGGCCCAGCGCATCCCGACGGGCCGGAAATTCCGCAGCGCCGTTTCGATCGCGCCCCACTCCGCGCCGCATTTCCGCGCCACGGCCACCGCCCACAGCGCGTTTTGCGCCATGTAGCCGCCCGGGGGCGGCAGTGGCAACGCGGCGCGCTCGCCCGTGGCGCGCTCGCAGACCCACAGCGTCCCGTCGGCCTGCGGATCGCCGGCGTAGTCCGCCTCCCGCCGCTTCAGTGAACAGGTCGCCACCGGCGCGGATGAATGCCCGCGCAGGACCTCGAAATAGTCGTCGTCCAAATCCAGAACGGCAAACCCCGAAGCCGGCAGCTTTTCCAGCAGCGCGGCCTTTTCCTCCGCGATGGCCCGGACGGATTCGAAGAATTCGGCGTGGACCGGCCCGATGGCCGTCATCACCGCGACGTCCGGCATCAGGACGTCGCGCAGCGGCGCCATTTCCCCCGGATGGCTGATGCCCGCTTCGATGACGCCGAACGCGCAGTCGCCACCCACCCCCGCCAGGCTCAGCGGCAGGCCGATTTCGTTGTTGAAGTTGCCCGCCGTCCGCGCGGTCTTGCCGACCGTGGCCAGCAGATCGGCGACGAGTTCCTTGGTCGAGGTTTTCCCCACGCTGCCGGTCACGCCAACGAGGCGCGCCGGCAGCGTCGCGCGATAGCCCGCGGCAAACCGGCCCAGCGCGGCGAGCACGTCGTCCACGCGCAGGAAACCGCCGCCGGCAGGAAGCCGATTCACGGGAAAATCCGCGCGCACGACGGCGCAGGCGCCGGCGGACGCCACGGCGGAGAGAAAATCGTGGCCATCGGCCTTTTCGCCTTTCAGCGCGAAAAACAGATCGCCCGCCCCCGCCCGCCGGCTATCCACGGCCAGCGCGCGCAGCGGTTCCGAAGGCCTCCGGGCATGCCATTGTCCGCGGCACCAGGCCGCCGCGAGATTTGGGGAAACGGGGTCCATATCGAGGGGGGATTTGTAGGAGTTTTGGCGGCCCGGCGCAATCCATTTCAGGGAACGCCCGCCCGGCGCCCGCGGCCGCCTTTGCCTACCAGCGGTTCCAGCGCGGCGGGGACGGCGCAAAACCGCCGGCCTTGTCGATTTGCAGGAGCGAGGGATCGATCTCGTCGATGAACCGCGAGGGCGGGCACATCATCACCCCGCCGTCGCGCGCCTTGCGCAGGCGCGGAACGCAAAGCCAGAGATAGTCCTTCGCGCGCGTGACGGCGACGTAGAACAGGCGCCGCTCTTCGGCTTCGTCGGCGGCTTCTTCGAGCGATCGCGCGGCGGGGAACATGCCGTCCACCAGCCACAGCACGAAAACCGCCTTCCATTCCAGCCCCTTGGCCTGGTGGATGGTCGTCAGGCGGATGGCGCCGGAAGGCTGCCCTTTGTTTTTGTCCTGCTCGGCGTCGAGATTGGTCAGCAGGGCCATTTCGCTCAGGAATTCGGCGGTGTCCTTGTATTTCGACGAAAAGACCATGAGTTCCTCGACGTCTTCAAGGCGCTGCTTGGCGTTCTCAAAGGTGTCCTCCGCGAAATCGCCGTAAAAGGATTCCACGAAGCGGAACACCAGTTCGTCGGGGCGGTCGAGCACCCGGCCGTCTTCCTCGCCGGCGGGGAATATCTTCCGCTCCATCGCTTCCCACAGCGGCCGGGCCTCCTTGGGAAGCCCTTCCCGCAGCTGGGCGCGCTTCCCGGCGTCGCGCAGGTTCAGGTGCTCGCCAAGGGCGCGCCACAGGGCCAGGGCCTTCTTGGGTCCGACCTTGGGAAACAGTTCCACCAGGCGCGCAAAGGCGAGACTGTCGGCGGGGTTCGCCGCCAACCGCGGCAGCGTGCAGACGTCCTTGACGTGCGCCTGCTCGAAAAAACGCACGCCGCTCATCAGCACATAGTCCATGCGGGCGCGCGCCAGCTCCATTTGCAGTTCCATCGAATGGTAGTGCGAGCGGTACAGCACCGCGATCTGCCCCGGCGCCACGTCGCCCGATTCGAGCAGGCGACGGACCTTTTCGACGATGTAGCGCGCCTGGTGCCCGCCGTCGGACAGCTTCGCGAGAACCGGGTTCACGTCGGCGGCGCGCGTGGCGCGCAGCACCTTCTGGTATTGCTCGGGATTGTGCGCGATGACCTGGTTGGCCACCTCCAGGATGCCGGGCACGCTGCGGTAGTTCTCCTCCAGCTTGAAGATCGTCGCGTCCGGATAGCGGTCGCGGAACGACAGGATGTTCTTCACCTCGGCGCCGCGCCACGAATAGATGCTCTGGAAATCGTCGCCCACCGCGAGCAGGTTGCGGTGCTGCGCCGCGATCCGGTCCACGAAGTCGGCCTGCAGCCTGTTCGTGTCCTGGTATTCGTCCACCAGCACGTGCCGCATGCGTTCCCGGTAGAACGCGGCCACGTCCTCGTGCTCCTGCAAGAGCTTCAGGCCGTTGACGAGCAGGTCGTCGAAATCCATCGCGTTGAGGCCGCGCTTGCGCGTTTCGTAGAGCGCGTGGACCTTCAGCACGCCGTCGAGATCGACGGCGTGCTCCGCGAAATGCGCCTTCACCGTCTCCTCGACGGGCGCGCCCCGGTTCGCCGCCAGCCCAAACACGCTGCCGAGCACCTGCGGCTTCGGAAACTTCTTGTCCTTCAGCCCCAGCTCGGCGATGCAGGCCTTGAGCAGGCGCGTGGAGTCGTCTTCGTCCAGGATGGTGTAGTCCGGCCCGTAGCCCAGCAACGGCGCGTGGCGGCGAAGCATGCGGTTGGCCGCGTGGTGGAACGTGCCGCCCCACAGCCCGCCGACGTCGCCGCCGACGAGATGCGCGGCGCGCTCCAGCATTTCGCGCGCGGCGCGGTTCGTGAAGGTCAGCAGGAGGATGCGCCGCGGATCGACCTCCTTTTCGAGCACCAGCCAGGCCACGCGGTGCGTCAGCGTGCGCGTTTTGCCCGTCCCGGCGGCCGCGATGACCAGCACGGGACCGTCGGGCGCCGTCACCGCGCGCAACTGTTCCGCGTTGAGATGCTGGGCGGGGTCGAAGGCCATGGAACCCTCAGGCCGGCTTTTCGGCCGGGGCGGCCGCGACCATGTCGGCCAGCGTCAACTCCCCGAACCCCTGCCCCAGGCCCGTCTCGATTTTCGCGAGGGTCTCCTCCAGCGGGGCGTCCAGCGCGAGCACGCCTTCGATTTCGGCGTGCTCGCCGCTTCCGCGCATCATCTCCGCGACGAGGTCCCGGATCCGGATGGCGTCCGGCGCGCGCATCAGGACGTAGGCCGCGTCGCGGCGGACGACCTGCGCGAGATAGCCCTTGCGCACCAGCAAGGCCACCACCGAGTTGATCAGGCGGATCGGCGCCTTGGTGCGGTGCGCGAACGCGGCCGCGTCGAAAAATCCATGGCCGGCTTCCATCGCGCGGCCCGCCCGCCGCAGGACCATCAGCGCCACCAGGATGCGCGAGCGGATGCTCGCCGTGTCCGCCGCGCTTTCCAGCTGGTAGGTGTCCGAATTCTGCAGCGCGAAGGTGAATTCCGCGCCCAGCAGCAGGATGACCCACGTCACGTACATCCACAGCATGAACACCGGCACCGCCGCGAACGCGCCGTAGATCCGGTCGTAGTTCACCACGCCCACCTGCATCACCGTGAACATCCGCATCCAACCCAGGAACGCCAGCGTCGTCAACAGGCTGCTGGTCAAGGCCGGCCGCAGGCGCACCCGCGTGTTCGGCACGAACACGTACAGGAAGCCGATCGCCAGCCAGATGATGCCGAACGCCGCGAGATCCTGCGCCCAGACGTTGGCGTCGAGACCGAAGATTTTCCGGCTGATGGCGATCTGGGCCTTCAGGGCGCCGGCCAGGCCGATCAGCAACGGAACCAGCACCAGCATGCTCGTGTAGTTCGTGATTTGCCGCAGCAGGCTCCGGTTCTTGTCCACCCCCCAGACCCGGTTGAAGCTCTTCTCCACGTTCGCCAGCAGCAGCACCGCCGTGAACACGAAAAACACCAGCCCGATCCATCCCAGCGCCGAGAAATTCGTCGTGCTCACCCGGTCCAGAATCCACTGGACGAATTCCTGCCATTGCGCCGGCATCCGCAGGAACCACCCCATTTGCGACACGTTGGCCAGCTGGTCCTGCGCCATTCCGAAGCCTTTCACCAAGGCAAATCCCACCGCCAATATGGGCACCAGCGACGCCAGCGTCACGAAGGTCAACGACGAGGCGTGGATCGGCAAGTCGTCGTCCACGTATCCCCGGAACAACAGATGTCCCACGCGGATGAGGCGCGCCGGCAGGCTGCCGCCCTGTTCGTCGCCCGGCAGCGCGCCGATCGCGCGCAACGCGAAGTCCCGGAACTTGCCCAATCGCTCCTGCAACGTCATGGCTCCCGCCTTTCCAGTCCCCCGCCGTCCGATTCTTCCCGGGCCCCCCGCGCCAGTTCGCGCAGCAGATCGTAGCCCAGCGCCAGCAGCACGGGCCCCAGGAACAAGCCGATGAAGCCAAAGGCGATCATTCCGCCCGCCACGCCGATAACCATGATGGCGAACGGCACGCCCTCCTCCGCCGCACGGGCCCGGACCGGCGTCGCCGCCGCCTCCGGCACCCAGCGCCGGACGGTCGATGCCAGCAGCGGCGCCAGCAGCGTCAGCCCGAGCGCGAACAGAAACAGCCAGAAGCCGTTGATGAGCTCGCCCGTCGCGAACAGCCAGATGGCTCCGCCGAGGAACGCCACCACGCCCGCCGAAGAAAACGGCGTGAGGCCCACGGCCACCGCCACGGCCACGCCCGCCAGCCACGGCAACCCCGCGAACGCGAAGCCCGCGCCGACCAGCAGTCCGGTGGCCGCGCCCGTCGCCAGCGCCCGCCTGCGCCGCAACACCGAGCCAAAATCGAACGAGCCGGCAATCAGCAGCGGCCGCACCACGTTGTCGATGCCGCTGATGACCACGCCGCCATAGACCAGCAGGCCGACGCCGTCGGCCATCCGTTCGTTCCCCAGCAGCCACAGCCCCACCGGAATCCACAGCAGCGGCGGCCCCATCGGCAACAAGCCCAGCACGAAGACGCCGACCGCAAACAGCGCCACGTTGGGCACGCCGAAAATCGCGAATCCCATCGCGGCCACCGCCGCCTGCACGAAAGCCGTGCCCACCGTCCCGCGCACCACGACGTTGAGCGTCGCCGTCATCCGGCGGCGCAACCGCGCCATGAACGGCCCCGCCACCCGTTCCATCAGCGCCGTCGCGGTGTCCGCCGCCGCCTCGCCCCGCAGATAGAAGAAAAACATGAAAATCAGGCTGAACACGATCTGGAAAATGCCGTATCCGATGCCGACGCCCCGCTGCACCAGCCAGCCCACGGAAACGTTCGAGGCATTCGCCGCCCAACCTGCCACCCGCTCGGTATCGCTGAAGATTTCTCCAATGGCGGCGCGGACCGGATCCACGTACGGGCCAAAGAACGAATGGGACTGCAGGGCGGCCAGCAACCGGGGAAGGCCCGTCTCGCGCAGCGCCTGCAGGCGTTCCATGGCCCAGGCCGCGACGTCCAGCGAGGAAGCCGCCAACATCCAGAGGGGGATCGCCAGCACCAGCGTCGCCAGCAGGGTCATCAGGCCCGAGGCCACCACGGCGTTCCCCCCCGCCAGCCGTCGTTTCACGAACCCGAACACCGGCCAGGACGCGAACACGAGGATCGCCGCCCACAGCATCGCCGAAACAAAGGGTTTCAGCACCAACAGGCAAAAGAAAACCAGCACCCCCACCAGGGCAACGCCCGCCGCCTGCTCTATCAGTTTCCGGTTTTTCAGCGAAAAGGAATCCATGCGACTGTTTCTAGCAAAACCAGAGGCGCCCCGCACTCATATTTGAAGGGACTTTTCGATCACGCCCGACGCCAGCACCACGTCGTCCTCGTAGGCAACCGCCACCTGTCCCGGCGTCACCGAAAGCTGCGGTTCGTCGAACGCGGCCATCAACCGCCCTCCTTCCGCCGACGCCGTCGCCATGGCCGCGCGGTGCCGCTGCCGAATCTGCACGGAAACGCGCAGCGGCTTCTCCGGCGGACCGGCCAACGCCACCCAGTTCAGATCTCCGGCGGCCAGTTCGCGCGAATACAGCTCCTCGCGCGGGCCCACCACCACGCGGTTGCGCCCCGCATCGATTTCCAGCACGTACAACGGCATGCCGCCCCCCCCCAGCTCCAGCCCCTTCCGCTGGCCAATCGTGTAATGGATGATGCCCCGATGACGCCCCAGCACCTGTCCCCCGCGCGCCACGAAATCCCCCGGCTCCGCATCGCCCGGCTTGAATAGAACCGAATAGTCCTCGCATTCGATGAAGTCTTGGCTCTCGTCTTTTTCCGCCAGATCGCCCCATCCCAGGTTGCGGGCGATCTCCTTCACCTCGCCCTTGCTCAGATCCCCCAGCGGAAACAGCAATCCGGCCAGTTGCTCCTGCCGAAGCCGCGACAGGAAATACGACTGGTCCTTGCCGTTGTCCTTTCCCCGCAGAAGCTGCCAGCGGCCGCTGGCCTCGTCGAACCGCACCCGCGCATAATGGCCTGTGGCAAACTTGTCGAAATCCACCCCTTGGGCGCGCGCCTGCTCGAGCAATAAACCGAATTTCATCCGCTGGTTGCAGCGCACGCACGGATTGGGCGTTCGCCCAGCCAAATATTCCGCCCGAAAATACGACAGCACGTTTTTCTTGTATTCCTCCGCCAACGGGACCACGCGGTGTTCGATGCCAATACGGGCGGCGACTTCCTTCGCCGCTTCCAGATCCCGCGTCTCCCCCGGCCCGAAACACCCGGAAAGCCCCTTGTCCGGTATCGGCACGGAGCCGTCCCAAATGCTCATCGTCAGGCCCACCACGCGCCAGCCGTCGCGCTTCAGCAGCCAGGCCGCGACGGCCGAATCCACGCCGCCGCTCAAACCCACCGCTACGCTTTTCCGCCCAACGTTCACCGCTTCACCATACCGATCTTCCGCCCATATCCGCCACTCTCTTTTCAGGCACCGGAACCCGTCCCGCCACAATTCCACGCTCCACAGCGAATCCGACTCTGCAATGCAGACTTTATTAACTGTGCGCGATATATTCCTCATAACAATCCATTTGCATTGCGATATAAGCAAATTTCCGCAGAGGAGAGTTAATTAAGTGTGCTATCTCGTTCATTGAGTTCCAACTTCGACCCGGGTGCCAAATCCCATGCGATTTCCCATACCGCCCGCAGTCTTTCCCCGCATCGCCGCAATTCAATTCTCTGATTGTCGCTTTTCGAGCCATTTCGTATTGTAGCCCTCCAGCCATGCAAGCCCCTCGAGACAATTTCGACGCCTTTTGCAGCATTCTGGCCGGAGTCGCCGACGCCGTTGCCGCCTTTTGCGGCGTCATGCTGGCGGTGTGGATTCGCTTCGATTCGGGGATTGTCCCGTTGCAACACAACGAAATCTTTCCTCCGCGCATCATGTATTTGGCCGCGGCCGGCGTGCTGGCCCCGCTGTTGGTGCTGATCTTCCGCCTGGTCGGGCTCTACATCCGCCCCCAGCTGGGCCCCTTCGGCGACAAGCTGCCGCGGATCGTCCGCGGCGTGGCCATCACACTGGCCATGGCGCTGGTGCTATCGTTCGGCTACCGCCCGCCCGGCTGGCCGCCCTACTCTCGTACCGTCGCCCTGCTGGCCTTCCTCACGGTGCTGGCGCTGGTGCTCGTCGAACGCTTCGCCCTTTTCCGCATCGAGATGCACTGGGCCCGCCGCACGGCCCCCATCCGCCGCATCCTCATCATCGGCGTGGACGATCTCGCCGCGCGCATCCGCCGCGCCCTCGAGCGCGAACCGCGCCTGCGTTCGCGGCTGGCCGGCTACCTTCTCCCCGTCGATCCCGGCGGACGCGCGGTTCCGCTTTCCTCCGCCATCACGCCCAAACTCGTCAAAGGCCACATCGGCGAACTGGAAAAGGTGGTCGCGGCGGAGAAAATCGACGAAATCATTCTTGCGGACACGACCATTTCCCACAAGCGCCTCACCGAAATCCTCTTCCATTGCGAACGCAATCTGATCCCTTTCCGCATGGTCCCGGATCTCTATGGCGTGCTCACCTCCCGCGTCCGCGTCAACCACGTCGCCGACATCCCGCTGATCGGCATGGCGTCCTGGCCGCTCGACGCCTTCTGGAACCGCGTCCTCAAGCGCCTGGAAGACGTCGCCGGAGCTCTGGTCGGCCTGCTGGTCTCCGCGCCGGTGATTCTCGTGGCCGCGCCGCTCGTCAAGCGCAGTTCTCCCGGCCCCGTCTTCTACCGCCAGGCCCGCTGCGGCATCGCCGGCCAGCCGTTCACCATCTACAAGCTCCGCACCATGCCCATCGACGCCGAGGCCGAAACCGGCCCCGTGTGGGCCACGCCCGGCGATCCCCGGCGGACCCGCATCGGCGAGTTCCTCCGAAAATGGAACCTCGACGAACTGCCCCAATTCTGGAACGTCCTCAAGGGCGACATGTCGCTCGTCGGCCCCCGTCCCGAGCGTCCGCATTTCGTCGAGCAGTTCAAGGACGGCATCGGCCACTACATGACCCGCCACGTCTCGCGCCCCGGCATGACCGGCTGGGCCCAGGTCAATGGCCTGCGCGGCGACACCTCCATCGAAGACCGCGTCCAGCACGACCTCTACTATTTGGAGAACTGGTCGCTGTCCTTCGACCTTAAAATCCTCATCCAGACCTTCTTCAACCGCCAGAACGCCTACTGATGCCCCTCCCTCCATGGCCAAGCCGCCCCTGAAAACCTGCGTCCTTGTCCCGGCCTACAACGAGGAAAAGCGCGTTGCCGCCGTCGTCCGCGAAGTCCGCGACTACTGCCCCGACGTCATCGTCGTCGACGATGGCTCTCCCGACGACACCGACAAGGCCGCCGCCGATGCCGGCGCCATCGTGCTCGAACACGTCCACAACCAGGGCAAGGGCGCCGCCCTCCAGACCGGCTTCGACTACGCCCGCGAACATGGCTACGACCTTGCCCTCACCCTCGACGCCGACGGCCAGCACGCCCCCTCCGACATCCCCGCCTTTTTGCAGGCCTACGAGCGCACCCACAGCCCCGTCCTCGTTGGCAACCGCATGGGCAACGTCGCCGACATGCCGTGGCTCCGACGCTTCGTGAACCGATTCATGTCCGCCCTGCTTTCCCGCGTCATGGGCCAGCACGTGCCCGACACCCAATGCGGATTCCGCCTCTACCACCGTTCCGCCTTTCCCCAAGGCCCCAACGCCGCCCATTCCCGGCGGTTCGCCGCCGAATCGGAAATCCTTCTCCGCCTTTCGCTCCAGGGCCGCAAGATCGGCGCCGTAACCATCCAGACCATCTACGGCGACGAAACAAGCAAAGTCCACCCCCTCGCCGACACCATCCACTTCTTCCGCATGCTCCGCCGCTTCAAGAAAATCAAAAAGGAATTCCTCGCCCGATGAAATCCCTGCTCGTTTCCGTTCTTCTTTCCATTTCGCTCACCGCCGCGGCACAGGAAGTCCTGCATCAGGCTGCCACTTCCCATGTCGTAAAAACATCGGTCCCCCTCGCTCCCTCCCATCCCATCCCGGACTCTGAAGCCCAAATCCTCGAACGCGCCTCCGCCGAAACCGCCGTCGAAGTCCCCCACAAAAGCGCCGGCCAGAAGATCGCCGAGAACCTGCGCGAAAAAGGCCTTTCCAAGGACGCCGCCATCGTCGCCATCTCCACCCTCCCCATCGTCGAGTTGCGCGGAGCCATTCCCGTCGGCCACGTCCTCTATTCCGACAAAAACAAGTCCACCCGCCTCGGGCGCGACGACCTCTATCGCTCCGCGCGAATCTTTCTCTATGCCGTTCTCGGCAACATGCTCCCCGTCCCGTTCATCCTGCTGCTCCTCGGCCCCGTCTCGAATCTCTGCATGAAAATCCCCGTCGGCAAGAAATTCTTCGATTGGCTGTTCGCCCGCACCCGCCGCAAAACCGCCGACATCGAGAAGTACGAGACCCTCGGCCTGACCATCTTTGTCGCCATTCCCCTTCCCGCCACCGGCGCGTGGACCGGCGCCATGGCCGGCTGGCTGCTCGGCATGAGTTTCGCCCATTCCATGCTGTCCATCTTTCTCGGCGTCCTTATCGCCGGCGTCGTCATGACGGCCCTCGCCCTCCTCGGCTGGATCGGAGCCGCCATCGCCGGCGTCGTCCTCGCCCTGTTCTTCGGCGGCATCCTCGCCCAAGCGCTCCGGAAGAAATAAGCCCCTTTCCCCCGTCAATTCCGACCGACCCGCCCAAAACCAAACTGGGTATTGTTTTATAAAACAATACCCGTTTTTTCGCGTCGCTTGCGGCTCGTGCAGCTACGTAATGCAACAGAGTCTAGGTGTTCGTCCAATGGAACGAATTGTCCATGCAATGGAAAGAATTTATCCGGCGCTGGAAACCCGGCGTCAATCCGCGGCGGCGCAGTCCCGCAAAACGGCGGCGACGTGGGTTTGTCCGTGGGCCACGGCCAAGTCCAGCGCAGTTTGGCCGGCGGCGTTCGTGGCGTTCAGGTCGGCGCCGGCTTTCAGCAATATCTTCGCGCACTCGGCATAACCGTTCAACGCGGCGTAATGCAGGGGCGTCTGGCCGTCTTCGTCGTGCACGTCGACGGGCGCGCCAGCGCCGATCAGGAGCCGGGCGGTCTTCGCACAGCGGTTCAGATGGCGCAGGCGAAAACGCAGTTTGTCCTCGTCTTCGCCGGGATCGCGCCGGACCACGTCGATCATAAGCAGCGGGCTCCCGCCCTGCTCCGGCCGGACCGCCGCGCCCAAGCGCAGCAGATAGGGAATCTTCCAGCTCGACCAATCGCGGACAGCGCGGCGAAGGGGCGTGTAGCCATCGGCATTCGGCGCATTCAGGTCGGCGCCGTGCGCCAGCAGCACCGGCACGACGTTGGTGGCCCATTGGCTCAAAGCCATTTCGAGCAGGCTCACGTTGTCGCCATCGACACCGCGGGGATCGGCCCCCGCCGTCAGCAGGCGTCCTGCGGCGTCGGAATCGTCGTCGGCGACCGCTGCAAACAGGGCCGCCTCTTGCACGCAGCGGCGCGGAACCGAAACGCGGACGTCTTTTTGCACGTCCCAATCGTTGGTGAGACAGATGACCATGGGATTTTCCAACTGCGAAGCCGAGGCGAAGCGGTAGCAGCCTGCAGGGAGTCCCCACATGTGGAAAGATCCATCCGCTTCCATCCGCAATTCCGCGTGCCCACCCGAATCGTTCGTGCCGCCCGATTGCCGCTGGACCTGGAGAACGACGTTTTGCAGCGGAGCGCCGTGTTCGTCCACGGCGATGCCGCGGATGGTTCCGCTGGGTTTGGGCGCGGTCACCGTGCCCGGCGCGCCTTTGGCGCGCAACGCGGCGGCCACTTCCGGACGGTTCTCCCATACGGCCTCGTCCAGCGGCGTCCGCCCCCAATGGTTGGTTTGCTGCAGGTCGGCGCCGGCTTCGATCAACATTTTCACCGCGTTGCGATTGCCGTTTTTGCAGGCCAGATGCAGCGCCGAACGCCCATTGTAGTCGATCCGTCCGGCATCCGCCCCCGCCTTCAACAACCGCTCGACGCTGCCGGACCGCCCGCTCTCGGCGGCGATCATGAGCGCCGTCTGACCCCAGCGGTTCGTCGCATCGACGTCCGCCCCGGCATTCAGCAAAATCTGGACGTCGCGGGGCTGCGGATCGGAAGCCGCCCGATGCAGCGCCGTTTGGCCATCATCCGGATCCCGCGCGTTCGGATCCGCCCCTTCTTTGAGCCGCCGGGCGACGGACCCGTCCAGGAAGGAGCTGTCATGCAGCAGTTTCCAATCGGCATCGCCCGAACCGGGCCTGCGGAAATCCACGCCTTGCACCGTTTCGTCGCGATTGGAGAGCACGACCGTTTTTCGGTCTTCGTCGCCAAAGCCCAGCTGGACTTCATAGGTGCCGAGCGGCAGCCGGCCAATGCGGTAGCGGCCGTCCCGGTCGGTCATGTTGCCATACCGGCCATGAATCTCGTCGCCCACACGGGTGCACAGCACCGACGCACTCGAGATGGGCGCACCGGCGTCGTCCCGCACCGTGCCGCATAGGGCGCCCATCGCCTTGGATTCCGCCACGGAGCCGGGCGCCCCCAGCGCGCGAAGTTGCTGCGCCGCTTCCTCGCGTCCTTCCCAAACGGCGACGTCCAGCGGGGTGCGGCCGGCCCGGTTGGTCGCGTCCAACTTCGCCCCGGCCGCGATCAGCCGCGCGGCGGCGTTCGTGTCGCCGCGCTGGCAGGCGACGTGCAGGGCCGTCGCGCCTTCCGGATCCGCCGCGTTCACTTGCGCCCCGGCCTCCAGCAGCGCCTGGACCGCCTTCGGGTATCCGTTTTCCATCGCGATCATCAGCGCGGTTTGCCCAAGGCCATTGGTGCGGTTGGCGTTGGCCCCGGCCTTCAGCACTTCCGCGACGTGCGGCGAATCCACCTGGAGATGCAGCCCCAGCGCCACGTCGAGCGCCGCCTCGCGCGCACAGCGGAGCACTGCGTTCGTGACGGCGAAATCCGGTTCGGCCAGCGTCGCCGACAGCAAGATCCCGGGCGTGGAAAACAGCCGGACGTCGTATTCGCCGGGCTCCAGTCGGACAAAGAGGAAACTCCCATCCGACCCGGTGAACGCCAAAGGATCCAGCAGTTTGGCTTCCTCTCCGGCCGAGCATTGCAGGGGAATGCGCGGCAGCGGACGGTCCTTCTCGTCCAGCAGGACGCCGCCTACGCGCCCCGGAGGCGGCGGCGGCAAACCGCTCGGTCGCGCGCCTTTTTCCCGCAGATAGGCGACGACATCCTTCCGGTCGCGCAGCACGGCCAGATCCATGGCCGTGAGGCCGTCGTCGTTTTCCGCGTCCAGGACGGCACCCGCTTCCGCCAACGCGCGCACGGCGTCGAGCGTGCCCCATTGCGCCACCCGCATGAGCGGCGTCCGGCCCCCGTCGCCGGCGCAATCGACGTCGGCGCCTTCGGCCACCAGCGCCCGGATTTCGTCCGCCGACAGCAACATCAACGCATGCCCCAGCAATTTCTGCGTGCCGAGAACGCGCCGGGAAACGCGCAGCGGCGGCAGGTCCGCCGTCGGCGCTTCCGAGGTCAATGCCACCGGACCGAACTCGTTCAAAGCCAAGCCGGGAATGTGGATATTCCAGGCACACGGTTCCAGCGCCGGAAAGAAAAAGGCGCCCTGCGCATCCGTCCAGGCCGATTTGCGCACGGGCGCGCCCGGCGCGACAGCCCGGGTCAAATCGACTTGAAGCCTCTCGATGGGCTGGCCGTCTTCATCGACGACGGATCCCCGGACCGCGCCCGGCGGCGGCACGATCAAGTCGTTGGTCTGCGCGCCGCGTTCCAGCAGAAATTGAGCCGTTTCCGTTTTCCCGCGCCACAGGGCGTTTTCGTAGGGCGTCAAGCCGTTCACCCGGGCATAGTCCGGATTGGGTTCGCGCATTTTCGCGCGCGATTCCGGTTCCGGCGACGGACAAACTGCGGCGCCGGCGGCCGCCAGCAGGCGAACCATGTCCAAGCCGGCATGGGCGGCCGCCAGCGACAGCAATGATTTCCCCGGTTCATCCGGATTGGGATTCGCCCCCAGCTCCAGCAAATTCCGCGCTTCGTCGGCCCGATCATTCATCACGGCGAACCAAATGCGCCCGCCCAGATCGTGTTCGCGGCAAACCGACACCCGGACCTCGTCCTGGCGCATCTGCCCTTCCTTCAATTCGATTTCAACCGGCTGGACCCGATCGCTGACGCCTTCGAGCCGATAGATTCCCGCCGATAGCCCGGTGAACTCGAAATCCACCGCTGGATCGAGCGGCGTTTGATTGTCTTTTCTCTGATTGGACAAACTCAGCGGCGGCTCGCGGCCCTCTGCGCTCAGCCAAATCCCGGCACCGGGCAGGCGCACGCCCTGTTCGTCCACCGCGATGCCCCGAATGACGCCAACGCCCCCTTCTGCGGCCGCCGCCGGCCTAAAAAAAGGCAAAAACAACGAAAAAACGGCGAAAATCGCCAAAAAATGGCGAAAAATGAAGATTTTTCCGAAAAAACGGCTCATAGACCTCTCCAGCGGCTGGTAGGCCGAAAAGCATCCCAGTTTTGCGAAAAAGCGTCAATTCGCGATGCATGATAGGATCAAAACCACAAAATATTTTCTAAGAAAGCACATCCCCGTTCGTTGACATAGTGAGGGCCCCCATGCGAAGCGAAGGTTCCCGATGAGTCCCCGCCCGGAAAAACCGATGAAACCCGACCAAACCCAATGGATCCGCGACGCCGTGGCCCGCTACGAGCGGCCGCTGTGCCAGTACGCCTGCCGGCTGACCGGCGACTTCGACCGCGCGCGCGACGCCGTCCAGGACACGTTCCTCAAACTGTGCCGCGCCGGCGTCCTGGAAGCGGATCGGGTCGCCCCTTGGCTTTTCCGCGTCTGCCGGAATCGCTGCATTGACATGCTCCGAAAGGATAAACCCATGCAACCTCTCACCGATGCCCAAGCCGCGATCCTCCCCGCGCCCGGCCGTTCCCCCGCGGAGGAAACCGGCCTGCGCGAAAGCGTCTCGCTC